>CADCCW010000014.1 GCA_902800055.1 uncultured bacterium
GCTAACCCAGCGATCCCGTTCGACTTGCATGCCTAATCCACGCTACCAGCGTTCGTTCTGAGCCAGAATCAAACTCTCAGAAAAAGATCTTGAGTTTTTGTTTCATGCCCTTCGCACAAACATCTATCGTTCCGTGTCTCTTCCAGAGACACGCCTCAAACTCGCCATTCAAAGAGCAACGCCCGCCCTTCAAAGGCGAACAGATGTGTAGTATATCAAATTTTGCCCCCCGCGCGCAAGGGGGAAAATGCAAAAAATTATGGGCGCGGGAAGCGGCGCCAGATCACGAGGCGGGTGCGGCCGTAGGTGCGGTCGCGCACCAGCTCCCAGCCGAGCATGTCCTCTGGACGCTGCGCCGCGGACATCTCGCCGACGAAGAGCCCGCCCGGGCGCACGACGCCGCGTTCCGCGGCGGCGGCGAGGGCGGAAGCAAACCCGATCTCCTCCGCGAGCGCGTAGGGCGGATCGGAGAAGACGATGTCGAAGCCGTCGCCGGAATACGCACCAAGGTAGCGCGCGCAGTCGGCGGCGACGAAGCGCGCCCTTTCCCCGACCGCCAGCGCCGCGGCGTTTTCACGGACGACGGCGATATGGCGGCGGTTCAGCTCGACGAACGTCGCGGACTTCGCGCCGCGCGAGAGCGCCTCAAGGCCCACCGCGCCCGAGCCGGCGAAGAGGTCGAGGAAGTCAGCGCCCGAGACTGCCGCGCCAAGTATGGAGAAAAGCGCCTCGCGCACGCTGTCCTGGGTAGGGCGCACCGCGTCCGACCGCGGCACCTTGAGCCGCCTGCCGCCGAACTCTCCGCCGGTGATGCGCATTCCGTTCCCTCGCCCCGCTACAGCTCGGAAATGATGACCGACGCGCCTTTGGGGATGAGCGTCTCGATCTCCGCGCGGTCGACGCCCTTGAAGCCGGCGCCAATCGAGCTCCAGAAAGCCCGAACGGGCAGCTTCACCTCGTATGCGCCCGGCGAGCCGGCCACGTCGCCTTCGAGGTCATAGCGGCGGAAGAACTTGCCGTTGAGCGAAAGGTCGGCGAGCCTAGTGCGCCGGTGCAGCACCATCCTGAACCTCGGATGGTCCATCACGTTCACCTTCTCGCCCACGAGCAGCTTGGAGATGTCGCGTCCGCCGTTGAGCCGCGCCAGCGAGGCGAGGGTGGAGCCGTTCTCGGCGGCAATGCGCGAGGCGGAGTCGCCGCGCTTCACCTCCACCTGCTTCACCCACTGGGCGCTCTTGAGCTCAAAGAGCCGCCGCAGATTGAGCGCGCCGAGGCGGCGGGCGAGCGAGTCGTCGAGGTCCGCCGCCGGCGAGCCCGGCAGGGCGCGCAGCGCCTCGATGGTGGTTATCGCCATCTCCACGTCCGACTTGCTTTCCGCCTCCTCCAGACGCATGAGCAGGTTGCGCACCTGCGGCGGACGCTTGCCGAAGTCGGTCCGCAACTCCTCGTCCGGCGGCGGTGGCGGCGGCGGACGGACGACGGCGGGAGGCTCGGCGACGACGACGGCCGCCGGCTTCGGCGGGGGTTCGGCGGGGCGCGGCGGCTGCTCGTCCTCGCCGTCGGTCAGGCGCGAGAAAAGCGTCCACGCCAGCGAGACGAGCACCAGCGCGGCCACCGCGGCGACGAAGCAGCCGAGCCCGCCCGACTGCCGGTCGTTCTGCCGCGTCGGGAAGTACTCGACGCCATATATCCCCCGCTTGATCATCCGGAACTACTTCGCCGCGGGAGTCTCCGGCGGGATGACGGCGGTCACGCTCGAGCGCGCGACCTCAACCGCGACGCCGGGGGCGATCTCGACCTTGAAGGTCTTCTCGGTCGCCTCCTGGATGACGCCAATGAATCCGCCGGCGAAGATGATCTTCGCGCCGGCGCGGAGCTCCTCGATCATCTTCTGGCGCTCCTTCTCCTTACGCTGCTGCGGGCGGATCATCATGAAGTAGAAGATCGCCAGGATGAGCAGCATCGGGATCATCATGCCCATGCCGCCGGACTGCTGGGGTGCGGCGGCCGGAGCGGCGTCGGGAGCCGCGGCAGGCGCGGCGTCGCAGAGGATGAAGCAGTTATTGTTCATTTGCTGGTTGTTCCTTTCTTGGTGTTTCGTGTTTAGTGAATTCGTGGCTATGCCGGCGGGAGCTCGCGGCGGAACTCGCCGAACGTCCCCGCGGCGATCGCCGCACGCATGTCGGCCATGAAGCGGTTGAGCGCCCAGACGTTGTGGATGGTGAGCAGCCTCAATCCAAGGATCTCGCCGCACGCGAGCAGGTGACGGACGTAAGAGCGCGAGAAGGTGCGGCAGCAGTAGCACTCGCAGCCCTCCTCAACCGGACCCTGGTCAAAGGCGTACTTCGCCGCCTTGATCGCGATGTTGCCGCTGCGCGTGATCGCGGTGCCGTGGCGCGCGATGCGGGTGGGGATGACGCAGTCGAACATGTCCACCCCGCGCGCGACGCACTCCGCCATCTGGCGCATCACGCCGAGCCCCATCACGTAGCGCGGGCGGTCCTTCGGCAGGTACGGCACGCTCGCCTCGACCGCGCGGTACATCTCCTCCTCCGGCTCGCCGACCGAGACGCCGCCCACGGCGTAGCCGTCGAAGCCGATCTTCACCAGCTCCTCGGCACAGCGGCGGCGGATGTCGTCGTAGATTCCGCCCTGCACGATGCCGAAGACCTGCTGGCCGTCGGCGCGCGGCTCCCCGCGGCAGCGCTCCGCCCAGCGGACCGTGCGCGCCACCGACGCCTCGGCGCGCGCGCGGTCGCACGGATACGGCAGGCACTCGTCGAAGACCATCGCGATGTCGGAGCCGAGCGTGCGCTGCATCGCCATCGACTCCTTCGGCCCGAGGAAGAACTCGTGGCCGTCGAGGTGGGAGTTGAAGCGGCAGCCCTCCTCGGTGAACTTGCGCATCCGCGCGAGCGAGAAGACCTGGAAGCCGCCGGAGTCGGTGAGGATCGGGCCGTCCCAGCGCATGAAGCGGTGGAGCCCGCCGGCGGCGGCGATCACCTCGGGGCCTGGACGCAGCAGCAGGTGGTAGGTGTTGCCGAGCACCACCTGGGTGCCGAGCTCCGCGAGGTCGCGCGGCTCGAGCGCCTTCACCGAGCCGAGCGTGCCCACGTCCATGAACACCGGCGTGTCCACGGTCCCGTGCGCAGTCTCGAGCCGCCCCAGCCGCGCCTCCGAGCCCACATCCTCCTTTATGACCTCAAAATTCACAGGTGTGTATTTTATCACATTTCGCGAAGACAAAGAACTCCGGCTGCATCTGGGCGAAGGCGCACTTCGGCGTCCAGCGGGCGGAAACCGTCTCGGGCGCTCCCTCGCGGCCGTCGGGACCAAGCCGCGAAACTGCCGCGCCGCGCCATTCCGCCGCAACCGCGAACGCAAGTCCCTCGCGCACGTCGCCGGAGAGGTTGTCGACCATCACCATCATCTCGCGGCCATCCTCGGAAACGCTCGCAAGCGTCCAGATGCCCGGGGCATCGAGCGCCGCCACCGGCAGTGCGTTCGGCGCAATCTGGTTGAACAGGTTCCGCCACATCTCTTGCTTGCGCAGGTTGAGGAGACCGGAGGAGCGGTTGCCGAGAAGCGACGTCGCAAGCACCGCGACGCACCCGCCGCGCATGTTCTTGGCAACAGTAAGCGACGGCGTGACCTCCTTCCCGTCAACGCCGTAGAACCGGCTCCAGACCTCGGTTCCGGCGTGCGGCGCGAGCGTCGCGAATGAGCGCACCGTTCCCTCCGTCCCGGCACTGAAGATGTAGAACGCGTTGACGTCACGTCCCCTTCGTGTCAGTCCCGCCGCCGGCAGAATCTCCTCGCGCACGACCGGTAGCCGCCCTGCCGCGAGCTTCACGTCCGCCCCGAGATCGCGCCCGAAGCCGCGCTTCGCGAGCAAAGCTGCCGCGGGCGCATCGATGAGGACGGCACCGGAGAGCAGCTTCGCGATCTCCGCGTCCGAAAGCGACTCGACGATGTTGCCGGCGAGGACCGCCGGGCCTTCGGCGTCCGCGCGCGTCGTATAGGGCAGGCCGAACTTCGAGAGGACAAACGCCTCGTCCGCGAGCTGCGCGTCGCGAACGCCGCCAAGCCCGCGTGTGAGCGCCATGGCGTCGGAAGTCCACACGATGCGCACGCCGCGGAGCGCCGCGCGGCGCGTGCGGTTGAACTCCGCCACCGCCTCGAGCCGCCGCCGGAGCCGGTTGAACTCGTCCACGTAGCCGGAGTCCTCGAACGGATCGTCCAGGTACTGGAGGCAGTAGAGGAGCACGTTCTGGGCGCCGGCGAAGACTGCGCCGGACATCAGCGAGCCCATCTGCGCGGCAGAGGCGAAGAAGCGGTTGTGCGGATACGGGTCCGCCTCGTAGAAGGTCTCGATGTCCTTCGGCAGCCGCTCAAGGGTATAGAACGTGTGCGCGACCGCGCCAGGCACGTCGGCGGGCGTCGTCTGCGCGCCGTAGATCGCGCCGGAGGGACGGACTGCAGGGCGGGTATTAGGTCCCGCGAATGCGCGCGCGACGGACTCGACCGACGCGCCGTCCTTGTCCGCGCTGGCACCCGGCTCGCAGACGCAGATGCGGACTGTGGGGTCCACCTCGTCCACGGCCGCGCGCACCTTGCGCGCGAGGATCGCGAGCGACTCGCGCACCGCGGCGGCGAAAGCGCGGCGGATCGGCAGGTTCTCGTCGGTGCGGCGCTCGAACGCCGCGGCGATTTCGGCGGCCGTAAGCGGCTTGCCGTAGATCTTCGCGAAGAGCGCAAGGTGGCGCTCGCAGAAACAGCCGCCGCCGTTGAGCCCCCTTCCCCACGCAAGCGTGTAGTCGTCCTCGACGTTGACCATGCGCGGACGCGCCGCCGCGACGACGGCCTTCACCTTCGCCGCCCAGTCGGTCTGGAACGCGGGGTCGAGAGGGCATTTCTTGTTGTCCTGGCTCTTGCCGCCGAAGGCGTCCTCGACCGGCGCGAAGCCGGAGACGTAGCGGATGGACGGCGAGCACCACCAGCCCACTTCAACGCCGTCCGGCGCGACCAGCCGCGCGATCTCGCCGATCTCGCGCCCCATCTCGGCGTAGAGGTTGGTCGCAAACGGCGCATACATGACCTCGTTGAAGCCGGGGCCGGCGACGAAGAAGCGGCTAAGCCCCGACTTCGCGCGTATCTCGCGCAAGTCCCGCGCCGTCTCCTCGACGGCGCCGCGGCGCCACATCACCGGCACGACGGGCTCCATCGCTTTCGCCGCGACGACGATAGACGCCCACGCAAGGACGATTGCAGCTGTCAGTTTCTTCATGGCCATTTGCCCATGTATTGTAGCAAATCACCGCGTAGATTTCAATTGGGCATCCGGGCAGGTCGGGAAAATGCGTTTTGTTGACAATCCGTTAACATGCAGATTGTACAATACGCGGCGTTCCCCCGAAACCAGGGGGATTCAAGGAAAGGAGAAACCAACATGAAAACAAGCATCAGCCAAATCGCCGCGGCCGGCGGAGTCGCAATGATCGCGCTCGCCGCCGCGCTCTACGCCGGGTCCGGCACCAGCGCTTCGTCGTCCAGCACCGAGTCCGGCATAACCACCAACGAAAACGGCTCGGTCTCGCGCGTCTTCACCGAATCGACGGTGACGACCAACGGGAACATGGTCACCGAGCACCGCCGCGAGACGCGCACCACGCTCGACGCGGACGGCAACCTGCTCGAAAGCTCAACCAGCGAATACGCCCAGAGCTACCCCGTCGGCGACGGCGAGATCGCCTCGCTCTCGCGGCGGCTCGACGGTACGAAGTCCAAGCCTCAGGCGGACAAGGCCGAGCAGGCCGACTGCGACTCGTTCATGGGCGTCAAGTTCGGCAGCGAGGTCAAGGATGGCGAGTTCGCCGAGGACGCGTCCGAGCCGACGCTTCTCAGGACTGCCTTCAAGCCGAAGAAAGAGCTCGCCGGCTTCGACGACTACTACGTCTATGTCACCCCCACCACCCACCGCGCGGTCAAGGTCTACGCATGCGCGAAGAAGGCGGTCGACTCCGGTTCGAGCTGGAGGCGCAACTACCTCATCGAGGCGCTGGAGAAGCGCTACCAGACCTGGGCGCGCCCGCGTAGCTGGTGCCGTCCCATCTACACCTTCGACCTCGGCTCCGACCGCTACGTGACCGCCGCGCTCGAAGGGGCGACGCGCGACTACGAGACAGTGGTCGTGGCGTGGGACGAAAACATGCTGCGGGCCGCCGCCGAAGAGGCGGAGGAGATTCGCCGCGAAGCGCGCAAGAACGCGGCCGACCGCCGCCGTTCGCAGGTCAACGACGCAGCGGAGGCGTTCTGATGCAGCCCGCCCCCGAAGAACTCGTGGCCCGGGCCCTGGAAGCGGCGAAGCGCGCCCACGCGCCCTACTCCAGCTTCCGGGTCGGCGCGGCGCTTGCCGCCGCGTCCGGATACGTCTACGCCGGCGCCAACGTCGAGAACGCGTCGTATCCCTGCGGAATCTGCGCCGAGCGCGCGGCAGTCGCGCGCGCGGTGGCGGAGGGAGAAACACGGTTCACGGCAATCGCCGTGGCCGCCCTTAGACCGGACGGCGCCATCGCCGCCGGCTGCACGCCATGCGGACTCTGCCGCCAGACGCTGCGTGAATTCGCCGCGCCCGGCGACTTCAAGGTCTACGTCGCCGACTCGGCGTCGTCCTGGCGCACGTTCACCCTCGCCGAACTGCTGCCCGAGTCGTTCGGCCCGGAAGCGCTCAAGCCGCCGCAGACCTAGACCGCGCCCTTGACAAGCGCCTTCAAATAGCCGTTGGCGAAGAGCCGCCCCAGCGTAAAATAGCCGGGCACGCAGTTCTCCGCCAACCGGCGGTCACCTTCCATCTCGGGCACGTGGTCGCCGCGCACCGGCACGTCAAGCCCCAGCTCGCGGTATACGCGCATCAGCGCGAACTGGTCGGTCGTCCCCTGGTCGTGGAAGAGCTCGGTGAAGTCCTCCTTCGTCCCCTCCACGTCGCGGATGTGGATGAACGCGATCCGCCTCCCGAAATGGCGCGCGGCGGCCTCAAGGTCCACGCCCATCAGCTTGAAGTTCGCCTGGCAGAAGGTGACGGCGTTGGCTTCCGAAGGATAGATTGCATAGGCGCGGTCGTACGCCTCGACGCTGCCGAAGATGCGCGCGTAGCCGCCGAGCGAGTCCAGGCATGGATCGTCGGGATGCAGCCCCATGCGCACTCCCGCCCGCTCCGCCGCCGGCATCACCGCCTTGATGAAGTATTCGTAGTTCGCCCAGACCTGATCAGCCGTCAGAATCAACTCCCCTTCTTCACTTTGCGAACTTTGCGCGAGACTTTCCTCTAACGAGAAGTAAGTCGCCTTGGCGCCGCCTCGCCCTTCGCGCACGCCCGTCCGCGACCAGCCCTTGCCGACCATGAAATTGTAGCAGAGGAGCTTGATCCCGAGTTCACCCATCGACTCCAGCAGCTCGCGATAATGTCCAATCGCCGCTTCCCGTTCCCCGTTCCCCATTCCCCGTTCCCCGCCAAACTCCTTAATCGGGCTCATGTCGAACGGATCGCCTTCAAGCCCGACGACATTCAGCCCTGCGTCCTTGAGCCGTGCGACAATGGACGAGAGCGTCTCAAGCCGCCAGGGGTCAGGCAGTCCAGTCAGCTCGGGGTTGACCTTGACGACGACGTCCTCGATGCCCATCTGGAGGCAGAGTTTCCAGAGCGGATGCGGCTTAGGCGGGACGAACTCAACTATTCTCATGGTCAATTCCTAACTCAGGTGAAGCGAGAACTCCATGCCGTTCCAGGGGCAGTTGCGGGAGCGCGAGGCGAAGCCGGCGACGTCGACCGGGCGCGGCGAGCCGACTTCAAACCGGCTCTGGGCAGTCACCCGCCCCGCGAGGTCGCGCGGCAGGAGCGAGAGCGGCAAGTCGTGCCAGGCGCGGGCCCAGGCGTCGACCGCCATTCCCTCGCCTTCCACCATCACCGCGTAGGTCGCAGCCGCGGCAGTTTCGAGTCCGATGATGCCGTTCGCGGCCGCGGCGAATCCGCCGGCCTTGGCCTCGGCGGTGTGCGGGGCGTGGTCGGTCGCGAACATGAGCACGCCGTCCTTCACCGCACGCCGCAGCTCGGCGCGGTCATCGCGGTTGCCGAGCGGCGGAGCCATCTTGTAGTTCGCGTCGTCCGCCTCCAGCTCGTCGCAGGCGAAGACGAGGTGGTGCGGGGTGGCCTCGGCGGTGACCGGCAGTCCCTCGCGCTGCGCCGCCCGCACCAGTTCCACGCCCTCGGCGGTGGAGATGTGCTGGACGTGGAGCCGACAGCCGGTCTCGCGGCAGAGCGAAATGTCGCGGCGAATCGCCGCCGCCTCGGCCTCGGCCGAAATCACCTTCAGCCCCAGCCTGCGGGCAAGGGGACAGTCCCTGATTACGCCGCCATCCACGAGCCGCGGGTCGAGCGCGTGCTGCGAGACGACGAGCCCCAGCGCGGCGGCGCGGCGCATCGCCTCTTCCATCACCGCGTCGTCGCACACATACGAGCCGTCGTCGGTGAAGAACGCGGCCCCGGCCTCGGCGAGCGCCTCGAGGTCCGCCACCTCGCCGCCGAGCCGTCCCTTGGTGATGCAGGCGGAGGGGAACAGGAGCGGAGCGCCGTCGCCGAGCGCGGCGCGCGCCTCAAGCTGATGGCGGATGACCGCGGGGGAATCACACGCCGGCGAGGTGTTGGGCATGGTAACGACCGCGGCGAATCCGCCGCGCGCGGCGGCGGCGAGTCCGGTCGCGGTCGTCTCCGCCGCCGGAGTTCCCGGGTCGCGGAAGTGGACGTGCACGTCCACGAAGCCCGGCAAGGCGAGGACGGACATGCCCTCAGCCAACCGGGGTGACGCCCTTCTTGACGAAGACGTTGCCGTACTTCGCCGTCTCGCCGGTCTGGACGACCGCGAACGCGCGCTTGGCGCGGGCGTAGAGCTCGTCGCGGGAGACGAACTCGATCTCGCCCTTGTAGTCGAGCGCCTTGCGGATGCGCGCCTCGACGTCGGGGTCGAGCGTATCGCCCGGCACCGGCGCGGTCATGATGACCGGCGTCGCGTAGCTGTCCAGCTCGATGAGCGGGGCGACGCCCTTCAGCACCCGGTCGACGCTGACACCGTCGGCGCGGATGAGCTCGCGCGCGTTCGTGCGCCCGGGGAAGTGGGCGTCGGCGAAGAGGATCTCGTCCCCATGCCCCATCTCGGCGAGCGCCTTGAGGAGTTCGGGCGAAACCACTGGATCTATTCCCTTTAGCATACCTGTTCCTTTCTTCGTTCTTGGTTCTGAAACCGATGTCGGCCGCCGCTCCGCCGCCAGATACGCCCCCGCGCCGCAGACCGCGGCAGCTCCCGCGGCGGAGATGAACCCCTTGCGCGTGAGCTTCACGGGAACGGCTCCTCGTCCCGCAGACCCTCGGGACGCGGCAGCGGTTCGAGCCCGCGCTCGGCGAGTCTGGCGTTGACCCCTTTCCAGACATTGTAGCGAAACGCCTCCGGCGCGCGGTAGACCGCCTCGGCGGCGCGGTTGCGGAAAGCCTCCGCCGCGTCGGCGGAAAGCGCCGGCAAAGACTGGCCGCCGCCCGCGCCATGCGAGCGTCCGGCCAGTTTCACCGCCAGCACAAAGACGAGCGCAAGCAGCACCGCGTAGCCAGCCGCTATGGCCCACGGCCGCCAGTTGAGCGGATCGTCGCCGATGACGCGGTAGGGGCGGATTCCCTGCTTGCGAAGCTGCAGATAGGCGTCGTTGCGGTTCCGCGCCTTGATATCGCCCTCGCAGTTTCGGTTGTTCCGGTCCTGGTATAGGTACTTATACGTCATCGGCGTAGATTATACCATATTTTCGGGCGAAGCGCGGCGGAACTTGGGGTTGGCGCCGGCGATCACCACCGCAATTTCCCCCTTCGCCTTCGCCCCGGCGAACTCCTTCACGAGGTCGGAGAGGTAGCCGCGCGAGACGCGCTCGTGCAGCTTGGTGAGCTCGGCGCAGACCGCGGCCTCGCGGTCGCCCAGCACCTCCAGCGCCGCCGCGAGCGTGGCACCGACGCGGTATGGCGACTCGTAGAGAACAAGCGTATGCTCGCTCGCGGCGTCCTCGGCGAACCAGTTGCGCAGCGCGCCGGGTCCGCGCGGCGGAAAGCCGCGGAAGGTGTAGGACGAGGTCGGCAGCGCGCTCATGAGGAGCGCCACCTCCACCGCGCACGCGCCCGGCAGCACCTCGTAGGCGAGGCCCTCGCGCGCGCAGGCGCGGAGCAGCCGGTAGCCGGGGTCGGAGACGCCGGGGTAGCCGCCGTCGGAGCAGAGTGCGACTTCCGCGCCGCCGCGGAGCAGCCCCAGCACCCGCTCCTCGACGCGCTCCTCGTTGCCTTGGCGGTAGGAGAACATCTCCGCCGGGCGCGGCACGCCGAAGTGCGAAAGGAGCTGCCAGGTGCGGCGGGTGTCCTCGCAGGCAATGGCCTGCGCGGACCTGAGCGCGTCAAGCGCACGGGGCGAAAGGTCTCCGAGGTTCCCGATCGGCGTGGCGATTACGTGCAGCATGGGTTTTGAAGTGGTGCTCGGGGCGGGACTCGAACCCGCAAGGATCTCTCCACATGCACCTCAAGCATGCGTGTCTGCCAATTTCACCACCCGAGCAGGGTCGCAAAACAGCGTGTAGTATACCAAAAATCGCCGCCTCCGCGCAAGGGGGCAAATTCCGCCGCGCTTTAGTGCGTAGCGACGCCGCAGATGCCGTCGGAAAGGCCGGCGCGGACGAGCGCGTAGCGGCGCGAGCCGTCGGGGTAGACGAGAATCGCGGCGGAATCGAGGAAACGCGGCCAGTTCGCGCGGGAGAACTGCGGGATCGCGCCGCGCGCGGCGAGCAGCGCCGCGATGTAGCAGTCGTGGGTGGAGGCGATCAAAAGCCGCCGCTCCAGCCGCTCCAGCAGCCAGCGCTCGCATCTGTCCGCCGAGGCGGCGAGCGGACGGAAGCCGGGGAGAGACCCGGTCGCGTAGTATTCGCAGCACGCCTCGAAGAAGTCCCGCTCCTTGAACACCTTCAGCACAATGAGCGGATCGTCGTAGTAGAACGACCCGTTGCCCAAGAGCTCGTCGACCGGAATCGCCGGCGACTTAACCCCCATCCCCTCCGCAATCGCCGCGGCGGTCATCCGAGTGCGCCGGAGCGGGCTGGAGACGAAGGTGACGTCGTCCCGAAACTCCGCAAGCATGGCGCCGAAGCGGAGCGCAGTGGCCATGCCCGCCTCGGTAATCGGCAGCTTGTCGCCGAAGGTGGGGTCGTCGTGGTCGATCTTCGGGCGCTCCGCGTGGCGCACCTGCAGCACCGCGCGCGCGCCGCGGCGAAGTTCCGCGGCAAACTCGCCGACGGTCATTTCCCCTTCCATCCGCCCTCCTCCGCCGCGCGCAGTTCCGCCGCGCCAAGCCCCGCAAGCAGGATGCGCTTGCTCTTCGAAGTCTCGCCGCCGACAAAGCTCACCCGGCTCTTCGGCAGCGAGAAGAAGTCCGCCAGCGTCTCCACCAGCTCCTTGTTCGCCTTGCCGTCGACCGGCGCCGAGCGGATCCGCACCTTGAGCGAGTCGCCGAGGACGCCGTCGACGCCGCTACGCGACGAACGCGGCTGCGCCCGCACGTTCAACACCACCCCTTCCGCCGTCTCGCTGTAATAAGCCATCCGCACACTCCTCTTCAGACCATCGGAGCAAAGCCCAACACCCCGCAGCCGTCCCCGACCAGGTACGAGCCCGCGATGGCGCGGTGGACGTGCTCCTTCGCGCCAGCGACCGCCGCCTCGATTCCGTGCCCAAGCGCCAGTTCCGCCGCGAGCGCCGCGGCAAGCGTGCAGCCGGTGCCGTGGGTGGATACTGGATTCTCTATCCACGGAAGCGGAAACTCGCGGACGGCGAACGAGCCGTCGGACGCGCGCGTGCAGAGGACGTCCACCGCCGCCTGGCCGGAGCCGTGGCCGCCCTTCACCAGCGTTGCACAGCCGTAGCGGCCGCAGATCTCCCGCGCCAGCTCCGCCGCGTGGGCGGCGTCGGCGCCGCGGGCGCCGTCCGCAGGGTCGAGCCCGCACAGCGCCTCCGCCTCGGGCAGGTTGGGGGTGGCAATCGTCGCGAGCGGCAAGAGCCGCCGCTTGATCGCCTCCACCGCATCCTCGGAGACGAGCCGCACGCCGCTGGTGGCGATCATCACCGGGTCGATCACCTTGGCGATCTCGGGATGCGCCGCGATCCGCGCGGCGATCGCCTCGATCGCGGCGACATCGGCGAGCATGCCGGTCTTCAGCGCGCGAATGGAGTAGACGCCCAGCACCGCGTCGAGCTGCGCGGCGACGAAGTCGGCCGGAACCGCCATCACGCCGCTTACGCCGGACGGATTCTGCGCAGTCAGCGCGGCAAATACGGTGCAGCCGTGGAGGCCGTAGGCGTGGAACGCACGCAAGTCGGCCTGGACGCCGGCGTTGCCGCCGGAGTCGCTACCGGCGATGGTCAGGCAGCACGGCGCGACGGACGCGGGACTATTTGAGTTCGACTTCATAAAATTTTGCGATGTCCGCCTTGAGCTTGGCGAAGATCTCCGGGTCCTGGATGTCGGTCTCCAGCACCAGCTCGAGCTTGCGCTCCGGGTCGGATGCCTTCAAGGTCCTGAGTGCCGCGGCGTCGTGCAGCTTGCCGACCTTCGCGTCGCAGACCTTCCGCCCCTTCTCGGTCACGGTGAGCTTGCCGTAGCGGTCGAGCTCGCCGAAGTGGCGGTAGTCGTCCGGAGGCTGGTCCGCGCCGCAGGCGGGGCGCACCGGGAACGGCGCGTCGAGGAGCACCGCCGCGCGCAAGATCGCCGCAGCCGCGTTGCCCTTCCAGGTCGGGCGCACGGGGATGGTGACGGTGGTCACCGAGTTGCCCGGGATGCGCACCCGGTACTTGCCGACGCCCATCGCGAAAGGCTGGTAGGCGAACTCGCGCGAGAGGCGGCCGAAGCCGGCGATCTCGTGCGCGTCGGCATACGCCTCGTCGCAGAAGGTGGAGCGGATGTCCGGCGCGCCCGGGGTGCACCAGCCGTCGAATTCGAAGTCGAACTCGACGTCGTGCGGGTTCATGTTCACGCAGAGGACCGCCCAGATGCCCTTGTCTTTGGAACGGGTCACGAGGTACTCGCAGTCGCCCTTGATCTTCGGGAGGTCGGCGGAGGCGAGGCCCTTGCGGATGCCGAGGCGGCGGTCGAGGACGCTCGCGTAGTAGTCGGAGCACGCCCAGACAGCGTTCGACGCGCCGGCCGAGAACGCGCCGTAGTTGGCGCTGCCGAAGTCCATCACCACCGGATAGCGCAAAAGAGACTCCACCATCAGCTGCATCGCCGGGCCCATGCTGCCGACGACGGCGCGGCTTTCGCCGGCGGACTCGAAGTCGGGGCGGTCCGGTCCTCCGTTCATCCACTGCGCCTGCCAGCTGCCAGTCTTGGTCTTCGGGTCCCAATTGGACCACATCAGCGAACCGGTAAGGCAGCGGAACTCGTGGAGGTTCATGCCGTCGACGTCGGGATGCGCCGCCATCATCAGCATGTAGGCGGACTTGTTCAGCGTCTCGCGGAAGCGCTGGTGCGACGGCACCTCCTCGTCGGCGCGGTCGCGCCACTCGGTGATCCAGAACTTCTTGCCCTTGAGTTCGGGGAACGCCTCGGTGAAGCGGCGATAGCGCCTAAGCCCCCAGTAGGTGGCGGAGAACGGGGCGTCCGCGCCGTAGGAATGGTAGATGACGTGGCTCACGTTGTGGAGCTGCGGGGCCATCGCCTTGATGAAGCGCGCCGACCACTGGTTCATGCAGCTGGCGTCGAAATATCCCTTGGCCTCGAGCTTCTCGGCCTGCTCGGTGCGGGCGCGCACCGCGGCGATGTCGGGGTCGGCGCTGAAGTACTCGGCGAGCGGCATGCCGATCTCGCACTCCGGGAAGATTCGCTTGATCTCCGGGACGATCTCGCACCACCTTGCGGCGAAGTTCTCGGGTGTGTTGAACTTGTTGTCGAACATGGAGATGCCCGCCCAGTAAGGCTCGTTGCCGAGTTCGAAGCCGGCGACCACCTCCTTGAAGCCATTGTCGACGATCCACTGCACGTAGTCGCAGATGTGCTGCTTGACGATGCCGATGTCGGAAGAAGTGGCGCCGGTCTCCAGGTTGGTGAGCGCCCCGTAGTTCTCGAGCGTCAGCATCACCTTGACGCCGTACTCCTTGTAGAAGGAGAAGGCGTTCTTCATGTCGGTCGTCCGCTCCGCGAAGCGGTTCTTCATCTTGCCGGTCTGCTTGTCCTTGACCAGCTCCGCGCCGGCGCCGATCTGCCACTGGCGGTTGGCGCTCCAGTGACGGACGAACCTGGCGCCGCTCTGGCGGAAGATCCGCGCCGCCTCCTGGCGATGGGTCTCGAAAAGCCACTTCGCGTCCTCGCCCCAGCCCACCCCGCCGCCGGCGTAGCCGAGAACCGGCGCGCACGACGAGGCCGAGAGGTCGCGGATCGGCCTGGCGTTCAGGTGGAGCGTGATCCTCGCCGGCGGAGCCTCCGGCTCCTCCACCGCCGTAGTGCAGCCTCCAGCGGCCACGAGCGCGGCCAGCGCCGCCGCCATCGTCCTGTAGTTCATAGTCATGTTCCTTGTTTAAATCTTTCCGCCTACGCCTCCCAGGGCATCGGCTCGCGCGGCGTAAGCTGAAGCTCGTCCGAGAGCCCGAAGGAAATGCATCCCTGGCCGACGGCCTTGTCGAGCTCGGAGAGGAAGGAGAGCGTCACCGCGACGCGGCACTCGTCGGGGAGCACGGCGTCGACGGTCCTGCCCGACGAATGCCTTATCTCCAGGTGCAGCGGCAGCTTGCCGGGGTTCTTCGCCGCCGCCGCGTACACCGCCGCCGCGCGGCGCGGCGCCTCGGGGTCGGCGCAGTCGAGCCGCACCGTCAGCCCCTTCGACACCATCGGCAGCGCGTCCTCAAGCGGCATCGCTTCCTTGACGGTGAAGGAGAGGTCGCCGAGCTGGGGATGCTCCTTCGCGGCATCGTCCTTCGTGTAGAACGCCTTGTGGGCGATCTCGCCCGTCACCATCACCAGCTGGCCCTTCTTCTGCTCAAGGCCGGCGCACTGCGCCCACACCTTGGCGAACGCCGCGCCCTCGGCGCGGCCGCGTCCGTCGTCGAGCGCAAGGATCGCCCACTTCGCGCCCACGCTGCCGTCGGGACGCGGGCGGGGCGTCTTCACGAAGCATTCGTCGAGGATTCCGACCGCCCGGACGTCGATCTTCTTCAGGAGCGCCTTGTCCACTCCGCCGCGGATCGCCGGCTTCAGCTTGGCGACCGCCCTGTTGACGGCGTCCCGGTCGGACCAGTTCACGCCGCCCTTCGCCCTGAGCGCGGCGCGCGCAAGCCCCTTGAGGATCCAGTCCTTCTCGTCGCCGGTCCTGAGCAGCGACTCGATGTCGAAATCCTCCTGCGCCGCCTCGGCGGGCGCGTCGTCGTCCGCCGCGCCGTCGGACACGGGAGCGTCGTCGGCGCCGTCGGCCTCGTCCGCCTCCGACTCCTCCGGCGGCTCCTTCCGGCGTTCGATCATCGAGAAGTCGAACGGCACGAGCTCGCGGTTGTCCTTGCGGTCGACCCGCATCGCCGACGCCTCCTTCATGAGCTCGGCACAGCAGGCGAGCGGGTTGCCGGAGATGTAGACGCCGACAAGCTCGCGCTCGTTCTTCAGGTCCTCGGCCGGCGACCAGGGCGGGAAGTCGGTGAGGCACGAGTCGTCGGCGATCTCCTTGCCGCCGTCGGCCATGAGGTCGAAGAAGTTCGCCTGCGCGCTCGCGTTCTCCTTGGCGTGGAGCTGGGACTTCTTGAGCGCAAACTCGATGTTGGCGAAGAGCTTCGCGCGGTTGGGCTCGAGGGTGGAGAACGCGCCGGCGCGCACCAGGTTCTCGAGCACGCGGCGGTTGACGAGGCTGAGGCCGGCAAGGCGCATGCAGAAGTCCATGAAGCCGGTGTAGCGGCCGTTCGCCTCGCGTTCGGCGACGATCGCCTCCGCCGCCGCGGTGCCGACGCCCTTGATGCCGCCGAGTCCGTAGCGGATGCCGCGCGCGTCGGCGGTCGGGGTGAAACGCGCGCCGGACTCGTTGACGTCCGGGAGCTTCAGCGTTAGTCCGATCTCCTGCGCCTCGGCGACGAAGCCCGGGAGCTTGTCGAAGTTGCCGATTTCGGACGAGATCTGCGCGCACATGAACTCGGCCGGGTAGTGCGCCTTGAGGTAGCCGGTCTGGTAGGCGATCCACGCGTAGCAGACGGAGTGCGACTTGTTGAACGCGTAGGAGGCGAACGCCTCCCAGTCGTTCCAGATCTTCTCGACAAGGCGCGACGCCGCCTCCTCGTCCTGCCATTCGCCGACGCGGAAGGCCGGGTTCGCCATGCAGCCCTTGACGAACTTCGCCTTCAGCTCGTTCATCACGTCGATGAGCTTCTTGCCCATCGCCTTGCGCAGCTTGTCGGAGTCGCCGCGGGAGAAGCCGGCGAGGTCGCGCGAAAGCAGCATCACCTGCTCCTGGTAGACGGTGATGCCGTAGGTGTCCCTGAGCCGCTGCTCCATCAGCGGATGGTCGTAGACCACCTCCTTGCGGCCCTGCTTGCGGTCGACGAAGTCGGGGATGTACTCCATCGGCCCGGGGCGGTAGAGGGCGTTCATGGCCACCAGGTCCGAGAGCCGCTCGGGCTGGAGCGCCCGGAGCCACTTCTTCATGCCCGGCGACTCGAACTGGAAGAGGCCGGTCGTCTCGCCGCGGCCGAAGAGCTCGTAGGTCTCGCGGTCGTCGTCGGGTATCTTGTCCGGGTCGAGCCGGCCGTCCGCGTCCCACAGCGCCTCCGGCACGCGCGGGTTGCGCGCCCCGAGCAGGTTGACGCACTCCTTCTCTACGGTAAGCGTCTTGAGCCCGAGGAAGTCCATCTTGAGGAGCCCGACCGGCTCGACGAAGTGGCCGTCGTACTGGGTGGTGAGCAGCTTGTCGCCCTTCTCCGCGGCGGCGTCGGACTTCTTCCTGCCGCCCTTCTCCGGCGTTGGCATCACCGGCAGGGTCTCGATGAGCGGGTCGCGCGAAATCAGGATGCCGCAGGCGTGGACGCCCGGCTGGCGGATCGACCCCTCCAGCCGCGCGGCCCGCTCCATGAGCTTGTGGACGACCGGGTCGCGCGAGTTGAACGCCGCCTCCAGGTCGGGCGACTCCTCGCGGGCCCGCTTGAAGTTGATCTTCGGCACCTCGGGGACGTAGGAGGCGAGCTTGTTCGTGTCCGCGAGCGGATAGTCCATCACCCGCCCGACGTCCTTGATCGCGCTCTTCGCCGCCATCTGGCCGAAGGTGACGATGTGCGCCACGTGGTCGGCCCCGTACTTGCGCGTCACGTAGTCGATGACGCGCTCGCGCCCGGCGTCGTCGAAGTCGACGTCGATGTCGGGCATGGAGATGCGGTCGGGGTTGAGGAAGCGCTCGAAGAGGAGGTCGAACTTGATCGGGTCCACGTTGGTGATGCCAAGCGAGTAGGCGACGGCAGAGCCCGCCGCCGAGCCGCGCCCCGGGCCGACCCACACGCCGCACTCCTCGCGCGCGGCGCGGATGTAGTCGGAGACGATCAGGAAGTACCCCGGGAAACCCATGGTGCGGATCGTGTCCAACTCAAACTGGACGCGCTCGTCGATCTCCTTCGGGATTCCGTGCGGCCCCAGCTCCACCCCGTTCCCCGTTCCCCGTTCCCCATTCCCTATTCCCTGTTCCCTATTCCCTATTCCCTGCTCCCCATTCCCCCACCTCTTCCTCGCTCCCTCCCAGACGAGCGAGGCTAGGTACTCGGCCTCGAACTGGATGCGCACGACCTTGTCGTAGCCGCCGAGCTTCTTGACGCGCCCCTCCGGGTACATGCCGGCGAGCGTCGCCTCGTCGTATTTCCGCCGCGTGTCCTCCTCGGTGCCGAACGAGGCGGGGATGTCGAACTTCGGCATGATCGGATCGGAGTCGAGCTCGTACTCCTCCACCCTGTCCGCGACGTCGCGGGTGTTGCTGACCAGCTCCGGGTTCTCGGCGAAGAGCCGTCGCATGTCCGCCTCGGACTTGAACCACTCCTCGCCAGTGTAGACCATGCGCTTGGCGTCGCTCATCTTCGCACCGGTCGAGAGCGCCAGCAGCACGTCGTGGGAGTCGTCGTCCTCCTGGTCGAGGAAGTGGACGTCGTTGGTGGCGACGACGCGGATGCCGAGCTTCCTGCCGAGCTCCAGCATGCCCTTGACGACCCTGAACTGGCGGGCGTACAGGTCGGCGAACTCGTTGCGCGCGGCGACCGGCACGTCGTCGCCAGACTTCGTCGAGCGGTGCAGCATCACCTCGAGCGAGTAGTCGTCGCCGAAGAGCCCCTTGTACCACTTCGCCACCCGCTCGGCCTCTGCCATGTCGCCCTTGTCGATCGCGTGGGCGACCTCGCCCGCGATGCACGCCGACGAGCAGTGCAGGCCTTCGTGGTACTTCTCCAGCAGCGAGTGGTCGATCCGCGCGTTGTAGTAGAAGCCGTTGATGTGCGCGAGCGACACGAGCCTGACGAGGTTGTGGTAGCCGGTCAGGTTCTTCGCGTGCAGGCAGAGGTGGAAGCGCCGCTCGCCCTTGTCGCGGCTGAGGTAGTCGCCGGTCGAGGTGACGTAGGTCTCGCAGCCGAGGATGGGCTTGACCGTGGCGCCGGCGAGCTCGCCGTAGACCTTCTCCTTCTTCGACCGGCACTCGTCGTAGAAGCTCTTGAGCGCGAAGAGGTTGCCGTGGTCGGTGACGGCGAGCGCGGGCATGCCAAGCTTGCGCGCGCGCCTGACGAGCGGCACGATCTGGCACTGCCCGTCCAGCATGGAGTAGGTAGTGTGCAGATGGAGATGGACGAAGTCGGACATATGCGTGTATTATAGCATAACCAGCGCGGCGGCATAGGCGCCGTCCTCGCCGCTCTCGAACGGCACCGACTCCACCTCGCGGACAAGCGTGAAGTCTGGGTGCCGCGCAAGGAACGCCGCAGCCTGGCATGAGTTCTCCTCCGGCTCGTTCGAGCAGGTGGAGTAGACGATCGTGCCCCCGGGCGCGAGCCGCGCCGCCGCCGCGTCGAGGATCTCCGCCTGTAGCTTCACGAGCGCAGCAAGCCGCTTCTCGCTCCAGTTCCAGCGCGCGTCGGGACGGCGCCGCAGCACCCCGGTGTTGGAGCAGGGGGCGTCGACGAGGATTTTGCCGAACAGTCCGGCGGAGGCGGGCGGCGGCTCGGGGACGACCTCGACGTCGAGGCGCAGCCGCGCGGCGTTCTCCTCCAGCTTGCGGCGGCGGGACGGGTTGACCTCGCAGGCGACGACCCTGGCGCCGCGCCAGGCGAGCTGGGCGGTCTTGCCGCCGGGGGCGGCGCAGAGGTCGAGGACGCGCTCGCCGGGCTGGACGTCCATCAGCTCCACTGCGTGGCGCGTCGCAGGGTCCTGCACGATAAATTCTCCCTCGGCGTAGCCGGGCTCGGCTTCGACCCTCCGGCCATGCGCGAGCGGCGCGAAGGTACCGTCGCGGCGGGCGAGGAACACCGACGGCGGCTCGTTGTGCCAGCGGCAGAGCCGCTCCGCCGCCTCGACGCCCCAGCGCGCGGTCCAGCGCCGCACCAGCTCCGTCGGGAAGCTCTCCCGGACCTCGAGCGGCGCGGCGGCGACGAGCGCGGCGAGCTCCTCCCGCCGACGCAGCAGGTTGCGGAGGACCCCGTTCACCACCCTGGCGACGGACTTCTGCTCGCATGCCTTCGCCGCCTCGACGGTCTCGTTCACCGCGGCGAAGTCGGGCACGTCGTCCATGTAGAGGACCTGCGCGGCGCCAATGTAGAGGAGCGCCTCGAGCTCGCCCTTCGGCCACCGGCTCACCAGCTGGCCGAGGACGAACCGCAGCGTACGCAGCCGGCGGATTGCGGTGAAGACGAGGTCCTGGACGAACGCGCGGTCGTGGCCATCAGGCAGCAGCGAAGGCGCGAAGTCCTTCGTCAGGAGCCACCTCGCCAGCGCAAACGCCGCGGCACGTCTGGAACCGACCGCCACCAACGCCCCGCCGCGGCTACATGTTGGAGACCACGGCCTTGATGCGCCTAACGCCGGCCGAGCTCGACTGCTCCTTGAGGATCTTGAAGCCGCCGAGCTCCTTGGTGTTCGCCACGTGCGGTCCGCAGCAGATCTCCTTCGAGACGTCGCCGATCGTGTAGAGCGTCACCTGGTCGCCGTACTTCGAGCCGAAGAGCGCCATCGCGCCCTCGGCCTTCGCCTCCTCGACGGTGGTCGTCTTCTTCGAGACCTCGATGCCCGCGGCAATCCACTCGTTGACGAGCCGCTCGACCTCGGCCTTCTGCTCGGCCGTCATCGGCTCGGGCCAGGTGAAGTCGAAGCGGAGGCGCTCGGCGGTGATGTTCGACCCCTTCTGGTTGGCGGTGGGGCCGAGCACCTTGTGGAGCGCCGCGTGGAGAAGGTGCGTCGCCGTGTGCATGCGCGTCACCACCTCGGAGTTGTCCTGGAGACCCGCCTTGAACGAGCCGGCGGACGTTGTCCTGGAGAGCTCCTGGTGCTTGCGGTTCGCCTCCTCGAAGCCCTCCTTGTCGACGGTCAGTCCGTCCTTCGTCGCCATCTCGACGGTCATCTCGAGCGGGAAGCCGAAGGTGTCGTAGAGCTTGAAGGCGGTCTTGCCGCTGATCTGCGACTGGCCGTGCGCCTTCAGCTGCTCGGCGACCTTCTTGTACATCGCCTCGCCCTTGTCCAGCGTCGCGTTGAAGCGCTTCTCCTCGGCCTCGAGGTCGAGGCGGCACTGCTCCAGGTTGGCCTTGAGCTCGGGGTAGACGTGGCTGTACTTGTTGCAGATCGTCTCCGCGAGCTTCACCGTGAAGCCCTCGGCGATGCCGATCATGCGGGCGAAGCGGACCGCGCGGCGGATGAGGCGGCGGAGGACGTAGTTGGCGCCGATGTTGCCCGGCTTCACGCCGCCCTTGGGGTCGCAGAGGATGAACGTCGCGGTGCGCATGTGGTCGGCGATGATCCTGCGCGCGCGGAGAGTCTCCTCCTCGTCGAGGTCCGTTCCCTGTTCCCCGTTCCCCGTTCCCTGTTCCCTGTTCCCTCTTCCCTCTTCCCTGTTCCCTCTTCCCTCTTCCCTCAACTCATCTATCTTCGCCATGATCGGCGCGAAGATCTCGGTGTCGTAGACAGTCGGCGCGCCGCTCATCATGCAGACGGTGCGCTCGACTCCCATGCCGGTGTCGACGTTGTGGCGGCCGAGCGGCTCGAACTCACCCTTCTCGTTCTTGTTGTACTGCATGAAGACGTCGTTCCAGATCTCGATGTACTTCCCGCAGTGGCAGCCGGGACGGCAGTCGGGGCCGCACTTCTCCCTGCCGGTGTCGATGAACATCTCGGTGTCGGGTCCGCAGGGACCGGTCGTCCCGGCCGGGCCCCACCAGTTGTCCTCGCGCGGCAGGCGGAAGATGCGCTCCTCGGGGATGCCGAGCGACTTCCAGATCGCGACCGCCTCCTCGTCCGCCGGAATGTAGCCGTCCTCGCCTTCCTTGCCTTCGCCGCGGAAGACGGTGACGTTGAGCTGCTCCGGGCTGAAGCCGAGGTGCTGGGTGAGGAACTCGAAGCTCCAGGAGATCGCCTCCTTCTTGAAGTAGTCGTTCAGCGACCAGTTGCCGAGCATCTCGAAGAAGGTGAGATGCGCGGCGTCGCCCACCTCGTCGATGTCGCCGGTGCGGATGCACTTCTGGACGTCGGTAAGGCGCTTCCCGGCCGGATGCTCCATCGCGCCCATCAGGTAGGGGACGAGCGGGTGCATGCCGGCGGTGGTGAAGAGGACGGTCGGGTCGTTCTCGGGGATGACCGACGCGCCGGGGATGACGGCGTGGCCCTTGGACTTGAAGAATCCGAGGTAGAGGTCCCTCAATTCGTCTGCGGTGATGTTCTTCATATCGTCACTTGTTGATCTGCTTGTGGTTCATGAATTCCCAGATGCGGTCCATCCAGCTCCAGCTGCCGGTGCCGGGCGAGGCCTCGCGCTGGAAGCAGTGCCAGCGCTGCGCGAGCGTGTGCAGGTCGCTCTGCACGCCCATGCGGCGCATCTGCTCCCAAGCCTTGACCGAGTTCATCGCCGCCCAGCCGTCCGAGTCGCCGTGGATGAACACCATCGGGCAGGTGTCGGGGTCGAAGGCGAACTCGGGGACGAGCCGCGCGGAGTCGTCGTTGCCGCCGGTGTCGTTGTTGGTGTCGGTGCCGTCGGTGAGGCCGTAGGCCGGGTAGATGCCGACCGCCCACTGGACGTTGCAGGGGAGGTTGTCGACCTCGTCCACGTTCCAGTAGGCGCGGCTCCGCGAGCTGGTCGCGCCCATCAGCGTCAGGTGGCCGCCGGCCGACGAGCCCATGATGCCGATGCGGTTGGGGTCGAGCCCGCGCGCAGCCGCGCCGGCGCGCACGAGCCTGATGCAGCGTTGCAGGTCGGCCCACGCGGTGGTGTGCTTGGCGAGCCCCTTCGGACGCGGAGTGCGGTACTTCATCGTCACCACCGCCATGCCCTTCTCGTTCAGGTAGCGGCGGAACGGCGCGACCTCGAAGCCGTCGGGGTCGTTGCCCCAGTACGCGCCGCCGGAGTAGACGATCTGGATCGCCTTGGTGGTTAGGTTGGAGGGGATGTACCACTCGAGGTAGGGGACGCACTGGTCTTCCTGGAAGTATGGCGTCCTGCCCTTCGGCCAGAGCTCCGTCTTCTCGTACTTCGCCGGGTCGTGGAAGTTCTTGGCGTAGCGCTCCATCAGCGCCTCGGGCTTGGCGACGGGGCCGAGGAAGCCCATCTGGACCATGAACTCCTTCGCGCGGCCGAACCAGTTGTCGTAGCCGGTCGACTCGTTCTTCCCGGAGTTCCAGCCCCAGAAGGCGTGGTCGCGGTCGGCGTAGAGGTGCAGCTCGGCGGGCACGCCGCGCTTCCTGAGCTCGCGGTAGACGAAGGTCGATGCCATCGGCGAGTAGAGGTCGACGCCGCCGTGGAACATGCACATCGGCGCGGTCTTCGCGTCGAACTTGAAGCAGGGGGCGATCTTCGCGTCGATCGCCTGGCCGTTGCGCTCGTTGGGGCCGGTGAGCCCGTCGGTGACGCCGTAGGCGATCGCCCCAGTGATCGCCCAGTTAATGTTGCATGGCACCTTCTCGTCCAGCTCGTCCACCGGGTCGTAGGCCGGGGTGAGGGAGCTAGTGGCGAGCAGCGTCGCGAGGTGGGAGCCGGCGGACATCGAAATCGTGCCGATGCGGTCCGCCTTGAAGCCGCGCTTCTCGGCCTCGCTGCGCACCACCCTGACGGCGCGCTGGCCGTCCTCCCAGGCGCTGCGCCAGATGTCCGCCCCTTTCGGCCGCGGGGTGCGGTAGACGAAGTTGACGCACTGGCAGCCGGCCGCGGTGAAGAGCTCGTTCCAGCGGCGGATGAGGTCGACGTCGCAACAGTTCTCGTAGGCGCCGCCGGAGATGAGGATCATGCAGACGCCGGCGGGATTGGTGGGCGGGTCGAACCACTCGAGGTAGGGCTCCTTCCCCTTCTCCTGCTCGTCGGTCATCGCCGCAATCTGGTGCGGCTGGGGATGGGGCATCTTGCCCTCGGGCCAAATCTTCATCCGCTCGCCGGCGACGGCGCCGAGGCAGAGCCCGAGCGCGAGCGCAAACATGGTTCTCTTCATGGTTTTTGTTCCTTTCCTTGGTTTGTATATCTTCCTACCTGCCCGCGAGCGCGAGCTTCACCACCTGGCCGACGGAGTCGACGGACGGATTCGCCGCGAGGACGTCCGCGACCATCTTCGCCGACGCGTCCTCGGCGAAGCCGAGCGCCCTCAGGGCCATCACCGCGTCGTTCGCCATCGGCGCCGCGCCGCCGGACGCGCCGCCCGCCGCGAACGCGAACTGGCCGACCTTGTCCTTCAGCTCCACGCAGATCTTGCCGGCGGTCTTGCGGCCCACACCCTTGATGGACGAGATCCGCTTCACGTCGCCGCCCGCGATCGCCTGCGCGAGGTCGCCGAGCGATGTCCCGGAGAGCATCGAGAGCGCGATCTTCGGCCCCACCCCGCTCACCGAGACGAGCATCGTGAACATCTCGCGCTCCTCCGCCGTCGCAAAGCCGAAGAGCGCCTCCGCGTCGTCCCTCACCACGTGCGCGGCGAGCAGCTTCGCCTCCTCGCCCTGGCGCGGCAGCCGGTCATAGGTGGAGAGCGGGATGAAGAGCTCGTAGCCGACCCCGCCCGCCTCAACGACGGCGCGCGTCGGCTCCTTCTCGGCGAGAATCCCCCTGATGTACGCGATCACAGCGCAGCCTCCTTTTCCTCCTTGCGCCGCCGCGGCGTCAGCAGCGAAGCGAGAACGATCATCCCCGCGCCGACGCAGATACAGGTGTCGGCGAAGTTAAAGCACGGAAAGTGGCTCGCGCCCCAGTGGAAGTCGAGCATGTCGACCACGTAGCCGCGGAAGACGCGGTCAATCAGATTGCCGATTATGCCAGCGTAGACGAGCGGCTCGGCGACGGCACCGAGGACCGCCGCGATGCGCGGGCTCCCATCCGGAGCGCCGAAGATGTCGCGGCGGCGCCATACGATGACCGCCAGCGCGGCGATGCCGAAGACGGCGAGCGGCCAGACCTGGCCCTGCAGCATCCCCCAGGCGCAGCCGCGGTTCTCCACGTAGGCGAGGCTGAAGAGCCCCGGTATGACTGAAACCGCCGCGCGTCCCTTGAGCTGGACGGCGGCGATCTCCTTGGCGACCGCGTCCACCAGCACGAGGTTGGCGACCGCGGCAAAGACGATCAGGAATCGCCTCACTTGTCGGCGCGCTCCATCTCGCTCTGGCACTCCATGCAGGTGAGCACGAAGGGCTGGTTCTGGAGACGGGGCTTGCGGATGAGCTGGCCGCACACGGTGCAGACGCCGTAGGTGCCCTCGTCGATGCGGTGCAGCGCCTCGTCGATCTGCTGGATGGTGCGCTTGATCGAGCCCATCTGGCCGAGCGCCTGCAGACGCAGGGTCTGGTTGGTGCCGTCGCCGCCGTCCGCCTCGTGGTCCTCGGCCTCGTTGAAGCCGGTGGCCTTCATCGCGTCGACGCCGTTGAGCGCGCGCTCGCGCGCCTCGACGAGCTGCTTGCGGAAGCTCTTCAGGTCGGCGGCGGGGAACTTGGCCGTCGACTTGCCCTGCGCGCGCGTGGTCGGGCGCCGCGTCAGCTTCACCGCCTCCTTCTCGCGCTTCTTTTCGCGCTTGATCTCGGCGGCCTTGCGCTCCGCCTTCATCTGCTGCACGATCGACATGCCGAAGGCAACCGCCTTGGCGGTGTCGACTGGCACGTAGTCGCCTTCCGGCGCGCGTGCGTTGGGGGACGGGCGCTTGACGATCCGCGGCGGAACGCGGCGCGGGTTCTTGTTCTTGCTGTTGGCCATGGCTTGTCGACCTCCTCTTGGGGATTGCTACTAAATCTGGACTCCGGGCGGAAGCTTCATCCACTCGCGGATCTCGTCGGGCAGCGGGCGGATCTCGCGGACCGTCGCGAAGGCGACCCCGCCGTCCGCGTCCGGCAGCTCGAACCCGTCGCCGGGCTTCTTGCCGAGCAGGCCCTGGGCGACGCGCGTCTTCGAGGAGAGGATGCCGAGCTCGGGGTCGTTGTCCCACTCGCCGAGGATGTGCCAGACCTTCTCGCCGTCCTTGGTGTCGGCAACGACCGTGACGCCGGGCATCACCTCGTCGGTCGTGGCGTCGGCGAAGTCGGACGGCTTCACCGCCTCGAGGTCGGCCTGCATCAGCGTCTGCTTCTGCATCAGCTGGCGCTGCTCGTCCTTCGCGTACTGGTACTCGGCGTTCTCCGAGAGGTCGCCGAAGCCCTTGGCGAACTCGATCTTGCGGACGTTCTCGGGCATGTCCTCGTTGATGAGCTTGAGGTACTCCTGCTTCCGGAGGCCGAAGCTGCGGTAGGAGGTGAGGCGCGCGTATTCGCGCTTCTTCTCCACCTTGACGATGTGCTTCTCCAGCTCGGGCACGAGCTTCGCCATCCTGACCACGGTCGTGTGGTGGGTGGACGGATCCCAGGCGATGGAGGCCTGGAAGCGCTCGAAGAAGAGCACCTGGTCGGCCTTCGAGTGCATCCCGAGCAGACTGAACATCTTCTCGAGCCACGCCCGGTCGCCGAAAAGCCGGCGCACGAGGTTCTGCATCCTGAGCGTCTCGCCGCCGCGGCGGCCCTCGCCGAGGGCGATGGCGTGGGCGAGGATGGCGGAAAGCGGCGGCAGCTCAGGCCAGAGCGAAAAGGCCTTGAGCGTGCGGATCTTCTTGCCGTCCACCTCGACGTCGGCGTACTCGAACTTTCCGAACTGCTCGATGCGGCCGACGATGAGCGTGGTCAGCGTCGCCGGCGCCTGGGTGTCCTTCATGAAGTCGCCGACGGCCTTGCGGCACGGCCACACCTCGCGCTCGCCCTCCTTCGCCTTGTCGTTCGCGAAGCGGGCGACGATTTCGGAAACCGCCGCGAAGCAGAGCTCGGGGATGGCGGCGTAGATCTTCGCCTTCGCAGCGTCGTCGCAGGCGAGGAACGCGATCATCGCGCCGACCTCGCGGGACGGCAGCGCGGCCGCCGCCTTGACGTAGCGCTTGCGCTCCCAGAGGTAGTCGCGCATCTCCTTCGCCGTCGGGCTGGCGAACCCGAGCTCGACCACCGTGCAGGCGAGGCGGGCGTAGAGCGCGTCGTCAACCTTGCGCGCGGCGGTGACCGCGAAGACGAGCCGGTCGCCGATCTTGGCGCGGATCGCCTCGTCCGCCTTCTTGAAGCCGCCCTGGGCGACGAACTCGCGCACGCCGGCGAGGATGGCCTTGGGGTCGGTCTCGTGCGAAAACGCGGTCAGCCACCCCTCGCCGTAGTCCTCGGCCGCGCCGGTCACCTGGATCGGGTCGGCCTTGCGGGCCGGGATGACGACGCACTTGTCGCGGCGCAGCTCGGCGCGCGCCGAGTCCCAGAACTTCTTCCAGTTCACCGACTTCACGAAGCCGTTGGCGACGCAGTAGTCCTCGAGACGCACCAGCGTCATCGACGAGCCGTTGGACTCGATGACGCGCTTGACGAACTCGCCCGGCTTGTCGCGGAGCAGCGCCTCGAACGCCGCGGGGTCGACCTCGCGCAGCACCAGGATGTGGCCGTCGGGCGCGCTCTCGAGCATGTCCGCCGCGGCCGCGTAGGTGAACTGGTGGCCGCGGCGGCTGGCGAAGTCGACGGTGACGCGGCGGTAGAAGTAGTCGACCTTCTTCACCTTGCCCACGCCCCAGGTGCGGTTCAGAACCAGCGACCCGACACGGAAGGAGACGAGCTTCTCGAGCCGCACCAGCGCGGTCGCGAGCGAATGCTCTCCGAAGCCCGCGCCGTCGACGTATGACTGCAGCACCCGGTCGTCGGTCGCCTTTTTCAGCGCCTCCTTCACCGCACCCGACTGGCTGCCCTTCTCGAATTCGGCCGAGTTGCCCCGCACCAGGTTTAGCACGCCCTCGAAATCCCGCTTCTCGACGCGCTCGTTCAGCTGTTCGGCCAAGGTTTCCGTATCTGCCATCTGCTCCCTCCGTTTGGAAAAATTGAATGTCGTGTATTATACCAAATTCGGGAGCGTTTGTGGAAGCCGAGGCACAGTGGCCGTCAAGCTGTCTTCGGCGCCGGCAGGTGCTTGACGACCGCGAGGAAGTTGCGGTCGTGCAGACGCTCGTAGTGCATGGAGTTCGACATCCGCTTGACCATCATGATGCCGAGGCCGCCGATCGGCCGCTCCTCCGCGGGAAGCGTCGTGTCGGGATCGGCGTGCGCCAGCGGGTTGTACGGCGTGCCGTCGTCGGAAAAGGTAAGCCTGACCCCGGAGGGATCGCGCATCAGCTCGATGTCCACCTCGAAGCCGGTGGCCCCGGAGTGCTTGACGATGTTGGAGCAGATCTCGTCGAGGATGACGTGGAGCACGGGGAGGACGGACTGCTGGTCCGTGTTGCCCAGGCACTCGTCCAGGAACGCCGAGGCCGAGGCGACGCCCTCCTTCACGGGGGCGAACGAGCGCACGAACCGCTGCGGGCGCGAGACGTACCACACCGAAAGGACCGTCAGGTCGTCCGCCTGCGGGGCGTCGTCGGCGAACGCGGCGACCGCCATGCGCACGACGTTGCAGAGCGACTTGGGGCTAGGATCCTGGACGGCGTTGACTGCGTCCGCAAGCCGTTCCTCGCCGAAGAGCGCGCCGCTGGGGTCCAGCGCCTCAGTGACGCCGTCGGTGTAGAGGAAGAGCCCCTCGCCGGGCTGCAGCGAAAGCGTGCGCGAGCGGTACTGGGCGCCTTCCAGAAACGCCAGCACCGGCCCGGACCTGTCCATGACGTAGTAAGACTTCCCGTCCGCGACCTTCAGCGGCGGGTTGTGCCCGGCGTTGGCGTAGGTCACCCGCCCGCTCTCCAGGTCGAGCACGCCGCTCCACGCCGTGAGGAACATGTTGGCGGTGTTGCTGCGGCAGAGCTCGGCGTTCACCCGCGCGAAGGCGTCGGCGGGGTCGCGGGTGGCGAGGATCGCGTCCTTCAGCAGCGTCTTCGCCGTCATCATGTAGAGCGCGGCGGTCACGCCCTTGCCGCTCACGTCGGCGACCATGAAGGCGAGATGGGTCAGGTCGAGCATAAAGAAGTCGTAGAAGTCGCCGCCGATGTCCCTCGCCGGCGTCATCGACGCCGCCAGCTGGAAATGGGGGCTGGCCTCGAGCGGCGCCGGCAGGGCCGAGCGCTGGATCGTCTTGGCGATCTCCATCTCCTTCGCCCGGGCGTCGTCCTCGGCGCGGTAGAAGGCCCGGATGCGCTCGGCGTCGCCGGATATCCGCGCGAGGGAGAAGGCAAAACCGCCGAGGACCAGGGCCAGCAGCACCGCCATCGCGGCGGCGATCATGTTGCGCGTGCCGTAGAACTCTGACTCTGGCTCGATGACAAGGAAGCGGTGGCCGCCGAAGGAGAAACTGCGGTAGAAGACGCGCTGCCCGAACAGCAGCTGCGAAGCCGTCCTGCCGTAGCTGGACGCGCCGGCGCTGCGCTGACGGCCGACGTATTTCGGGATCTGGTTCTGGTCGAACCCGATTGCGGCGAGCGTCTTCGGGGAGTCTTCCCCCCGCAGGGCCGAGACGAGCTCGCCCGTCGCCTCGTTCGCGCAGAGGAAGCTCGTGGTGTCGCCGATCTCGGCGTCGAAGAGGAAGGAAAGCTGCCGCGCGATCATCCGCGCCATGCGCGTCTCGTCAAGTCCGATCTGGATATACCCGTTTCCGCCGGGGAAAGGCACGCCGAGGTACTTACGGCGGGAATCGCTGTAGGCGTGGCGCCGGAACGGCTGCGAGACGACGCTCGCCACGCCGTTCGTCAGGACGGAGAACGGGCGCGTCTCGCTCTTCGCGTTCATGTCCACGCCGAGGCTGTCTGGGTCGTTCGTCGCGATGACGCGGCCCGAGCGGTCGACAATGCACAGCTCGTCGATGTCGAACGCCTCGGCCACGGCCGCCATCTCCTCCATCGAACGCCGCTCCGCCTGCTTGAAATGGCGCACGGCCATCGACGCCAGGTGCTCCAGCATCGTGTCTATCGCGCCGTTCAGCGTGATGCGGATGTCGTTGACCGCGTAGTCCAGCATGGCCTCGGTCTTCTCACGCGCCTGGCGCGTGCCGATGCTCCAGGTCACGCCCATCAGCACGACATACAGCACGGCGGCCGACGCCGCTATGAGGCTTTTCTTCATGCCTCGACGGCAAAGACGGAGTTGAGGCCGGTGATCTCGAGCACGCCGAGCACCATCGCGTTGGGATGGACGATCTTCATCGTCCCACCCGCCGCGGCCATCGCCTTGTGCGCCGCCATGAGGACGCGAAGTCCGGCGGACGAGATGTACTCAAGCCCGCTGAAGTCGAACACGGCCTCGCTCACGCCGTCGAACTTCAGCTCCGACTCCAGTTCGGGCGAGGTGTTGGTGTCGAGCCGACCCGCCACCTTGAGCGTCAGCCGTCCGCCGTCTTTGGACTTTTCGATGTTCATTGTCCCTCCATGACTCCTTTGCGCGTATTATACCATAAAGACGCCGGGAAACGGACGCGGTGCCGTCGGCGCGGGGCTCACCGCCTCACGCGGTGGATGAGCGCGTAGTTGACCGGGACGACGACCATCGTGACGAGCGTCGAGAATCCGAGTCCGCACATGATCGTCACCGCCATCGCCGAGTAGAACGGGTCCACGACGAGCGGGATCATCCCGAGGATCGTCGTGAGCGCCGTGTTCATCACCGGCCTCAGGCGCGTCACGCCGGACATGACGACCGCCTCGAACGGCTGCGCCCCCGCCGCGAGCTGGGCGTTGATCTCGTCCATGAGGACGATTGCGTTCTTGATCTGCATGCCGACGAGCGAGAGGAAGCCGAGGAGCGCCATGAACCCGAACGGCTGGTCGAAGCCGAGCAGCCCCGCCACCACGCCGACGAGGATCAGTGGGACCGTCAGGAAGATCGCGATCGTCTTCTTGATCGAGTTGAAGAGCAGCACCACGATCATCACCATGATGGCGAAGATCGGCGGGAGCTTGCCCGCGAGGCCGCTGTTGGCGTCGGCGGAGTTCTCGTACTCGCCGCCCCACTCTACCGAGTACCCGGCGGGCAGGGTGTCGCCGATCGCCTCCAGCTTGTCGGCGACGCGCAGCCGCGCGTCCGCGGCGGTGCCGCTCTTCGGATTGCACTTGGCGGTGATGCACGGGAGTCGGTTGCGCCGCTTGAAGATCGCCTCCTCGGTCTCGGCGTGGATGCCGCTCGCCACCTGCGCGAACGGCACCGAGCAGTCGAGCGAAGACGACCACACCCACGAGCTGACCAGCGAATCCGGGTCGTTGCGCTCCGCCGCAGGCGCGCGCACCACGATCGGCAGCGCCTCGTCGCCCTCGAGGTAGTACCCGACGGTCAGCCCCGCCGTCGCCTGCTTGAGCGAACGCGCGATGTCGCTCCGGGTCACGCCCAGCTTGCGCGCGCGGTCTTCCGCGATGTCGGGCACGAGCAGGTCCGCCCGGTTGCGCCAGTCGGTCTGGATCTCCTTCAGCCCCCCGTCCGCGCGCATGATCTCGAGCGCCTGCTCGCCGGCGCGGCGCAGGATGGCCGGGTCCTTCCCTTGGATGCGGAACTGGATCTTCTGCGCGTCGCCCGGTCCGTTCACGAACTTCTGGCCGTAGACGAGCGCGTCCGGCGCGATGTCGAGGGCGAGGGCCTCGGCCTTCTCCATCAGACCCTGGATCATGTGGAAGTCCTTCACGTCGACGAAGATGATTCCGTACGAGTCGTCGGAGTCCTCCGGCGAATAGGTGAGCAGGAAGCGGAGCCCGCCGCTCCCCGATAGCGCGGTCACGGCCGTCACGCCGTCCAGCTTGCGGACCGCGTCGGCAAGCGCCGCCACGCGCTTCTCCGTCGCGTGGATGGAGGAGCCCTCCGGCATCCAGACGTGCACCATGAACTGGGGCCGCGTCGATTCCGGGAAGAAGCTCTGCTTGACCTTCGTAAAGCCGTAGCACGCCCCGACGAGAAGCCCGATAAGCACCAGCCAGGTGAGGAAGCGGTGGACGATGCAGAACTCGAGAAAGCCGCGGTAGGCCCGGTAGAAGCCGCCGGCGTAGGGGTCCGCCGCCTTCTCCTCGCCGCCGCCGGACTTCTCCTTCTTCTTCAGGAACCACGAGGCCAAAAGCGGCGTCACGGTGATCGCGAACACCCAGCTCAGGAGCAGCGAGATCATCAGCACCTTGAAGAGCGAGCCGCAGTACTCGCCGGTGGAGTCCTGCGAGGCGCCGATCGGCGCGAAGGAGAGGATCGCGATCACCGTCGCGCCGAGGAGCGGCCACTGCGACTGCTTCACCACATTGATCGCCGCCTGGGTGCGGCTCTCGCCCTTCTCCGCCGCGATGAGCACCGCCTCGGTTATGACGATGGCGTTGTCGACGAGCATCCCGAGCGCGATGATGAACGCGCCAAGCGAGATGCGCTCGAAGATGAGGCCCATCTCGTTCATCACCGCCACCGTCGCGAAGACCGTGAGGAGCAGGATCGCGCCGATGAGGACGCCGCTGCGCATCCCCATGGTGAAGAGGAGGACGGCGATCACGATTACGACCGACTCGACGAGGTTCACCACGAACCCGTTCACCGCCTCGTCGACGGTGGAAGCCTGGTGCGAGACGATGCCGAACTCGATTCCGATCGGCGTCTCGGGGAGGAGCTCCTTCATGCGCTTGTCGATGGCCGCGCCCATCGTCATCACGTTGCCGCCCTTCACCGTGGAGATGCCGAGCCCCACGGCCGGCTTGCCGTTGTAGTGCATGATGCACGACGGCGGGTCCTGGTAGTCGCGCGTAATCGTCATCAGGTCCTGAAGCCGGATGGTCGAGAAATTCCCGTCGCCCTGCGGGACCGTGACGATGAGCCGCTTGAAGTCGTCCACCGACTTGATGGTGCCGCTGGGGAAGATGCGCACGTACTTGTCCTCGACCCTGACCTTGCCGGCGTCCTCCGCCTCGTTCTGGCCGGAGACCACCGCCCTGATCATCTCCGGCGTGATGCCGAGGTTCGCCATCTTCGCGCGCGACATCTCGAACGAGACGATCTCCTGCTGGTCGCCGAGGAGGTCGATCTTCGAGACGTCGGCGCAGAGGAGGAGCTCGCGCCGGAGGAGCTTCGCGTGCTCCTTGAGCTCGGCGTAGGTGAAGCCGTCACCGTAGATGGCGTAGACGACCCCGAACACGTCGGCGTAGTCGTCGATCACGACCGGTGCCCCGCAGCCGGACGGCAGCGACGACGCCGAGTCGTTCACCTTGCGGCGGAGCTCGTCCCAGACCTGCGGCAGCGAGGACGCGTCGTACTTGTCCTTCATCTCCACCTGGATGATGGACTTGCCCGGATACGACGTCGAGGTCACCTCCTTGAGCTGCCCCATCTGCTGGATGGCGGTCTCCAGCGGGTCGGTGACGCGGTTGGCGACCTCTTCCGCCGTCGCGCCGGGATAGACGGTGATGACCTGCGCCACCTTGATGGTGAATTCGGGGTCCTCGAGCCGCCCGAGGCGGAAGTAGCCGATTATTCCCGCGAGCAGCATCGCGACGGCGAACGACAGCGTCACCGTCGGCTTCTTGATGCAGTATTCCGCTATGTTCATCCCGTCACTCCTTCCAGAGGGTGACGACGCGGCCTTCGGTGAGGATCGAGACGCCGGCGACGGCGATGCGGTCGCCCTCGGCAAGCCCCTTGTTCACCGAGTAGTTGGTGCCGCGGAGACGCCCGACCTCGATGACCTGCTTCGTGACCTTGAACTCGCCCTCCTTCTCGGCCTTTACGAGCTTCCACACGAAGTGCGCGCCCGCCTCGTCCTGGCCGACGGCGACCGCCGGCACGGCGAGCGGCTCCACGGTGCCGTCCTTGTCGTACATCTTCGCGCCGCCCTCGATGACGAGCGTCACGCTCATCCCGGGCAGGAAGCTGTAGTCGTCCTGGGCGGGCATCGAGAACGTCACCGTGAACGTCTGCGTCTTCGCGTCCGCCTGGGTCGTCGCCTCCTCGTACACGACGTCGAACTTCTTGCCCGGAAGAGAGTCGAACACCACGTAGCGGCGGCGGTCGCCCAGCACCTCGACGAATCGGCGGGAGATCACCGCGGTCTCGGGGATGGTGATGTCGAACTTCACCTTGTCGACGCTCAGGAGGGTGAGGATCTTCTGGCCGGTCGAGACCATGTCGAGCTCCTCGGGGTACTTGTCCGCCACCACGCCGTCGTACGGCGCGACGAGCGTGCAGCTCTCCAGCGCCTTCTTCGCGACGGCGAGCTGCGCCTTGGCCGTCTTGTATTCCGCCTCGGACTTGGTCACGTCGTCCTTGGAGACGCCGCCCTTGCCGAGCGCCTTGCTGTAGCGCTCATACGAAAGCTTCTTGCTCTCAAACTCGGCCTCCGCCTTCGCGACGTCCGCCTCGTAGTCGCGCATGTCGAGCTTGCCGAGGACGTCGCCCTTCTTCACGCTCTGGCCACGGTCGAGCTTGAACTCCACCAGCCGCCCGGGCACCTCGAACATCAGGTCGCGCGACTCGCCGGCCCTGACCTTGCCGGGGCACCGCAGCTCCGGCAGGGTCGCCTTGCCGGTGACCACCATGCTCCGCACCGGGCGCACCACCGTGTCCTCGCTGACCTCCGCCTTCTGCTTCGGCCAAAGCCAGATTGCCGCGACGCCGGCGGCGAACATCGCCGCCCCGATTACCTTGCCTGCTCCTATCTTCATCTTCTGCTCCCCTTCGGAGGTGGTTGAATTTTTGTGAATTATACCATTTTTCCCGGTAGCCTGCCTACGGCGGGGAGCATCGCCGCGGCGACGTTCCGCCGGCGTTGCGGCGCGCACGCTGGGCGACGGGAATCAGAACTCGTAGCTGATCGTGAAGAGGAAGCTGCGGCCGCAGGCGGGGTAGTAGTAGCCGACGCCGGCGTAGTCGCAGTAGTCGCGGTCGAGGAGGTTGTCCACCGTGAACGCCGCCTTCCAGCCCTCCGCCCACGACGGCGAATAGTAGACGCCGACGTCGAAGAGCGTGTACGAGGCCAGCTTGTCGCAGTCGTTGGCGAAGTCGCCGGACACGTACTGCCGCCCCGTGAACGTGCAGCCGCCCTTGACCTCCAGGTCGGCGAAGATCCAGACCCCAGCCTCCGCGCGCGCCCGGTGCGCGGGGACGAACGGCACCTCGCGCCCGCCGTACTCGCCGCCGGAGAACTCGGCGTCGACGAAACCGTAGCGCAGCGACGCCTCCGCCACCTTGTCGCGCCGCCAGGAGATCCCCGCGTCCACGCCGAGGCGCCGCGTCTTCGCAGGGCTGTTGCAGTTGTAGCCGTACGGCGCCAGCGCCGGGTCGAAGAAGATCTCGTCCTCCATCAGCATGCCGTAGCCGTTCACGTCGAGGCGGAACTCCTCCGCGAACTCCCACTCCGCGCCGACGTCGAGCGACCAGCCGGTCTCGGGACGCAGGAAGTCGCCGTCCTTGGTGTAGCTCAACTCGTCGCAGAACGCCGAGCGGTGGAACCGGGTGCCCCTAAGATAGGTCTTGAGCCCTTCGGCTGGACGGAAGACGACCCCGAGCTCGTAGTCGCCCATCACGTCGCGGCTATGGTCCTCCGCAAGGCCCGAATACCCCTTCCAGCGGTTGCCGATGCGCTCCAGCCGCCCGCCCGCCGTCAGCGACAGCGTCTCCGTGACGGCGAACTCGTCATGCAGGAAGAACGCGTAGCGGTCGCGGCGGAAGCGGCGGCTGTCTCCGTTCTTCGGCTTCTCCCGGTAGCCGTCGAAGCGGAAGTCGAACCCGGCGGTGAACTTGTTGCCGAAGCCCAGCACCTCGTTCTCGTTCACGTAGCGCGGCGAAAGCGCGTAGCTGTAGTAGTCGTACTCGGTGTCGGTTCCCCAGGCGGTCATCTTCGCCCGGCGGCGCTGGTGCGAGAAGCTGCCGTCGAGGTAGAGCCACTGGCCGGCGGCGAGGCGCAGCTTCGAGTCCAGGGCGAAACCGTAGCTCCACTGGCGCGTCCAGTCGTGGTCGTTGTTCGCCCACCTACGCGTGCACGCCCACTGCTCGCGCGTCAGCGAGCCGGGCAGCTCGTAGAACGCGTTCTGGTAGTTGGCCCGAAAGCCCACGGTGGAGCCGTTTTCGAAGACCTTGCGCAGCCCCGCGTTGGCGGTGTGCAGCTCGTAGGCGCTGCGGTCGCGGTAGCCGCCCGACCGCAGGTAGTCGTAGGAGGCGTTGTAGAGCCACCCCTCGTCCTCGAATCCGCCGCGGGTCTGCGCGCCGGCGCCGTAGGTGTCCTGCGAGCCGGCCTTCGCGTAGAGCTTCGTCCGGCGAGAGTAGTCGCGCGAGTCGGTGGATACGTTCACCACCCCGGCGACAGCGCCGTCGCCGTAGAGGACCGGGCTCGGACCGTGGATCACCTCGACGCGCTCGACCGCGCCGAGCGGGATGCGCGTCAGGTTGGGCGCGTTCATGTCCACGTTGTTCAGCTCCTCGCCGTCCAGCACCACCTTCGTGCGACCGAAGGCGTTGTCGCCGAAGCCGCGCATGGCGATCGAGGTCAGGACCGGGTTGCCGTTCATCGAGTGGACGTCCACGCCGGCCTTCCGCTGCAGCAGCTCCGCGAGGTCGCGCGCGCCGCTCGCGGCGATGTCGTCCGCGTCAAAGACCTGCACCGCGGCGGGCATCGACTCCGCCGTCGACTCCACGCGCGAGGCGTAGACGACCACCGGCGGCAGCACCGCCACTTCGTTTGTCTCCGGGACCGCCTCGGCGCACGCCGCCAGCCCCGTCCCCGCCAGCACGGCGGCCAACGCTGTTTTTCTCATCTTCTCCTCTTTCCCCCTCATGCGAGGGTACTCGGGTTCATGTCGTGGGGCGGCGGCCGCATTCCGGCTTTGACGGCTGCGCGACAGTGCCTGGTTTCCACAGGGCTTTCCGGCCGTCGCCTTTGTTGGCGCAAATTATACCATAATTTTTTGGTATAATACGGCCATGAAGATCAAAGAGATTCTCGCCGCCGGACGGCCGGCGGTCTCGTTCGAGGTGTTCCCGCCCAAGAAGGACGCGCCGTTCGCGCCAGTCAAGGAGGCGATCGAGCGCCTCGCCAAACAGCGACCGGCGTTCATGTCAGTCACCTACGGGGCATCCGGCAACGCGCAGGCCAACACCACCGCGATCGCCTCGCACGTGCAGTCTTGCGGCGTCACCGCCCTCGCCCACCTCACCTGCATCTCGGCGACGCGCGAGGGCATCGCGAAGGAGGCCGCGGCGCTCCGCAACGCCGGGATCGAGAACGTCCTCTGCCTGCGCGGCGACGCGCCGAAGGACGCCGCGCCGTCCGGCGACTTCCTCCACGCCGTCGACCTGGTGCGCGCGCTCGCGGGCTCCGGCTTCTGCCTCGGCGGCGCCTGCTACCCCGAATGCCACCCCGAGTGCGAGCACATCGAGGACGACATCCGCCGCCTGCGCGAGAAGGTCGAGGCCGGGCTCGACTTCGTGACCACCCAGATGTTCTTCGACAACAACATATTCTACCGCTACCTCTCGAAGCTCCGCGACCGCGGCGTCACCGTGCCGGTCATCGCCGGCATCATGCCGGTCGCCAACGGCAGGCAGATCGCCCGCATCTGCCGGCTCTCCGGCACCTACCTCCCCAGCCGCTTCAAGGCGATCGTCGACCGGTTCGGCGACACCCCCCGCGCCATGCTCGACGCCGGCGTCGCCTACGCCACCGAGCAGATCGTCGACCTCTTCGCGAACGGCATCAACGCCGTCCACGTCTACACCATGAACCGGCCCGAGGTCGCCGAGCGGATAATGGCCAACCTACGGGGAATCGTCGGCGGCGGCGAGGCGCAATGACCGTCGCGCCAGCAGACGTCCTGCCCTATTTGCGCATGGGCGGCGGCCGCGAGCCCGGCGCCGCCCTCGCCGCGCGCATCGCCGCGCTGACGGAGGAGGCTCTCGCGGCGGCGCGCCCGGCGCGGACCTGGCGGCGCATCGCGGTCCCGGGCGGCTGGCTGGAGACGTCGAAGGCGCTCTCCCTCCGCCTCGCCGGCTGCCGCGACGCCTACCTCGCCTGCGGCACCCTCGGCGCGCCCTTCGACGCCTGGCACCGCCAGGTCTCGGTCAAGTCCGCCGCGGACGCGCTCGTCGTCCAGGCCATCGGCGCCGCGGCGATCGAGAAGGTGATGGACTCCATCGAGGACGACATCCGCGCCGAGCTCGCCCCCGGCGAGTCGCTCGTCGCGCGCTACTCGCCCGGCTACGCCGACTTCCCGCTCGCCGCCCAGCGCGAGCTGCTCGCGCTTCTCGACGCCCCGCGCAAGGTCGGCGTCTCGCTCACCGACTCGCTCCTAATGGTCCCCTCCAAGTCCGTCAGCGCCGTCATCGGCGTAAGGAAAGGCAGATAGGCACAATGAACAACGACATTTTCGGCAAGAACGGCATACTGTTCCTCGACGGGGCGATGGGGACGCAGCTCCAGGCGAGGGGACTGAAGCCGGGCGAGGTGCCCGAGCTCTGGAACCTCACGCGGCCGGACGATGTGCGCGCCGTCCACGAAGCATATTTCGCCGCCGGCGCGGACATCGTCTACGCCAACACCTTCGGCGCCAACGCCGCCAAGTACCACGGCGATGCGCCGCTCGCCGCCGTGGTATCCGCCGCGGTCGCCGTCGCCAAGGAGGCCGCCGCGCGCGCCGGCGGACGGCGATTTGTCGCGCTCGACGTCGGTCCCACCGGACGGCTCCTCAAGCCCGCCGGCGACTTCGAGTTCGACGCCGCCTACGACGCCTTCGCCGAGCAGGTGCGCCTCGGCGCGGCGGCTGGCGCGGACCTCGTGGCCGTCGAAACGATGGGCGACCTCTACGAGCTCAAGGCCGCTGTCCTCGCCGCCAAGGAGAACTCAAATCTCCCCGTCCTCGCCACCGTCGCGCTCGGCGAGGACGGCAAGCTCCTAACCGGCGCGGACGTCGACTGCGTCGCCGCGCTCCTCGAAGGCCTCCACGCCGACGCAATCGGCCTCAACTGCGGCTTCGGTCCCGACCGCATGCTCGCGTTCGTGAAGCGCCTCGCCGCCCGCACCTCGCTCCCGATCGTCGTCAAGCCCAACGCCGGGCTCCCCAAGGTCGTCGACGGACGCACCGTCTTCACCGTCGGGCCGGAGGAGTTCGCGCGCGACGTCGCCGCGCTCGTCGAGGCCGGCGCCTCGGTGGTCGGCGGCTGCTGCGGCACCACGCCGGCGCACATCGCGGCAGTTCACGCGCTTTTGCAAGGAAAGACCTGCTCCCGGCAGCCAACGCCGCCGTTCACCGTCGTCTGCTCCGGCTCGCGCGCCGTCGAGATCCCCTTCGACGACACCATCGTCATCGGCGAGCGCATCAACCCCACCGGCAAAAAGAAGCTCAGGGCCGCGCTGACCGAGGGCGACGTCGCCTACGTCCTCCGCGAGGCGGTGTCGCAGGTCGAGGCCGGCGCGCACGTCCTCGACGTCAACGTCGGCGTCCCCGGGCTGGACGAGCCGGCCGTGCTCGACGCGACGGTCCAGGCCGTGCAGAGCGTCACCGACCTGCCGCTCCAGATCGACACCTCCGACCCCGCGGCGCTCGAGCGCGCGCTCCGCCACTACAACGGCAAGGCGCTGGTGAACTCCGTGAACGGCAAGGACGAGTCGATGGCGACGGTGCTGCCGCTCGTCGCGAAGTACGGCGGCGCCGTGGTGGCGCTGACGCTCGACGAGGACGGCATCCCGCCCACTGCGGACGGCCGCGTCGCCATCGCGAAGAAGATCGTCGCCCGCGGCGCGGAATACGGGCTCAAGCCCTCCGACTTCGTCGTCGACGTCCTCTGCCTCGCCGTCAGCGCCGACTCCTCGAGCGCCAACGTGATCCTCGAGGCGATGCGCCGCGTCAGGTCGGAGCTCGGCTGCCGCACCTGCCTCGGCGTCTCCAACATCTCCTTCGGCCTTCCCGCGCGGCCGCTCCTCAACGCGGCATTCTACACCATGGCGCTCGCGAACGGACTCTCCGCCGGCATCGTCAACCCGCTCGCCGCCGACATGATGACCGCCTACCGCGCCTACCGCGCCCTCGCGGGCAAGGACCCGGCCTGCGGCGAGTGGGTGGAGAAGTACCGGGACTGGACGCCTGGCACTGCCGCCGAAAGCGCGTCGACGAAAACCGCCGCCGCCGGACAGAACGCCGTCGAGAGCCCCGGCGGGATCGCCGCCGAGAGCCCCGGCGGGATCGCCGCCGCCATCAGGCGCGGGCTCAAGTCCGACGCTGCCGCGGCGGCGAAGGCGGCGCTGGCGTCAGGCCGTGCGCCGCTCGACGTGATCGGCGACGGCATCGTGCCGGCGCTGGAGGAGGTCGGCAGGGGATTCGAGTCCGGCAAAGTGTTCCTGCCGCAGCTCCTGATGGCAGCGGAGGCGGCGGGCGCGGCGTTCGAGGTCGTGCGCGCGGCGATGCCGGCGGACGCCGCCGCAGCCAAGGGTCCGATCGTGGTCGCCACCGTCAAGGGCGACATCCACGACATCGGCAAGAACATCTGCCGCGCTCTCCTCGAGAACTACGGTTTCAAGGTGATCGACCTCGGGCGCGACGTGGCGCCGGAGGCGGTCGTCGCCGCGGCGAAGCGCGAGGGCGCGCGGCTCGTCGGGCTCTCGGCGCTGATGACGACGACTGTCGGCGCGATGGAGGAGACGGTGAAGCTCGTCCACGCCGAGCTCCCAAACTGCCGCGTCGCGGTCGGCGGCGCGGTGCTCACCGCGGACTACGCCGCCAAGATCGGCGCCGACAGCTACTCAAAGGACGCAATGGGGCTGGTGCGCTACGCGGAGCAGATCTTCGCGTAGCGCACCTGGGCTTAAGCCGCCTCGGCTGAGAATCTTACTTCTTCGCCGTGAGCGCGGCGACGCCGGGGAGCGTCTTGCCCTCGAGGAACTCGAGCGACGCGCCGCCGCCGGTGGAGACGTGGCTCATCTCGGCCGCCTTGCCGGACTTCTTGACGGCGCTAACCGAGTCGCCGCCGCCGATGATGGAGACGCCGCCGGCAGCCTTGACGGTGGCGACCGCGTCGCACACGCCGTAGGTGCCCTTGGAGAGCGGCGCGAACTCGAAGCAGCCCATCGGGCCGTTCCAGACCACCGTCTTCGCGTCCCTGAGCGCGTCGGCGAAGAGCGCAACCGACTTCGGGCCGATGTCGAGACCCATCCAGCCGTCGGGGATGTCGCCCTCGACCGTCTTCATCTCGATGTCGGAGGCGTCCTTGGTCTCCGGGAACTTGTTCGCGATCACGTTGTCGACCGGGAGGAGGATCTTGATCCCCTTCGCCGCGGCCGCCGCGAGCATCTCCTTGCAGTAGGCGACCTGGTCGTCCTCGCAGAGCGAGTTGCCGATCTTGATGCCCTGGGCCTTCTTGAAGGTGTAGGCCATGCCGCCGCCGATGATGAGCGTGTCGACCTTGTCGAGGAGCGCCTTGACGACCGCGAGCTTGTCAGACACCTTCGCGCCGCCGAGGATCGCCACGAACGGGCGGACCGGCTTCTCGACCGCGTCGCCGAGGAACTGGATCTCCTTCTCGAGCAGGAAGCCGCTGACCGCGGGCTGGATGTAGTCGGCGATGACGGCGGTGGAGGCGTGGGCGCGGTGGGCGGTGCCGAACGCGTCGTTGCAGTAGATGTCGCCGTAGGAGGCGAGCTTCTTCGACATCTCGACGCGCTGCGCCTTGAGCTCCGCCTTCTTCGCGGCGAACTCCTCGTCGCTCAGGTGGATGCCCTTCTTCTCGTCGTCCTTCTTAACCTTGCCGTCCTCGGCCTTGTAGAAGCGGGTGTTCTCGAGGAGCGCGACCTCGCCGGGCTTGAGCGCCTTGACGACGTCATCGGCCGCCATGCAGTCCGGGACGAACTTCACCTCGATCCCGAGCTTCGCCGAGAGCGCCTCGGCGACCGGCTTCAGGGTGAACGCCGCGTTGTCGGGGTTCGGCGCGGCGCCGAGCTTCACGCCCTTCGGGCGGCCGAGGTGGCTCATGAGGACGAGCGAGCCGCCCTGCTCCAGCACGTACTTGATCGACGGCAGCGCCGCCACGATGCGGGTGTCGTCGGTGATCTTGCCGCTGCCGTCCTTGGCCATCGGCACGTTGAAGTCCACGCGCATCACGACGCGCTTGCCCTTGAGGTCCACGTCGCGGAGTGTCATCTTGTCCATTTTCTTTCCTTCCTTTCTTTTCTTTGCTTCGTTGAAAGCGAAAAGGACACCAGAATGGACTGCATTCCGATGTCCTTCAACATCACATTCCCGTTCTCTCCGTAGTTTACTTCGCCTCGGCCTTAGCCATCTTGTTGAGTTTCAGCTGGGCGCGGGATTTCTTGCGGTCGGCGGTGTTCTTGGCGATGATGCCCTTCTTGACCGCCTTGTCGAGTCCGGAGACGAACTCCTTGAACTTCTTCTCGGCCGTTGCGCGGTCGCTCGCGTCGGCGGCCTTGAACAGCTTCTTGTGCGCGTCGTGGAGCTTGGCCTTGCAGACGGAGTTGCGCTTGCGGGCCTTCTCGTTCTGGCGATCGCGTTTCCTGGCGGCTCGGCCGCCCTTGATGTTTGCCATTTTCTATTTGTCCTTTTTTGGGAATGTTCGGCGCGTAGTATATCAAATATCTCCTCCGAAAATCAAGTCATTGCCGATTGCAATGATTTTTGACATGAATTTCATGTTCTCTTGCACATTCCTGACACGAATCCGGTGGGCTGGGTCATCGTCGCCGACGGCATATTGCCGTACGCGCCCATGAGCCCTTGCATCAATAATCCCTCGTATAGACGATGCCGCCGTCCGGTCCGACCACGATGTCGTGGTAGCGGTCGTCGGCGTCCTGGTATCTGAAGAGCCGGTCCTCCTCGCGAAGCGCCGCCTCGGCGTCCGCGGCGCTCGGGCTGGCTGTCGCCGCGGACCTCATGAACGCGGCGATTCTGGAGTACCCGGTCGGCGTGCCGCAGTACGCGAGCGGACCGGACGCGCCCTCGGGCTTCACCCACAGTATCGCCGACTCGGACGGATGGTGGGGAGGGGCGTGCGGCGCAATGCCTACGCCGTGGTCCGCGACGACGACGACGAGGGACTTGTCGTACACACCCTTCTCGCGCAGGGCGTCCATCAGCCGGGCAAGGTTGTAAAGCGGATTCCGCACCAGGTCAGGAAGCGACTTGCTGCCCCAGCCGACCGTGCCGAGACGGCGTCCGTCGCGGTCGAAGACGAGCGGCGGGTGGGCGCCGCGGGTGTGGAACACCCCGAGCACGGTCTTCGCCGACGTGAACCCGGCGGCGGCAAGGCGCGGATACATCGCGTGCTCGTACCAGAAGTTCGACTCGTCCTGTCCGAACATCGGGTCGTGCCGGATCTTCGCGTAGAGGAACGGGGCCTTCGCCAGGTACGGCGCGATCCGGAACACCGTGACGTCGAAGAGGCTCAGGTACGGCACCTCCTTCGAGCGCCTGAGCAGCGCGGCCCATCCGTGCTTCTGGCGCCCCGTGACCTTCGCGCGCTTCTCCACCTTCGCGTTGGTGTAGCCGTAGGGAAGGAAGTCCGGCGCGAACGACACCTCCGCCCCGGACTCCACGTAAGGCATGAGGAACGAATCCGCGCCGTATATCGACATCGGATACTCCGCCTTCGAGGAGGAGAGCGGATCGAAGTACCTGCCCGTCATGAGCCCCGGCAGTCCGCGCTTGGTGCAGTCGTGCATCCCGACATTGTTCGTGAACGCCACGAATCCGGGGAACTTCGCGGCGAGGTCGGGCGAGGATTTCACGATGTCGGTCGAGACGCTGCCCGGCATCGAGTCCTGGATGAACACGAGCACGTTGCGCTCGCGCGAAAGCCGGAAGTTCTCCACCACGTCCAGCTGCCACTCGAAGCCGCTCGAAATTCCGCCGCCCGGCGAGGCGGCCGGCGAGGCGCCGCCGTCGCGTTTGACGTCGAACAGGGAGGCGAGCGCAAGCGCCGCGAGCGCCGCCGCCGCGATGTGCGCGCGGCCCGGCAGCCACCGCGCCGCCGCGAGCCCGCCGGACAGGAGCACGGCCCAG
>CADCCW010000015.1 GCA_902800055.1 uncultured bacterium
GCAGCCATCGCGGTCGCCGGCGTACTAGCGTTCGTGACCGCTCTCGTCTCGACGATCCGGATGAATGCGCCATTCTCCGATGTGGTGAATACGCTCTGGTTCCTGGTACCGACCCTGTTCTCCATCCACCTCGCGCCCAAGGCGCTCGTGCTCATGCGCTCGTTCGTGGAGAAGCGCGAGGCAGAGGCGATCCGTCCCGAGCTCATGTACATCATGAAGGTCGTCTGCGGGATCGGCGGACTGCTGCTTGGCGCGTACCTGCTCCTCTGCTTCAACTCCGACCTCGTGGTGCCGGCGATCGTCGCGGTGGTGTTCGCGCTGCTGATGGTGATCTGCCTCGGCAGGCCGGAGATCGTCGGAGTCAAGCCTGGCAACCCGGAGAACTGCGTCGAGGAGATCATCGCGCTCGTCCTCTTCCCCGTCAAGGTCGTGATCGCGCTGATGACTCCGCTGATCGGCCTCGCCGCCGTCTGCGGCATCGTCTACGGCATTGTGCTGTGGTTCGATGACGGGCTCGAGGCTGCGTTTGCGTTCGGCATTACCGCCGTCCTCCCGCTCGTGCTGCCGCTCGTCGTCTACTTCATGTACCTGCTCGCGGTCTGCACGCTCGACCTCTACAGGGCGATCGTCTCGATTCCGCGCAAGCTGGACGAGCTGAAGAAGTAAAATCCGCAGTATACAATCCGCAGTATACAAAATGATCCCCGCCTGAGAGGGCGGGGATTTTTTTGCGCGCGGTGTGTCGCTACCTTAGAGCACCGCGCCGACCAGCGCTCCGAGGAGCCCGCCCAGGAACGAAGCCCCGAGATCGCAGTCGGTATGCGTGCAGACGACGGTCCCATGGTAGTGGTGCCTCGGCGGCGGAGGAGGAGGAGGTGGTGGTGGTGGTGGTGCCGGACGGTGGTGATGCACAGGCAGCGCCTGCGGCCTCGTGTGGGCGAACTGGTGGGTGTTGTGGTGGGTGTTGTGGGCTGCCGGACGGGCGGGAGCGTGTCCCTTATGGGCCGGAGCCTTCATGGCCGTAGGTGCCTTGCCGCGGGGCGGAGGGTTGCCTTTGGGGGCGGCAAGCGCGGTTCCGGTCATTGCTGCGCAGGCCGCCAGGGCAAGCGCGAGAGTCTTGAAGTTGTTGTTCATGGCGTGGTTCCTTTCTTCATTACGCGCAAGACCATTCTCGCGCTTACACTAGGTTAGGGAATCCCGCCAGCAGTTTCTGACGCATCAGCAGAAAATTTGTCTCTTCGGAGTTTTCTATTGGGAATGTGCGGCTTGGACGAGGATAGTAGAAACTCCGATGGTTGGGGCTCTCACTACCGTTTCGCTGCTTCGCATCTCGCAACCATGATCCAGGCCATGGCAGTTTTGTCTCGCACAGAGACGCAGAGGCGCAGAGTTTTTTAACTGGGGGCAAGCCCCCAGACCCCTCAGACCCCCTGCGGCGCAGCCGCAGATAAAAATCAAGGCAAGAATGACCGTGTAATCCGAATGTCAAATGCGAAGCACAAAACATTCTGCGGAGCGTTAGCGAGAGCCCCACAGATCGGAGTTTCACACACTACGCAGCCAAGACTCCCTCAAATATCTTGAAGAACCAATCATTATTGAATGGCCGTAAACCGCCATTTGCGGCGCTGGTCGCGCGGAGAGGCGTAGGCGATGCCGATGCGCGGCGAGGCGGTGAACTTCGGCCGCGCCCCGTCGCTCTCGATCCAAAGACGCCGCGACGAAACGAGGTCTTCGCGGTTGAGCGAGCGGTCGATGTGCAGTGCCTTCGTGAGCCGCCCCGGCCCTTCCGCTCCCTCTACGCCGCGGATAAGCACCGCCTCCGGACGCCCTTCGCGCCCCGTGACGACGTTCAGCATTTCGTGCATCCCATAGCAGAGATAGACATACGCGCAGCCGCCCGGCGAATACATCACGTCCGTCCGCGGCGTCCTCCCCTTGTGCGCATGGCAGGCCGTGTCCTCCTCGCCGCAGTATGCCTCCGTCTCGGTAATGCGCCGCCGCATGACCGTGCCGTCGTTCAGCCGACGGCAAAGCCACGCGCCCAAAAGCGCCTTCGCCGCCGTCACCGCGTCAATGCTGTAGTCGGCATCTGTCAACCTACGCATCATTCCACCACCGCAGATAAAACATAATGCGTGGAGCGGCCTTGTCCCTCTTGACGGAGGATGCGCCTGGCAACGAGCGCGTTTATCTCGCGCGAGGCGGTGTCCTGCGACACCTTGCATATTTTCGCCCACTTGGAGGAAGTCAAGTTGCCGTCGAAACCGTCGAACAGCATGTTGAGCATCTTGCGCTGGTTCGCGGTGAACTCGTCGGCGGCATGTTCGCGCCAGAAATCCGCCTTGGCTAGTATCGCGGAAAGCTGCTCCTCGGCGGACGCCACGGCGCGGGCGTGACAGCAGAGGAACCACTTCACCCACCTTGTCGCATCCAAGGTTCCGCGCTGTGCGCGTTCGATCTCGTCATAGTACGAGTCCTTCTCTTTCTGTATCTGCGCCGACAGCGAATAGAAGCGCATCGCCGACCTCTCGCCCTTCGCAAGCAGATATTCGGTAAGGGTACGGGCGAGACGTCCGTTGCCGTCGTCGAACGGGTGGAGCGTCAGGAACCAGAGATGCGCAATCGCCGCACCTACAAGCCATGGAGCGTTCCCCTTGCCGCCATTCACAAAATCAAGAAACCGCGACATCTCGCCTGCCAGCGTTTCCGCCTTCGGAGCGACGAAGTGAACTCTCTCCATCATCCCATGCCGCGACACAACCCGCATTGGGCCTTCACTGTCGTCTCGCAGCTTCCCCGCTGAAATCTTCACCATCCCCGAATAGCCAGTCGGGAAGAGCGCCGCATGCCACGCGAAAAGCCTCTCCATCGTCATTGGGCCCGCCCAATTGCGCGTTGCATCGAGGATCATGTCGGCCCGCGCCTCCGACTCGTGCGAAACCGTCCCCTTCGCGGCGGCAAGCGCAATCTCCATTCGCCGCGCGACGCTCGAGCGCACGTCGTCGCGGTTGAGCCTTTCGCCCTCAATCGCGGCAGAATTCAGTATCTCAGACGAAAGCGTCTCGCAAACCGCCTCCTGGCGCATATCGAAGCCAATGGCGTTTAACCGGCCGGAAAACCTCCCCAATCCAAAGGAAGCCTCGGCAAGATCTGCCTCGATTCCGGCGGCATCCCACCTGAAACGAGGCCAGTCCTTCTGCTGATAGATGTAGCGCATCCACAATCTCCGCTGTTTTTGCGGATATTATACCATATAATCTCCGCAAGATGCAAGTGCAACAGGCATGGTCCTCTACGTCTCCGCGTCTCTGCGCGAGATGAATTCCTCCATCATAGCCTCGCTCCCTTGCTCCCCTCCAGACTGCGACAGGCTTCAATGACGCGATCCAGGACTGGTTCGCTTTCGTCTCTGTCGAGACCCACATCCTTGGCGAGGCGCCGAAGATCGCCAACGCCGGGGTTTGCGCCTTCTCCGGAAACGGATAGCGTTTGCCACCCGTTTGGCCCTTCCGCATATGTGAAGTCGTAGAACGGCGCGAGCGACCAGCGCCCCTTCTCGTCCATCAGGAACGAGAAGTTCTTCAAGTGGTCATCCCTGTTGTGCGCGACCACGTTCAGGCAGGCGCGGCGAAACAACTCCGCCTTTGCCGACCTATCGTGCGTCAATGCGTCCGTCAACCTGAAGAGAATCGCGTATTCATCGCCGGGGATCCTGAAGTCGGCATGGAGAAGTCCTGCCGCGCTCGCCATGTGGAAGCGTCCGCCTTTGTCCGTGCGGTCGAACCGCCGCGTCATGAAGAACTTGCCCGCCTTCGTCTCGACAAGACGGCTCGGCGCGATGTCTGCACCCGCCGCGACCGCCGCCTCATAGTAGCGCCATTCCATCTCGCCGGCCATGTTGCCGTCGCGCCTCGTGTTGAACTTGACGATCCAATGCTCGAAGCCAGGCGGCAGGACGGGACTTTCCGCACATACCTCTCCTGTCTTGGGATTGTAGCCGACATACGCCTTGGGTCTCGCTCCGCCGGAACTTCCACCGGCCTTGCGAAGCCGTTGCAGTGCGTCCTCCGCCTCGCCCGCGTCAAACGCCATCGCCTCTTCCGCCAGCGCGGCGAGGTCGAACGCTTCGTTCGCCGCTTCCGCTGCTTCGTCCGCCGGCTCGTAGACAAGCGCCCCCTTCCCCGAACGCCCAACGCACATCAGGCGCTCGGTTATAGTGGGGAGCCGCCCTTCGCGTTTCATGAACATCCTGTCAACTATTCGCCGTCCCCATCCATCCGGCAGCGAATCGTCGAAAAGTCCAAACGTCTCCATGTTCCCGGAGCGGTCGTACACCTTCAGTCCGCCGCCCGCGGGAAGACGAAACGGCGCCGGGTTTAGTCCCGACGAAAGAAACTCCCCCGCGAACTCAAACGCCGTGTCGCGCGCAATCTCGGAAAACGTGCCGACCTTCAGTTCGCACCCGCGTCCAAAGTCGAGTTTCACCGTCAGCTTCATTTGGAGCCTCCTTTATGGCGAACGCGCTTGACGACCTTGGGTGCAGACTCGAAATCGCCATCAAGCGTCTTGGGGAACTTGACGAGCCGCAACTGTTCCTTGAGCATGTCCTCAAAGGCATCGAGCCGATTCAATGCAAACAGCACCTTGAAAAGCGTGTCGGTCGAGCTAAGCCCCGTCCGCTCCAACCGCGAGATCGTCGTCATCGGAACTCCCGAACGCCGCGCAAGGTCGGCTTGCGTCCATTCCTCGCGCTGACGCGCAAGCCTAACCAGCTCGCGCAAGCTCGCCAAGGTATCTTCAACCGTAGCTAGCGGCAATATATTGCTTAAATCGGTCATGGTGGTATATTACCACAATATTCTGCCGTTGTCAATGGCGGTCTGCGATTTGCCTAACACGCCAGAGGAAGAGCCCCGACGCACCACACCGTCCGGTCGATTGGGTAGATGCCCAGCACGACCGCCACGCACACAAGCGCGGCGACCATCCACAAATCCCACTTGCACGACATCGAATTGCTCATACGCTTACATCGTCTTCCAGCTGCTCTCGTTTATTCCCCATCCACAAATCTCAAGTCGGCCACATGCATCGCACCCAGTCGCGGCCACCAATGACTCCGGCGTTATTCGGAAATCCTTCAATCTCCCATTCCTGAATTTGAGCGCCACCTCTACTTGAACATTTTCGATTCCCCGAAGCACCTCACGCAGCTTGTCATACTCAGCCACAGCTGCATCACCACCCGGGAAGTAATATGAAGCGGAGAAATATCTTGTCTGTCCGTCTGGATTGCCCACGGCCTCGAAAGAAATCATCATGGCATCCAAGTCTCCCGCATCGTCCACAAACTCCAACGGCATCATTGCCGTCTTCCACTCAACTTTGCCAAATGGCCACACAATCGCCTCCTTTACCCTTTACTCATACGGCATTTCAAGGTGCGCTATTGCAACAACCCATGCGTTTTACTGCATTTGAGCTGGAACAGCTCCTCATAGGAAAGATTACTAGGCAAGTCCTCTAATGAACCCTTCGCATCCTGACTTGATGGCGGCTCGAGTTCCACGTCCTTGAACAGCACTCCACCCTCAAACACACGAGCAACACCACCCACAAACTCAACTCTGCCGCCGTGCCGCCAAGGGAATATCTCATGATCGACATAGTGGAACACCCAACGTCCGTGCATGTCTCTAATGTAAAGCTCCACAACGTAAGGTTCGCCTGTACAGGTTTGCACAAGGACATACTCACGTCCGTCCGGCGTCTTCCCATGGTCGAGAATCCTCTCATGACGCGAGCTGAACATATCCACAACAACCGCAACAAGAGTGGCGGACACCACAAGCCAAACCACGCCGATTGCAACACGCCACCATTTTCTCCGGCTGATTCCGACAACGAACAGCCACGTCGGCAAAGCAAACAGCACCAAAACAATCGCAACAACTAGTATTGCGGTCATAAACAGCCAGAGTACAGGTTGCCATGTAGCCTGCGGCATCCGCACTACGGCATTGCCGAACACGATTATCCCAACAACGGCGGCGAAGAGGGCGATTACCCAGACCGCGGCGGCGGAAACATCCTTCGCCTTTCCCGCAAGCTTGTTGAAGTCCGGCGAGACGAGGTCGACGACCGTTTCAATTGCCGTGTTGAACAGCTCCGCCCCGAGCACCATCGCGGAGCACACAAGAACCGCCACCCACTCAAGCGCCGTCAGGCGCAGGAGAAACCCGAGCGCCACAACTGCCGCAAACGCACAAAGCTGAATCCGGAAGTTCCGCTCACCCTTCGCCGCCGCGAGCAATCCTCGCATGGCAAATCCAACGCTCTTCGCAAAAGACGGATGCTGTTTCTTGTCGTCCATTCAATTATCCCCTATACAAACTGAGTAATGGTCGCGGCGACGGATCCGGGATTGCGGAGAATCGCCGCGAGATACGGCTTCACGTCATTGGGCCAGCTCGCGCATATTTTCACCGGCTGATCGCCCGGACGCGAGAGGACGATCTCGCGCATGCGCTCGTGGTTGACCCACATATTGCTATCGGCTAGGCGAACATTGAACGATCCGCCATATTCAAATCGCCTGCGAAGTCCTATGCCGCCAACGCCAATGAACGTCTCGCCGTTTCCGTGGTCCAGCGTCATCGTCCGTTTCCCGAAGAGCGCATAGACAAGTTGCACAATCGGGAAGAGCGAACAGAACCCAAAGGCGACGAAGACCGGCAACGGAATCTCCGCGCGCTTCCACCAGAGAACCGCGGAGAAAACCGCCAGGACAAGAACAAGCACAAGTGCGAGCCCCCAGACGACACGGCGATAAAAGACGACAATTCGTCCCTCGTAGTCGCGTGTCACGGCAATGCCCTTCGGCGGTCTTGCGGAGAACAGCACGTTGTCGGCAAGTTCCTGCGCTGCCTCTTCTTCCACGCAACCGTCCGTCGCGGCATTCAGTTCCGCCGGCGTCGCCGCACGGCAATCGGCAACCTCCTTCGCAAGGTCGCACAAGGTTCGTATCCGGGCCGCGTCCGTGGAGGAATATATCTCCATCGGTTCGCCAACAGCAGGAGACGTCTTGACGTAAAGGCGATAGTGGGTCGTGCAGCCATGCTTGCCGTGCGTGACATACTCATCCGTGCCAATTTCGCAATTCGCCGTGAAGGCAAACTTTTTTGTCAGTCCAAGTCTTCCGATTCCGGTGAATCTGATGCAGCCGGAGCGCGAGAACCTGATTGTCGTGTGTCCGAGAATCATCATGATGACAATGCACGAAACAATGATCTCACCTGCGAAGAATGGGAGCGAAAACAGAAGTTCACCGACACGGAACGGCCCGTTCATCAAACTTATGGCGAGCTTGTAGCAACCAAATGACCACCCGGTCAGCCACAGCGCAAGAAAGATGCAAACAGGATTCCAAAGCCTGAACCTCGCGATCACGACCTTTTCGCCGTCAACCTCCCTACGCTCAATTTTCATTTTGCTTTTGTAAATAAGGTTTATGTCATTAAGTCCATTTTGCGAGATGGCGGAGGATGAAGGCGAAGGTTTTTTCGCGTTCCTTTTCCGTCTTGAGGGCACATTCCCAGACGATGATGAGGTTCCAGCCCTGCTCCGCCCACGCCTTCTCGTGCTCCGCGTCGCGGCGGACGTTCCGCCGGAACTTGGCGTTCCAGAACGCGCGGTTGGTCTTCGGACGCGTCGCCGTCTGGCAGTCGGCGGTCTGCACCAACTTGCGTCCATCCCACTCCCAGCCATGCTGGTGCCAGAAGCAGCCGCGCACCTCGATGAGCGCGCGGCACTTCGGGATCACGATGTCGGGATGGCCGACGATGTGCCGGTCGCAGACGCGGAAGCGGTAGCCGTTCGCCCAGAGCATCTTCCTCACGCGCATCTCTGGCAGCGTGTCGCGCGAATGAATCGCCGACATCACCTTCGACCGCAGCTCTGGGCTTATCGTGTCCATGAACGGGATGACCCGCGGATTGCCGGCGTCGCGGCGGATGCCGTGATGCGCTACGGGACCGGGACTTCGGAGAGGATCTTGTCGATGACCTTGTCGGAGGTGATGCCCTCGGCCTCGGCTTCGTAGGTGAGCAGGATGCGGTGGCGGAGGACGTCGTGGACGACCTCCTTCACGTCCTGGGGCGTGGCGTAGGCGCGGCCGTGCATGAGCGCGTTGCCGCGCGCGGCGAGGTTCAGGGCCAGCGTCGCGCGCGGGCTCGCCCCGTTCTGAATCATCGCGTCTCCCTCGCGCGTCTTGAAGACGATGTCGAGGATGTAGTCTCCCACCTTCTCGTCGCAGTACACTTCGGCGAGCGTCGCGCGCAGGGCGTCGACGTCCGCCGCCGAGCAGACCGCCTTCGCCACCGGCGCCGCCGTGCTGCCGGCAAAGCGCTGCATGATGCGCCGCTCGTCCGCCTTGGACGGCGTCTCGACGAGGCACTTGAACATGAAACGGTCGACCTGCGCCTCCGGCAGCGGGTAAGTGCCCTCCTGCTCGATCGGGTTCTGCGTCGCCAGGACGAGGAACGGCCGCGGCAGGCTATATGTCTCGTCGCCGATCGTCACCTGGCGCTCCTGCATCGCCTCCAAGAGCGCCGACTGCACCTTCGCCGGCGCGCGGTTGATCTCGTCCGCGAGCAGCAGATTGGTGAAGACCGGTCCTTTCTTCGGCGTGAACTCGCCGGTCTTCGGCGAGTAGACGAGCGTGCCCACGACGTCCGCAGGCAGCAGATCCGGGGTGAAGGAGATGCGCCTAAAGTCGAGGCCGAGCGTCTTCGCGAGCGTGTTCACCGAGAGCGTCTTCGCCAACCCCGGCACGCCCTCGAGCAGGATGTGTCCGTCGGTGATCATCGCCAGCACGAGCCGGTCGACGAGCTTCTCCTGGCCGACGATCACCTTGCCCACCTCCTCGCGAATCCTCGTCACGAGCTCGCCCTGCGCGGCGATGCGGTTGGTTGCTTCCTTAAGGTCCATTTCAGTTTCCTCCGTTTTCCTTGTTGTGGTTGTCTTTAAGTCCATTGTCGCACTTGCCGGCGAGCTCCGCGCGCCACGCGCGCAACAGCGCCTTCGCCTCCGGCCAGCGGACCTGGGTAAAGCGCTTGGCGTCCATCGCCAGCCTGAGCTTGAGCCGCGCCGTCTCGCCCTCCGCGGCGGCCGGCAGTTCGCCGCGCACCCGGTTGAGGCGGTCCTGCCAGAAAAACCGGACGAAGTCCTGCATGACCTCCACCGTCTCCATCGAGGCCGAATGCGCTTTCTGCTGCTCTGCCAGCGCCGCGTCGAACCAGTTGCGCTCGTCGCCGGAAAGCTTCTCGCCCCACGCCGCGAAGACATCCTCGCCGGTCACCGCCCCCGTCCGCCAAGTCTCCACAAACGCGCGGGTAAACGGGTGGACGAAGACCTCTGGCGGCAGGAACTCGCCGAGCATGCCGTCGATCGTCTTCGCGTCCGCGGCACACTCGTTCGCGAGCAGAAAGGCGCAGAACGCGCGCTCGCGCGGCGGCGGCGGAATCGCCTTCGCCGCGTCGACGCCGGGGACGGGCTCGCCGCCGGGGCCGTCGCCGATGAAAGGCTCGACGTCGTCCTCGACGTCCTCGACCGGCTCCGGGGCCGGCTGCGGGCGCGGACGGCGCGCCGCCGCCGCGCGCACCTTCTCGAGCTCCTCGGCAAGCGCGGCGGAAGGTATCTTCAGGATTCCCGCGGCCTCGGCGACCATCGACGCGCGCTGGACGGCGTTGGCGGCGCAGGCAATGGTGGCGAGCACCTCCTTGACGACGCGGTTGACGCCGTCCACGCTGTCGGGGTTCGCCTCCTTCGCGCGCTCGGCGCGGACCTGGAATGACATGATCGACTCGGCGCCGTCGAGCATCCGCCGGAAGTCGTCTGCCGGATGAGCGCGGAGGAACGAGTCGGGGTCGTCGCCGTTCGGCAGCGACACCACCCGCACCGGCACTTCCGCCGCGAGCAGCAGCCGCGCGGACTTCACCGTCGCCTTGTGCCCGGCCGCGTCGTCGTCGTAGACGAGCACCGCCGCGTCGGTCACGCGCTTGAGCATCTTGACGTGCTCCTCGGTGAAGGCGGTGCCCTGGCCGGCGACGGAGTTGGCGAAGCCGGCAAGGTGGAGGCGGATGCAGTCGATCTGTCCCTCGCAGACGATCACCTCGTGGCGCGGCGACTTGGCGATCGCCGCGGCTGCGCGGTCGAACCCGAAGAGCACCGACCCCTTCTTGAAGATCGGGGTCTCGGGGGAGTTGACGTACTTGCCCGAGCGCTTGTCCTCGACGAGCTGGCGGCCGGAAAAGCCGACGACACGCCCCTGCTTGTCGCGGATTGCAAACATCAGCCGCCCGCCGAATCGGTGGTAGCCGCTGTCGCCGGCGCGCTTCGGCGGCAGCGCCACGCCGGCGGCCTCGAGCTCCTCGGGCGTGTAGCCGTATTTCGCCGCCCACTTGAAGATCACCGCCGCGCCGGCTGGCGCGTAGCCGATCGTCCAGGCCTCCTGCGCCTCCTCGCCCAGGTCGCGCGCGACAAGGTACTTGCGAGCTGTCTCCGCCTCCTTCAGCTTCTTGAGGCACCGGCAGTAGAACGCGGCCAGCTCAGCCATCAGCGCGTAGAGCCGCTTGCGCCGCCCGGCCTGCGGGTCTTCGCGCTCCTCGATCTCGATTCCGCACTGCGCGGCGAGCTTGCGCACCGCCTCGACGAAGGAAAGCCCCTCCATCTTCTGCACGAACTTGATCGCGTCGCCGGACTCGCCGCAGCCGAAGCAGTGGTAGAACCCCTTCGCCTCGTTGATGTTGAAGGACGGGGTCTTCTCCTGATGGAAGGGGCAGCACGCCTTTTTCGACGCGCCCGCCTGGCGTACCGCTACGCCATACGACGATATGAGGTCGGCGAGGTCGATCCTTTGCTTGATCTCCTCTACCGTCGCTTCTGTGATACCCCTTGCCATTGTGGCGTATTATACCATAATGGCGGACGTCTATCGTCCTCGGTTCAGTCGCCGGCGGAGGTCGCGCCAGCCGGGAAGACGCTCGTCCATGAGCCGCTGGAACCCGGGACCGTGGTCCGCCACGCGCAGATGCGTGAGCTCGTGCACCACCACATACTCCACCAGCTCCCGCGCCTTGCGCGCCAGCTCCAGGCTGTAGACCACCCGTCGGCGGCGGATATGGCAGGAGCCCCAGATGGACTTCATCCGCCGCGTCGACCACCCCACACCCTCCTCGCCAAGCCGGACGCACCACGCGCCGTGCAGCTCGGCGACGAGCCCCTTCAGCTCCAGGACCTCGGCGTCGGTCACCTCGCCTTCCGGCGGCGGCCGCAACGCCATCTCGGCGCGGGTCTTGGCCACCCAGCCCCATTTCGAGCGCAGGAAATCCTCCGCATAGGCGAGCGAGCAGCCCCACTTCGGCAGCGACAGCGCCACCACGCCGTCCGGGCCGATGCGGATGTTGACCCGCCTCACCCGCTTGCGCTCGACGACGACCCTGACGTCGCCGAGCAGGTTCTCGCCAACGCGGATGGGGCCGAAGAGCGCGAAGTCGCAGTTCAAATCACCGCGCATGCCGGCAGCTCGCCGACGAGCGGACGGGCGTAGTCGATGAACGCCTGGGTGACGTCGTGGCCGTTCTTGGCGATGAACTCACGCGGTAGCGAGCGCGTCTCCTTCGCCGCGTCGGCGATCGGGCGCGCGGCGTAGGCGACGCGGTAGGCGCGCCCTTCCTCGCGCAGGATGCCGATGGTGCCCTTGGTGACGCCGGACTCGAGCGCGGCGCGCACGGCCGCCGCGCCGGCGAAGAACGCCTCCTCGGCGTCGGTGCGCGAGCGGATGCCCGGGAACGAGCGCTGGAGGTAGCCGAAGGTGTCGGCACGCACGCGCTTCACCCCGGCCTTCGCCTTCACGAGCCTCGCGAGGGCGTCGCCGAGCGCGCCGGTGCCGGACATCTGCACGTTGCCGTGGCTGTCGACCTCGCCCGAGCCGAGCTTCGCGCCGATCGCCACACCGTCTTTGCCGCGGATGCCCTCGGAGACCGCGATCACGCAGCGGCCGAACTTCTTCATCGCCGCCTTGACGTCCTTGACGAACCGGCCCTCCGAGAACGGCACCTCCGGCAGGTAGATGAGGTGCGGGCCGTCGTCCGGGCGTTCCCGCGCGAGCGCGCTCGCGGCGGTGAGGAAGCCGGCGTCGCGGCCCATGACGACGTCGATCTTCACCCCGCCGAGGGCGCGGTTGTCGAGGTCGTCGCCCTTCACCGCCGAAGCCACGAACCTTGCCGCGGAGCCGAAGCCGGGCGTGTGGTCGCAGGAGCGCAGGTCGTTGTCGATCGTCTTCGGGATGTGGAAGCAGACGAGCGGGTAGCCGTCCTTCTCCGCCTCCTCGGCGACGATGCGCGCGGCGTCGGCGGAGTCGTTGCCGCCGATGTAGAAAAAGTAGCCGACCGAGAGCCGGCGGAACTCCTCGAAGATGCGGCGGCAGTCCTCGCGCGTCGGCTTGAGGCGGCAGCTGCCGAGGGCGGAGGATGGCGTCGCGGCGATCGCCATGAGCTTCTTCTCGGACACCTTGCGCAGGTCGACGTAGTCGCGCGCGAGGATGCCGGCGATGCCGTGCACCGCGCCGTAGATGCGGCCGATGCGCGCGCCGGTGCGCTTCGAGCGCGCCGCCAGCACCGCGCCGACGAGGCTCTCGTTGATCACCATCGAAGGTCCGCCCGACTGGGCGATCACCATGTTGTTCGCCTTCTTCATCGCCAGTCCCCTTTCCCGTCAGCGGCCGAGCGCCTTGCGGTAGCGCGCGATGAGCGCGTTGGTGGAGGAGTCGTGCCTAAGCTCCGGCTTCTCGGCCGTGAGGTCCTTGAGCACGTTCTTCGCCAGCACCTTGCCGAGCTGGACGCCCCACTGGTCGAAGCTGTAGATGTTCCAGATCACGCCCTGCACGAACACCTTGTGCTCGTAGAGCGCGACGAGCGCGCCGAGCGTCTCGGGGGTGAGCTCCTCGGCGAGGAGAGTGTTGGTTGGCTTGTTGCCCTCGAAGGTCTTGAACGGCACCAGCTCCTCCGGGTCGCCTTCGGCGCGGCACTCGTCGGCGGTCTTACCGAAGGCGAGCGCCTCGGTCTGGGCGAAGAAGTTCGCCATCAGCTTGTCGTGGTGGTCGCCGATCGGGTTGTGCGTGCTCGCGAAGCCGATGAAGTCGCAGGGGATGAGGTGGGTGCCCTGGTGGATGAGCTGGTAGAACGAGTGCTGGCCGTTGGTGCCCGGCTCGCCCCATTCCACCGGACCGGTCGAGTAGTTGACGCGGCGGCCGTCGCGGTCCACGCACTTGCCGTTGGACTCCATGTCCATCTGCTGCAGGTACGCGGGGAAACGGCTCAGGTACTGGTCGTAGGGCAGCACCGCGTAGGACTCGGCGCCGTAGCCGTTCGAGTAGAGGATGCCAAGGAGCGCGAGGGTGACCGGCAGGTTCTTCTCGAACGCGGCGGTGCGGAAGTGGCGGTCCATCTTCCAGTAGCCCTTCAGCAGGCGGGCGAAGTTGCGCGGTCCGACGAAGATCATGAGCGAGAGCCCGATCGCGGACGGCAGCGAGTAGCGGCCGCCGACCCAGTCCCAGAACCCGAACATGTTCTCGACGTCGATGCCGAACTTCGTGACCTCCGCGGCGTTGGTGGAGAGCGCCACGAAGTGCTTCGCCACCGCCGCCTCGCTGCCGAGCTTGCCGACCAGCCACTCGCGCGCCGAGAGCGCGTTGGTCATCGTCTCCTGGGTGGTGAAGGTCTTGGAGGCGACGATGAAGAGCGTTTGGTCGGCCTTCACCTCGCGCAGCGTCTCGGCGAGGTGGGTGGAGTCGACGTTGGAGACGAAGAAGCACTTGATCGAGCGCTTGCCGAACGGCGTCAGGGCGATGTTCGCCATCACGGGGCCGAGGTCGCTGCCGCCGATGCCGATGTTGACGACGTACTTGATGCGCTTGCCGGTGAAGCCGCGGTGGACGCCCTTGCGGACGGCGTCGGCGAAGGCGCCCATCTTCGCGAGCGTCGCCCTGACGTCAGGCATCACGTCCTTGCCGTCGACGAACACCTTCGCCTCCGGGTCGACGTTGCGGAGCGCGGTGTGGAGGACGGCGCGGTTCTCGGTGCGGTTGATCTTCTCGCCGGTGAACATCCGCTCGATTTCGTCCTTGAGGCCGGACGCCTCGGCGAGGCCGCGCAGAGCCTTCATCACTGCGGCGTCGACGCGGTTCTTGGAGTAGTCGAGCGTCCAGCCCGCCGCGGAAATGGTGTACTTGCGCGCGCGGTTAGGGTCGCGCTCGAAGAGCTGCCTGATTGTCGTGTTCCTCGAGGCGGCGACCGCCGCCTCGACCTTCTTCCATGCTTCAGCGTTCATTTATTGCCTTTCGGGTTGATTTGGCCGAACATTATACCAAAAATCGCGAACCGCGAGGCGAAAATGATTTGCCCAAAGCGCAGCTCGGCGATATTGTCACTTGACCCAGCGAGCCTTGTAGATTCTCGCGCCGGGAATGGTGCGGAACGGCGAAAACACCGCCTTGCCGCCCTTCTCGCCAAGAACACACAGCTCCAGCGAGTCGGTCCACCACTTCGTCTTGGCGGTCGTCACAAGGAAGCTCTTTCCGTCCGGCGAGGGATCGAAGCCCTTCACGCCAACCCGCTCGACGAAGAGGTCTTCGCGCCACTTCTCCGTTGCCATGTCGAAGAAAAGGACCTTCTCGTTGGTCGTAATCGCAAGCAGCGAGGTGCCGGGCACGGGACGGAGGTCGTGTCCGTCTGCGGCGCCAAACGGCGCAAACGGCCAAGTCTTTTCGACCGCCGCCACCGGCTCGCCGTCCTTGCTGCGCGAAAGCGCACACCGGTGGAGGCCGGGCGTGTCGACGAGCCACAGCCATTTGCCGTCGTAGTGGAGCCCGTGCGGCGATTGGAACCCGAGCACCGACTTCTTCTGCAGCTCCGGCTTCATCGCCGCCTCGCCCGAAATGTCGAAGAGGAAAAGCGCATCGCCGCCGCCGGTCGATACGACCGCCACCACGTCCTTGCCGACGAGCTCGATGGAATGGCTCCAGCCCCGGTTCGTTCCCCACGCCTCGGCCCTGCGCGTCGCGCGGTCAAGGACGGCCCAGCGTCCACCGCACGACACCATCAAAATCTTCTTGCCGCCGTCGACGCTCTTCGCCTCGGCGACATTGTCGGCGAAGGCGGCCTTGAACTTGCCGGGAATGCCGGGGTCGTCCGCGGCAGTCCAGCGCCATACATTGGAGCCCGCGTCGTCGTAGATGTCGATCGTCTGCCCGAGCTGGTCGCACACGACGATCTCCGTCGCCGCCGACACGCAGGCCATCGCCGCAACCGCGGCAGACATTGCCAACTTCATATGCATCTTGTTCTTCTCCCTGAAATATCCATGCTCACTCGCCGTCGACCGCGGCCAGCTCGGCCAGCGCCGACAGCGCGGCGCAGGAGCAGTTGAGCCAGCCCTGGTTCGGGTCGTCGCGCTTCTCGACGAGCGCATACTCGGTCGGGATGTAGCCGTTCGGGCGCTGGATGCGCACGAGCGCGTCCCCGAGCGCCCGCGCCTTCGCGAGGTCGAGCGGGTTCCTGCCGGCGCGGTAGAGGGCAAGGTAGGTCCGAATCAGCTTCGCGTTCGAGGCGTCGACCGGCACGTAGTAGACGTACTGCTCGAGCACGCAGGGGTAGAACCAGTCGTCGTAGCGGTTCTGCTGGATGGACGGCACCCCGATCGGCGTGTTGACGCCGTGGCCGTTCGCCGCGCACGGCTTCTCCCAGCAGACGAACTGGTCCTCGGCGTAACGCAGGATGTCGCGCGCGACCGCCAGCCACTTCGGGTCGCCGGAGAAGCGCTCCAGCAGGTAGAGCGCCAGCTCGCATGCCGGGTGCTTCGACGGGTTCTCGTACTTCTGCACGAGCGGCGAGTCCTCGAACTGCCCTTCCCAGAACCAGTCCTTGAGCGGATGCGCCTCGATCCACGCGAACGCCCTATCTCCGCACGCGCGGTACTTCTCGTCGCCGCAGGTCCGGTAGAGCCGCTCGAGGAAGGTGATGACGCCGGTCGGCTGCACGCGGTTCTCGTTCAGCACCTTGCCGTCCGACTCGCGGATGAAGATCGGCCAGGTGCCGTCCGCCTCCTGGAGCCTCACGTACGTGTCGGCGATGCGCTTCGCGGCGTCCAGGTACTTCGCGTCCTTCACGCGGTCGTAGAGAGCCAGGTACGCCGCGCCGACGCCGCACGGGTAGATGAGCATGTTCTGCCCGTAGCGGAACGACCCCGCCTCGCGCTTGTCCGCGTACGTCGGCGGCCAGTACTCGAGCGGCGCGCCCTTGGGCTGCGAGATCGAGATGAGGAAGTCCGCCGCGTTGCGCGCGAGCTTCAGCGCGTCCGCCGCGCGGTCAGGCCGCCGCTCGGCGTAGCCGAGCATCCCGAGGATGAGCGCGGAGTGCATCTTCGCCGGATAGCAGTTGTGCTTGTAGTCGGGGTCGGGCTTCCCGGTCCTGAGGAAGTACTGCGTCGCCGGGCGCTCGAAGATCTCGTCGCCGCACTTCGCCACCGCCTCGGCGTAGGAGCGCGGCGCGGGCGGATACGCCCCGGGACGGAACGGCGCCGAGCGCCAGAACGTGCGCGAGAAGCGGTCGCGCGGCCAGTCGGGGATGCCGTTGACCTTGCCGTCCTTGTCCACCGCCGAGACGTACACCCAGGCCTGGCCGGGGGCGACGTCGTTCCAGACCGGCGTCAGCGGAGACTGCGACGACGGCGCGTCGAAGACGTGGGTCTTCCCGGCCGCGTCGAAGACGGTGAAGCGGTACTTCACCGTGTCGGGTCCGCCCTTCGAGAAGTCGAACGCCGGCGGATACATGAACATCCTGGCGTATATGTTCCAGAACGGGCTGCCGTCTACGCCGCCGGGGCGGACTGCGTGCGCGTAGTCCTCGCGCGCAAGCGCGCCGAGGTCGGCCGCGCGACATGCCAACTGGGCCAAGCCGGCGACAACGGCCATCGCCGCCATCCGCCAGATCATTCCGATCTTCATTTCATTTCCTTTCAAGTCAAAGCGCGCGCGATCAGCCCAGGTACGTACCTGCCTCGGCGAGCGCCTTCCTGAGCGCCTTGACGTCGAGGTCGCGCGGATGCACCCCCGCCTTCGCCGCCATCGCCGCCGCGGTGCCCGCCGCCTCGCCGTTGGTCATGCACGGCGTGATGAGCCGCAGCGTCTCGATCGTGTCCGGCGCGCCGAGCATGCGGCCGCAGCAGAGGAGGTTCTCGACCTTCTTCGGAACGAGCTGCCGGTACGGCACCGCGATGCCGTAGCCCGCGCCGCCGTCGCCCGCCCATGCCACCGTGTCGGCCGGCGCCGGGGCGTGCGCCGCCGCCGCGTCGACGACAAACTCGGCGTCCACAAGGCGCGTCGTCCTGACGCCGATCTGCGAGCAGGTGTTGGCAATATACACCTTTTCCCAGCCGGGCGTCTTCTGCATCTCGCGCACCTGTTCCCACCAGCGCCGGCGGAAGTTGACCTCGGCGTGGCTCAGCTCGCGCACGTCGAGTCCGTTGCCCTTCGGCCCCGGGCCCATGTTGCCCCACCAGAGGCCGCGGTTGGGCTCGTTCGATGCCAACGGCCAGTGCGGGAACGGCTTGCCGTCCTTGTCGCGGTGGCGGTCCTTCGCGGTGATGCGGTCCATGTTCGCGAGCTGCACGCAGTGGCCGATGCCGTGGGTGCACTGGCGGTAGTCGCCGCCAGCGCTGAAGAGGAGGTCGCCGTCGCCGGTCGCGTCCACTACCTGCTTCGCCAGGATCGCCTGCGTGCCCTGCTTGGACTCGAACACGACGCCCTTCACATCCATGCCGTCCTGGATCACGTCCACGCCCCAGCTGTGGAAGAACATCTCGACCTTCGCCTCGGCGATCATCTTGTCCATCAGGTACTTCGAGCCTTCGGCGTCGAGCGTCGGCTGCCAGTGGTACTGGTCGGTAAAGTCGCCGGTGGAGATGCCCTCCTTGAGCCCGCGGTCCATGAACTCCTTGGCGATGCCCTTGGTGACGAGCCGCCACTTGCCGTCCTCCTTGACGCTCGTCGCCATCAGGAGCAGCACGAGGCCGTTGGTGAAGAGCCCGCCGAGCGAGCCGTAGCGCTCGACGAGCGCCACCTTCGCGCCCGCGCGCGCCGCGGCGATGGCGGCGCAGAAGCCGGCCGGACCGCCGCCCACGACCACCACGTCTGTCTCGTGGAAGATCGGCACCTCGCGCATCGGACGGAACACCTTGCCGTCCTTCAGGAACGCGCTCGGCCCGTCCTCCATCGAGTGCGGGATGTCAAAGACGCGCTTGACGCCCCAGTCGTCCTCCTCGCGGATAAAAAACCGCCCCGCCGTGCCGGCGTCGGCGGGGACCTGGTCGCCGAACGCTGCGCCGGTGACGCCGGCTGCGCCGACGAGCCCTAGTTTCCTCAGGAATTCACGTTTGGTAATCTGCATTGCTGGTGTTCCTTTCTAAATGTCTTCGCGGCAGAGTTCGACGAGCGCGGCGGCCGAGGCCAGTGCGCAGTTCGGCCAGTCCTCGCAGGTTTTCATCCAGAACGTCGGGAGGTATCCGTCGTCGTGCGTCTCGCGGATTATCGCGTCACCGAGAGCGCGGGCCCGCGCGAGGTCGAGCGGGTTCTTCGTCGCGCGGAACATTGCGAGATAGGTGCGGATCAGCTTGGCGGAAGAGGCGTCGATCGGCACATAGCAGTTGTACTGCTCAAGGACGGCGGGGCAGCGCCAAGAATCGCAGTCCCAGACATGCAGCTTGCAGCGCGGGTCCTGCTTGCCGTGCATAGGACGCTCCCAGCATACGAACTGGTCTTCGGCAAAGCGCACGATCTCGCGCGCCTGCGCAATGCGGCGCTGGTCTGACGGGAAACGCCTGACGAGATACATCGCCGTATCGCAGGCGTCGTGCTTCGTCAGGTTCTGGTAGGGCGAAGTGGGCGCGACGTCCTCGAACTGGCCCTCCCAGTTCCAGGTCGTGAGCGGGCCCTTCTCGATGTACGCGAAGGCCCGGTCCGCCGCTTTCCGGTACTTGGCGTCGCCAGTCAGCGCGTACATCCGCTCGAGGAAACCGAGCATGTGCGCCGGAACAAGCCGGTTCCGCTCGACGCTCTGGCCGTCCTTCAGCCACACGTTGAGCGGCCAGGAGCCGTCCTCGCCCTGCAGTTCCAGGTAGCGGTCGGCAATGCGCACCGCCGCCGCCTTGAGCTCCGGATCCTTCGTCACCTCGTAGAGGTCGAGATAGGCGTTGGCGACCGCGCGGGGGTAGACGAGCATTATCTTGCCGTTGTTGTTCCCGACCACTTTCGCCGGATGCCAGACCAGCGCGGGATGCGCCTCGTATGTCCGCGGGAAGCCGGCGAGCGGACGTCCTTCGGGCTCGGTTATCGACATCAGCTTCGCGACCGCGCCTTCGGCGAGCCGCCGCGCGGCCTTCGCCTCGTCGGTATCGCCGGCGGCAAGTTTGGCCATGGCGGAGACGACCGCCGCGCCCATCTTCGAGGGATAGGCAATGAACACCTGGTTGCTGGGGCTCACCATTTCCGCCGGCACCGGCTTGCCGCTCAGGTAGTTGGCCTGGACGATCGGCTGGTTCATCACATAGCGGGCGATCAGCTTCGCCGTCTCCTCCGCCGAGCGCTTTGCGGCGGGATACGACCCCTGGATGAAGGGAGCCTGCTTCCAGAAGCTGCGCTCGCCGATCTTCGTAATGACGCCGCCCTGCGCGTTCAGCGCCTCGCAGCGAAGGTCCATCCAGCCCGAGAGCGGCAGCTTTCCCCAAATCGGCGCGAGGGAGTCGTTCGGCGAGCGCCCGACAAACGACTGCTCTACGCCGGCTTCGTCCTTCACCGTGAAACGGTAGGACGCCGCCCCTTCGCAGCGCGCGAAGCCAAAGGTCGGCGGATACATGAAGAACACCGACTTGACGTTCCACTCCGGCTGCCCGTCCACGCCGATCGGGCGCACGGGGCGAAGATAGTCCGCGTCAAACGCGGCGGCGACCTCCGCCGACGCATTCAGCGCGGCGCCAAGGCAGACAACGGCAAACAAAAGTTTTTTCATATGTTCCCTTCTCACATCTTCCAATGCGGGAAAGTTTAACAAAACCCCAAGCCGATTGTCAAGGGGCAGATAGGACATAAACGGCCTGCGCGAGGACTGTTCACGCGGCGCCCTCAGCGCAGGGCGAAGACGAATCGGCAGCCGTGCGGCGAGACCAGCTCGAGGCGCACGTCGCCGCCGTGGAGGCGGGCGATGCGGCGGACGATCGCGAGGCCCAGCCCCGCGCCGCCCGACTCCGCCGCGCGCGCCGGGTCGACGCGGTAAAAACGCTCGAAGACGCGCTCGATGTGCTCCTGCGGGATGCCGACGCCGTGATCTTCCACCGCAATCTCCGCACCGTGTGCCGTCGCCGTGCAGGCGACCTCCACCTTCGGCGAGCCGGAGTGCCTGATTGCGTTACCGACGAGGTTCGAGACCGCCTCGGCAACGAGGTTGGCGTCGCAGTCCGCGAACACATCGCCGTTGCCGCGGAATACGAGCTCCACGCCGCGCGACTCCGCCTCCGCCCGCCGCTCCTCCAGGACATCCCGGACGAGCCCCGCGAGGTCGGTCCGCGCGCGCTCGGGCGCGGCGCCTTCGCGGTCGAGCCGCGCGAGGTCGAGGATCTGCTGGACGAGCGCGTTGAGCCGCTTTGACTCCTTCGCGATCATCGCGGCGAGGCGCGGGCGCGCGGAGTCATCAGCCGCGCCGATCATCTCCGCCGCGCCGAGGATGCCGGTGAGCGGCGTCTTGATCTCGTGCGAGACGTCGGCCACGAACTCGCGGCGGTAGCGCTCGAGGCGAGCGAGCTCGCGGATGCGCACGCGCTGGCGGTAGAGGGCGAAGAAGACGACGAACATCCCGAGCGCGCCGACGAGCGCGGCCAGCGCGAACAGCGCTACCGCGCGGCGGAACGGCTCGAACACCTGCTTGCGGCGGATGGCGACGGCAACGGAGTGCTCGCCGGCCGCGGCGCTTTCCTCCAGAATCGGCTCGCCACGCCCGCCGTCGTAGAGGACGCCGCCGCCGGGCGAGCGGACGCGCAGTACAAGCCCCTTCAGCTCCAGCGCGGCGGCAACTTCGCGCAGCCGGCGGAAGTCCTGGGTGCGGAGCGGCGCGGCAAGTCCGGCGGCGGTCAGCTCCGCCTGCGTCTTCAGGTCGCGCCGCGCCCAGCGCTCGACGTCCCGCCCGAAGGACACGACCTGCGCCGCGAACGCGGCAATCACCGCGGCAAACGCGGCGGCCGCGACGACGGTGGCCACGACGGAGAAGCGGCGGGATGGGTCGCGGGCGCTCATTGGTCGAATTCGGAGATGCGGTAGCCGACGCCGCGCACGGTCTCGATGTGGTCGCCCCAGCGCCCGAGCTTGCGCCGGAGGTTGGCGACCTGCACGTCGACGGTGCGCTCGTCCGGCGGGCGGGCGAAGACGCGTCCGCGGTGCGCGACGAGCCGCGTGAGGAGCGAGAACTCGCCGGCGGTGAGGTCGAGCGCCTTGCCGCGCAGCGTCGCGGTGCGCGAGGGCTCGTCGATCCTGAGTCCGTCGAAGTCGCGGCCCTCGGTGACCGGCAGGCCGCGGCGCAGCACGGCCTTGACGCGGGCGAGCAGGATCTTGCGGTCGAACGGCTTGACGACATAGTCGTCGGCGCCGGCCTCGAGCCCGCGCACGATGTCCTCGGGCTGCGTGCGCGCGGTGATCATGATGATGCGGGTCGCGGCGAGCGCGGGGGCGGCGCGGACGGCGCGCGCGAACGCGAAGCCGTCCAGCCCCGGCAGCATCACGTCAAGCAGCACCAGGTCCGGCGCGCGGCGCTTCGCCTCCGCAAGTCCCTCGTCGCCGCGCGCGGCCTCGCGCACGTCGGCGTAGCCGGCGCCGGAGAGCGCCATCGCGAGGAGCGCGCGGATGGTGGGGTCGTCCTCGACCACGAGCACGCTCGCCTCGGAGCCGCTCACGACGCCGCCCTCGGCGCGCCGGACTTGCCGCCCGCCAGGGTCTCGGCGCAGTTGAGGTAGTAGGCGCGGATGCGCTCGTAGGCGTTGATGACGTCGAGCTCGCCCAAGACGCGGATCGACGAGCCGGGGTCCTCCGGACCGACGCGCCCAAGCTGGATGCGGCGGCACTCGCGCACGAACGTGTGCAGCTCCGAGGAGCGGCGCTGCAGTGCCTCAAGGTCGAATGGCGTGCGCGGAGAGCGGATGAGCGGCGTAATGTCCGCGGCGAATGACGCCACCTTGTCGTGGACGTCGAGGAGCAGCGCCACCGACTGCTCCGACATCCGCTGGTTCTGCTTCCGCAGGCGCTTCACCACCTTGAGCACCGTCGCGCACTCGTCCGAGACCGACTCCAGCTCGTCGGTGAGCCTGAGCAGCCGCTGCGCGCGCTCGGCGACGTCGCGCGGCAGGCGCTTGGACATCATCGAGCCGAGGAACTCCGTAATCTCGCGCTGGACGTTGTCGAGGATGTCCTCGCGGTGGACGATGTGCCGCTCGGGGCCGTCGTCATCCTCGGTCTCGCCCGAAAGCACTTTGCGCGCGCAGTCGAGGAGCTCGAGGTTTGAGCGCTTCATGAAGTCAACTTCCAGGAGCGCCTGGTCGCAGGCGATGACGGGCGAGATCTTCGCGCCGAACTTAAGCGCCGAGAGGTGCGGCTTCTCGTTTTCAGGCTGCGGTATGAGCCGCTCGACGAAGCGGCAGAACGGCCTGACCAGCGGGAAGAAGATCAGTCCGCGGCAGACCGCGAACAGCGTGTCGGTGATGGCGATGGGGGCCATCATGTGCGTGAACGCCTTCACCTCGCGGCCGGAGACGACGGTCGTCTCGGCGACGTCCCAGTTCGCGAACACCGCCTTGCCGAACTTGACGAAGAGCGGGAAGAACCAGATGAGCGCCAGCGAGCCGAGCAGGTTGGAGAGCGTGTGCGAAAGCGCGGTGCGGCGGGCGTCTGCCGTGCCGCCTATCGCTGCGATCCAGCCCGTCGCGGTGGTGCCGATGTTCGCGCCGAAGAGGACTGCGATCGCCACCTCGTAGGTGATGAGCCCCTGCGCGGCGAGCGCCATCGCGATCGCAATCGTCGCGGCGGAGGACTGGACAACCGCGGTGAAGACCGTCGCCACCGCGGCGACCGCGAAGACGCCGAACATCGAGTCCGCGGAAAGACGCGAGAACGTCGCGGCGACCTCCGGGTCCTCGCGGATCGGCGAGACGCCCTTGGACATGAAGTAGAGGCCGAGGAAGACGAGCCCGAGGCCGATCACGGCGAGGCCGAGGTTGTGCACCCTTTCGCCGCGGAGGAAGAAGTAGAGGATGCCGCCGAGCCCGAGTCCGACGAAGCCGAGGAGCTGCGGATCGGGCGCGTAGGCGATGATCCAGATCGTCGCCGTGGTGCCGATGTTCGCGCCGATGAGGACGGCGAACGCCTGCTGCAGGGTCATGAGCGCGGTCGAAACGAAGCCGACAAGCATCACCGTGATGATGGACGACGACTGCACGATCATGGTGGAGACGATGCCCGAGCCGATGCCGACGATGCGGTGGCTCGTCGCCCTGGCCATGAAATTTCGGAGACCACCGCCAGCCATCGCCTGAAGCCCCTCGGAAAGATGCTTCATCCCGAGGAGGAATATCCCCAGCCCGCCGATGAGCGGCGGAAGGATCGCGAGCGAGAGGCTCATGCCGCGGCCTCTTCCTCCCCACCCGGCTTGCGCTCCTTGCCGTCGCCGACGCCGACGAGCTTCTCAATCCGCCAGGGATAGAACATCCCGTACATGCCAATTATCGCGAGGACATAGGCAATCACCACCACCACCTGCACCGGCGCGAATCCGCTTTCTGGCAGCATCGGCCGCGTGAACTTGAAGAGCTCTGCCGGAATCAGCATGAAGATGCCCATCACCGCCCGCGTCAGCAGGTGGTTGGGCATCCAGATGATGGTAAGATACGTCAGCACCACAGCCATGATCCAGAGCTGGCCAGGGAAGCGCTTGAGCAGCATGTCGAACACGTCAATCCCGATCGTGTCGCACTCGTAGGCCGTCCAGACCCAGGCGAGTGCGACGAGTACCACCGTCAGCGCTTTCTTCCCGTTCATTTCCGTGTATTATACCATATTTTGCGCATGTCCCGCGCGCGGCGGTCAGGGGGCGAAGACGTCGCCGACGAAGAGGTCACGGGGAACGGCGTTGAAGTAGAACTCCTGGCCGGTCGCGTCGAGCACGCTGCGCCAGGCCTGGCCGTCGGTGTCGAGCTTCTGGCGCTCAATCGTCGCCAGCGCGATCGGCACCAGCGCGAAGCTCTCGCCGATGTTGCCCACCACGCAGTCGGTGCGGCCGGCCATCGCCGCGTGCACCGCCGCGCGCGCGAGCTCGTAGCACCTGATGGCGTCGGTGCCGCGCGCCGGGCAGCTGCGGATGATGTAGCTCGGGTCGATGTACTTGACGCTGGCGTCGAAACCCTTCTCCTTGAAGTGCTCGGAAATGCGGCGCTTCAGGAACTCGCCGATGTCCTTCTTGAGGACGTTGCCGCTCGCGTCGCGCTCCTCGGCGCCCTCCATCAGCTCCTGCCCCGCGCCCTCGGCGGCGACGATGACGGCGTGCGACTTTCCGGCGGCAAAACGGCGCTCGAGCGCCATGAGCAGCCCGCGCTCGCCCTCGAGCTCGAACTTGACCTCGGGGACGAGGCAGAAGTTGACGACCGGGTTCGCGACTGTCGCGGACGCGGCGATGAAGCCCGAGTCGCGCCCCATCAGCTTCACGAGGCCGATGCCGTGCGGCGTGCCCTTCGCCTCGACGTGCGCGCAGCGGATGACCTCGGCTGCCTCGGCGACCGCGCTCTCGAAGCCGAAGCTGCGCCCCACGAACATGAGGTCGTTGTCGATTGTCTTCGGGATGCCGACGACCGAGATCTTGAGTTTGCGCCTCAGCACCTCCGCCGCGATGTCGCTCGCGCAGCGAAGCGAGCCGTCGCCGCCGATGCAGAAGAGGACATTGATGTTCATCCGCTCGAGCGTGTCGACCATGACCTCGGTCGGCTGCTGGCCGCGGCTCGAGCCGAGGACGGTGCCGCCGGCCTCGTGGATGGTGTCGACGGCGTCGGGGTTGAGCAGCGTCGGCTCGTAGCCGTACTTGGGGTTGAGCCCCGCATAGCCGTAGCGGATGCCGAAGACCTTCTTGACGCCGTAGTCGAACTCGAGGATCTCCACCAGGCCCTTGATGACCGTGTTGAGCCCTGGGCAGAGCCCGCCGGCCGTCACGATGCCGACCCGCGTCCAGCTCGGGTCGTGGAAGATCGCCTCCTTCGGGCCCGCCTTCTCGAACGTCGGCACGTGCCCGAGCTTCGTCTCGGCAAAGCGCGCGTGCGACTCGCTTTCGGTGGCGAAGACGCGCTCGCCGTCGGCCACGTACTTGCGGTGGCGGACGGGCGACGGTATCTTGCACGGCCCCAGGGTCTTCACCCCGCAGGCATACTTCTCGCGGTTCGCGACGATTCGGTCGAGTATCGTTGACATGGTTTGTATTATACCATAATCCGCCGCTCGCCGCAGTGAAGCCGATTTTGGTATAATACCCGCACCGTGAAGACGACGAACCCGAAAAAGGCCAACGCCGGCGACCTCGACGGCGGCACCAAGTACCGCGAGGTCTCGGACGCGCTGCGCGGCGAGATCCTCGCCGGGAAGTACGCCCCGGGAGCGAGGTTCCCTTCCCTGAAGATGCTCTGCCGCCGGTTCGGGGTGTCGTATCTCACCGCGGTTAAGGCGCTGGAGGCGCTCAAGGAGCTGGGGCTCGTCAAGTCGCAGAACGGCGTCGGGACGTTCGTCGCGCGGCGGGTGACGACCATCGGCCTGATTGTTCCGATGCTGAAGCAGGCCGAGATCTACCCGCCCATCTGCCAGGAGTTCTCGCGCCTCTGCCTCGAGAAAGGCGTTGCCATCGACTTCGCGGACATCTCGTCGCTCCGCTCCGACATGGTGCGCCCCGTCGTCGTCGCGGCCGCGAGGCGCATGGCCGCTGGCGGCGTGTCCGGCGTCGTGTTCCATCCGGTGAACTTCGGCGGCGACGCGGCGAAGACGAACCGCGAGGTGCTGCGCATCCTCGGCGACGCCGGCGTCCCGGTCGTCATCCTCGACGCGGACGTGGAGCCGGCGCCCGGCGACGGCCGCTTCGACTTCGTGGGTGTCGACAACTTCGAGATCGGCAAGTTCGTCGGCCGCCACGTCATCGAGCGCGGTGCGCGGACGGTGGCGTTCGTCGCCTGGTCGGACATGAACGACAATTCGCGCCGGCGGCTGGACGGGCTCAGGGCGGCGATCGCCGAGCGGCGCGGCGTCAGGTTCGCCGGCAGCAGCATGTACACCCAGGACGGCGCAAAGCTGGCGGACAAGTGGGCGCGCAGACTGCCCGACGCGGTAGTCTGCACGAGCGACCTTGTGGCGGCGAACGTGCTGAAGCTGCTCAGGCGGATCGGGAAGCGGTGCCCGCAGGACGTCCTCGTGACCGGCGTAGACGACGTCGCCCTCGCCACGCTCGTCTCGCCGACGATCACCACAGTCCGCCAGCCCTGCGCGGAGATCGCCGCCACGGCCTTCGAGACGCTGTTCTGGCGCTTCGACAACCCGGACAAGGAGAAGCGCCGCATCATGGTCGCCGCCGAACTCGTCGTCCGCGAGTCTACCGCCCGCTGACCGCAGAGCAGAAACCGCTATATATAGGTAGCCCACGCGCGGCGCGAATATAGTATAATTCACGACATGAAGAACTACCTTATGCTGTTCGCGGCGGCTGCGGTCGCAGTTAGCGCGCTTGGCGCGTCCGCCGAAATCAACCCCGTCATGCCGTTTCTCGCGGTGACGGGACGTCCCACCGACGCCGAGCTCGGGCGCAAGGTCGCCGCGCTCAAGGCCGACGGCTTCGACCAGTTCCTCATCTACGCGAGGAGCGGCCTCCAGTACAAGTACATGGGCGAGGAGTGGCTCCACGCCGTCGAGACGCTCTGCCGCGAGGCCGAGGCGAACGGCATGAAGGTGTGGCTCTACGACGAGTACAACTGGCCGAGCGGCACCTGCAAGGGACGCGTCCCCGCCGCCGACGAGCGCTTCCGCTACAGCGAGTGGGCGGTCTACCCGAAGGACGGCGGCGGCTTCAGCTGGGAAGTCGTCCTGGCGCCGCAGGGCTGGGTGAACGTCTGCGAACCGGAGGCTGTTCGGCTCTTCATCAAGATGACGCACGAAGTCTACGAGCAGCGCCTCGCGAAGTACTTCGCCTCGAAGACCATCCTCGGCATCTTCACCGACGAGCCCGGCCACCACACCGACGTCGTCCTGAAGCCCAACTGCCGCATCCACTTCCGCCGCTGGATCGGCATGGAGGACGAATACCGCGCCGAGACGGGGCGCGACTTCCGCGCCGACGTCGAGCGCTTCCTTGCGGACAACTCCGCCGTCGAGGTGTGGCCGGTCTACACGAAGCTGATGGGGCGGCGCTTCCGCACCGGCTACTTCGACCAGATCCGCGCCTGGTGCGACAAGATGGGCATTCTCTTCACTGGCCACATGATCAACGAAACCGGGGTCTGGGGCGCGTGCCTCTGCAACGGCGATCCGCTCCTGGCGATCAAGGGCGAGTCGCTGCCGGGCATCGACGAGATCTATTCGTGGGCAAGCCTCGGCAAGGGCTACGACGTGCGGAGGTCCGAGCCGGAGTGGCTGACCTTCGCGACGGCGCAGCACGCGACCTCGCGCAACCGGAACGGCGGCCTCATCGAGCTCTACGGCTGCGGCCCGAACGACATGACGCCGGCGCGGATGCGCCAGATGGTGTGGCTGGCGGCGCTCCACGGCATCGACCACTACCTGACGGCCCTGCAGGTCATGGACCAGCGCGGGCTCGTCGAGAAGCACGGCTACCTTTCGCCGCTCATGGAAGGCCAGCCCTGGCACGGGGAGATGGCGGACTTCTTCGCCGACGCAAAGCGCGCGGCGCGGCTTGGCCGCCGCCAGGACACGGTGTACCAGGTGGCGGTGCGCTATCCGCGCCGCGAAGGCTCGATCGCGTGCATGGCGCGGTGGAAATGCCCGCGGGTCGAGTGGCTGCTGCGCGAACTTGACGGCCGGCAGATTTCGGTCGACTTGCTTTCGGACGAGGAGACGTCCGACCTGCCGATTGTCTTCGAGGCGAAGGATGCCAACTGCTTTGTCGACGCGAAGAGCGGCACTGTCTTCACCAACATGACCGAGGCCGGGCGCTGGGCATGGGAGCGCACATCGCGGCGCGTCCGCTTCCTGGAGCAGGACGGAACGCCGGCCGATGGACTCATCGTCCGCGAATGGGCGGACGGCACCATCGCCGCGCTCGACATGATGTGCAACGGGCCGCGTCAGCTCGTCGCCGTGTCGGGAGACGTCCGCCGTCCCTGCGTAATCCAGTCGCGCGACGTGCTGGTGCTAGGTCCGGGCGAAATGCCGCCGCCGCCGTCCGCGCCGGCAACGCCGCTCAAGCTCGGGCGCCTCGACTACAAGCTTGACCGCGACTCCGTCTTCCGCATGCCGTTCGCGGAGAGCGGCGAGGCGCGCTTCACGGTCGCGGAGGGCGTCGGCGGCGTGCGGCTCGTGTTGCGGACATGCGCGATGTCGTATGCTGTGACGGCCTCGGGGCGCCCGGTGGACGACGGCGAGGGCGAACCGCCGAACGAGCAGGTTCTCAGGCACACGGCGGTTCCCTACCGCTTCGAGCTGGACGGCAAGCCGATTGCCGCGGAGCGTCCCTGCACTTCGCTGCCGGTCGAGTTCCAGCCGCTTTACGCCGAGACGGCGCCGCTGGAGCTGAAGCCGGGCGAGCACGTGCTGCGGCTTGTCGCGGGCGAGCCGGACGTCAACTACTTCCTGCCGGCGGCGTTCGCGGCAGGTGCGTTCGCGAGCAAGGGCGGCGTCCTTCAGCCGCTGCCGGCGACGCTCGCGCCGGGCGCCGTTGCCGAGCAGGGCCTCGCTGGATTCTGCGGCGCGGTCACCTACACGCTCGACGGCGTGGAGATCCCTGAGGGCACGGCGGCGCTGGTGCTTGACGTCGGCAATGCCTTCGCGCACGTGCGCTGGAACGGTGCCGACCTTGGCACGCGCGCGTGGGGGGAGTATACCTGGCAGCTGCCTGCCGGCGCGGCGGCGCGCGGTCGCCTCGAAGTGACGGTCTACACGAATGTCCTGAACATCTTCGGCGACCATGAGCGAGCGGGCGCGAAGTGGGACGTGAAGTTCTGGAATCCCCAGCACGACGCCGATTCCACCCCCGGCCTCTTTTCCGTCGGCTTTATCAACAAGGAGTGACAACAATGAAAATGACCATGACGAAATACGTTTTTGCCGCGGTGGCCGCCGCGTCCATGCTGACCGCCGCCACGGCGACGGCAGACACCACCTCGCGCACGGTGCGCATCGCCGCCGTGAACTATGCGGGCGGCGTGGCGGCTTCGGTGGACGTGGCCGTCTCGGCCGGGGCCGACCCCATCAGCCTCTATGCCGTGCATGGTGCCGCAGACCAAGGCGCGAACATCGGCGCCTGGGACCATATCGACCCCGTGGCCGTGGTTCCAGCAAGCGAAGTCGAGCAGACCTTTACCTACAATTTGAGATATCCGCGCGACGCCTTCTACCGCTTCATGCTGGCCACCTTCTCCTCGCCCTTTAAGAAGCAGCTCGCCTTCCTCAAGTCAACTGGTTCTGAGTATTTCGTCCTCGGCGGCAAATGTCCCAACCAAGACTGGCGCGTCCTCGCGGATGTCGAGTTCGACAGGTTGGCTTCAGGTGTGTCCGAAGGATTCTGGGGAGCCAGAAAGGCGGCGCGTGACTCGGCATTCCTCTGCCTGAGCCAGGGCGGTGCCGCGATACGTTTTGACATGGCGGGCGGGACGCCATTGTGGGCCGGCTCAAAAGACATCAAGTTCCAGATTGACGAGTCGAACCATGGCGTGAGTATCGTGACTGCGCATAATGGCAGCATGGAAACGGTCAAAGTCAGCCACGATTCCTTCACGTCGCCGTGCCCGATGGCTCTTTTCGCCGTCAACTCCAACGGATCGCCCACCGCGCTGAATCCTGGAACGATGACTCTTTATAGCTTCAAAGTGTGGACGAACCGGACGGACGAAGCCTCGCTTATCTACAATCTTGTCCCCTGCGTCAAGAACGATGACACCGTGACCTTCTACAACCGGGTGGACGGGAGCTTCCTGCCGGTGACGAGCGGAACGTTCGGCTACAACGAAGCAGACGTAGTCGCTCCGACGGTTGGCGATTCAACGGTTGCCGCCTGTTCCGAACTCTTGGCCGTGGACAAGCACATCCTTGCAGCATCCATCGTGCGGCGCAACGATGTGCTGACGGCCAACCTTTCGCTCACGCCAGGACTGGGCACGAATAAAGTCGCGGTCGCGTATGGCGCGGCGGACTGCGGCGAAAACCCAGCGCACTGGGACAACTGCGCGATGCTGGGAATTGCCGCGCCCGAAGCGAGTTCTTTCTCAAGCGCACTGCCATTTGACTGGACCAATTCAGTTCGCTGCGTCCGGTTCTTCACCGTTGGGGCTTCGGATACAGTTGGCGACAAGCTGCTCCGGTCCTCGGGAACGCAGTATATCGTGACGGACTATACGCCGACGGGTCGGACCAAGCTCGGGGCAAGGCTGGCGTTTATCGATACCGGGGCTTCGACGACTGTCATGTGGTCTGGCCGCGAGTCCGCCGGGGCCAAGTCATTCAACATGCTGCTGCTTAACACCAATAATCTCAGGTTTGATTACGCCAACAAGATTGGAAACAATATGTTTATCGTGCCAGCCGAAGGCCTGACTCTGCACACGGCATCGATGGGCGGCGCATTGTGCGCATTAGACGGCACGGAAAAGACGATAACCGACGCGACCGTGACCGACTTCACCGCTGGTGCGCCGCTGACTTTCTTCGCCATGAACACCGCCGATACAATTTCCTCTATCTCGTGCGTCGCGTTCGCCGAGGTGAAGGTGTGGTCCGACTTCGAGGACTCCAGTTCGCTGATCCTGCATCTTCTGCCGGCGGTGCAGGACGGCCAGTGCGGCTTCCGCGACATCCTGGAAGGCGGCAGGTTCTATCCCAACAGCGCAACGAGCGGCGACGACTTCGAGGTCTTCTATCCGAACCTCAACGTCCACAGCGTCTCCGATCCGCATAACGGCTCGGACGGAAACGGCACCGTAATCCGCCTCATCTAGTCCGGGAACCGGCGACTGCGCCCTGACGGCAAACGCCGCGCGCGGCACTTGCACGCGCGCGGCGTTTGTGCTATATTACGGAATATGAAAAGCACCCCTGTGAAAACCGCGGCGGCAGGAAGCCCGCGCGGAAACCGCATCCTGCCGCTGACGGCGGCGATCCTGGCCTGCTCGCTGGCCGCCGCGGCGGAAGCGCCGCGCTTCGCCTGGCGTGGCTACATGCTGGACGTAAGCCGCCACTTCTTCAACGTCGACCACATCAAGCAGACGCTCGACCTCATGCACGAGCACGAGCTCAACGTCTTCCACTGGCACCTCACCGACGGCAACGGCTGGCGGCTCCAGATCGACCGCTACCCGAAGCTGACCGAGGCCGGCGCCACGCGCAAGGCGAACACGAACCGCTGGTCGACGATGTGGCTCGACGGCGCAAGCGGCGAATACGGCCCCTTCTTCTACACCAAGGACCAGGTCCGCGACATCGTCCGCTACGCCTCCGAGCGCGGCATCCGCATCGTCCCGGAGATCGACATCCCCGGCCACTCCGGCGCCGCGATCACCGCCTACCCCGAACTCGGCTGCACCGGCTGCGGCAACTCGGGCGAGCTCTGCCTCGGCAAGGAGTCGACGTTCGAGATGTACCGGAACATCCTGGACGAGGTGGTCGAGCTCTTTCCGGGCGAGGTGATCCACATCGGCGGCGACGAATGCGGCGGCTGGAGCTGGAAGAAGTGCCCCGACTGCCAGTCGCGCATCCGCGAGCTGGGGATCAAGAACGTCCACGACCTCCAGGGCTGGGCGACGAAGCGATTCGCCGCCTACCTCGAGAAGAAAGGCCGCCGGCTGATGGGCTGGGACGAGCTCGCGACCTGGGACGACCTGCCGCGGAGCGTCATCATCCAGAGCTACCGCGGCGCCGAGTACGGAGTCGCCGCGGCGAAGAAGGGATTCGACGTCGTCATGAGCCCCGACACCTTCTGCTACCTCGACTACGTGCAGGGGCTTGAGAACGACCCCGAGGAATACCAGCCCTTCGGCGTCCTCGTCGACATCGCCAAGATCGCGCGCTTCGACCCCTGCGACGGCATCCCCGAAGACTGCCGCCGGCACATCCTCGGCGGCCAGGGCAACCTCTGGACGGAGCTCGTCGCCGACCGCAGGGGCGCCGAGTGGCGCACCTGGCCGCGCCTCGCGGCGCTGGCGGACGTCCTCAGGAACGGACCCGCGCAGGACGTCCCCGCCTTCGTCAAGCGCATGGGGGCGGTCAGCGAAGACCTCGTGCGGCGCGGCGTCAACGCCGCTCCGGTCGGCCCGCTCTTCAAGCCCGTGCCCGACCTGCTCCCGGGCGCGCACTACGAGGTCGTGAAGGCCGAGGAGCGCCGCCGGTTCGACTTCGCGAAGATGCTCCCCAACCCGCTCGACTTCAGTGTCCTCCGCTTCGACCTCAAGAACACCGGTGACCCCTTCCGCCACATCTTCGCGACGCGCGACGCGTCAATGCCGAAAGGCTCCTACCGCGTCGACCTCGACTTCGAGCGCATCTCGATGTCCGCCCCCGACGACGAAGGCTTCGAGCGCGGGCTGAAGCAGCTCAGGGCGCTTGCGCGCCCGAAGCGCGACGGCGTGATGGAGTTCACCGGCGCCGTCATCGTCGGCGGGCCGGAGGACGCGCCGTGCACCGTCACGCTTTCGAGCGGATGGGCATTCACGCTCGAGGGCGACGAGGCCGAGCGCCGCGTGCGCGTGCCGCACGACTGGGCGATCGAGCGGGGCTTCCTGCCGGCGGGCGCGTGCCCTGCGCAGGGCGACCTGCCCTTCGTCGGCAAGGGCGTATACCGTCGCACGTTCGACAGCTTCGCGCCGCCCGCCGGCGGCCGCACCTACCTGACGCTCGACGGCGTCCAGTGCCGAAGCGTGGTGAAGCTCAACGGCAATGTCGTCGGCGGCAGGCCATTCGGCTACGCGAGCGAGACGATCGACGTCACCGACGCGCTCAAGATAGAGGGCAACGTCCTCGAAGTGGAGGCGGAGAACGTCCCCGCATCCTCGCGCTGGTATCCAGGCTCCGGCATCTTCCGCGACGTCACCGTGCGCATCTGCCCGCCCGACCACGTCAAGCCGAACACGCTCTTCGTGCGCACGCTCGAGGCAACGGAGAAGTCGGCGCGCGTCGCCGTCTCGTTCGAGTGGCGCGGGGGAGTGTCCAACTTCACCTTCACGGTCGAGAACCCACGCCTCTGGTCGCCCGAGAACCCTGCGCTCTACGACCTCGAGCTCTTCGGAGAGAAGTTCCGCTACGGCATCCGCACCGCCGAGTTCGATCCTCAGCGCGGATTCTTCCTGAACGGCGTCCACCGCCAGCTGCGCGGCGTCTGCCTGCACCACGACCTCGGGCCGGTCGGTGCCGCCTTCGACCGCGACTTCGCCCGCCGCCAGCTGGAGCTCCTCAAGGAAATGGGCTGCGACGCCATCCGCACCTCGCACAACCCGCCGGCCGCGGCGCTGCTCGACCTCTGCGACGAGCTGGGGCTGATGGTGATGGACGAGGCGTTCGACATGTGGGAGGAGTGGAAGGGAGACTACGCCAACTTCTGGCAGGACTGGCACGCGCGCGACCTCGCGGAGTTCGTCCGCCGCGACCGCAGCCATCCCTGCGTCGTCATGTGGTCGATCGGCAACGAGCTCACCGAGCACAGCGACGCGACGCCCGAGCGCCCGATCCGCATCGCGACCGAGCTTACCTCGATCGTCAAGGCGAACGACCCGACGCGCCCCGTCACCTTCGGCAGCTGGGCCTCGGCGCCGATGACCAACGGCTGCCAGAACACCGTGGACGCCTTCGGCGCCAACTACCTGCCGTTCAAGTACGCCGAGTTCCTCCGGCTCAACCCGAAGGTCGGCCTCGTCGCCACCGAGACGAGCTCCTGCGTCTCCAGCCGCGGTGAATACTTCTTCCCCGTCGTCGCCTCGCCGATCAATGGCGAGGGCGACCTGAAGCGCCGGCGCGACGAGGGGCGCGAGCACATGGTGCGCGGCGGGCAGATGAGCGGCTACGACCTCTGGGGCCCGCACCCGAACGACTATCCGCCGGACATCGAGTTCGAGCACCAGGACCGCAACCCGCAGGTCTACGGCGAGTTCGTGTGGACCGGCTTCGACTACCTCGGCGAGCCCGACCCCTGCGCCGAGTCGGGCGGACGCAGCTCCTACTTCGGCATCTTCGACCTCGCGGGCATCCCGAAGGACCGCTACTGGCTCTACAAGGCGCACTGGCGGCCCGACGAGCCGACCGCCCACCTCCTGCCGCACTGGACCTGGCCCGGGCGCGAGGGCGAAGTGACGCCGGTCCACGTCTACACGAGCGGCGACGAGGCGGAGCTTTTCGTCAACGGCGTCTCGCAGGGACGCAAGCGCCGCGGCCAGTACGAGTACCGGCTGGTCTGGGACGATGTCCGCTATCAGCCGGGCGAGATCCGGGTGAAGACGTGGCGCGGCGGCAGGGAATGGGCCGAGGACTCGGTGAAGGCCGCGCTCAGGCCCGAGCGCATCGAGCGGAGCGAACGCAAGTTCGGCCGCCTCACCTTCATCACCTTCGCGCTCAAGGACTCAAACGGCACGCTCTGCCCGAACGCCGACCGCACCCTCCTCTTCGACGCCCGCCCCGGCACCACCCTCGTCTCGCTCTGCAACGGCGACGCGACGAGCCGCGAGAACTTCAAGGGGACGAAGATGCGCACCTTCCACGGGCTGCTCGTCGCCGCCGTCGAAGGGCCGGCCTCCGGCCTTGATGTTGCATTCGCGGACTAAGTCGCACGCAATAAGCAACATAGCGCCGGAGCGGCGGAGCTGCTCGCAGTTTCGTCGGCTTCGGGCGGTGAGCTCGCCCCGCCCTCCGCCGCTTGACGGTCAAAGCACAGCAGCCGCGCGCGGCGGCAAGAACTTGGGGATGAACTTCCTAATCTTGCTCCACGTGCCAGACTCGGCAACGCCGAGGTCATAGTTGCCCTGGAGATTAAGCCAGAACTGCGGCTCCATGCCGAAATACGCCCCAAGTCGAAGCGCTGTGTCCGCCGTGATCGACCGCTTCCCACGAACAATTGCGTTGATTCTCGGTGCCGGCACATGCAAGTCGAGGGCAAGCTGATTCTGGCTGATGCCCAGCGGCTTCAGGAACTCGGCGTCAAGTATCTCGCCAGGGTGAATTAGGTTTTTCGTGCGCATTTCCATTTCCTCCTCAATGATAGTCAACGATTTCCACGTCCTCGGCGTTCGAGCCGACCCACTTGAAACATACACGCCACTGGTCGTTGACACGTATGCTCCACCGCCCTTCCATGTCTCCGACGAGCTGCTCCAGTCTGTTGCCCGGCGGTACTCGCAGCGTCTCAATTTTCGTCGCGGCTGCAATCATATCGAGTTTGCGTAGGGCAACACGCGCAATGGAGGCGAAACGGCGGTTCCCGCCGGTTTCGTACAACTCGCGTGTGTCTTTGTCCTTGAACGATGAAATCATGACGCGTATTATATAACGTCTCGCGTAATATGTCAACGGGGGCACCCCGCATAGCGCCCGCTTCGCGGCTCACTTCGTTCGGGGGATGCGGGCGCAGTTTTGGCGGCTTCGGGCGGGGAGCTCGCCCCGCCGAACGTTCGGCCTCCTAACGCGCCTCGCTCGGGATTCTCGACACTGACCGCAACCCATTTCCGTTCCTAACGCGTTTAGGTCTCGAATCACGTCGTCGGGACGACTCCCCGCCCTCTGCCGCGCCGGCGCCCAACATGCGCACCCTGCATCATCAAGCATCGCGCCGCAACATCGGCATCAGCCATCATCCGCGGCACTTTGGCCGCGGGGATGCTCAGTCAGCAAACACCACCGCATTTTGCAAAATGCTGTGGTAGGCAACGTGGCTTGTCAAACTCGAGAACATCTTAGGCAAATACGATTCGCCTCCATCTTCCATAAACAAAATGTGGTCTTGCTCTTCCAGGACTGTTTTCAACGGCTTGGGCATCCACAAAATCCCTTGGTATGGAGTCGGTGAAATAATATAGCTGTTGAGAATGACATTCGGATCTCCCAGCCGTTTCTCGATATCCTTGACCCGACGGCAGAATTTGACCTTGTCGTTATCTGCCTTTTCGTTGTGCATCCCGTGAGGTTCAATGAAGGTGATATACTGTTTCTCGCCCTCGACCACCCACAATATGAAATCAGGATGGAAGTTCGAAGCTTCCGCAAAGCCAACACCTTTGCCGCGACTGAGGTTTCGGAGCAGATAAATCTCCTGCCCTTTCGCGGCAAATTCCGACTTGTGTTTCTTGGCATATTTGCACAATTCCGTCACAAACTGAAACTCGCTGTCGTTGAGCGAAAGCGGCATAATCGAAATCTGGTATACTACACACCAAACACGAGAAAGTCCTTGTCAGCCTATGCTACGCAGCGAGTGTTGCACTAGCTACTGGCTGGCGGGTGCGGATTCGGATGTAATCTGAATGTCTCACCGTCGCGTGCACCCTGTTTCATCCAGCAGCGCACCGCAACATCGACATCATAAGCTCGCAGGGTCATAGGCCTTGGCGATTACCACTAGAACTCACAACACCGCACGTTCCAACCGCACGCTTCTCATCCACCTTGCAGGTCACCAGCGGCACATCCTTCTATATGATGATGACATAACATTGAAATATGGCACCTCATTTCTGACTTCTTCGCCTCCATGGCTAATGCAGCAAACACATCATTTCTCCAAAATGGCTGCGATTGCGGGCACATTTCTTCAACTCGACACTTTGGTTTAATGATTATAGTGAGTGAAATGTCGTCTGAACCCGTCTTTCGAATCGTCTTTCATGTAGAGCTCTAAAAGTTCAAACACCTCCAACATTCCTTCTCGTTCAGATTTCAGACTGCCAATCTTCCAATATTCTGCTTTAAAATTTTGCAAACGCCGTTTCGCCATACCAATTCTCATTTGAATTGCATTTTGCAATTTTGCTTCATATCCATATGGCACTCTTACGTAATCCCCTTCTGCAAATTCCGCAGGGGATGTGCATATAACTTCAGTGCCATCTAAATACCTTATGACATCTCTTTTATCCCTTACTTTGAATTTAAGCCTCACAATTTTTGGCTCTGCCTCAAATACATTGGAATATATGTCTAATATTGCGTTACGCAAAACAGAATCCTTCATCCACCCTATATCTTTTCGAACCTTATTGATTACCGACCACTTAGACGCAGATGGCTTATATGAATATAGTTTTATCCAAGCATCAATACTCTCCAAAGGCTTAATGCAAAGTGAAAACATGAACTCCTGGCATACGTCAAATTCTTGCATCTTTAGGCATCGGTCTGTGTAATCGCTTAACCTCATTTTAACCCATTTTATACCGTTTAATCTCACACCAAACCGCCTTACCTTATTAAATCGAGTTCCAGTCTTCATCCAATTCTCTGGGTCATTGTTGATAGTGGCATATGTAACAACACCCACAACATGCCCATCGCTATCGACAATGGCACCCCCACTATTTCCTTGAACAAACGGAATATCAACCTCTAAACTGTCAGGTCCTATTCCCAACACCCTCCCCGAAAGCGAGGTAACCACGCCAGCACCATCACTATTACCGTATGTCTTAACTTGTTTCTCGATAAATATATCATCTGAAGCAATCAACCCCTCGCGCTGCCCGGCAACGTCCTTAACTTTAATGCGAACCAGATCTCTGTCCGATGCCACTTCAATAAAAACGTCTTTCTCTTTCTTTGAAATCTCTGAAGGTTCAAAAGAGACTTTTTTGCCATCCTCAACATATTGTGCAGTAATTGTTCGAATACTTCTTGCCACATGTTCATTTGTCACAAGCCATTTTTCCCCATCCATTTTACAAATGAACCCAGAGCCGACGCCTTTACTATTTTTGACTACCACAGTATTCCTCAGAACCATTTTTTCAATACTCGGCTGTATGATGAACGGCTCAACTGTATCGTTCGTGTTGTCGGCAAAACCTTCATTCGCGTTGTCGGCGAAACCTGGTCTCGGCAAAATAGCCATTAGCAATATACATATAGCACTATACATCCGACAAATAAGTTTTTTTCTTCCTTGAAATGCACGCGACCAATCACATGTGTAGTTGTCCATAGACATTGCCTCCTTTTGCCGCAAAATTTTATATCGCCTCTCCTCTCGCGACAAAAGAAGAGCGGCACACTTTCGAAATCCAATTTCAGGAGAGGCACCGCTAAGAGCCTATACGGAAAATGAATAAGAAAGTGCGCCGCGTGATTATCACGCAACGCACCATCGCATTTCGCTTCCGTATTTAGAAATTAGCGGTTTCTCCTGAAGCTACTATACGCTGTTGCGTACGCTGCTGCGGGCGTCGGATGCGTTTCCGCAGCTCCTCGGTCTGGAACGCGGCAAGAGTGCCGCGTTTCCTTGCGAGGTTTTGGCCTTGGCCTTTCGGCTTCGGCCCGGTGCCCTCCTATGCGCTATGGCATTGGAGGACGATGTCAAAGAACTATAGTCGCCAGGTGTGATTGCCCACCTTTCGACGGAATGTTTGAATTATACCAAATTTCCGCAGACTCATGTTGCGAATCCCATCAATCGCAAAAATTTAGCTCGCTGACGGAACGTTGGCGATCGCAGGGAAAGATGAGAAACGCCTCAATGGTGGGTCGGGGTCGGGCGGCAAGGCCGCTGCGCTATTTGCGGCGCGAAAGCGCCTCGTGGTATTCCGAGCAGCTGCCCTCGAACCAGGTGGTGCGGCCCTTGCCCTCGAAGGCGAGGATGTGGGTCGCGATGCGGTCGAGGAACCAGCGGTCGTGCGAGACCACCATCACGCAGCCGCCGAACTCCTGCAGGCCCTCCTCCAGCGAGCGGAGGGTGGCGACGTCGAGGTCGTTCGTCGGCTCGTCCAGGAGCAGCAGGTTGCCGCCCGAGGCGAGCAGCTTCGCCAGGTGCACGCGGTTGCGCTCGCCGCCGGAGAGGACGCCTACCTTCTTCTGCTGCTCCGGCCCGCGGAAGTTGAAGCGCGAGCAGTAGGCGCGGCCGTTCATCATCGTGGTGCCGGCGAGCTTCACGAACTCGCCGCCGCCGGTGATCGCCTCGTAGACGGTCTCGTCCGGCTTGAGCTCGCTGCGCGTCTGGTCGACGTAGGCGATCTTCACCGTGTCGCCCACCTTGAAGGAGCCGGAGAGCGGCTTAAGCTGTCCGGTGATGAGCTTAAAGAGCGTGGTCTTGCCGGCGCCGTTCGCGCCGATGACGCCCACGATGCCGCCGCGCGGCAGGTCGAAGTTGAGGTCCTCGTAGAGGACGTCGCCGTCGAAGCCCATCTTGACGTGCTCGGCGCGGACGACCAGGTCGCCGAGGCGCGGCCCGGGCGGGATGCGGATGACGAGGTCGTCCTCGCGGGTGGAGACCTCCTTCTTCTGCAGCTCCTCGTAGCGCTCGACGCGGGCCTTCGCCTTGGCGTGGCGTCCCGAGGGGTTGGTCTGGATCCACTTGAGCTCGTTCTCCAGCAGCTTCTGGCGGGACTTCTCGACCTTCGCCTCGCGAGCGAGCATGGCCTCCTTCTGCTTGAGCCACTCCTCGTAGTTGCCTTTGTAGGGGTAGCAGATGCCGCGGTCGATCTCGAGGATCCACTCGGTGACGTCGGAGAGGAAGTAGCGGTCGTGGGTGACTACGATGAGCGTGCCCTTGAAGTCCTTGAGGTACTCCTCGAGCCGGAAGGTGGTCTCGGCGTCGAGGTGGTTGGTGGGCTCGTCGAGGAGGAGGACGTCCGGGTTCGAGAGGAGCAGGCGCGCGATCGCGACGCGGCGGCGCTCGCCGCCGGAGAGCACCGCGACCTTGCGGTCGCCGGGTGGGCAGTTGAGGTCGGCCATGCGCCGCTCGACGAGGTTCTCGAGGTTCCAGTAGTCGTTGGCGTCGATGATCTCCTGGAGACGCTCCATTTCCGCCGCGGCCTTGGGGTCGTCGAGTTCGCAGCAGAGGTCCTCGTAGCGCGTCACCATCGCCTGGGCGTCGGCGACGCCCTCCATCACCGTCTCGAGCACGGTCTTGGAGTCGTCGAGCTCCGGCTCCTGCGGGAGGTAGCCGACCTTGGTGCCCTTCGCCACCTGCACCGTGCCCATGAGGTCGGTGTCGAGTCCGGCGAGGATCTTGAGGAGTGACGACTTGCCGGCGCCGTTGGCGCCGATGACGCCGATGTGCGCGCCGTAGAAGAACGAGAGGTTGACGTCCTTGAGGATGGTCTTGGTCCCCTGCTGCTTGGTGACGTCCACGAGGCTGAACTGGTATTCTCCTGCCATTTTGCTTTCTCCTTGACTGTTGCCTGTTTTAGATCTCCGCGCCGCCGCGCACGAACGCCGCGGCGAGCCCCTTCCAGTCCTCGACCGAGAGCTCCTCGGCGCGGGCGGTGGACTCGAGGAGCCCGCGGAAAACGCCGCCGAGCTGCTTGCGCCGGTGCTCGAAGCCGCGCTTGACGATGCGCCTGAACATGCGGCGCTCCTCGGGCGACATCGCCGCGGCGCGGTCGTGGCGGACGAGCCGCACCACCGCCGACCCCACCTCCGGCCGCGGCCAGAAGCAGGAGGCGGACACCTTGCGCACGACCTCGACGTCGTAGTCGAGCTGGGCGAGCACCCCGGCGAGGCCGCGGGCGCGCGAGCCTTCCTTCGCCGCGAGCCGGTCCGCGACCTCGGTCTGCATCAGCGCGGTCATCGCGGCCGGGGCGCGGCGCTCGACGAGCTCGAGGAGGATGCGGGTGCCGGCCTGGTAGGGGAGGTTGGAGACCATGCAGTCGAAGGCGGCGGGGTCGAAGGCGGCGAAGGCGCCGCGGCCGGCAATCACGTCCAGAGCGTCGCCATCGACGACGGAGAGGCCGGCCGGGCTGCCGAGCGCGGCGGCGAGGCGCGCGGCAAGCGCGGGGTCCTTCTCGACCGCGGTCACGCGGCAGCCGCGGGCGAGCAGCTCTTCGGTCATGACGCCGAGGCCGGGGCCAATCTCAAGCACCGCCGGCGCGGCAGTTCCGGCGCAGGGCGCGAGGCCGGCGTCGACGATGGCCTTGAGCACGTTGAGGTCGACGAGGAAGTTCTGCCCCATCGTGCGGTTGGGGCGGAAGCCGTTGGCGAGGCACCATTCGCGAACCTGGGAGGGGCTCGTCAAGTTCATCTTCAGTCGCCTCCGATCACGCGGTCGATGACGCTGATGTACTCCCACTTCGGCTCGTCGCTGGTGCCGCGGAGCCGGAACTCCAGGAGCAGCTTGGTGAACGGCCAGGTGAGCGGGTGGAGGATCTTGCCCATCACGGAGTCCTTCTTGGAGAACTGCACCCGGGCGGTGTAGTCAAGCCGCTCGTTGACGGAGTCGAAGTAGCCGTACATCTTGATCGAGAAGACGGAACCCTCGATGTAGACATTGTCGCTCTTGACGATGCCGTTCTCGATGACGTAGTCGCAGGAGGCCTGGGTGGAGTCGGTGATGAGCGAGAAGCCAGGGACCTTCTCCGCCAGCAGCTCGAGGAGTCCGGCGAAGCCCTTGAGGCGCATAAGCTGGCCGTTGCGGATGGAGAGGTGTCCCTCGCCGTTGAGCTTCGACTTGTCGTCGCCCATGTCGCGCGGAAAGCGGAAGACGAGGCTGCACTCGGAGTCGCCGTAGACGTCGCGGTCGACGTAGTCGCCCTCGAAGCCGCCGATGCGGATGAGGTCGGCGACGGGAAGCGCGCTCTTGGCGGTGACGCGCACGGTGTTGAAGCCGTTGGTGCCCTCGACCTCGACGGTGCCTTCAAGGGTATGGTCGGTGGCGCCGAGGGCGGTGATGGGGCCGAAGGTGTGGGTGTAGTTGAGGCTTTCGCCGCGGGTGTAGACGTGGAGACGGAGCTTGCCGTCGGCGCGCTGGAGCGGGACCTGGTTGTACTCGCCGAGCTTCGGGTGGAGGCCGAGCTCCATGTCAAAGTCGTTGTTGACGAGGTTGACCTTCCACGAGCAGGTCGACGGCACCGCGCCCTGCACGCCGGTGAAGCCGTCGATGTAGGGGAGCGCCGAGGGGACGTCGATCGTCTCGAGGAGCGGGCGGATGTGCTGCTGTCGCGCATCGCCGTGGACTTCACCGACAAGCTCCTGCACCGCGAAGTCCAAGGTGAGCCGCCCTTCGAGCGCGGCGGTTTCGCCGGCGGTGAACCAGTCGATGCGGACATTGTCCACGCAGAGACGGTTGCCGACGGCGAAGACGTCCGCCGTGACGCGCGACGGCGCGACGGAGAGGATGTCGGGGCGGTCGAGGAGCAGCGCAAAGTGGGGTATGTCGGGGATGGCGAAGTCGACCGGCGCGTTGCGCTCGCTGTTGCCGGGCTCGTAGTAGCCGTCGTGCAGGTGCTTGATCATTAGGCGCTTGGCGACGACGCGGCGCTGGACAGGCATGACGGCGATCTCATCGGCCGAGACGAGTGGCTCGATGCGGTTTAAGCGCGTGCGGTCATAGAGGCGGAAGTCGCTCACCACGAAGCCGTCCATAAAGCCGAACGATGCGCGCTCGACGTGGAGGACCAAGGTTTCGGGGAGAAACGCCGCGGCGGCGCGGCAGAGCAGCGAGGCTGGGAGGCGCTGGGAGCGGAAGAAGAGGGAGACGAGGAAGACGACGAGCGCCAGCAGCAGCCAGAAAAGCGTCTTCAGAAGGATCGACAGCAGCCTTACCACCACTTTCATATCGTCCTTTCCGATTTTTGCCTTTGTGCCTGTTGGCAGCCCCTAGGAGAGTCGAACTCCTCTTGCCTGGATGAGAACCAGATGTCCTAGCCGATAGACGAAGGGGCCAGCTTTTTGGTGCACCCGGTGGGATTTGAACCCACACACCTTGCGGCACCAGAACCTGAATCTGGCGTGTATGCCAATTTCACCACGGGTGCATTTGTGTGTGTAGTATACCAAAAAATTCGGCCGCGTGTCAAACGCGGCCTTTCTAAAGCTGGTGGAGGTAGTCGGATTCGAACCGGCGACATGCTGCTTGCAAAGCAGCCACTCTACCAACTGAGTTATACCCCCGTGAGGTATGGTGGGCCTGACAAGAATCGAACTTGTGACCTCGTCCTTATCAGGGACGCGCTCTAACCAACTGAGCTACAAGCCCAAAGTGTATCTGCGGAAGAGAAACGGAACGGTAGCTGCTGTACAAAGGCTTTCACCATCTCCTCCGTAGCCCCGGAGGGCTTGGAGGATGTCTCCTTAGAAAGGAGGTGATCCAACCGCTGGTTCCCCAACGGTTACCTTGTTACGACTTCATCCCAATCACCACCCACACCTTAGGCGGACAACAAGGCCCGGGAACGCATTCACGGCACCGAATGCTGATGCGCCGTTACTAGCAAATCCGACTTCACGGGGTCGGGTTGCAGACCCCGATCTGAACTGGGGCCGGCTCTCTGGGGTTTCCTCCGCCTCGCGGCATCGGGTCCCTCTGTACCGGCCATTGTAGCACGTGTGCAGCCCTGGACGTAAGGGCCATACTGACTTGACGTCATCCCCACCTTCCTCTTGCGTGAACAAGCAGTCTGGGACGAGTTCCCGGCTTTACCCGCTGGCAACATCCCAAAGGGGTTGCGTTCGTTGGTGGACTTAACCAAACACCTCACGGCACGAACTGACGACAGCCATGCAGCACCTGTGCAG
>CADCCW010000016.1 GCA_902800055.1 uncultured bacterium
GCCCTGCGTTCGAACAGTCGCTCGCGCTCGGCGAGGATCTTCTGCTCCACCGGCAGGTACTTCCTGAGCCACGCCCGGTGCTCCGCCTCCGCCTGCGCGACCAGGCCGCCGGCGGGCCAGGCCGTGGGCCGTTGCCGCGCCGCCGCTTTGGCGGAATCAGGCCTTTGCCGCGTTTTGGGTGGTGATTTTGCCTTTTTCGGGTTCATGGAAGGGTATGATACCACACCGCGGGACGAAAGGCAAGGAGAAAGTGAGATTACGGTGCGGATGAAATCTTATGGGGGGAGGTGGGGTGGCGTGGAATATGGTATAATTCGCATATGAGAGCAATCAAATATGTGATAATCGATGTTAAGATGTCCCGGTTGGAGGCAGTTTGGCCATGACACCTGAGACTTCAACAACCCTCCTTCGCGACCTCGCCCAGGATTCGCAGAACGCGCGCTGGGCAGAGTTCGTCGCTCGGTATCGCCCAATGATGGAGGCGTATATGCGCGAGCGCTTTCCATCCGTCGATGCTGACGACGTGATTCAGGAGGCGCTGATAGCGCTAATCAAGACTTTCCCGGTATACAACTACTCACCGGAAGAGACGGGTGCGTTTCACAACTACCTGACTGGCATCCTCCGCAACAAGGCACTGAGCGAGATCGAGCGCGAACACCGCCGCAATGCGAATTTGCGGGCGTATGCTGACGAGAAATGGAACGCTGCCAGTTCCGGGGCATCGCCCAGGCTGGAGTCGTCGCGCCGCGACATCTTCGAGATTGCGCTGCGCCAGCTCCTGGCGGACAAGACCATCCACGAGTTGACGCGCGAGGTGTTCCGCCGCGTGGCGGTCAATGGGGAGAATCCCGAAGATGTCGCGTCCGACATTGGAAAGACACGCAACGCGGTGTATCAGATGAAGGACCGGATGATGACGCGGCTGAAGGGTTTCGTCGCGGCGCTGGAGAAGGTGGAGACGGAGTCAAATGGCCGGGGCTGATCCACTGGAGGACTTCCTTGACCGCCACGAGCTGATACCATCGGCGGCGAGCATCGCGTCCGGCACAGAAACGTCCAAATGGCGCATCATTGCTTTTCTTGGGCGTGGCGGCACTGCCGAGGTGTACCGCGCGGTCCACAAGTCGCTTCCGCTGCAGTCGGCGATGAAGGTTCTGGTGCGCGGCGACGGATCGCGTCGCGAGCGCTTCAGGCGCGAGGCGGATCTGCTGTCTTGCCTGAAGAGCCCAGTGCTGCCGCGCATCTACGACTCTGGCGAGGTGGAGGGAAAGCCGTACATGGCGATGGAGCTCCTCGACCCGTGCGAACTGCCGCGCGGCGACAGGGCGGTCGCGGCGTTCCTGACCGCCGTGGCGGGCGGGGTCAAGGCGCTTCACGACATGGGTATAGTGCACCGAGACCTCAAGCCGCAGAACATAATGCGGCGAAAGGACGGCTCTCCGGTCATCATCGACCTCGGACTCGCCAAGATGACCAATGCTTCGCAATGTCTGCCGCGGCCGAATACGCTTTCAATAGTGGACGGCAAGCAAGTCGGACTCGGCACGCCGAGCTATGCCGCGCCGGAGCAGTTCGGCGGCGGCGATATCACCCCGGCGTCGGATATACACGCGCTTGGCAGGCTGGCCGACGAGTGCTTCGGCGGAAGACCGCCGCGGGCGTGGCGGCGCATCATCGAGCGCGCGACATCGTCGATCCCGGCGCTGCGCTACCAGTCCGTCGACGAGTTCGTCCGCGCCATTCGCCGGCGGAACCTGTGGCGAAACATAGGCAAGGCCGTGCTGATTATGTTTTTGGTCGGCCTGCTGGTCGATATTGTGATCGTCGCCGCGATCATCTGGCTGCTGTAGCGACAATTTTCACGTTCCGCGTAAGATTTCCGGCGCGAGAACCGAATATGTAACGGGACCTGCGAAGGCCCTGTGCTGGATGCGGCGCGGATGCCGCGGCGGTGCGTGTTGCCGGAAAATTCTGTTTGCGCCCAACGCAAACGGAATTTTTGGTATAATACGCACCGTCAAATGCATTCGTGCTTTGATCGGCTCAAGAGAAACCTGGAAAATTTCTTATGTACGAGTCGGCAAAGAGGGAATCCGCCTTTGGGCGCGTTTTCTTCGGCGTCTCGTACAGGGCTTTCCAGGGCCTCTCTTGAAACGCGGGAGAGAACAGCGCCCTCTTTCTTTTCCTGCGAAGCAAAATAAGGGCAAACAAGAAAGGAAAAGAAAATGGGTACATGTCGCAGATGTGGTTGCACTTACGAGTCGGGATACAATGGTTACTGTTCAAAAAAGTGTTATGAAGAGGATCATACGAAGACGTGCAAGATATGTGGGAAAACGTATGTGCAAGATAACACAACATATTTGATCGGCACTAATTACAAGCAAGCAGGGTGCTGCTCTGAAAAATGTTATCGCGAATCACGTCTTAGGTATGAAAAACCGAGAGCAGAAAAGACTCTTGAAAAATGGGAAAAGGGACTGGAGAAGAGTCAAAAGAAGTATCGTGTCAAGATAGACAAACTCAAGGAAGCTATACGTAGTAATGATCCAGAAGCTATGCTTGTAGCAAGAAAAGGCAGTGAGTTCAAGCGTGCTTGTGGTTGCATGTTCACAATTGTTCGCGGTGCTTTCTTTTTGGCATTTCTCTTTTTCTTCGCGGTTGGACTTGTTAATGTTGCTAAATTTGTCCGCGATAATGGAAATCGTTCGGGCACCAACAACATTACCGTTGAAGCAACGAGTGAGACAGGTGTGCCAACTCCGCAGGAGGAGAAACAGGACGATATCAAACCTTATGTAACGCCCGATTCTGCTGTCACAACGCAGAATGTTTCAAATTCCGCTTCTGTGCCAGTTGAATAATGGAGTTCAAAGGCGATTCGTGAGTAAGATTGGAAAGCAATGAAAGACGCACTAACAATACTTGGCGCTATTGCGGTGGCGGTTGTCGTCTGCTTCGTCATCGCCTCGCGCGAGCAGCGCGAGGCGATGCTCGACAAGGTGGCTGTGCTAGGCGATTCGTCCGGCGGTGAGAAGACACCGCGAATCGTCAGGGAGCAACAACGCAAGGAGCGCATTAGGCAGAATACGGAATGGACGCCGGAGAACCAGGCGCTTCACCCGATCGAATACTGCCAGGCGCAGCTTGAGAAACTTGCCGAACACGCGAGCAAGCTTGACGTGCAAGCGCACAAGTACGCGGTGGCGAAGAACCAGGCAACCCGTGCCGTGTCGGACGCCGAGGCGCAACTCGCAGACATAGCAAAATTCCTCGAAGAGGCAAAACGCTCCTACAGGGAAGCGGCGGCATCAGGGAAGTGGCCTGTGACGATTCGCGGATTTGCGATCTCCAAGGAAAAGGCCGAGGAGAAGATTGTCGCTGCGGCTGAAAAACGTCCGAATCTTCAATCCACCATAGCGAGAAACAAGGCGCTGCTTGTGCAGTTGGAGAAGAAGTCCGTGCGCGTTTCCGAGGAGCGGAGGAACATCGTCAAGACAAAGGAGCGGATTCAGATGGTTCTGAACGACCTTAATCTGAAGAAGGTCGTCGAAGGCGATGAGGGCATAGCAGACGCCCTGAACGCCATCAATGACTCTCTTGGATCGCTGGGCACGAACTACGAGGATCCGTCCGTTGACGATCTGCTCGCGCCAGACAAGGCGTCCAAGATAAAGATGTCCTTCGATGAAATAATGGCGGAATGACATGACGAAGGAAGCCATGTCATTGCGAGCATGTGCCGTGCAGTTCTGTGCGGCACTACTCGCCGCCATGGTGTGCGGATGTTTTTCGATTTCTCTTACGCATGAGCTGGAAGGCATGACGGAGAACGGGCCTCCTGGCGGAAAATACAACATCAAAGGCGCGGACGCGCCCCTTGTTGCCGCACTTCGGAAACATGCGCCAAGAAGTATTGTGTTTACGGATGAATTCGACTCGTCCGTTGTAACATTAGACGTACGTGTTTCAGATGTTATTGAAGATAAAGACACAACTTCCGCCGTTCATGTTCTCCCGGGCGTTTTGACTCTATTTTTGTTCCCTGGGGTTAGGGAGAGACAAAAAACGTATAAGATCAATTGCATCAGTCCAATCGGTGCAAAGGAAATCGGAGTAAAAATTGTAGGTCGCGAGACTGTGTGCATGATTCCGTTGGGGTGGTTGCCGTTTGCGTTTCCGCTTGATGGCTATGACTACACATTTTTGGATGTGGCGAACACGTGGAGTGAAAACAAAAAGCAAGCGTGGGAAGATGCGACGATGAGCGCGGAGGCAAAGGCCATCATGTCAACCCTGACAAAGGCGCGGTATGATGCGTATGTGACGAAACAGAAGAATGCTGACGAGGCGAACCATCGGGAGAATGTCATGCGCAAGGCGGAGCTCGGATGGCCGCTTGAGTCGACGCTAAGAGACTTTGCAGTCAAGGAGACGGCGGGGCTTTGGGACATCGTCGTGTCCTTCCGGGCAGAAATATCCATTCGCAAGAACCGGTTGCAGAGGTTGAGTGATGCCATCAAGGGGTTTGGAAGAAAGCCAGAAGAGGACTCCGACTACATCAAGTGCAAAGGCGAGTATGATACGGCGAGGGGTGCGCTTGTGCAGATATTCAAGAACCTTGAAAGCGCTTATCTTGCCGCGAGCAAAAACGACGCGCTTTATGATAGCGCAGAAGCCCGCGCGAGGACGAGCAAGGCGGTTGATGAATGTTCCAGCTTCGCTGTAGACGCGGCGAATAGGATCCTGAAAAACAAATAACCTAAGTGTTGTTTCCGTCGTTCCATTTTTGCGGCTGGGCGCTTCCATCCGCGCGCGGAAAATGCTATAATATCCGCCGTGACGAAAAAAGAAAGGAGCACAAGATGACAAGTTGCGGATGGATGTGGCTTTACGCGGGCGCGGGACTGATGCTGGCGGAACTGCTGGCTCCGGGGTTCGTGGTGTTCTTCTTCGGGCTTTCCGCCGCGTCGGTGGGGCTGTGCCGCTTCGCGTTCGGCGAGGCGCTCACCCCGACCTGGCAGCTCGCGGCGTTCTCCGCCTTCTCGGTGCTCTACCTGCTCTTCCTCAGGCGCTGGCTGAAGCGCGTCTTCATGGGCACGGTCACCACCTCGGCGACCGACTTCGAAGACGACATGGTCGGCCGCTTCGCCAAGGTGACGGCCGCGATCGCGCCGCCGAAGACCGGGCGGGTGATGGTGGGCGACGCCGAGTGGACCGCCTCCGCCGCGGCACCGATCGCCGTGGGTGCGGACGTCAAGGTGGTCGCGCGCGACAACCTGACGGTGCGGGTGGAGCCGGTCTAGGGCGGCCGTGAGGAAGGTCGAGGTGTTCGACGCGCGGCGCAAGGCCGTGGACGCGGTGGCGGACTTCGTCGCCGCGCGTTCGCGTCCCGACGCATCGGGCGCCGCTTCGCTCGCGCACCTCCTCGTCGTTGTGCCGACCGCCGAGAGCGGCCGCCGCCTCCGGCATGCGCTGGCGCGGCGCTTCCCCGCCGGCGTCGTCCCGCCGCTGGTCCGGACGCCGGCGCACCTCGTCGATCTCTCCGCGCCAGACATCGCCGGCCGCGCCGACGAGCTGCTGGCGTTCAGGGAGGCGCGGGACGGCAAGGGAGGCTTCGACGTCGCCGCCGAGCTCGCGGACATCCGCCGCATCCTCGGCGCGAACGCGCTTTCCTTCGCCGACGTCGCTCAGCAGGTGGGCTCCATCCTCAACGGCGAGCTGGCCGACGTCGAGATCGAGCGCTGGCAGAAGCTCGCCGACCTTGAGGCGCGCTACCTTGCCGCGCTCGCCCGCCGCGGCAAGCGCGACCGGATCGCCGCGCTCAAGGACGCGCTGGCGAAGCCCATCGAGTTTCCCGGCGTCGAGGCGGCGGTCGTCGCCTGCGTCCTCGATCCGATCCCGGTGATGAACCGCGTCCTGGATGGGTCGGGTCTGCCGGTGACGGAGCTCGTCCCAGACGTGTCGTCCGCACCAGAGCTCATTCGTTCGCAGATTGCCGTCTCTGGCACGGCGTCGAGCGAGGCCGCGAAGATCGCGGCGTTATTCGCGTCCGTCAAGGATGACGAGGCGCTCCCCTCGCTCTGCCTCGCCGACCCCGAGACCTTCCCCGAGGTCCAGGGCGCGCTGCGCGCCCGCGGGCTGAAGGTGCACAACCCGTCGGCGACGCCGCTTTCCACCTCGTCGCTCGGCCACCTCGCCCGCCAGCTTGCCGCGCTCGCGCGGACGTCGTCGTATTCCGTCTTCTCCGCGTTCGTGCGCGGCGGCGACGTCCGGCGCTGGCTCAAGGCGGAGCTGGACCTCGACGACGCGAAGCTCACCGCCGCGATAGTCGACCTCGACAACCGCCAGCAGCAGCTCATCCCGGCGGAGGTGGACGACATCGCGCCGAAGACCGAGCATACGCTGCGCGCGATCTTCGAGTTCGTCAAGGTGCAGCTCCGCAAGCGCGGCATGCGGCAGATGCTCGCCTCGATCTTCGCGACGCTCGCCCTCGACGACCGCGACGAGCGTTCGCGCGAGTTCGCGGCTGCCGCGGAGGCGGTGAACGGACTCATCGACGAGTGCTTTGTGACTGACGTGCCGCGCGAGCTGGCGCTCGAGCTCTTCGAGCGGCGGCTCGGCGAGGCGACGTACGAGCTGGAGCCGGACGAGGGCGAGACGATTCTCACCGACGGCTGGCTCGAGCTGCCGTTCCTCGACGTCGACGAAGTCGCCGTCTCCGGCTTCGCCGAAGGGCGGGTGCCGGAGTCCGTCGTGGGCCACGCCTTTCTCCCCGATTCGCTCCGCCGCGGGCTGGGCCTGGCGGACAACGCGTCGCGCACGGCGCGCGACCGGACGATCCTCGCGATGGCGCTTGCATGCCGCAGTCCGGAGGCGGTGACGCTCTTCTTCCATACGGTGGACGGGAAGGGCGACGTCCTGAAGCCGTCGCGGCTTCTGTTCGACTGCGGGGACGACGCGGAGTTCGTCCGTCGCGTGGCCTGGCTCTACGCGGCGCGCGCCGGCACCGGCGAGACGCCGCCAGCCGACCTGCCCGCGCGCTGGAAGATAAACCTGCCGGTGCCGCCGGAGCACAAGGACCTCAACAAGACCTCTCCCTCCAGCCTCGACCAATACTTGCACTGCCCGTTCACCTATTTTCTCCGCAAGACGTTCGGCGAGAGCGAGGACTACCGCGCCGAGGAGCTGGACGCGTCGGAGTTCGGAAACCTTGCTCACAACGCGCTGGAGGCGTGGGGAAGCGGGGAGCTGAAGGACTCGACGGACGCCGACGCGATCGCGGCGGAGCTGGAGGAGAAGGTCGACGCGCTGCTCGCGGAGCGCTTCGGGCTGGAGATCCCGGCGATCGTCGCGCTCCAGGGCGAGAGCGTGAAGCGGAGGCTTCGCCGCTTCGCCGCGCTCCAGGCCGCGCGCGCGGCGGACGGCTGGCGCGTCATGGCGACGGAGCGCAAGATGAAGGTCGTCTACGGCCACACGACCGTTGCAGGACGCTGCGACCGCATCGACTTCAACGAACGGACCGGCGAGTGGTGCGTCGTCGACTACAAGACATGGGACAGCAAAGATCGCGCCGTCGCGTTCGAACAGCCGAAGGACAAGGAGACCGGCAAGACCATCCGCGTGTGGAAGAGCCTGCAGCTGCCGCTCTACTGCGCGATGCTCGATGCCGACCCGGACTTCCCCGAGGCGAAGCGCGAGCACATCACGGCTTCGTACTGCATCCTCGCCAAAACCGCCGCGGACACCTGCTATTCCGAGTCGTTCTCGGGCGCTGACGTCCCCGACGCCGAGGCCAAGGTTAAGGAGCTGATCGCCGGCATCGAGCGCGGTATTTTCTGGCCGGCGGCGACCGAGCCGGAATGGAAGTGGGACTTTGCCGATTGGATCTTCAACTCGCCCGCGGAAAGCGTCAACCCCGAATGGATCGAAGACCAGGAGCGGCGGCTTCACCAAGAGAAAGGCGGGGCTTCGTGACGGAGAACGTCCTTATCGAGGCGTCGGCCGGGACCGGCAAGACGCAGGCGCTGGCCGAGCGGCTGATTGCGCTCGTCAAGGGCGGACTGGAGCCGCACGAGATCGTCGCGCTGACCTTCTCGCGCGCCGCGGCTGGCGAGATCTTCGAGCGCTTTGTCTCGCTGCTTGCCGAGCGGGCAAATGGAGACCCGTCCTGCGCGGCGCTGTTGCGCAAGGTCGTCGCCACCCAGCACCTCTCGCAGATCGGGACCCTCGACAGCTTCCTCATGCGCATCGCGCGGAGCTTCCCGCTCGAACTCGGGCTCGACGGCGGCGTGGAGATAATGGACGACTACCGCTCCGGACAGGAGCTCGCCCGCATCTCGTTTTCTGTCCTCCGGCGCACCGACGCCTCCGCCCGCCGCGCGTTCACCGACGCCTTTTCCCTTGCGATGAACGGCGAGGACGTCCGGAGCTTCATCGACTCCTACCGCAAATTCGTCAGGGATTGGCAGAAACTCTTCCGCGCGAATCCATCCGAACGCGCCTGGGGCGACGCGTCGGCGATATTCGGCGAAACGCCGGCGTGGGTGAAGACTGACGAGAAGGCGCTTTCGTTCCTCGCGGACCGGCTTGCCGGAATCTGCGACTCCGCTGCGTGGCCAGAGTTCGTCGAATGGGTGCGTAACTTCCGCGGCGATTTCAACGGAATCAAGGGGTTCGCGAAGAAGTTCTTCGAACTGGACGACATCCTCACCGGCGCGACAATCGAAGTCAAGTACAACCGAAGGACTTATTCCTTCGGCGGCGCCCAGGCGCAGGCCGTGCGCGAAGCCATGCTGGGCGTCTGCGGCTATGTCGTCGGCCGCTGCCTTGGGTTCGCCCGCGGCGTCTACCGACTCATCTCGGAATACGAGAAGGACTACGACGCCAACGTGCGCGGGAAGGGGATGCTCGTCTTCGACGACGTGCCGCGCCTCCTTGCCTCGCTCCCCGCCGACGTGCGCCTCGCGCTTGAATACCGCCTCGACGCGAAGATCCGCGCGTGGGCGCTCGACGAGTTCCAGGACACGAGCCGCGACCAGTGGGCGGCGCTCTCGCCGCTCGTCGACGAGGCGAAGATGTCCGACGGAGAGAAGTCGGTCTTCGTCGTCGGCGACCGGAAGCAGGCGATCTACGGCTGGCGCAATGGCGACGTCGGGATCTTCCGTGGCGAACGGGACGGCGGGGCGTACGCGATCGAGGCGCTCAACAAGACCTACCGCTCTTCGCATGCCGTCGTCGAGGCGGTGAACCGCGTCTTCGTGCGCGGGCGGCTGCGCGGGGAGTTCCCGGGCTGGGAGGCGGCTGAGCACGTCTCCGCGAACGGCGAGGACATGCCTGGCTTCGTGCAGGCGGTCACGGCGCCTGGCATGTTGCCCGAAGACCTTTTCGAGCCGGTCTTCTGCGCGCTCCAGGCGGTCGATCCCGTGAAGCGCGCCATTTCCGCCGCGGTGCTGGTCAGGGCCAACACGATTGGCGAGCAGATCGCCGCGTACCTGAAGTCCAAGGGAATGGACGGAGTGGTGTGGGAAGGGGAGAGCGCGATTCTTGACACGCCAGCCCTGCAGGGCTTCGTCGACCTAGTGAAGCTCGCCGACCATCCCGGCTACCGGCAGGCATACAGCCACTTCGCCTCGACGCCGCTCGCGTCGGCGCTCTACCCGGACGGCGTTCCCGGCGCGGAGGAGGTGTCGCAGTTCGCCGCGCAGTCGTTTGCCGCGAAGGGGCTGGTGCGTACGTTCCGCGACCTGCGCGCGCGCCTGCCGGAAGATCCGTCCGAGGCGTGGAGCGAGTTCACCGAGACGCGCTTCACCGACATGCTGCGCGCGGCGGCCGAGTTCGAGCTTTCGCTGGAGCCGGGGACGCGGCTTTCGGACTTCGCCGACTTCCTCGCGGCGAAGAAGCAGCGCTGCCTCGCCGAGCCGGGCAAGATCAAGATCATGACGATCCACCGTTCCAAGGGGCTGGGCTTTGACTACGTGGTCCTGCCGCTCTACGAGCACAACCCGCTCGACACGGCCTCGAAAGGCGCGGTCGTGGCGGATGGCTGGGTGCTGCCCGACCCGGGCGCGAAGGTCGCCAGGATCGTCCCCGGAATCGCCGCGGCGCGTGCGGCGCGGCAGGAGCGCGTCGAGGAGGAGGCGCTCTGCACCTACTACGTGGCGATGACGCGGGCGAAGCACGCGATGACGGTCGTCTGCCGTCCGCCGACGCAGAGCGGATCGACGTGCTACATGTCCAACTTTGTTCGCGAGGCGCTGCCCGAACCGGTCGGCGACCCAAGATGGTACAAAAAGATTGCTGAGTGGAAGCGTCGCCGCGCCGCCGGCAAGGGCGAGCAGCCGGAGCCGGCGGAAGCGCCGCGGCAGAAGCCGGTGCGCGCAAAGCGCGAGCGCGTCCGCCGCCGACTCCCCTCGCTTGCGTTCCGCTCCGGCATGGCAGCGGGCGAGCTTTTCGCCGAAGGCTCCGCGCGCCAGGCGGCGCTGCGGCGGGGAACGGACGTCCATGCGCAGTTAGAGGCGGTAGGATGGGTCGACCCCGCCGCGCCGAAGGGCGAGCTCGAGCGGCAGATTCTCGCCAACGGCTGGACGGGCGCGTTCGTGAAGGGGGACGACGCGGCGGCGCTGTGGCGCGAGCGGAGCTACGAGCGGCTGGTCGGCTCGGAGTGGGAGTCGGGGCAGTTCGACCGCGTCGTCTTCCGCGGCGAAGGCGACTCAAGGCGCGCCGTCGTCTACGACTTCAAGACCAACCGCCCAGCGCGCGGCGAATCGGCGGACGCCTTTGCCGCAAGGATGCGCGAGGCGTATCTGGGCCAGATGGCGGCGTACCGTGCGGCAGTCGCTTCTCTCGCCGGTCTTCCGCTTGAGCGCGTCGGCGCGGAGCTGCTGCTCGTCGAAACTGGAGCGGCGGTGCCCGTCTTTGTGATATAATACACATCGTGAAACCGAACAACATCATAGCGGTTAAATGGGGTTTGTGCCATGCCGTATGACGACCCGAACCTGAAGGAGTTTGACGACTACTATCAGGCGCGAAGCGCGTCGAAGCGCGAACGTGCGGAGAACTGGGCTGTCGCCATTGGCCTTCAGAAGGTAGATGGGCTTACGCCATCGAGGTATCTCATCGACGTCGCCAAGCGGCACATCGAGGGCGACATCAGCGGCGCGGCGGCTACGCGCATGATTGACAGGTATTACGAGACCAAGTCGGGGCATGACGCGCCGGAGGACGTCAAGGAGGCCGACCGGGTTTCCGCGCGCATCAACGAAGTGATTGAGGAGGAGGGCTTCAACCTGTCGCCGACCTGTCTCATCGGTCTGCACGGCCTGATCTTCGAAGGCGTGTTTCCCCATGCGGGATCGATTCGCGAAGTGAACCTGCGCAAGCGCGAATGGGTGCTGCGCGGCGATTCGGTCACCTACGGCCATGCGCCGATGATCGAGAAGACGCTGGAATACGACTTTGACCGCGAACGGGAGTTTTCATACGCCAACAAAGGCAAAAAGGAGATTGTCTCGCACTTCGCGAGGTTCATTTCCGGAATCTGGCAGATACATCCGTTCCGCGAGGGCAACACGCGCACGACCGCCGTGTTTGCGATAAAGTACCTGAAATCAATGAGGATAGCGGCCTCGAACGACATTTTCGCGGAGCACTCGTGGTTTTTCAGGAATGCACTCGTCAGGGCCAACTACGAGAACCCGCTTAAAGGATACCACCGCGACTGCGAACCGCTCGAGCGCTTCTTCCGCAACCTGATCATGGGCGAGAGGAACGAATTGAAGAACAGGTATCTGCTCGTCGGCATCAGCGACGCGGAGAAGGCGGCGCTCGGCAAAGGCGGGAAGGCCACGGACAAAAAGCGGTCAGAAAAAGGCGGTCAGAAAAAGGCGGTAAGAAAAAGCGGTAAGAAAACAGTCGATAAGCTCTGGGATTTGTTGAAAGAACAGCCCCACCTTACTTTGGCCGGTATGGTCGCCGCGCTTGGCATAACGCGCAGCACCATCCAGAAGCATATTGCAAATCTCAAGGCAGCCGGACGTCTTCGCCGCATCGGCCCAGACAAAGGCGGGCATTGGGAGGCGGTAGTGTGAAACTGGGGCCAAAGGGGCGGACTGCGACATGAGACCGAGCAACACCATTTTGCCCAAATACGTACTGGATTCCTGAATGAAAACCGCTGGTAAAATAGTGCTGGAGTCATTGCTCTTGTCGGTGCTGACGTTTATGCTTTCATTGGGGCACATAATCATTGCGAATGTTTATGCCGTGCCCTATCTATCATATTGCTTTATTTTGTCCTATTGTTTGTGCGTTTGGATTTCTCATCGTGCTTGTGGAATGCACAGATTCCACTTTGGATTTGTCGCAACTATACTTGTCTGCATTGTCGTTTTTGCATTAGCCGAATGCGTATTGCATAAAGACGAGAAGGGGTGTCAGGATTGGGTCGTTAGAATAATTGACGCAATGCGGCACGCAGGCAATAGGGAGGTAGCCCAATGAAATTTCGAAATGAGATCCCTTCTGTATATGTTTTACTGTATAAGCTTGTCTTTGGGCGTGGGTAAGTAACGCGGGCGACCTCCGCGACACCTTGCGCGGCAGTTTTTGTGCGGCTCTGCCTGCTTTCTCACGGAGTTTCACCAAGCGGCGAGGCGGCGGGGAATGCGCCTGCGCCGAAGGCGTCAGGTTGGCCGAGGGCGAAGCCCGAGCCGCGAAGCGGCCGCAAGGGCCCGCTCGCGAGTGAGACGCGGGGTCTGTGCGCTTGGTTGTCTACGCGAGAGAGGCGACATAGAGGTCCGTAGCGTCGAGACCGAGCGAGCAGCCCGCCGCGCCGCCGCGACCCCACCATTTTTGGTATAATACACACATGACGGATCTCGACGAGTATCTGCGGGCGAAAGAGCCCGACAAGCGCGAGCGGGCGGCCAACTGGAGTGCGGCGATCGGGCTTCAGAAGGTCGACGGGCTCACGCCGTCGCAGTATCTTGTCGGGACACCCGATGAGCCCGCGACACTTGTCCCCCAGAGGAGGGAACAAGCAGGGGAACAAGTAAAGGAACAAGCACGCGCTGCGTTTCCGCTGGGAGTGAAGCGGTTGATCCGCATATTCTCTGGTGAAATGTCAGTTGTCGAGCTGATGGCGGCGCTCAAGCTTGGCGGGCGGCGCAACTTCCTCGAAAAGTATCTGACCCCGGCCATCGAAAACGGACTGGTTGAGATGACCCAGCCCGATTCGCCGCGCTCGCCAACCCAAAAATACCGTCTTACTGCCAAGGGACTGGCGGCGAAGGGGCGCGGCGCCTAGCGCGACAGATTTGGTATAATACACATTCCAACAAGGATTTAAGGAGAGACAATGGCAGAAGCTACACTTGAGATGAGGCGGCATTCCGCGGCGCACCTGATGGCGCGCGCGGTGCAGAACGTGTTCGAGGACGTGCAGGTCGACATCGGCCCGGCGACGGACGAGGGGTTCTACTACGACTTCGACCTGCCGCACCGCCTTTCGCCGGAGGACTTCCCGAAGATCGAGGCCGAGATCGCGCGCCTGATCGCGCTCGACGAGCCGTTCGTCAGGAAGGTCGTCTCGCGCGACGAGTGCGCGAAGATGCTCGCGGGCCAGAAGTACAAGCTCGAGCGCCTCGGCGACATTCCCGAGGGCGAGGACATCTCGACCTACGCGGTCGGCGACTACGTGGAGATGTGCCGCGGTCCGCACGTCGCGCACTCGAAGGAGATCGGCGTCGTCAAGCTCACCCGCGTCGCCGGCAGCTACTACCGCGGCGACGAGAAGAACAAGATGCTCCAGCGCATCTACGGCATCGTCGCGAAGGACCAGGCGGAGCTGGACGAGATCGTCGCGCGCGCCGAGGAGGCGAAGCGCCGCGACCACCGCCGCCTCGGCGTGGAGCTCGACCTCTTCCACCTTGACCCCGAGGATCCCGGCCAGATCTTCTGGCATCCGCGCGGGTGGTCCATCTACATCACGCTCCAGGACTACATGCGCCGCAAGCTGGTGAAGGACGGCTACCAGGAGGTCAACACCCCGGCGATCATGCCGCGCAGCCTCTGGGAGCGCAGCGGCCACTGGGCGCACTACCAGCAGAACATGTTCATCACCGAGAGCGAGAAGCGCCTCTTCGCGGTGAAGCCGATGAACTGCCCGGGCGCGATCGAGATCTTCAAGAGCCGCACCCGGAGCTACAAAGACCTGCCGCTCCGCCTTGCCGAGTTCGGCCACTGCGCGCGCAACGAGCCGAGCGGCACCCTGCACGGCATCATGCGCGTCCGCGGCTTCGTGCAGGACGACGCGCACATCCTCTGCACCGAGGACCAGATCGAGGCGGAGGTGGCGAAGTTCTGCCGGCTCCTGAAGGACGTCTACTCCGACTTCGGCTTTGACAAGAACCTGCTCGTCAAGCTCTCCACCATGCCCGAGGACCACGTCGGCGACGTGGCCACCTGGCAGCACGCCGAGGCCGCGCTCGCCGCGGCCTGCAAGGCGGCCGGCATGGACTACGAGATCCAGCCCGGCGAGGGCGCGTTCTACGGGCCCAAGCTCGAGTTCACCCTCGTCGACGCGCTCGCGCGCCAGTGGCAGTGCGGCACCATCCAGCTCGACTACCAGCTGCCGAGCGCGGAGCGCCTGAACGCCGAGTACATCGGCCCCGACGGCAAGAAGCACCATCCGGTGATGCTCCACCGCGCCGTGCTCGGCTCGCTCGAGCGTTTCATCGGCATCCTCATCGAGCACTACGCCGGCGCGTTCCCGCTCTGGCTCGCGCCCGAGCAGGTCAGGGTGCTGCCGGTGAGCGACAAGGCGCTCGGCTACGCGAACAAGGTGGCCGCCGCGCTCGCCGACGCGGGCTTCCGCGTCGAGGTGGACTCGTCGGCCGAGAAGCTTGGCGCGAAGATCCGCCTGGCGACGGTCGAGAAGGTGCCGTACCAGCTCGTGGTCGGTCCGCGCGACGAGGCCGCCGGGCAGGTGTCGGCGCGCAGCCGCGCGGACGGCGACCTCGGCGCGATGGCGCTCGCCGCGTTCGTCGAGCGGCTCGCCGGGGAGCTCAAGGCTTGACCCTGCGCGGCGCCGTCGGGCTTGTCGTCCTCGCCGCGCTGCCTGCGGCGGCGCTGGCGGCGTCGCCTTTCCAGGGTCCGCTCGTCGACGCGCGCACCTCGTTCGATCCGTTTGGGAGCGGGAAGCTCGGGCGCTTTCTGCGCGAACGCGTCTTCTCCGAGCGGGCGAAGACGGCGATCTACGACGAGGCGGTCAACGCCTTTCGCACCCACTACGACGACAACGGGTCCTGGCAGGGCGAGTACTGGGGCAAGACGATGCTGGGGACGGTGGCTATCGCGACGCTCGGCAACGACAGCAGTCTGCTGGCCTGGGCCGCCACCAACGCCGTGGCGTTCGTCGACGAGTTCCAGCGTCCGGACGGCTACATCTGCTCCTATTCCGACGAGAATGCGATCGGTCCCAACCCCGACGGCTCGGAGCGGTTCTGCTGGAACCTCTGGAGCCGCAAGTACACGCTCTGGGCGTTAGTCGAGACCTCGCGGGCGCTGGAGCGCGATCCTGACGCCGCCGCGCTTGCCCCCGGCGCCGCGGAGAGGCTGCTCGGCGCCGCGCGCCGGCTGATGGACCACTGGATCGGCCAGATGGAGAAGGGGAAGGTGAAGATCGAGCAGACCGGATATTTCGCCGGCATCCCCTCGATGAGCGTCCTAAAGCCGCTGATGCTGCTCTACCGCCGCACCGGCGACAGGAAGTACCTCGACTACGCGCGCTCCATCGTGGCGGTGTGGGAGCGCGGCGACGGCTCGATGCCGGCGCTGGTCACCAAGGCGCTTTCCGGCAGGCCGGTGAGCGAGTGGTACCCCAACCCCGGCTGGTGGGCGAAGGCCTACGAGATGATGAGCTGCTACGAGGGGCTCCTCGACTACGCGGACGCGACCGGCGAGCGGCGGCTCGTGGAGGCGGTGCGCAGCTTCGCCGACCTTGCGGAGAAATACGAGGGGAATCCGTTCGGATCGGTCGGCTACTTCGACCATCTTTCGGCGGCGAAGGAGTGTCCCAACGCCACCACCGAGGTCTGCGACGTCATCCACTGGATGCGGCTCAACCGTGCGCTCTTCGCCGCGACCGGCGACGCGCGGTGCATCGACCGGATCGAGAACGCGTACCTCAACGGCTTCCTGCCGGCGATCTTCTGGGACGGCACCTGGGCCTGCCACGCGACGCGCTCGCACGGCACGCGGCAGTTCGCCGCGCCGCACCAGGTGGGGATGAAGTTCCACCAGTGCTGCGTTGACAACGCGCCGCGCGTCCCGCTCGACCTCTACGAAAGCGCCGCGGCGACGGCAGCGGACGGAACCGTCCTCGCGCTGCTCTACTTCCGCGGCGACTACGCGCTCGGCGGCGGCGTGCGCTACCGGGTGCCGGGCGATGATCTGCTCGCCGGGCGGCTGCGCCTCGCGGTCGAGAGTCCGGAATCGCGCCGGGTCAGGTTCCGCGCGCCGCCGTGGGCGGAGGATTTCAGGGTCGACGGCCGCGCGGCGACGAACGGCTGGGTGGAAGCCGAGGCGGGCGCGGGCGCGACTTCGTTCACGGCGACATACCGTCCGCGCGTCGCGCTGCACGAGTGGCGCACGCGTGAGGGCGCGGATCCGCGCGCGGCGCTTTTCGAGCAGGTGAAGGAGACGCCGGAGATGGCCGGTCTCGCGCGGCGCGAGGGCGGGGTGTACCTGACTTACGGTCCGTTCCTGCTCGCGAAGTCGACCCTCGCCGGCGCGAGCCGCGAGGAGTGCCTGAAGCCGCCGCGGCGGGTGTCCGTCGGCGAGAAGGTGTCGCTGCTGCTGCCAAAAGGCGCAAAGTCGCGCAGCCGCTTGTTGAAGGCGACATTCGGCGAAGGGGAGGATGCGTTCTCGGTCATGGTGACCGAGCTGCAGGCGCACGACACGAACGACCCGGAGGCGGCGTTCTCGATCTGGTTTTAGGCAAGCGGAGGAGCAAGACATGGAGGAGATAGATTTCACGTCCGACACGTTCGACGACATCGTCGCCAAGGACCCGCGGTTCAACGCGCGGGCGTATGCGCTCTTGATGGACGTGGTGCACGCGCTCACCAAGGACGGCGCCCACACGACCGGTGAGGACGTCCTCGACGAGTTTCGCGAGACCGCGCTCGACCAGTACGGTCCGCTCGCCTACACGGTGCTGACGGAGTGGGGGGTGAATTGCACCGAGGACATCGGCGAGATGATGTTCAACCTGGCGGACGGCCGCCGGATCTCGCGCGAGGACGGCGACACGCCCGAGGCGTTCGTCGGCGGCTACGATTTCAAGGAGGCCTTTCTCGGCCCGTACCAGACGTGAGCGTCGGCGAGCGGCCCCCGCGACGCCGCGCCCCATTTCCTCCGTGCGGGTAAGTGAAACCCCCCGTGCGGGGAGCGCACCCCCCCCGTGCGGGGAGACGCCGCTACGCGGCAGTTTCCGCGGCGGTTTGCGCATATCCCCCGACCAAAGGTCGTCCGCAACGCGGATGCACTGGCAGGGGTGCAGTTTTGATTAACACACGGATTTGTTCGCGTCTAACGACGCTCACTTTTCGCGGCCACGGAAATCTGCCGCGAAAGCCAACACGGAGCGCGGCAAAAATGGTATAATTCACGCGACATCGTGGGCGGAATGGTGGCTGGCATGCGCTGTGACGCGTCGGAATGGGTGGATAATCCGTCGCAGATCAACCCGCGTGTCGCAGCATATACAGTAAAAGCATATACAGAAGGGTCTGACCCTTTTGATTCCTATGGAGCGGTATATGCCTGATGTGAAGACTTTAGGACAAGATTTAAAAGCATGGGTGAGAAGCAATCATATGCTTCACGATACTATAATATCAGAAATGGCATTTTCTGACGTGGTAAACAAAACAGAGATGTCTCCATTTGATGGTGTTTTTAAAATTGGACTGAAAATTCCCCGTAATATTTCATCTAGTAATTATGTCTCGGCATTGTTATCGCTTAACGGTGTATTAATGATGCGTCTAGACGTGATGTTTATGTCTTGTCCGCTATATATCTTGCGCGCAGGAGTTTCCGTTGAGACTCTTCCTGATTTGTGCGAACATGAGATTCTTCGCTTGAAAATATTTGGAGAAGAGTATGTCGAAATCAAAGAGAAATGGGTAGAAAAAATGCTAATAGATATCGCCTTTGTATCATATGATTGCTCTATTTTAGTGTAGGATGAATGCTATGACTGCCGTTTTGAAAGATCTAAAATGGTCGTCCACCAAGAGCCTATGGGTCAACTAATGTCAGCAACTGTAAATTTCCGGCGAAATTTTCAGGCATTGTCTAAGAGTGTCGGATTTCATCCTTTCGCGCCAGCGCAGGGAAGAGATGGCAAGGAGGATGAGGGGTGCGGGGAGAAGGAGGAAGGGAACGGGTATATGTTTCACTGTATATGCTTGGAGGAATGTGACTGGATTCCGCGGCAGTTTGCGCGGCACCTGAGAGGTTGAAAGGTTGAAAAGTTGAAAGGTTGAAAGGTTGAAAGGCCGCGGCGGTTTTGGTTTAACACGAGGATTTGTTCGCGTCTAACGACGCTCACTTTTCAGAGCGGCGGAAATCTGCCGCGAAAGCCAACACAGAACGCGGCAAAAATGGTATAATTCACGCGATGAAACCCCATGTCAAGACCGCGCTTTCCCTCGCCCTCGCTATCGTGGGCGGAATGGTGGCTGGCATGCGCTGTGACGCGTCGGAATGGGTAGATAATTCGTCGCAATACACCCCGCGCCCCGCGGCATATACAGTAGAAGCATATACAGAAGGGTCTGACCCTTTTATACCATGAAGCCCTCAAGGATAATGATAGCGGCGATTCTTGGAATCAGTTTTGCCGTCAATTGTTGCAATTATTTGCACAAGAGATGGCAGGATGATGTGGTATGTTCTGTCAAACAGGCTCAGGCCACAAATTCAGGCAAAAGGGTAATTGATGTGATTAACTATGGACTTGGAAAGGCTCCAAGCAAGGTGTTCTGGAAAGTGGAGTGCTATGAACTTCCATTTCTAGAGGCCAAAGTCCTTTGTACTGTTATTTTATGCGGTGGAGAGTGCCGAGCATTCTTATGGCAATGGGATGCCGCATGGCCGTCACCACGCGCTCTGACTCCCGATACTGCCAAAACCTTTCCTCTTTTAGATCCAGGTGTTGATCTTACACCTGAAGGGCAGTCTTCACTTTGGAAAGGAAGGGCGGCAATTCACGACTATTTCGCCACGGAGACGAAGAACCGATGATTCGTAGCTTGTCTCTCTCTTGTGCGCCTTGTCGGCGATTCCCCATAATGCGCCAGTCTTTATACAGTTGCTGACCCTTTTGCCTTTTGCCTTGACCCTTTTGCCTAATGCGGAGGTAACTCTGCGGCGAGGTGTCGCGGCAACGCAAGGGATCCGCGGCGGTTTTGCCGCAGACATGATGGTCGCTGAAGCCCGCTTTACAAACCCAATCCAAAAGTGCTATACTACCACCATCAATAAACATTTGGGGACAAAAGGAACAAAAGGGTCAGACCCTTCCGTATATGTTTTACTGTATATGCTTGGAGGAATGTGATTGGATTTCGCGGCGGTTTGCGCGGCAGATTGCGCGGCAGTTTGCGAACGCTCTCCTACCGCCGCATTTATATAAATCCGGTGGTAGGTCAGAAGCAGAAGTGATAATTTAGGTCTGACCTATTTATCATGTTTGCAACACCCTCCGCGGCAGATTCCGCGGCAGTTTGAACGAACCGCGAATCACGAACCACGAGCCACGAATTTTGGTATAATACGCGGCATAGGCGAAATGAGGTTGGGACAATGAAGAACGAGATAGTGCTGTTCAAGTCTCAGGACGGAGCGGTGTCGCTGCCGGTTTCCGTCGAGGCGGATACTGTGTGGCTGACGCAAGCGCAGATGGCGCAGTTGTTTGGCCGCTCGCAACCTGTTATTGCGAGGCACATCAAGAACGCATTTGATGAAGGTGAAGTCAACCGAGATGAGGCTTATGCAAAAATTGCATATTTAGCAGAAAATGCCGCTGGTGCCGCCAAGGTTGCAATTTACAACCTGGACGTAATCATTTCCGTTGGCTATCGCGTGAAGTCGCAGCGGGGCGTGGAGTTCCGCCGCTGGGCGACGCGGGTGCTGAAAGAGTACATCATGCGTGGTTATGCCGTGAACCGCCAGCGGATCGCGCAGCTTGGCCAGGCGGTGGAGGTGATGAAGCGCGTCTCCAACAGCCTTGATGCGGAGCAGGTGCTGGATGTCGTGAAAACCTACTCCTCCGCGCTCGACCTGCTCGACGGCTACGACCACCAGACCATCGGCAAGCCCAAAGCCAAGGGCCGCTCTGTCGTGCTTTCCTACGAAGAGTGCCGCCGCTTTATCGACGCCATGAAGTTCTCCGCCGGATCCGCGCTTTTCGGCAACGAGAAGGACGGATCGTTCAAGTCCGCCCTTGGCGCGGTCTACCAGTCGTTCGGCGGGAAGGACCTCTATTCCTCCGCGCAGGAGAAGGCCGCGAACCTCCTCTACCTCGTCACGAAGAACCACGGCTTCTCGGACGGCAACAAGCGCATCGCCGCCGCGCTTTTCCTCTACTTCCTCAAGCGCAACCGCCTGCTGTTGCGCAAGGACGGCTCCAAGCGCATCGCGGACCATACGCTCGTCGCCCTCACCGTCATGATCGCCGAATCCAAGCCAGCAGAAAAGGAAATGATGGTCAACCTCGTCATGACGTTCCTGGCGTAATGCCGCGCGCTGTGAGAGACGAAGTGAAAGTAGGCGTGAGATGAGTATTGGGGTGTGGATATGCAAGAATTGTGGGTGCGAATTTCATTTCGCGACAGGTCAGTTGCCGCGCGTAGTCCCGTGTCCAAAATGTGGAGATGCAGTGTTGTTGGCAAAATCAAAGCCTGCCCAAAGGGATTCCAATTCGTTTTGGGCCGGATTCATTTTTGGATGGTGGGGCGTACTCTGGGCAGGATTGAGAAAAGGGCGGAGCGGTGTTGATCATGCGGCGGCGGGGGTGTTCATTCAATGGCTGTTAGGTGCTGTTATAATGATAGTTCTATGCCTTGTGGCATTGCTTATGCTGTGGTTGGGAACAAACTGATTGAATGAAGCGTCTTATCTCTTTCGTCCCTTTCATCCCTTTTGTCCCATTCCCACGACTAACTGCGAGCCACAACTCAAACACCCAAACACTCAAATTTGCTATAATACGCGACGTGAGATCGAGCAATACCATGCGCTCTACTGCGCCGCAAGTCGTTCCCGCCGCGCCCGACGGGGTTTCGCTATCCCGGCTGGAGCAGTTCGGCTGGCGGGGCGCGGTCGAGCCCGGCATCGGCAGGGTGGTGAGCGCCCATGGCGACTACTACCACCTCGTCTGCAACGAGGCCGGGGGCGAGATCCTGGCGCGCAAGAAGAAGAGCGTGTTTACGCGGATGAAGACCGCGGCGCCGGACGACATGCGCCCGGTGGAGCGCGGGGAGCGGCCGCTCTCGCCGGTCACCGGCGACTTCGTGCGCTTCCGCCACAACGACCGCGGCGACTCGCTGATCACCGAGGTGCTGCCTCGCTTCTCCGTCTTCGAGCGCAAGGACCCGGCGGCGCGGCGTCCGGCGCAGACGCTGGCGGTGAACTTCGACGCGCTCTTCGTGATGATGTCGCTGAACGAGGACTTCTCGCCGCCGCGGATCGCGCGCTACCTGGAGCTGGCGGATGGCATGGGCGAGGCCGCGGCGGTGGTGGTGCTGACCAAGGCGGACCTCGCCGGGCCGGGCGTGGCGGAGATGGCGGCGCTGGAGGAGGTCGTCGCCGGGCGCGCGCGCATCCTCAGGATCTCGGCGCTGACCGGCGAGGGGATGGACGCGGTCCTGGAGTACGTGCGGCCGCGGCGGACGGTGGCGCTCGTCGGCTCGAGCGGGGTGGGCAAGTCGACGCTCCTCAACACGCTCGCCGGCGAGGAGGTGGCGGCGACGCAGGCGATCCAGGAGTGGTCGGGGCGCGGACGCCACACCACGACTTCGCGCGAGCTTTTCCGGATCCCGTCGGGCGCGCTCGTCCTCGACACGCCCGGCATCCGCGAGATCGGCCGCATCGGCGAAGAGGACGCGCTGCTCGCCAAGGGCGCCTACACCCACCGCTGGCGCGCCAAGGGCAACGCCTAATCCCCCCCCCCACTGTCCAAACCGCTCCCCGCGCCGCCGCGCCCCACCACTTTTGATATAATACACACCAATATGAAGAAACTCCTGGATTGCATTGTGTGTGTATTCGCCGCGGTCGTTGCGGCGGGTGCCGAGGTCAACGTCGGCGACTGGGCGCTTGGCGGCGTCGCCACCGTCAGGTGCGACAGCCCCGGCGGCTGGAAGCTGACCGCCGCGGCAGTTCCGTCCGGCGAGGAGGGCGTCTCGCTGGTGCGCGTCTCCGCCAAGTCGGAGAGCCCGGCGAAGAAGCCCGTGTTCTCGGTCAAGGTGCGGATCCCCGGCGGCGAGGCGCGGACGCTTTGGCGGCCGGAGCTCGGCTGCCGCAAGTTCGACCGCGCGGGCGTGATGCCCTACGAGAGCCACGCGCGGTTCAAGAGCTGCGCGGCGCAGTGGATGCCGCTCTACTCCTTCCTCGACGCGGAGGATCGCAGCGTCCTGACGCTCGCGGCGTCCGAGTCGCGCGGCCGCGTCGTCTTCCGCGGCGGAGTGGAGGAGGGGCCGAACACGCTGGTGGCGGAGTTCACCTTCAACACCATGGACTGCGAGGAGCCGGCGGACGGCTTCGAGGTTACGGTGCGCTACGATACGCGGCGCCTCGCCGCCGACCGCGCGCTGCCGGCCGCCGCCGCCTGGCTGCGCGCCGCCGACCCGGCGCCGGAGCGTCCGGTCCCAGCCGCCGCCTTCGAGCCGGTCTGGTCGTCGTGGTGCGCCTACCACTCGTACCTCAACGACGAGATCGTCGAGCGCGAGGCGGCGGTGGCGCGCTCGCTCGGGCTCAACTGGATCATCCTCGACGACGGCTGGCAGGTGCCGGAGGGGCTCTCGTTCTGCGACGGCGAGAATCTCCCGTCCCCGCGCTACTCGAAGGACTTCGCCGCGCACGTGCGGCGGCTCCACGACGCGGGGACGAAGGTGGTGCTGTGGTATCCGGTCACGCTGGTGACGGACAACGCGCCGAACATCGCCGACTACGACGGGCAGATGCTCTACCGGCGCTCCTGGGGGCCGCAGATATGGGACCCGCGGTTCCCCGCCCGCCGCGCGTTCTTCCACGGACGGATCGCCGCGGCCATGCGCGACTGGAAGGTCGACGGGCTGAAGCTCGACTTCGTCGACTCCTGGGGGCTCGACTTCGACACGATGCGGCTGCCGGACGTCTCGGGCGGGATTGGTGCGCGCGACGTCCGCGATCTGATGCCGGCCGTGGTGAAGACGATGACGGAGGCGCGCGAGATCGTGTCCGGCGCCCGTCCCGACGCGCTGATCGAGTTCCGCCAGTGCTACGTCGGCCCCGTCATGCTCAAGTGCTGCACCCAGATGCGCGTCCAGGACTGCCCCGGCTCGCTTGCCGAGATGCGCTACGGCATCGCGAACCTGCGCCTTACGTGCGGGCCGAACGCCGTCCACTCCGACCCGATCCAGTGGGCGCGAGACGCGACCGCGGAGCAGGTGGCCGAGTCCGTGCTCGCCTCGATCTTCGGCATCGGGCAGTATTCGGTGCAGTTGACCGCGGCGCCGGCCGGGCAGCTTGCGGTGCTGAAGCACTGGGTGGCGTTCACGCGGGCGCACTCACAGGCGCTCTACCGCGGCGACTTCCGCGTGCAGGGACTGTCCTCCGACGCGCTGGTGCTGGTCGGTGAGTCGGCGGATGAGCGGATCGTCGGCGCGTACAAGCCGGGGTTCGTGGCGGACTGTGGCTCGCCGGACCGGCGGGTGTTCGTCCTGAACTGCACGGGGACGCCGCGCGTCGCGGTGCGCTTCGCGGCGGCGGCGAAGGGCGTGGTCTACGGGCCGGACGGCGCGCGCCGCGGCGACGTGGATATTCCCGCCGGGCTTGCCGAGATCCAGGTTCCGCGCGGCGGATTCGTCGAGGTCGGTCGGTAATCGAAGCGCGCCGTCGCGACCCCGCGAATGGCCATTTCCGCTACGGCCAACGCATCAAAAATTCCCTCTCCCCACTGAACACCGATCGCTGGCTACTGGCTGCTGAGATACTTCCCCTAATCACCCTTGAGCAGCCGGAGAACCGAGCTCCAGGAGGCGTAGCCGCAGCTGGCGGCGATCTCGTCGCGAGTGCGCGTGCGGAGTGGTGACGTTGCGGCCAGCGCGCGTGCGCGCCGCACGGTGCGGATTTCGTCCAGGATCGAGTGGCCGAGCACGGCGCGGAAGCGCAGCTCCGCCATGCGCCGTCCGCACGGGAAGGTCGCCGCGACATCGCGGGCCTTGAGCCCGTTGCACGCCTCTTTCCTGATAAGCTCGCAGGCGGCGAGAACCGCATGGTCATTTTTCTTCGCCCTCAGCGTCGACGCCCGGCGCACGACGCCAATCGGCTCGATTCTGACATGGCGGCTCCCTGGCGCTTTCCCGGCGACGAGATCTTCAAGCAGAAGGAGCGTTTCGGTTCTTACAGCCATGCTGTCGATTGCGATACTCGAAATCGTCGGTCGCGAAGTTTCGCACATTTCCTTGTTGTCGTCCACGCCGATCACCGCGATATCCTGCGGAATGTCAATGTGCCGGTGGTTGCAGGCGGCGGTCACATTGGCGGCGACGGCGTCGTTGGCGGCGAATATGCCGACGGGGCGCGGCAGATCCGCAATCCAGTCTGCAAGGCGCGACAGCCGCCTCGGAACCGAAAGACGGCTTTTGGGGCGGATATATGTCGCGACTCCGTATCCGTTGAGGCTGAGGATGCGGACGAAGTGCCGCTCGCGCTCCCGGCTCCACTCTTCGTCCGTGTCCGACGGCACGTATGCGTACGCGGCGAGATTCAGCGACAGCAGATGATGCGCGGCGGTCTCGGCCACGGCCTTTTCGTCGAACGAGACATCCGCGTGGCGAGGGTTGTCCGATTTGCCGGCGCGATGGAGAAATACCGTCGGATACGCGGCAAACGCCTTCGCCGGCAGGTTGTCGTTGTTGACGACGCAGGCGTCCGGACGCCAGAACGCCAGCAGCTCCGAGACTTCCGCGGCGGTGCTGACGCCGACATCGGCGTAGCGGGACGAAAATCCGAATTTGTCATCGAGCGCCGATAGCATCGCGCGAATCGGAATGTTGTTCGTCCTGGGGAATCTCAGGATTGTCCTCATGTGTGGCAGTATAGCAAAAGTGGCGGCTGGCGTAAAGGGGGTATTTCGCATTTTGCAATGAAGTTATTTCGCAAAACGGAGACCGCTTTGTGAATTATCGAGTATAATATCCGGCATAAAACGACTCGAAGCATCGCAAAGGAGGATTGACGCGTGAAAAAGACAGGCATGTCTACATTCGCGGCGACTGCCGCGCTGATGGTCGCGATGGCGCAACCCGGCATGGCGGACGGCGTGGCCGCGTCGTCATATATCCAGAACGGACTCGTCGCCTGCTGGGACGGTATCGAGAACGCGGGCGCCGGAACGCATGACGCCGACGCGACCGTGTGGAAGGACATCGTCGGCGGATACGAGTTCGCCTTGACCGGCGTCACCGTCGATGCCGACCGCATGACCTTCGCCGGGGATGCGACATCCTACGGCACGCTCGACGCCGCAGGCACGGCAGCCACCTTCGGCGCCGCCAGGAGCGGCACGATGGAAGTCGTCTATGTCTCTCGCGTCGGCAACGCCAGCCAGGTGTTCGTGCATACTCCGGCAAGCATCGGGATTGCGCTGGGAGAGACAATTTCCGGCACCACCCACGTGCTTGTCCCTTATACCACTTACGGCACCGAAGGCAAGTCCGCATTTAGTTTTACGTCAGGAGCGACGACAAACACCGTCGCCGTGCGCTATGCCGCCGGCGTGCCGGGCGCCGCGCGCGCCAACGGCGCTGCGCTTGCTTTGCTTGGCGATGCATATTGGTCTTCCGACGATGTGTCCGAGGCCTTCGTCGGCAAGAACAACAGGGATACCATTTCATTCCCCGGCTCTATTTACTGCATCCGCCTCTACAATCGCCAGCTGACGGACGGGGAGATCGCCTATAACAACTTGGTCGATCAGGCGCGCTTTAGAGGCGGCGACATGGACTCGATACTTTATGTATCCAGCACATCTGGGATTGTAGGTTCACCAACTCCGGCATACGGGGCGGTCGCCGGACTATCCGCCGGCGAAACGCGCGAAGTCTCCTGCGGTACGGTGATCTCCACCAACGCCACCGGGACGGTCGAGTATCGCTGCACCGGCTGGAAGCTCTATGATGAAGGTGGCGCCGCCGTTGACAGCGGTGACGAAACCTCCTTCACCTACATCCATCCGTCGCCGGCGGAATACCGTCGGCTGGAATGGCAGTGGGAGGTGACTAAGCGGCTCACGGACTTCTCTGGCTACGTCCAGGATGGGCTCATCGCCTGCTGGGATGGCATCGACAACGCCGGGGCCGGCGTCCATGCCGACAACGCGGTGGTTTGGAAGGACATCGTCGGTGGATATGAATTTGACTTGACCAACGTCACCGTGGCGGAGAACGGCATGAACTTCGTCGGCGACGCGACATCCTACGGCACACTTTCCGCCGCCGGCACTGCGGCGACCTTCGACGCCGCCAAGAACGGCACGATGGAAGTCGTCTTTGCCTCGCGCAACACTTCGGTCCACCAGGTGTTGTTGCAGACCCCGGCAAGCAACGGAATGACGTTCGGATATAATACGGTCGGCGCCATCGTCGTTTTCTCCGGCTCGGTCCCGAAGCCAGCGTTTCCGTTTAGTCCGGGAACGGCGAGGCATTCGTTTTCGGTGCGCTTTAGTTCAGGAGCTTCCACCTCCCCCGCGTTTGCCGACGGCTCGAGTCTGAACTCGACCGGCGGAGCCTATTGGACGCCGGGCGACAGCGATGAAACCTTTGTCGGCAACAGAGCCAGCAAGGCCAATGGCTTCCCCGGCACCATCTACTGCATCCGACTCTACAGCCGCCAGCTGACGGCCGCGGAGATCGTCGCCAACCACGCGGTTGACGCGCTGCGCTTCGCGAATGGCACCCCCGACTCGACGCTTGACATCTCCGGCACGCCGGAAGGCGTTGGCGCGCCCGTGCCGGCGTATGGGTATCTCTGCGAACTTTCGGCGGGCGACACCAGAGTCGTCACCTGCGGCAAGGCTCTTTGGAAGGACGCTTCGGGGACGAACCGGTATGAGTGTGTTGGCTGGAAGCTCTACAACGCGCTCGGCGTGGAGGTGGAGAGCGGCTCCGGCACGTCCTTCAACTACACGCACCCGACGCCCGCCGCTCACCGCAGGCTCGAGTGGCAGTGGGTGCCGTTCTCAGGCATTGGCACCGTCATCCGCCTGTTCTAGCCTTCCGCGCTACCCAATTGTTCGGCTATTCCCGCGGCAGATTGCGTGATGCTTGATTTCGTCCGCACCGTAATCCTACGGCGACAGGAGGCGGCGAAATGGTAAATTAGCCCTTGCCCCTTGATTCGGCGGAGGGATTATGGTATAATACCCACAATTTCCCTCAAAAAGGAGGGAAAAACACAAGGAGAAACTACAAAATGGTCAGTTACAAGAAGCTGGGCCTCGTGAACACCAAGAAGATGTTCGCCAAGGCGGTCAAGGGCGGTTATGCCATTCCGGCGTTCAACTTCAACACGATGGAGCAGATGCAGGCCATTATCCAGGCCGCGGTCGAGACGAAGTCTCCCGTCATCATGCAGGTCTCCAAGGGCGCGCGCAAGTACGCGAACCCCACGATCCTCCGCTATATGGCCGAAGGCGCGGTGCAGTACGCCAAGGAGCTTGGCTGCAAGAAGCCCCAGATCGTCCTCCACCTCGACCATGGCGACAGCTTCGAGACCTGCAAGAGCTGCATCGACTCGGGCTTCTCGTCGGTGATGATCGACGGCAGCTCCCTGCCTTTCAAGGACAACATCAAGCTCACCAAGAAGGTCGTCAACTACGCGCACAAGCACGACGTGACGGTCGAGGCCGAGCTCGGCGTCCTCGCCGGCGTCGAGGACGAGGTCCAGGCCGAGGAGAGCCACTACACCAAGCCCGAGGAGGTTATCGAGTTCGCGACCAAGACCGGCTGCGACTCGCTTGCGATCTCCATCGGCACCTCGCACGGCGCCTACAAGTTCAAGCCCGAGCAGTGCACGCGCGACAAGAAGACCGGCAAGCTCATCCCGCCGCCGCTGGCGTTCGACGTCCTCAAGGCCGTCGAGAAGAAGCTCCCCGGCTTCCCGATCGTCCTCCACGGCTCGTCTTCGGTTCCGCAGGAGCACGTCGACACGATCAACAAGTTCGGCGGCAAGCTGCCCGACGCGGTCGGCATCCCTGAGGAGCAGCTCCGCAAGGCGGCGAAGAGCGCGGTCTGCAAGATCAACATCGACTCCGACTCGCGCCTCGCGATGACCGCGGCGATCCGCAAGCACTTCGCGGAGCATCCCGAGCACTTCGACCCGCGCCAGTACCTCACTCCCGCGCGCGAGGCGATGAAGGAGCTCTACGTCCACAAGATCGTCAAGGTCCTCGGCTCCAACGGAAAGCTCTAATACCATGGCAAAGGCGGCAGGCAAGTCTGCGTATGCGCAGGCCGGCGTCGACATCGACGTCAAGATGAACGCGGTCGGCTCCATCAAGCAGATGGTCGCCGCCACCAAGACCGCGAACGTGCTCGGCGGAATCGGCGCGTTCGGCGGTCTGTTCAAGGTCCCGGCGGGGCGCGACCAGGTGCTGGTCGCCTCCACCGACGGCGTTGGCACCAAGCTCAAGGTCGCGGCGATGACCGGCCGGCACGACACGGTCGGCCAGGACATCGTCAACCACTGCGTGAACGACATCCTGGTGCAGGGCGCGAAGCCGCTGTTCTTCATGGACTACGTCGGCACGGCGAAGGTCGACCCCGAGGTGTTCAGGAGCGTCGTCTCCGGCCTGTGCAAGGCGTGCAAGGAGAACCACATGGCGCTCCTCGGCGGCGAGACGGCGGAGATGCCCGGCATCTACCCGGCCGGCGAGTACGACCTCGTCGGCACGATCGTCGGCTGCGTCGAGAAGTCCAAGATCATCACCGGCAAGTCGATCCGGGCTGGCGACGTGATCGTAGGCCTCCACTCCGGCGGCCTCCAGACGAACGGCTACTCGCTCGCGCGCAAGGTGATCTTCGACCACTGCCAGATGTCGTGGAAGGACAAGGTGCCCGGCACCGACAAGACCTTCGGCGACGCGCTCCTCGCCGTCCACAAGAGCTTCCTCAAGCCCGTCTCGGCGCTGCTCGCCAACAAGGTGAACATCACCGGCATGGCCCACATCACCGGCGGCGGGTTCCAGGACAACATCCCGCGCGTGCTTCCGGACGTGGTGAACGCCGAGATCGACCGCGCCTCCTGGGAGGTGCCGACGATCTTCAAGTTCATCCAGAACCAGGGCCACGTCGACCGCGACGAGATGTACCGCGTCTTCAACATGGGCATCGGCTACGTGCTGATCGTCCCCAAGCGCGACCTCATGCGCACGGAGAAGATCCTCCGCGCGAACCGCCAGCCCTACTCGATCATCGGCGTCACCCGCAAGGGCACCGGCGTCGTGACGTTCAAGAACTGACCTCCGGGGGGCGAAAATGGAAATTGCCCGCGACATCATCTACGTCGGCGTCGACGACCACGACATCGACCTCTTCGAGGGTCAGTACGTCGTCCCGCTCGGGATGGCCTACAACTCCTACGCCGTCGTCGACGAGAAGACGCTCGTCTTCGACACCGTCGACGCCCGCTTCGGCGACGCCTGGCTCGCGAACGTGCGCGCCGCGCTCGGCGGCCGCCCGGCCGACTACCTCGTCGTCCAGCACATGGAGCCTGACCACAGCGCGAACATCTCGCGCTTCGCCGCGGAGTACCCGGAGGCGAAGATCGTCGCCAGCGCCCAGGCCTTCGCGATGATGCGCCAGTTCTACGGCGACGACTTCGCCGCGCGCCGCGTCGTCGTCAAGGAGGGCGACACGCTCTCCACCGGCACGCACGAGTTCGCGTTCGTCTCCGCCCCGATGGTCCACTGGCCCGAGGTGATCGTCACCTACGACAAGGCGTCCGGCACGCTCTTCTCGGCGGACGGCTTCGGCAAGTTCGGCGCCAACGACGTCGAGGACCCGGAAGGGTGGGACTGCGAGGCTCGCCGCTACTACTTCGGCATCGTCGGCAAGTACGGCGCCCAGGTGCAGGCGCTCCTGAAGAAGGCCGCCGCGCTCCAGATCGACCGGATCTGCCCGCTCCACGGGCCGGTGCTGGCGACGGCGGACGAGGTCGCCCACGCGGTGAAGCAGTACGACACCTGGTCGAGCTACTCGGTGGAGTCGCCCGGCGTCTGCATCGCCTACACCTCCGTCTACGGCCACACCAAGGCCGCGGTGATGAAGCTGAAGGAAATGCTCATCGAGCGCGGCTGCCAGAAGGTCGCCGTCGCCGACCTCGCGCGCGACGACGTGCCCGAGACGGTCGAGGACGCGTTCCGCTACGGCAAGCTCGTCCTCGCCACCACCACCTACAACGCCGACATCTTCCCGTGGATGCGCCACTTCATCGACCACCTGACGGAGCGTAACTACCAGCGCCGCACCGTCGGCTTCGTCGAGAACGGCTCCTGGGCGCCCGCGGCGGCGCGGGTCATGCGCGGGATGTTCGAGGCCGCGAAGTCGAAGGACATCGCCTTCTGCGAAAACGTGGTGACCATCCGCTCGGCGCTCGACGCGGCGTCCGAGGCGAAGCTCGCGGCCCTGGCCGACGAACTCATGCGCTGAGGGGAAAGGAGGCAAGTCGATGAAAAGGTTCATGAGAGCGGTCCTGCCGGCGTTCCTGCTGGCGGTGTCGGTGGGGCAGATCTACGCCTTCACCAACTTCTCGTCCGAGATCGCGGCGCACATCGGGCGCACGCAGCAGCAGGTGCAGTGGGCGTTCTCGTTCGGCATCTTCTTCCTTGGCATGGGCGCGGCGTTCTTCGGCAAGATCGTCGAGAAGAACATCCGGCTCTCGACCATCATCGGCACGACCCTCTTCCTCTCCGGGCTGCTCGTCACCGAGTTCGGCATCGTCTCGAAGTCGCTTGTGCTCGTCTACCTCGGCTACGGCTTCCTGATCGGCCTCGGCACCGGCGTCATCTACATCTCGCCGGTGAAGACGATGATGCTCTGGTTCCCGGAGCACAAGGCGATCGCGGCGGCGCTGCCGATCATCTCCTTCGGCCTCGGCTCCACGCTCTCGACGATCCTCTTCAGCGGCATCCACTGGGGGACGCCCGGCTCGTCGGTCGCGGTGTTCCAGCTCCGTGGGTTCATGGAATACGGCATCACCAACGTCTTCCACGCCTACGCGATCTTCTACGCGGTGCCGATGGTCGCGGCGTGCTTCCTGCTGAAGAAGCCGAAGGTGCAGGTGCAGAGCTTCGGCCACGGCATCCCCGCGCTCGAGTTCAGCTACCGTCAGCTCTTCGTCAACCGCTTCTTCTGGCAGTCGTGGCTGTTCATGTTCCTCAACATCTCGGCCGGCCTCTGCCTCATCCCGCTCGCGAAGCAGATGATGAAGTCGCCGGACGTCTACGGCGACAGCGAGAAGCTGATCACGTGGATCGTCGCGCTTTCCGGCCTCATGAACGGCGGCGGGCGCTTCCTCTTCGCGTGGTGGTCCGACCGCCTCGCCAAGCGCATCAACATCCTCCTGGTCATCCTCTCCATCTCGGCGGGCATAATGCTCGCGAGCTTCCTGCCCGTCCTGATCGGCCTCGCGCTGCTCGTCATCAACGCCTGCTACGGCGCGGGCTTCTCGGTCATCCCCGCGATCCTCGCCGACCACTACGGCATGACGAACATCTCCAAGATCCACGGCGCGGTGCTTTCGGCGTGGGGTTGCGCCGGCATCATCGGCAACCAGGTCGCGATCGTCGTCTCCAACGCGTTCGGCGGCTACGGCGAGGGCGGCCACGGCTACCCGGCGGTCGTGGGGATGCTGGTGGTCGTCTACCTCTGCAACCTCTTCAACGCCTGGACTCTTGCACGGTCGACAACCCGCCGCTGACGAATAGGATGGCCGTGACATGACATTTGCCACCTCCAAGTTCAGGGCTTTCCTGCCGGCCGCGACCTTCGCGATGGCGGCGGAGTTCCTGATGGGGCTGTCGGACTCGGTCATCTGCGGCCACGTCCTCGGGGAGACGGGCCTCTCGGCCGTCAACCTGATGCAGGGCGTCTTCGAGATCGTCACCTTCGTCGGGATGATGGTGACGGTCGGCTCGTGCGTCCATTTCTCGACCGAGCTCGGCGCCCTGCACGTCAGGCGCGCGCACGGCTACTTCACGCTCGGCTTCTTCGCGTCGATCGCCTTCGGGCTCGCGTTTGCCGCGGCGCTCGCGGTGCTGCGCCATCCGGTGCTGACTGCCTTCGGCGCGTCCAAGGAGGTGACCGAGCTCGCCAGCGCATACTGGGTGTGGTTCCTGCCGGCGGCGATGCTCGAGCCGCTGGCGTTCTTCCTCGGCACGCTCGCCTACGCCGACGGCGACGCGCGGCTGTCGCTCTTCTCCTACTGCGTGCAGCTGGTCGGCAACTGCCTGGTGTCGGTGCCGCTGACGATCTACTTCGGCGCGGCCGGGTGCGCGGTCGGCACCGGCATCGGGTCGTTCCTGGCCATCGTGGTGCTGCTGTTCCACTTCTGCCGCCGCGGCTGCATGCTCGGCTTCTCGCGGCACTTCAGCGTCCTCCCCGACCTGCTGCGGATCTTCCGCACCTCGCTCGGCGACGCGAGCAAGAACGTCGGCAAGGCGGCGCTAATATTCGCGCTCAACGCCTATGTTATCGCCCACTTCGGCTCGGAGATGTTGCCGGTCCTCGCGGTGGTGGTGATGACGATTGGCATCTCCGAGGTGTTCGACGGCGTCGCCAACGCCGCGCAGCCGCTGGCGAGCGTCTACATCGGCGAACGCAACTCGTTCCTTACCAAGCGCGTCATGCGCGCGGCGCTGAGGATGGCGCTCGGCGAGGGGGCGGCGGCGATGCTCGTACTGCTCGCGTACCCGAACCTCATCCTGATGATGGCCGGCGTGTCGGACCCGACGGTGGTGCCGGCGGCGCTGTTCGCGGTGCGGGTCGCGTCCATCGCCCTGCCGGGGCTCGCGCTGGTGCTGCTTTTCAACTCCTACTACGTCTTCATCGGGCGGGAGACCCTCGCCACGCTGCTTACGCTCGCGGCAGTCCTCGTCGTGCCCGCGGCGCTTTTCCCCGCGATGGGCTCGGCCTGGGGCGCCCGCGGCGTCTGGGCCGCGCTCGGCCTCGCGCCGCTCGTTTCGCTCGCGGTCTTCGCCGTCTACGAGATGGTGCGCTGGGGCTTCAGGATCTTTCCGTTCCTGCTCCAGGGCGGGCGCGACGCGGCGCTCCGGGTCTTCGACCTCGAGCTCGACCCGGCCTCGATCTGCCTGGCCTCGGCTGGCGTCGAGAAGCACCTGCTGCAGAAGGGGATCGACGCCGCGCGGGCGTCGAAGGCGGCGCTGCTGGTGGAGGAGGCGCTGATGGTCGTGCGCGACCGCAACGGCGGCCGCCGCACCCTGGCGGAGGTGACTGTCGACCTCAACGACGGGCTTACGCTCGTCCTCCGCGACGACGGCGAGATCTTCGACATCACCGACGCGGACGCCAGCGTCTCCTCGCTGCGCAGCTACCTCGTCTCCAACCTGATGACGGCGATACCCAACCGCCGCAACCTGACCACCACCGGCTTCAACCGCAACGTATTCAAGCTATGAGAACCGCCCTGGCCATGCTGGCGCTCGTCGTCGCCGCCGGCTGCTCGGACGCCGAGCACCGCGTGGATCCGCGCATCGCGGACAAGTCGCGTCCGATCGTCATGCTCACCCATCCGACCGAGCCGCCGTGCTCCTACAAGAACGAAGCCGGCGAGATCATCGGCTCCGACGTCGACCTTGCGCGGAGGATCGCGGCGAAGGCCGGGCGCGAGCTCGTCGTGGAGGCGGTCGAGTTCTCCGACATCCTGCCGCGGCTCAAGGCCGGCACGGCGGACATCGGCATCTCCACCATCACCATCACCGAGGCGAGGAAGCGCGACGTGGACTTCTCCATCCCGTATGCGTTCGGCGGCGCGTGCTTCCTGTACCGGAGCGCCGACCCGAGGCCGCGGCTGTCGCATATCGCCATGCTCAACATCGGGGTCGAGTCCGACACCGTGCAGGACATCTTCCTTTGCCGCCACGGCTGCGACCCGCTGCGGTTCGTCCACCTCGAGGAGGCGGTTGACGCGCTGGACCGTAAGGTCGTCGACGCCGTGTTCTTCGACGACATGCCGCTGAAGGCGCTGGCCGAGAAGTCCGGCGGGCGCTACGCCGTCTCGCCGCTTGCCACCCGCGACGGCTACGGCGTCGCAGTCGACAAGCGGCGCCAGGACGTGCTCGCCGCCGCCAACGCGGTAATCGCGGAAGGGGGTGCGAAGTGACCGCCCGCCGCAGCCTCAACGTCAAGGTCGCCGTTTCGGTGCTTGTCGCCTTCGCCGCGTCGATGGCCTTCTCGTGGTTTCTCCACAACAGCCTTTCCGAGCGCGACGCCTACGCGCTGATCGACCGCACCTTCGCCAACGCGCGCGCCGAGCTCACCGACTGCATCAACGAGCGGCTCGTCGTCCAGTGCATGGAGGCGCGCGAGCGGCTCGAGGACGGCCATCCCGACGACACGGCCTCCCTGCAGGCGCTGGCGCGCGAGCTGCGCGTGTCCGAGGTCAGCATCGTGGACGACAAGGGCGACATCGTCCGCTCGTCGGTGCCGGGCTACTTGGCCGGGCCCGGGAGGAAGGCGTTCAACTTCGCCGCGGCCGACGACAAAGACGCCAACAAAATGATGGGCCTCATTGACGGACGCTACACCGAGTATTGCCAGCCGTACCGCAGCAATGCGGCAAACGGCAACTGGCGCAAGTTCGTCGGCGTGTGGCGGCGCGAAGGCGGGTTCTTCGAGATCGGGCTGGACGGCAAGGCCCTGCAATCCCTTGCGCGCTCCACCTGCGTGGATCGCTTCCGCAACTGGCGCGTCGGCGGCAGCGGCGGCATCGTGGTCACCACGCCGACCGGGCTCGTGCTCTCCGACTACGAGGAGCCGAACCGCGAGGGCACGCAGTTCCACGAGCCCGGCGGCTCGTTCTACTGGAAGCGCGGCGACATCGAGACGTTCCCGGTCTATGTGATGATCCCGAAGATGTCCGCGGCCGTCCAGCGCGACGTGCTCGTCGGCGCCACCGCGCTGCTGAACGGCGCGGCGCTGGTGTTCGTGGCGCTCCTGGTGGGGTTCGTGATCGCGGCCTTCGTGCGCCGGCAGATCCGCGAGCAGGAGGCGAAGGAGCTGGCGATGGCGAAGGACATTCAGCTCTCGGCGCTTCCGAACGTGTTCCCGCCGTTCCCGGACGAGACGCGCTTCGACATCATGGCCTCGATGGCGACGGCCAAGGAGGTCGGCGGCGACTTCTACGACTTCTACTTCACCGCGCAGGGCCGCGTGCTCGTGATCGTCGCCGACGTCAGCGGCAAGGGCGTCCCCGCCGCGATGTTCATGATGCACGCGAAGACGCTCATCAAGAGCGCCGCGCAGACCGGCAAGCCGCTCGCGCAGGTGTTCACGGAGGCGAACGAGGCGCTCTGCGAGGGCAACTCGTCCTGCACCTTCGTCACCGCCTGGGCCGGCGAGTTCAACGTCAACACCGGCCACCTGACCTTCGTGAACGCCGGCCACAACCCGCCAGTGGTGCGCCGCGGCAGCCACTGCGAGTACCTGAAGACGCGCCCCTCGCCCGCCCTCGGCGCCATGGAGGGCGTCACGTACCGGGTCGACGACATCACCCTCGAGCCCGGGGACGCCATCTACCTCTACACCGACGGCATCGTCGAGCAGCCCGACCCGTCCGGCGAGCTCTACGGCGAGGACCGGCTCCTCGGGCTCCTCTCCCGGAACGTCCGCCAGCGCGGCGAGATCCTCAAGACGGTGCTCGCCGACGTCCACCGCCACGCCGCCGGCGCCGAGCAGGCCGACGACTGCACCCAGCTCGTGCTCCGCTACCGCGGCGAGCCCGACGTGGTGGAGCACGAGTACGCGCCGACGCTGGAAGGCGTCGCCAAGGCCGTCGACGACCTCACCGCCGCGCTGGAGCCGGTGCCGGAGCGGGTGCGCGCCCAGCTGCTCGTGGCGGCCGACGAGATCTTCGCCAACATCGTGCACTACTCCGGCGCCACCCGCTGGTCGCTCTCGGTCGAGCACGACCACCACCCCGACGGCGTGCGCCTCGTCATCACCGATGACGGCAAGCCTTTCGATCCGCTCGCGCAGCGCGACCCCGACACCACCCTCGCCGCCGAGGACCGCGCGGCCGGGGGGCTGGGGATATTCATCGTCAAGAAGACAATGTCGCCCGTCACCTACAAGCGGCGGAACGGCTTAAACATCCTGAAAATGGGGAGAGACTATGGAGATCAAGACTAAATCGGAAGGATCCACGCTGACCATTTCCGTCAGCGGCCGCGTAGACACCGTCACCGCCCCCGAGCTCGAGGCGGGGCTCAAGTTCGGCGACGCCAAGTGCGTCGTGCTCGACATCGCCGAGGTTCCGTACATGAGCTCGGCCGGACTGAGGCTGCTCCTCACGTCGCACAAGGCGATGCTGGCGAAGGGCGGCGAGTTCAAGATCGTGAACGTCCAGCCTTCGGTCTCCGAAGTCCTCTCCATCACCGGCTTCGCCGACATCCTCAACATCGCCTGACGGCAGCTGGAGCCATGGCGGGGGGGATGCCGTGAGCGACATCAAGGAATGCATCAGGAAGCTTGAGAAGGCCGTCCTGGAGGACGGCAAGGTAGACCGCGCGGAGGCGGCGATACTGCTCTCCTACGCGTCGTCACGCGCCGGCGAAAGCGCCGAGATGGCGGAGTTCGTCAAGGCGCTGGAGGACGTCCTCGAGGACGGCGTGGTGACGCCGGAGGAGTCCATCCGCATCGCCGCCCACCTCAAGTGGCTGGCGCGCGAGGCGGAGAGCGACGAGCCCGAGACCACGTTCCTCGGCCGTCTCTTCAAGCTGAAGCGCAACCACACCACCGTGCGCACCGAGGTCGTCGCTGGCATCACCACCTTCATGACGATGGCGTACATCCTCGCCGTCAACCCCAGCCTGCTGTCGACCGCCGGCATCCCGCGCGGCGGCGTGTTCATGGCGACCGCAGTTGCCGCGGTGGTTGGCACGCTCCTCATGGCGTTCATGTCCAACTATCCGTTCGTGCTCGCTCCTGGGATGGGCCTCAACGCGTTCCTCACCTTCGGCGTCGTCTTCGGCATGGGCTACAGCTGGCAGTTCGCGCTCCTGGCGGTGTTCGTGGAGGGACTGTTGTTCCTCGCGCTTTCGCTTACCCCCGTGCGCGAGTCGATCTTCAACTCGATTCCGTTCTCGCTCAAGAAGGCGGTTGCGGCCGGCATCGGCCTCTTCATCTGCTTCATCGCGATGCAGACGGCCAACCTCATCGTCGACAACCAGGCGACGCTCGTCGGCCTCCAGCACTTCGCGAAGGGCGACTTCAACGCGCAGGACGTCGCCGCGATCCTCGCCGTCGCCGGCACCGTGGTGACCGCGGTGCTGCTGGTGTGGAAGGTGCGGGGAGCGATCCTCTTCGGCATCTTCGCCACCTGGCTCCTCGGCATGGCCGCGCAGGCGACCGGCATCTACGTGCCCGACCCCGCCCTCAAGTGCTTCTCGACCTATCCGTCGTTCACAATGAACGACATGGCCGGCGTCTTCCGGGAATTCGGCCAGACCCTCGGCGCGCTCTTCTCGCCCGAGGCCTGGGTCCACACGGTCAAGCAGGGCGACGCGGCGGTCGTGGTCGGCAGCGGCTGGGCGCTCGTGAGGGGGTTCGACTTCCTGGTCGTCATGTCGGCGTTCTTCTTCGTAGACCTCTTCGACACCCTCGGCACGCTGATCGGCGTCTCGATGAAGGGCGGCTTCCTCACCAAGGAGGGCAAGCTGCCGCGCATCTCCGGCGCGCTCTGCGCGGACGCGATCGCGACCTCCGTCGGCGCGGTGCTCGGCACCTCGACGACCACGACCTACGTCGAGTCGGCCTCGGGCGTGATGGCCGGCGGCAGGACGGGCCTCACCGGCGTCACCTCCGCCGCGCTCTTCGCGCTTGCGATCCTCTTCGCGCCGATCTTCCTCGCCGTCCCGTCCTTCGCCACGGCGCCCGCGCTGATCATCGTCGGCTTCATGATGCTCTCCAGCGCGGCGGACATCGACTGGAGCGACGCCTCCGAGGCGGTGCCGGCTTTCCTCGCGATCGCCGTCATGCCGTTCTCCTACTCGATCTCCGACGGCATCATGGCCGGCGTCATCGCCTACACCCTCATCAACCTCCTCGCCGGCAAGACTAAGAAGATCCACTGGATCATGTACGTCCTCACGGCGCTCTTCGTCGCCAAGTACGCGCTGATGTGATCCTCCGCGGCTTCGGGCTGGGGCGCTCGCCCCGCCGAACGCTCGGCCTCCTAGCGTGCCTTGCTCGGGATTCTCGACACTGACCGCAATGCGCTTCCGTTCCGAACGCGCTTAGGTCTCGAATCACGTCGTCGGGCCGCCGCCCCGCCCTCCGCCGCCCCTTGCGCCTCCGCGGCAGAATTTGGTATAATACGAGCCAATGAAACTGCGAACTGGCATAACTGTCGCTATTTTGCAGGGGGGGGGGCAAACCTCTTAGAAAACTTCCCCCGTCGTTCGCATACTCAAAATCCAACAGGAGGTGCCAAATGAACGGGGTGAAGAAACTCGCGTGTGGTTTCGTTTTGTCTGCCGCGGTCGCGCTCTGCGCGGCAAGCGCCAGTGCTACAACTTGGACTTATTCCGGCGGCACAATCACAGACGGTGACTGGACGCTGAACTGCACCTATACCGTAGGACAGTCGTCGATAACCATCGGCGCGGTCGCTACCACTGCCGCCAGCGGGATTCTCGATCTGCGCGAGATGTCCGTCACTGACGGAACGACGGCCGCGTCGATTACGCGAATTGGCTTCAACGCGAATTGGGACAACGGCGTCGCCATCAAGGCTCTTTACGCCGACTGCGCGGCAAGTCTGCCGCGCCTCATGCAAAATACCACGCTTGAAACTGTCGTTGTGGCCAACCCGCAGCTGACCTCAATTCCTGGATACGTTTTCTGGGGTTGCTCCAAACTTACTTCTGACATCGCGGGTATTGTGACGCCGGAGGCGACCTCCATAGGACAGAATGCGTTCAATGGCAGTGGCGTCACCGGCAAGCTAACCCTTACGAACGTCACGACCATGGCCTCAGGTTCATTTCAAAACACGAAGATCGTCGATGTTGAAATCGTCAGCGACACGCTCACTGCAATCGGCGGCGCATTTCTTCAATGCACCGAATTGACGAACGCGACCATCACCTGCAAAAACCTCACGGAGCTCTCCGGTACTTTCGGCTATTGCGGAGCCAAGCTCAAGACCGTATTGCTCAATTGCCCGAAGTTGGCGACGATTGGCGCTGACACCTTCAAAAACGACAGCCTTTCGGTGGATGTTTCTTATGTCTGCCCGCCAAGTGTCATGTCAATCGGTAACTATGCCTTTTCTGGGACATCCGTCACAGGGATACTCGTCTTAACTAATCTCACTTCCATCGGCACCAGCGCGTTTCATTCGTCGGGTCTTCAGGAGATTGAAATCGCCGGCCCGCTTGAAACAATACAGGGGTTTTACTATAACAGGGGGCTTACCAACGCAACTTTCAACTGCCCCAACGCGACGATTATTGCGGCGCAGTCGTTCCAGTATAGTAGCGCACTAAAATCCTTTACCATCAAATGCCCGGCACTAACGTCAATCGGGGCCAATTCATTCGGCAACATCGGTGCGCCGATGACTCTGTCTATCATGAATCAGCCGTGGAAATCCGCCAATACGGATTATACGGCGACGATTCTTGACGGGTTTCTTGTCCGCCAAGGCGCGGTTTCATCGGCATCATACTCCGTTATCTACGCCGACAAGAGGGAGTGGAGCGGCTATGCACTGGCGTTTACTGACGCGGAGAAAGTATACAAGCCCGAAAAGGCATACGGTACTTATGCCTCCGCTGGTGACGTGCGCAAGGCGTTCTTCGTCAATCCGATATGGGCCAAGACCGCCGGACTATCTGTCCACTTCTTCTGATCTAACGCGGCAGTTTGCGCGGCAGTTTGAAGTGTCGCGCTACTTCGCCTTGACTTGGCGGCAGACGCGGATGGCCTTGTAGTCTGTGCTTTTGCCGGCGCGGGTGTAGACGGCGACGAAGTAGTTGCCGCGACGAGACCGAACCCCGCCTCCCCGCCGAGCCGCGCCCCTGCGGCAGGCCGACTTGCCGCCGGCGGGCGCAATATGGTAAAATACCGAGCATGAGAACGAGAACCGCAGTTTCCGTCGCCCTTGCACCTGCCGTGGCGCTTGCCGCATTTGCGCTTTCCGCTGCCGAGCCAGGGTATACTACGCTCATCTCGCACCGCGGCGAATCGCACGACGCGCCAGAGAATACCCTGCCGGCGTACCGGACGGCGGTCGAGGGCGGCTTCGGGTTCGAGTGCGACGTCTACCTCTCGAAGGACGGACGCGTCTTCACCTTCCACGACTCCACGCTTAAGCGCACCACCGCCGGCGCGAACACCAAGGCCTGCGGCGAGGTTCCGTGGGCGGAGATCGAGAAGCTCGACGTCGGGTCTTGGGGGAAGTGGAAGGGGTCGAAGTTCGCGGGGACGCGCCCGGCGCTGCTGGAGGAGGTGCTCGCGCTCGCGCGCGACGGGCGCGAGATCTACGTCGAGGTGAAGCCGGGGCCGGAGATCGTGCCCTACATCAAGAAGGTCTTCGCTGCGCAGAGGAACGCCACGCCGAAGAACGTGCTCTTCATCTCCTTCAACGCGGAGACTTGCCGGGCGCTGAAGGAAGCGATGCCGGAGTACCGCGTCTACTGGCTCTCCGTCGCGATGCGCCGGTCCGGGGGCAAGGAGCGTCCGGTGACGGCGGAGGAGGTGGTGGAGACGCTGAAGGCGACCGGGGCGGACGGGCTCGACATCCAGTTCGTGCGCGAGGCGGTCACCGCCGACTTCGTCCGCAAGGTCAACGCGGCGGGGTTCTCGGTCCATGTCTGGACGGTCGACGACCTCTCCGATGCAGTCGAGGCGTTCAAGCGCGGCGTGGCGACAGTGACCACCAACCGCGCGAAGCATCTGCTCGACCTCTACCGCAATCCGCCTCGCCCTTGACCCTGAGTCAAAAGGGGCAGCCATGCGCCTCCGCTATCGCGTCGGAAGTGGTTCAGTGTCCAATAACCAGTAACCAGTGTCCAGCAACCAGCAACCAACAACCAGTAAAGCGGAAGAACCATCCTTATTCCACTGTTCGCTGAACACTGGCTGCTGATTGCTGAACCACTTCCAGCTGGCTGCTGATCACTGAATTACTTCCAACGCCACGCGTTGGTCCCCGCCTCCCCGCCCTCCGCCGCGCCGCCGTCACCGGACAATGTAGATGAACCCTGTATATGTCTGAAACCACTCGTAACAACCAATGTCCGGAGCGTTGCCAAACACGCGCGAGCGCACCCGCGTCGCGGCAAGGGCTTTTCTTCTCCAGCGTATAGTCGCCATTTGCGGCATCCGTAAACTGCGGGTCATAATCGCCGACAAGACAGCCATTCACGCCGTTGACAATGTGCGTCGTCGGGGTCGCCCCGGTGTCGATGGACGAAAAGTCGTAGGTCGTGCCGCCATCTTCGAAATTCGCCTCAAGGCAGTTCGCCACAAGCGACCAATTCGGCACCGACAAATGGGATGTTTTCCACGAAGTAGCGCCAAGCATGCCGTAATTGGCGTAGAAGACGCAGTTCGTGACGCCAATGGTTCCCGAATGCACTCCGATTGCGCCTCCGTTGTCCTGATTGGTTCCTTCTACGGTGATAGTATTGTTTGCAAAGGTGCAGTTCTCGACCGATACTGCCGCGCCAGAACTGAACAGACGGACGGCTCCGCCATAGATTGTCTTTGTCTTCGGCGTCGTCAAGTAATTGCCAGAGAACAGGCAGTTGCGGATATGCCCCGTCATGGCTGCGGCTATCGAAATCGCCCCTCCACCAATCGAAGATGTCCGCGATATCAGGTTGTCGGCTATGTCGCAATTGATGTAGTTGTTCGTGAAAATGCAGTTGTCGATGGCTATTGTCCCTTCGTGGCCTAAGTTGATCGCGCCGCCAAAAGCACCTGACGTGTGATTGCCAGCAAAGGTGCAATTTTTGCATGAAAGATTGCCGACGCCTTCAATGACTCCGCCGCCATTGAGGGAGTTGCAATTATTGAAGTTGCCCGCAAAGACGCAGTTCGTGGCGGCAAACTCGTAGAGAAGTCGCGCTGCACCGGAGCCGCCAGCAGATGAATTTTCAAAGCGGCAGTCCGTGGCCCAGGCAGACCACCCGGGCCTTGTGTAAGCTTGATTGACCGCGAACTGGCCGTAGATGGCGGCCCTTTGCCGCATACCTGTGAAAACGCAATTGGAAATGGCGTTGAAGTCGCACGAAACATAGATGGCTATGTTCGAAAAGGTTATGTTCTCGAAGACATTCGTAACCCCGCCCCGAATATTGTAATCGGCGCTGTCGCTGTCGGGCATGAAGACAACCCTGGCGGGATCTGCCGGGGAGCCGTCGGCCTTGACACCGCGGAAGGTGATATGTGGATGATTGCCCTGCGAATTGCTTCGAGGAAAGACATAGGGAGCGTCGCTTTCCTCGAACTCATAAACATCGTCATCGTGAAAATAATAAGCAGTGTTGTTGTTCCATGTCGTCTTGAATGAGGTGAACTCGGCGGAGTCCGGTGTAAAGCGAAAGATGCGATGGCCATCGACGGAGGCGTTCGCCACACTTGCCGCCAAAGCCAAAACAAAACCAAACGCGAGTTTTCTCACCCCGTTCATATTGCACCTCCGGTTATTGTTTGAGTATGCTGCGGAAGAGGCGAGAAAACTATGAAGTCTACCCCACCCCCTTGGCAGAATATTGCTACTTTCGCAGAACATGCCTGAATGATAGCAAATTCTCGGCCGCTTTGTCAAGTCAGGCGACACCAACTACACCACACCACGCACAGGTGATTCAACTCAGCGGGCGCCCTCGAAAGACAGTCCCGGCTGCGGATTCGGACGCGGGAGGTCGGCAAATATCGTCCGCTCGCCTTGCATCGGCTGGACGAAGCACTTGTAGCCCTCCGCCTTCGCCCGGTAGTAGTCCGCCGAATGCCAGCCGTGGAAATCGGCGCTCACGCGACGGCGACGCTCCATCGCTCCATCGCCGTACTGGCAGGCGTAGAGTCTGATGGAGTCCAGCACCTTGTCATAGACGGAAGTTATGTCGACATACACATCCGGAGAGAAGTTCTTCGACTGGTACGTCTGCTCCATAAAGTAGATTTCCGGCTTGATGTCGGCGAGGAACACGGCCCTGATGGCGGCGGCTCCGGCCATGACGTGGTCGGTGTGGATGTCCACCGGCCAGTGGGCGATCACGGCGCGCGGGCGCAGCTTCTTGAGAATGGCGGCCAGCCTCTCGCACGACTCGCGAGAGGCGTATGCCTCGCCGTCGACTTCGTCCAGCCAGTGGAGCGTCGCGCCAATCGACGCGCAGACCGCCTCCTCTTCCTTGGTACGCGTCGCCTTTGTCCAGCCGCTCTTGAACTTCTCCTCTCCGCAGCCGCGCTCGCCATGGGTAAAGTCGACCACATGGACTTCGTATTTGCCGCGGGCAAGATGGCAGAATCCGAGGCAGGCGATCAGGTCGTCGGGATGCGCGGGAACGATCACCACGCGTTCGAGCTCCGCCGCAGAGCAAACCGCTCCGGTCAGCGCCAACAATGCAAACAGAACTGTTTTCATGCCGCGTATTATATCACAAAATCACGAATGCCCGCGAGCAGCCTGCGTTGCCGCGCCACTCCGCCGCGCCGCCGTCACCGGACAATGTAGATGAACCCTGTATATGTCTGAAACCACTCGTAACAACCAATGTCCGGAGCGTTGCCAAACACGCGCGTCGCCGTTCGCCGCGTCGGTAAAATTCGGGTCGTAGTCGCCGACAAGACAGCCGTTCACGCCGTTGATGATGTGCGTTGTCGGAGTCGCCCCGGTGTCAATGGTCGAGAAGTCGTAGGTCGTGCCGCCATATTCAAAGTTGGATTCCAGGCAGCTGCCGATTGTTGTCCAGTCCGAGACTTTAAGATTTGCCGCCGCCGGCATCATCTCCGCACGTGCACGATTGGCGTGGAAAATGCAGTTCGTGATGCCGAGCGATGCGGCCTTCCAGCCCCAGATCGCCCCACCGCCTTCGGCGTTCTGCTTGGGGTTGCTTGCGACATTCTCGACAAATGTGCAGTTTTCCACGGAAACAACAGCACTGGCATTGCGCACCATAATCGCACCGCCGCCAAAACCATTGCCATCGGTCGTACGCGTACAGCTGTTGCCGACAAATAAGCAATTCTGGACAGTCCCCGTCGCCGCGCCGTAGATGGCAATCGCCCCGCCGCCACCTTCGTGCCGATCCGTATAGACGACATCTACAGCGTTGTTCGAAAACACGCATCGGTCGAGCATGAACTTCCCCGAAACATTGAGGTTGAGTGCGCCCGCGCCCTGCCCATCGGGGACGACATTGTCCGCGAAGACGCAGTTGTAGCAGGAAAGGTTGTTGATATTTGCGGCAACCGTGCCTGCCGTGAAGCGGGTATCCGTGTTGGTGCAGCACATGAAGACGCAGTTCGTCGCGGCAAACGAAAGCCAGTCGGTGATGACGCGACCAATTCCAGCAATGCCCTCAAAACGGCAATCGGTCGCGGAGATAGTCCCAACCGGATTGTTCTGGGTCCATGCTCTTTGGTAAAAGACCCGGCCATTGTTGTTCGTCACTCCCGTGAACACGCAATTGCGGAAGGCAAAAGGACGATCACCATGGGCCGAGAGCACCACGTTGCTGAACGTGATGTTCGCGAAGGTGTTCGTGTAGTTCTGGAACGAAAGGCCGTTCTGCGTTCCCTCGGCGGGGATGAAGACAACCTTTTCAGGATCGGCGGGAGAGCCGTCAGCCTTCACGCCAACGAACGAGAGGTCGTGCTTTCCCCAGCCAGAATTGAAGCTTATGCCGCTTGTGAGGACATACGGTTCGTCGCTTTCCTCAAACTCGAAGATGTCGCCCGTCTGGTAGCCATTGACCATCGACCAGTAAAGGGTGTCAAGGAAGTTTTCCTTGAAGTTGTCCGGCGTGAATCGGAAATGCCGATGCCCCTGTTCGTCCGTCGAATGGACGGATGGAAATGTAGCGGCGTGTGCACCGCCAGCGGCAAAAGCCGCAAGACATACAAGACCACACGCGAGTTTTCTCACCCCGTTCATATTGCTTCTCCTGTTGGAATTTGAGTGTGCAAATGAAGAGGCGAGAAAACTGTTAAGTCTACCCCTCCCCCTAGCAGAATATTGCTACTTTCGCAAAACATGCTTGTATGATAGCAAATCCTCGGCCGCTTTGTCAAGCCCCGGCTGGTCTGGAATCCGCGGCAAAACTGCCGCGGTAGGCACCTGATCCGCACCATGGGTCTCAAAAACCCCCTCTGCAAAAATTGAAAATACCCCCTTGCGCGGAGCGGGGCATTTTTGATATACTACGCGCAATTTCTTCGAAAGAAGGGTCGCGATACGGGCAGGTAAATCCCGTCGCGTCGTGACCGCCAAGCAGTTCGCTCGCGGTCGTGATGTCGGCCGCGAGCCTTGTTTTGGGGGGATGGCTGGGGCGAAACCCAGCTGCGAACGAAGCGCCGCAAAGGGCTTCTCGCGCCAACGCCAAGAGTCCGCCGGAAGGCGGCGGGCGCACGCGGAGATCGCAGCCGTCGAACCCCAGGAAACGAAAACAACAGAAAGGCAAAAGCATGCAGCAGCAGAGAGTACGCATCCGGCTCCAGGCATACGACCATCGTGTGCTTGACCAGGCCGTCGGTGGCATCATCGACACGGCCCGGAGCACCGGTGCGCAGGTGGTGGGGCCGATCCCGCTGCCGACGCGGGTCGAGCGCTTCACGGTGAACCGCTCGCCGAACGTCGACAAGAAGTCCATGGACCAGTTCGAGATGAGGACGCACAAGCGCCTCCTCGACATCGTCAACCCGACGGCGCAGACGATCGACGAGCTCAAGAAGCTCAACCTTCCGGCCGGCGTAGACATCACCATCAAGGTCTGAGGAGGGTGTCATGGAAGGCTTGATTGGCAAGAAGGTCGGAATGACCCAGGTCTACGACGCCGACGGCGTCAGGACCTGCGTGACGGTCATCGAAGTGGGTCCCTGCCCGGTGGTCCAGCTCAAGACCCCGGAGAAGGACGGCTACTCGGCGGCGCAGGTGGGCTTTGGCCCGCAGAAGCCGCAGCGCCTGGCGAAGGCGGAGCGCACGCGCTTCGAGAAGGCCGGCGTCGGGGCGCTCAAGGTGCTCAAGGAGTTCGCGCTCGACGAGGGCGAGACCCTGGAGGTCGGCCAGGCGGTGACTGTGGCCAACTTCGAGGGCGTCAAGTACGTGGACGTGACGGGCATGACCAAGGGCAAGGGCTTCGCGGGCGTCCTCAAGAAGTGGGGCTTCGCCGGCGGCAACATGACCCACGGCGGCCACTCGAAGCGCAGGACCGGCGGCCTCGCGGCGCGCGACCTGCCCGGCTGGATCGAGAAGGGCAAGAAGATGCCCGGCGACATGGGCGACGTGAGCCGCAAGGCCATGAACCTCGAGGTCGTTGCGATCCGCCCCGAGGACAACGCGCTGCTCGTGAAGGGGTCGATTCCCGGCGCCCGGAACGGCATCGTGTTCGTGCGCAAGTCCCTCAAGAACAACGTGGTCGCGGCCAAGGCCGCGAAAGGGGGGAAGTAAGCCATGCAGAAGATTGAAGTCGCTTACGACGAGTCGCAGCTGACGCTCGACAAGGGCGCGCAGGCGGTGAAGGACGCGGTGACCGCGATCCGCAACGCGATGCGCGCCGGCACGGCGTCCACCAAGTCCAAGGGCGAGGTGGCCGGCTCCAACAAGAAGCCGTGGAAGCAGAAGGGCACGGGCAACGCCCGCGCCGGCTTCCGCCAGAGCCCGGTGTGGCGCGGCGGCGGCGTGGCGCACGGCCCCCACCCGCGCTCCTACGAGCAGAAGGTGAACAAGAAGGTGATGAAGCTCGCGTTCGCGCGCGCGTTCTCCGACAAGCTGAAGGCCGGCGACGTGATCGTGGTCGACGAGTTCAAGCTCGAGGCCCCGAAGACGAAGCTGATGGCCGCGTTCCTGAAGACGCTCGGCGTGGATCGCACGGCGGTGATCGTGCAGAAGGACGTGGACGACACGGTGGTGCTGGCGATGTCCAACCTGCCGCGGATCGACTACTCGACGGCGCAGGCGCTCGACGTCTACGCGGTCCTCGCGAACCGCAAGCTCGTCTGCGACAAGGCGGCGTTCGACGCGCTCATGGCCCGCATCGCCAAGTAAGGAGGGAAGAGTCATGACGAAGCAGGAGCTTAAGGAAAAGACGAACGGCGTCGTGCTCGACGTGCTGATCACCGAGAAGGGCTCGCGGATCTCGGCCGAGAACCGCTATCCGCTCGAGGTGGCGCGCGACGCGCGCAAGCCGGTCATCGCCGAGATGGTCGAGAAGGCCTTCGGCGTGCACGTGCTCAAGGTGCGCACCGCCAACATGAAGGGCGGCATGAGGTATGTGCGCGGCACCCGCCGCGCGGTCGCGGAGCCGACCTGGAAGAAGGCGATCGTCACCGTCAGGGGCGGCGAGCGCATCGAGCTCGCGTAAGGGAGACTGAAGATATGGCACTGAAAAAGTACAAAGCCCGCTCGTGCGGCATGCGGTTCCGCGAGTCCGCGACGTTCGAGGAGATCACCGAGAAGAGCCCGGTGAAGCGCCTGACGGTGGCGGTCCGCAAGACCGCCGGCCGCAACAACCAGGGCCGCATCACCGTCCGCCACCGCGGCGGCGGCGCCAAGCAGCGCCTGAGGATCGTCGACTTCAAGCGCCGGAAGGAGGGCGTGGAGGCGACGGTGAAGGACATCGCCTACGACCCCACCCGCAGCGCCTACCTGGCGCTCATCGAGTACGCCGACGGCGAGAAGAGCTACATCCTCGCGCCCGAGGGTCTCAAGCAGGGCATGAAGGTCATGAACGGCGCGAAGGCCGAGGCGACGGTCGGAAACTGCCTGCCGCTCTCGCAGATCCCGCTGGGCCTGACGGTCCACGCGATCGAGCTCGTCCCGGGCCAGGGCGCGAAGGTCGCCCGCTCCGCCGGCAACGCCTGCCAGGTGATGGCGCGCGACGGCGGCCGGGTGACGCTCAAGATGCCCTCCGGAGAGGTGAGGATCTTCGACGGCCGCTGCCGCGCCTGCGTCGGCTCGGTCGGCAACAAGGACTGGGGCTCGATCAAGCTCGGCAAGGCCGGCCGCAAGCGCTACCTCGGCATCCGCCCGACGGTGCGCGGCGTCGCGATGAACCCGGTCGACCACCCGATGGGCGGCGGCGAGGGCCGCACGTCCGGCGGCAGCCATCCGCGTTCGCCGTGGGGCCAGCTCGCGAAGGGCGGCAAGACCCGCGCGAAGAGGAAGGCGTCCGACAAGGTCATCGTCAAGAGGAGGAAGTAATCCATGAGTCGTTCTCTCAAGAAGGGACCTTATGTCGAGGAGAGCCTCCTCCGCAAGGTCGAGAAGATGCAGGCGAGCGGCAAGAAGCAGCCGATCAAGACCTGGAGCCGCCGTTCGATGGTGCTCCCGGACTTCGTGGGTCTCACGTTTGCGATCCACAACGGCCGCCAGCACATGCCGGTCTTCATAACGGAAAACATGGTCGGGCACCGGCTCGGCGAGTTCGCCCCCACGCGCACGTTCAAGGCGCACGGCAACTCGGCGGCCAAGGCCGAAAAGTAAGGGAAGTGAGCTATGACGTTCCTTTATAGAATCAGCAAGAACGGCGCCGCGGCCGAGGGGTGCATCTCGGCCGGCTCCGAGCAGGAGGCGGGCGCCAAGCTCGAGGCGAAGTTCCCGCAGGGGTCGAAGGTCAAGGTCCTCGGCCTCGAGCGGGCGTACGTGGCCACCACCCGCAACTCGCGGATGTCGGCGTTCAAGGGCCGCCCGCTCGCCGGCGCGTGCCAGGGTCTGAAGGCCTCGGAGGCGCTGAAGATAGTGGAGTTCTCGCCCAAGAAGGCGGCGCAGATCATCAAGAAGACCATCCTGAGCGCGATGGCGAACGCGTCGAACAACGACGGCGTCGCCGACGCGGGCTCGCTCAAGGTGCACCTCTGCGTGCTCGAGGAGTCGGTCCGCATGCGCCGCTACTGGCCCACTGCCCGCGGCTCTGCCCACCCGATTGCGCGGCGCCTGTGCCACTGCCGGGTGATTCTCGTGGACGCGAAGAAGGGGAAGGAGTCTAAGTAATGGGACAGAAAGTCAATCCGATCGGCTTCCGCGTCGGCGTCAACCACGCCTGGGGCAGCCGCTGGTTCGCGCCCAAGAAGACGTTCGGCGCGCTGCTCATCGAGGACCAGAAGATCCGCGACGTGTGCAAGAAGGAGTTCGCCGAGGCCGGCGTCTCCAAGATCCTCGTCGAGCGCTTTGCGAATCGCGTCCGGGTGACGCTCTTCAGCGCGCGCCCCGGCGTGATCATCGGCCGCAAGGGCGTTGACGCCGAGGTCGTCCGCAAGAAGCTCGAGCAGCTGACCAAGAAGGAGGTCTACATCGACGTCAAGGAGGTCGCGGGGGCCGATGCCGACGCGCAGCTCGTCGCCGAGTCGATCGCCCAGCAGCTTGAGCGCCGCATCATGCTCAAGCGCGCGATGAAGCGCGCGCAGAAGGTGGCGATGGACATGGGCGTCGACGGCGTCAAGATCCACGCCGGCGGCCGCATCAACGGCGCGGAGATCGCGCGCGTCGAGTGGTCGCGCGAGGGCAAGGTGCCGCTGCACACCCTGAGGGCGAACATCGACTACGGGTTCGCGGAGGCCAACACCACCGCCGGCAAGATCGGCATCAAGGTGTGGATCTGCAAGAAGGAAGGTTTCCAGGCGCGGGCGCCGCGCGGCGAGCGCCGCGAAGGCCGCCGCGAGCGCGGGGACCGCAAGGAGAGGAGCTAAGCCATGCCGCTGATGCCCAAGAGAGTAAAGTACCGCAAGGTTTCCAAGGGCAACCGCTCCGGCTACGCCACTTCGGGGACTGAGCTCGCGTACGGCGAGTTCGGCCTCAAGGCGCTCACCCGCGGGCTGCTCACGGCCACCCAGATCGAGGCGTGCCGTGTGGCGATCAACCGCGAGATGAAGCGCAAGGGCAAGCTCTGGATCCGCGTGTTCCCCGACAAGCCGGTCACCCGCAAGCCGATCGAAGTGCGTATGGGCGGGGGCAAGGGCAACCCGGAGTTCTGGGCTGCCGTCATCCTCCCCGGCAAGGTGCTCTTCGAGGTCGGCGGCGTCAGCGAGGAGGTCGCCAAGGAGTGCCTCCGCCTCGCCGCCACCAAGATCGGCATCCACACCAAGTTCATAACCCGCGCAGGAGTAAAGATCTGATGAGCACGGAAAACAACACCCGCGGCGCCCGCAAGCTCAGGAAGGGCGTCGTCGTCTCCAAGTCCGGCGCCAAGACCGTCAAGGTCGCGGTCTCGTACCGCGAGCGCCATCCCGTGTACGGCAAGATCGTCACGCGCACGAAGAACTACCACGTGCACGACGAGGCCGACACCGCCAAGGTCGGCGACGTCGTCGCCATCATGGAAACCCGTCCGCTTTCGGCCACCAAGCGCTGGCGGATCGTGAAGTAAAGGAGCAAACGCCATGCTTCAGGAACTCTCCAACCTAGTGGTTGCGGACAACACGGGCGCCAAGCGCGCGATGTGCTTCCGCATCCTCAAGCAGCGCAAGGAGTACGCGCACCTCGGCGACGTCATCCGCGTCGCGATCAAGGAGGCGTCGCCGACCTCTTCCATCAAGAAGGGCTCGGTCGCCACCGCCGTCATCATCCGCACCGGCAACCCCATCCGCCGCGCGGACGGCTCGACGGTCCACTTCGACCAGAACGCCTGCGTCCTCGTCGACTCGAAGCTCAACCCCATCGGCACCCGCGTCTTCGGGCCGGTGGCGCGCGAGCTCCGCGAAAAGAACTACATGAAGATCCTCTCGATGGCCCCGGAAGTGGTCTGACGAAAAGGAGCAGTCATATGGCTATCGCAAGAATCAGGAAGAACGACACCGTGATCGTCGTCAGCGGCAATGACGCCGGCAAGACGGGCACGGTCGTCAGGGTCGACCCCAAGAAGGGCGTCGCCGTCGTCGGCGGCATCAACGTGCACAAGAAGGCGATGCGCCGGACGGAGAAGACCCCGGGCGGCATCATCGACGTCGAGCTGCCGATCCGCCTCTGCAAGCTCATGCCCTACGACGCCGAGAAGAAGTGCGGCACGCGGGTCAAGACCGGGGAGAAGGAGGGCAAGAAGGCCCGCGTCTCCATCAAGAGCGGCAAGGCCCTCTAAGGAAGGAACAGGACATCATGGCAAGACTCAAGGACGAATACGCGAGCCGCATCGTGCCCGAGCTCGAGAAGAAGCTGGGCACGACCAACCGGATGCTCGTTCCGCGCCTCCAGAAGATCGTCATCAACATGGGCTTCGGCATCGTCACCAAGGACGAGCAGAAGGCCCTGGTGGACGACCTGGCGGCCATCACCGGCCAGCGCCCGATGCTCTGCCGCGCGAAGAAGTCGATCTCGAACTTCAAGCTGCGCGAGGGCATGGTCATCGGCGCCAAGGTCACGCTGCGCGGGGAGCGCATGTGGGAGTTCGCCGACCGGCTGATCTCCGCCGCGCTTCCGAGGATCCGCGACTTCCGCGGCGTCCCCAACCGCGGCTTCGACGGCGCCGGCAACTACACCCTCGGCGTGAAGGAGCACACGATCTTCCCCGAGCTGGTGGAGTCCTCGGCCCACTCCGGCATGGACATCACGTTCGTGACCAGCTCGACCGACAACAAGGCCTGCAAGGAGCTTCTCGTCTCCATGGGCATGCCGTTCGCAGGAAGGAACTAAGCCATGGCAAAACAGTGTCTCATCGAAAAGCAGAAGCGCGCGCCGAAGTTCAAGGTCCGCGCCTACAACCGCTGCCAGCGCTGCGGACGCCGCCACGCGTACCTGCGCAAGTTCGGCGTCTGCCGCCTCTGCTTCCGCGAACTCGCCGTCGCCGGCCTCATCCCCGGCGTGACCAAGGCCTCGTGGTAAACCAAGGAAAGGAATCGACGTTATGACTATGGATCCCATTTCCGACATGCTCACGACGATCCGCAACGGGCTGAAGGCCCGCCTCTACTCCGTCGAGATCCCCGCGAGCAGGCTTAAGGGCGAAATCGCCCGCGTCATGAAGGATGCCGGCTACATCGCCGACTACGCCATGACCACGGAGTTCCCCCGCAAGCTCGTGATCACGCTCAAGTACACCGCGAAGGCGAAGCCCGCCATCACGGAGCTCAAGCGCGTCTCCAAGCCGGGCCTGCGCCACTACGTTAGCACCGCCAAGATCCCCGCCGTCCTCGACGGCATGGGGCTCGCGATCCTCTCCACCTCGAAGGGCGTCATGTCCGGCGTCGAGGCGAAGAAGGAGAAGCTCGGCGGCGAGGTAATCTGCACGGTCGCCTAATTGAGGAGTCAAGAACATGTCTCGAATCGGTAAAGAACCCGTCAAGCTCGCCGATGGCGTCACCGCCTCGGTCTCGGGCCAGACGGTGACGGTCAAGGGCAAGCTCGGCGAGCTCTCGTACACGATGCACGAGGGCATCACCGCGAAGGTGGAGGACGGCTCGGTCGTCGTCTCCTGCGCCGACGACAAGGCGCTCGGCGCCTTCCACGGCCTCGCCCGCGCGCTGATCAACAACATGGCGGTCGGCGTCTCGCAGGGCTTCCAGAAGCAGCTCTCGATCGAGGGCACCGGCTTCAAGGCGGTCCTGAAGGGCAAGGAGCTGGCGCTTTCGCTCGGCTTCGCGTCGCCCAAGGTCTTCGCGATCCCGGACGGCCTCACGGTCACGGTCGAGAACGACGGGCTGCAGGTGACGATCAAGGGCTGCGACAAGCAGATGGTCGGCGAGGCCGCCGCGCGCATCCGCTCGTACTACCCGGCCGAGCCCTACAAGGGCAAGGGCATCAAGTACGTCGGCGAGCACATCCGCCGCAAACAGGGCAAGAAGGTAGGAGAGCAACTTATGTTCAATCGCAAAGTCCAGCGCCAGAAGAGGCATCTCCGCCTCCGCCAGCGCATCGTCGGCACCGCGGCGCGTCCGCGCATGTCGATCTGCGTCACCAACAAGAACATGTACGTGCAGTTCATCGACGACGACGCCGGGCGCACGCTCGCCCAGGCAAACTCGCTCAAGGACGACAAGGCCAACCTCGGCGTCGCCAAGGAGCTCGGCTCCCGCGCCGCGGAGGCCGCGAAGGCCGCCGGCATCTCGGTCGTGGTCGTCGACCGCGGCGGACGCAAGTACACCGGCCGCGTCGCGGCGATCGTCGAGGCCGCCGTCGCCGGCGGGATTTCGATCTCGGCCAAGAAGGAGGAGAAGTAAGCCATGGCATACAATCGTGACAAGCGCGAGGCGCAGGAAGACGCGCTCGACGAGCACACCGTCTTCATCAACCGCTGCGCCAAGACCGTGAAGGGCGGCCGCCGCATGAGCTTCTCAGCCGTCATCGTCGTCGGCGACAAGGAAGGCAGCGTCGGAGTCGGCTTCGGCAAGGCCAACGAGGTCGCCGACGCCATCCGCAAGGGCGGCGAGGCCGCCCGCAAGGCGATGCGCAAGGTGGTGATGAAGGGCTCGTCGATCCCGCACGACGTCGAGGGCGTCTGCGACGGCGGCCGCGTCATCCTCAAGCCGGCTCCCGCCGGCACCGGCCTCATCGTCGGCGGCGGCATGCGCCCCGTCCTCGAGGCGGTCGGCATCCGCGACGCCGTCGGCAAGTCGCTTGGCTCCAAGAACCGCCTCAACGTGGTCAAGGCCACGCTCAACGCGCTCTCCAAGCTCCGCTCGGCGGAGGAGATCGCCGCGATCAGGGCGTAACGCCGAAAGGAGAACACAGGATGGAACTCAGCAACCTTACCAACACCCCGGGTGCCCGCAAGACCAGGAAGCGCGTCGGCCGCGGCTGCGGCTCGGGCCTCGGCAAGACCGCCGGCAGGGGCCAGAAGGGCCAGCAGAGCCGCAAGGGCCACAAGCACAAGCTCGTCTTTGAAGGCGGCCAGATGCCGCTCGTCCGTCGCCTCCCGAAGCGCGGCTTCAACAACGCCGCGTTCGCCGCGAAGGCGCTCGCCGTCAACCTCGCCGACCTCGAGAAGAAGTTCGAGACCGGCGCGGAGATCACCGTCGCCGCGCTCGCCAAGGCCGGCTTCTCGGACAACAAGCGCCCGAAGGTCAAGATCCTCGGCAAGGGCTCGGTCACCAAGAAGTTCTCGGTGAAGGGCGTGCCTTGCTCCGCCACCGCCAAGGCCGCCATCGAGGCCGCCGGCGGCTCGGTGGCCTAAGGCGTCTCGCATAGGCCAGGACAAAAAGCCCCCTCCCCGCGTTGCGGCGAGGGGCGTTTTTTTGTCCCAAAACCAGGCCGTGAATATGGTATAATACGCACTATGAAAAATCTTCTATTGTCGGTTGCGCTGCTTGCCGCGTGTGCGCAGGCGGAGCAGGTCGCTGAAGTCAAGGTCAAGGCGCTGGACGGCTTCGGCGGCGACGCGGGGGCGGTGGCGAGCCGGTGCCAGACCAAGGCCGGCGCAGAATACGACCCGGTGACGGTCACGCGCGACGTCAATGCGCTCAAGGCCTCGGGCGAGTTCGAGGAGATCTCGGCCGACGCGGTCAAGGGCTTTTCCGGCGGCGTGGACGTCGTCTTCTACGTCAAGCGCAAGGTGCGCTTCGTCGCCCCGCTCAAGGTGGAGGGCAACGAGTTCTTCGGCGAGTCCAAGGTCGCCAAGGAGGCCGGCCTCAAGGACGGCGCGCTCTACGGCGAGGCCGATCTTGCCGAGGCGGCGGCCAATGTGCGCAACGCGTACCGCAAGAAGAACTTCGCCGACGTCAAGGTGACTCCGGTGGTCGAGGTGGTCTCCGCCAACGACGCGAAGATAACCTTCCTCGTCGACGAGGGCGCGCGCCGCAAGGTGCGCTCCTACGTCTTCGACGGCGCCGTCCACGCGGTCGAGCCCGGCTTCTTCCGCACCATCTCGCCCAACCCCGAGTACGACGGCGGCGAGTTCCCGGTCGACGAGCTCCGCGAGGCGATCAAGGACTACCCGTGGTGGAACCCGGTCGGCTGGTTCGCCGACGAGCCGGTCTCGCGCGACCAGCTGGCGCAGTGCTGCGACAAGATCGCCGAGGTCTACCGCAACCACGGCTACCTCGACGTCGCGGTGACCGGCCCCGAGGAGGTCGACGTCGAGGGCGACCTCAAGGACCTCGTCTTCAAGGTGAAGGAGGGCCCGCAGTACAAGGTCGGGCGCACCTCCATCGCCGGGCTCACCCGCTATTCCGAGGCGGCGGTGCGCGAGACGAGCGACCTGCCGCCGGAAGGCACGATCGCAGGCAGGAAGGATCTCGATGACGCGGCGCAGCGGGTCAAGGTGGTCGTCGGCTCGGGCGACGTCGGGCTTGCCGACACCCGCGTGGAAGTGCGCCACATCCCTTCGGCGGTCGACCCCTCGACGGTCGACATCGTCTTTCAGGTGACCGAGGGCGTGCCAGTCAGGATCAACGAGGTGAAGATCCGCGGCAACGACTACACCAAGGACAAGGTGATCCGCCGCGAGATCAGCCTCTCGCCCGGCGACCGCATGCTCGAGGACCACGCGGAACGCTCCAAGAAGCGCCTCGAGAACCTCGACTACTTCTCCCGCGTCGGCTACTACCTCGAGAAGACCGACCTCGGCAAGGACGCGGACGGCGCGGAGTACCGCAACCTCGTCTACGAGGTGGAGGAGAAGAACACCGGCTCGTTCATGGTCGGCATCGGCGCGAGCTCGGTCGACTCGGTCTACGTCTCGGCCGAGGTCAACCAGAACAACTTCGACCTCTTCGCACCGGGCAAGTTCTTCCGCGGCGGCGGGCAGAAGGGCCGCGCCTACATCGCCTGGGGCCCGCGCTACCAGAGCGCCGAGCTCGGCATCGTCGAGCCCTACCTCTTCGGGCGCATGCTGGAGCTCTCGGTTGACGCCTACCGGCGCATGCGCTGGTACGACGAGTACAACCTCTACCGCAGCGGCGCGAACGCCTCGCTCTCCTACCCGGTCAAGTTCTGGCCCACGTGGAATCCGTTTGGCCGGCTCGGGATCGGGCTCTCCGGCGAGTACATCCAGTTCGACGACGTGGAGTGGGGGTATTTCTACGATCAGTCTGGCAAGATGGTCTCGTACATGCAGGAGGAGCGCGAGTATGACGACGCTATCGAGCCAGTGGTGCACCTCTTCTGGACGCGCGACACCCGCGACAGCTTCCGCATGCCGACGACTGGCTACCGCACCCGCCTCTTCGCCGACGTCGCGCCGGCCGGCGACAACAAGTACTGGCGGCTGGGCCTGACCCACCGCAGCTACTTCCAGACCTGGAAGCGCTTCGGCCATGTGTTCATGGTCGGCCTGAGGGCGGAGACGATCGACGCGATCAGCGACGAGGTGCCAATCTACAACCGCATGTTCCTCGGCGGCCCGAAGTCCATCCGCGGCATCGAGTACCGCAACGTCGCGCCGATGGTGAGCCGCTCTCCCTTCGTCGCGTGGGACGCCTCGCCCTGGGGCGGCCAGTCGCTCTTCTGCATGAACTTCGAGTACACCATCCCGATCGTCAAGATGTTCCGCTTCGCGGTCTTCAGCGACCTCGGCGGCGTCGGCGTTGACGAGTTCGACTTCAACTTCAGCGACACCTTCGCCTGGACGGTCGGCCTCGGACTGCGCCTCGACATCCCGATGTTCCCGATCCGCCTCGACTTCGCCGCCCCGGTCAAGAAGCCGGACTGGGCCGAGAAGGAGGCGTTCTCGTTCACCATCGGCTACGATTTCTAACGCAACATTCCGCAAGGAGGCTACAAGCAATGAAGAAAATCATCATGGCGGCCTTCGTGGCCGCGGCCATCGCCGCCGGAGCCGAGACCAAGATCGGGACGGTCGATCTGCTGCTCCTGGTGCGCAACCATCCAGACTACGAGCGGAACAAGACCTTCCTCTCCGACAAGGACAAGGAGGGACAGAAGAAGCTCGAGGAGATCAAGAAGGAGGGCGACGACCTCCAGGCCGAGGGCAGGAAGCTCGCCGAGCAGTTCCGCAACCCGATGCTCGCCGAGAAGGCGAAGCAGGAGCTCGAGCAGCAGATCCTCGACATCCAGCAGAAGCTGGCGAAGATCGAGCAGAGCTACCGCGCCGAGGCGATGCGCATCCGCGAGGACCTGCAGGGCGACGAGGCGAGGATGCTCAAGTCCACCACCGACGACCTGCGCCGCCGCATCGCGAAGTTCGCCGAGAAGGGCGGCTACGACCTCATCCTCGACAAGAACGCCGCCCCCTATTCGCGCAAGGCCTTCGACGTGACCGACGACCTGCTCAAGGACATGGGCGTCGAGCCCGCGAACGCGAAGGGCCGCGATGAGGGCAAGTGAGGTCGCCGCCGCCGTCGGCGGCACGCTCGAGGGCGAGGACGTCGTCATAACCGCCTGCGCCGGGCTGGAGGAGGCGCGTAAGGGCGACCTGAGCTTCTGCAAGGACCCGAAGCACGTGGCGCTGGTGGAGGGTACGCTGGCGTCGGCGGTGCTGCTGCCGCCGGACTGGAGCCGCGGCGCGCCCTGCTCGGTCATCCGCGTGGCCGACCCCGACCACGCCTGCATGGCCGCCGCGAAGCTGCTCGCCCCGCCGGAGCCGAAGCGCGCGCCCGGCATCCACCCGACCGCAATCGTCGACCCGTCGGCCAAGATCGGCGACAGCGTCCACATCGGCCCCTTCACCGTGGTCGAGAAGGGCGCGGTGATCGGCGACCGCGCAGTCGTCGAGGCCCAGGTGTTCGTCGGCGAGGGCTGCCGCGTCGGCTGCGGCAGCCACATCTACCCGCAGGTCACGCTCCGCGAGGGGACGATCGTCGGCGCCGACTGCATCCTCCACTGCGGCGTGCGGCTGGGCGGGGACGGCTACGGCTTCGTCAACATGCGCCGCGAGGACGGCTCGATCTCCATCGAGAAGATACCCCAGCTCGGCATCGTGGAGATCGGCGACGGGGTGGAGATCGGCTCCAACACCACCGTCGACCGCGCGCGCATCGGCCGTACCTACATCGGTCCCATGACCAAGATCGACAACCTGGTGCAGATCGGCCACAACGTGAAGATCAAGGGATATTCAGGCCTCATCGCCCAGTCGGGCGTGGCCGGCTCCACCGAGATCGGCTACGGCTGCCTCATCTGGGCCCAGGCCGGAATCTCCGGCCACATCAAGATCGCGGACGGCGTGCAGGTCGGCCCCCAGGCCGGCGTGCCGCAGTCGCTCGACGGCACCCAGAAGTACGTGATCGGCTCGCCCGCGATGTCGCTCCGGGACGTGGCCGCGATCTCGCTCGCGCCGAAGATGATCCAGAAGCTCAAGGGCGAGGTGAAGGCGCTGAAGGAGGCCCTGGCCGCCAGGCGGTGACGGATGGAGATCCTGCTCGTCGAGGATGAGCGCGTCATCCGCGCGCACTACGTCTCGATCCTCGAAGGAGAGGGGTTTTCGGTGCGCGCCGCGAAGGACGGCGCGCAGGCGCTCGAGGAGTTCGCCAGGCGTCGCCCCGACCTCGCCGTCCTCGACCTCGACCTTCCCAAGGTGGCCGGCTTCCGCGTCTGCGAGGAGTTCCGCCGCGCCGCCCCGTCGATGCCGATTGTCATCCTCACCGCCAATGCCTCGGACGCGAACGAGGTGCGCGCGCTCGGGCTGGGCGCCGACGACTTCTGCGCCAAGACCGAGTCGGCCGAAGTGGTGCTCGCCCGCGTGCGCCGCGCCGCCGAGCGCGCCGCGGCGCTGGCGCCGGCGGGCGGGATGCCAAAGATCGTGAAGCTCGGGCAGGTGGAGGTGGACACCGCCACCATGGTGGTGTCGCACGGCGGCGGCGCGGAGCGTCTCACCCGCGGCGAGATGGACGTCTTTACGCTGCTCTGGGAGGCGAACGGGCGCATGTGCCGCCCCGAGGAGCTGCTCGACGCGATGCGCGGGCGCGGCTCGCCCTGCGACATCGCGGTGCTCTATGTGTTCATCTCCGGCCTGCGCCGCAAGCTGGGGCCGGCCGGCGGGCTCATCGACAACCGGCGGCGCGTCGGATACAGGCTTATACGCTGAAGGGAGGAAGAAGATGACTGCGGCAATTCTGGCGACGGCGCTTGCGTTCGTCGATCCAATGATCGGCACCGAGGGCACAGGCAGCGAATACGGCGGCATGATGCCGATGACCGGCGTGCCGTTCGGCTCGATGCACCTGGTGCCGGTGACGCGCACCAACGCCGTCGGGCGCACGAGCTTCAATGCGCTCGACCGCGAGCTGCTCGGCTTCGTCCTGACGCGCCAGCCTGCTATCTGGATGGGCGAGTTCGGCCCCGTGCGCATCTGGCTTGACCGGCCGCTGCCGCTCGAGTCGGTCGAGGCGCATCCGTGGCAGACGACGGTCAAGGCCGGCGGCAGGACCTACGAGCTCGCGGCGACCTCGCATGGCGCGCTCATCCGGTCCGACGACCCCGCGCTGGGGGCGAAGCTTGCGGACGAGGGCGCCACCTCCGAGCGGACGGTGCGCGTCTCGACGCTGCCGATCCCGAACTTCGCCTGCCACTGGTCGAAGCGCCGCGAGGGGTCGATGCTCGCGATAGGCGTTTCGCTCATTGACGCGGAGCGGGCGCGAAGGCACCGCCCGAAATGCGACGACAAGTCATTCGGCGAAGTCGTCGTCGCCGCCTGGCGCGCCTGGGACGGGTTCTTCGAGCGGGTGTCGATCTCCGCACCCAACCGGGTGAGGAAGATCTTCTACACCGGCCTCTACCACGCGCTCCTCTATCCGCGCAACCTTTCCGAGGAGGGGAAATACTACTCGGCGGTCGACGACCGCGTCCACGAGGGCCCCGGCTACAGCTGTTTTTCGCTCTGGGACACCTACCGCAGCGAGCATCCGCTCCTGACGCTTATCGCGCCCGAGCGCGCCGGCGCGATGTGCCAGTCGCTGGTCGACATGTACAAGTGGGGCGGATGGCTCCCGATCTGGCCGAACCCCGGCTACACCGGCGTCATGATCGGCGACCCGGCGGCGATCGTCCTCTCCGAGGCGTATGTGAAGGGCGTCGGCGGCTTCGACGCGAACGAGGCGTTCGCGGCATGCCTCAAGAACGCGGACGTACCGCAGCCGGACGACGAGAGCCGCACCTGGCTTGACGTCGGCAAGGACGAGAAGGGCTGCCCCGAGACGCGGGGCGGACTTACCTGGTACCTTTCCCACGGCTACGTGGCGCACGACAAGACGGTCGAGTCTGTCTCGCGCACGCTCGACTACTCGCTCGCGGACGCGTCGATCGCCAAGTTCGCGGCGGCGCTGGGGCGGAAGGACGAGGCGAAGCGCTTCGCCGCGCGCGCGAAGAACTACACCAACCTCTGGTGCGCGGCGGAGAGGTGCTTTCTGCCGAAGGGGACGGACGGGAGGTGGGCGGATCCAAAGACCCTCGTTTGGGAGAACCACGCCTACACCGAGACGAACGAAAGGAGCGCGCGCTGGTGCGTGCCGCACGACGTCGAGGGGCTGGTCGCGCTGATGGGCGGCCCGGACGAATTCGAGCGCGAGCTCGACAAGTTCTTCGAGACCGACTTCTACAAGACCGACACCGTCGGCAACTCGTCTGTCCACGGCAACGAGACCTGCCACCACGTCGCCTACCTCTACAACCGCATCGGCCGCTACGACAAGACCTGTCGCCGCGTCCGCGACATCCTCGAGCGCTGCTACTCCGACAGCCGCCGCGGCTTCGACGGCAACGAGGACTGCGGGGCGATGAGCTCGTGGTACATCCTCTCCTCGCTCGGGTTCTATCCGCTCGACCCGGCCTCGGGCGAATACGAGCTCGGCTCGCCGCTCGTCGACGGCGCCACGCTCCGCCTCGGCTCCAGGAAGCTGGACATCGTGGTCGTCCGCGAGGATTCGTCCGCCTGGCGCACGAAGCGGGTGACGCTGAACGGCCGTGAGCTCGCCAACCGCCGCGTCGCCCACGCGGATCTCGTCGCCGGCGGCGAGCTCCGCTTCGAGCTCGACTGACTTAGTCCTGGTCTTGAAACCGCCAGAAGCGCGGATTTTTGGTATAATACACAAACTAAACCAAAAACAAGGAAACAACCATGTTTGACTGGACAGTTCTCGGGTCGTTCGTCGGCTATCTATTCGTCATGCTCTGGATCGGCTTCTTCTTCTCGAAGAAGCAGTCCAACCTCGGCGACTACTACCTCGGCGGCAGAAAGATGAACAAGTGGGTCGTCGCGCTCTCGGCGCAGGCCTCCGACATGTCGGGGTGGCTCCTGATGGGTCTCCCGGGCGCGCTCTACCTCGGCGGGTTCTCCGAGGCGTGGATCGGCATCGGGCTGCTGATCGGCACCTACCTCAACTGGAAGATCGTGGCCCAGCGCCTGCGCCGCTACTCCCAGGTCTGCGGCGACTCGATCACCATCCCGGACTTCATCTGCAACCGCTTCCGCGACAAGACCGGCGCGTCGCGCGTCATCGCGGCGGTGATCATCCTCGTCTTCTTCACCTTCTACACCGCCTCCGGCTTCGTGGGCGCGGCCAAGCTCTTCTCCACGATATTCCCGATCAGCTACTCGACCGCGCTCTGGATCGGCGCGGCGGTCGTCGTCTCGTACACGCTCCTCGGCGGCTACATGGCGGTGTGCTGGACGGACTTCATCCAGGGCTCGCTCATGTTCGTCGCCATCGTGCTCGTCCCGGCCATCGTGATCTGCGACGCCGGCGGCTTCGCCGCGACGGTCGACTCGCTCAACGAGATCAACCCGTTCCTGCAGTCGCTCTTCACCAACGCCTCCACCGGCAAGGCGGTCGGCTTCATCGGCCTCGCCTCGTGCATGGCGTGGGGCCTCGGCTACTTCGGCATGCCGCACATCCTCGTCCGGTTCATGTCCATCAACAACCCGGCCGAGGTGAAGGGCTCGCGCCGCATCGCGATGACCTGGGTCGCGATCTCCCTCGGCGCGGCGACCGTGATCGGACTCGTCTTCCACCTCTTCCTGAAGCAGCGCGGCCTTACCCTCGCTGACGTCGGCAACGACCCCGAGAAGTGCTTCATGGTCATGATCAACTCCATCTTCAGCAACGGCTTCGCGGCGCGCGTGTTCGCCGGCGTGCTCCTCTCGGCGATCCTCGCCGCGATCATGTCGACGGCCGACAGCCAGCTGCTCGTCTCGGCGTCGTCCTTCACCAACGACATCTACCGGCGCGTGAAGAAGAGCGCCTCCAACCGCGAGCTGGTGATGATCTCCCGCCTCGCCGTCGCCGCGGTCGCGCTCGTCGCCGCGTTCATGTCGATGAACCAGGAGAGCGACTTCTTCAAGGCCGTGATGAAGATGGTGTCGTTCGCGTGGGGCGGCTTCGGCGCGGCGTTCGGCCCGCTGATCCTCTTGGCGCTCTTCTGGCGGCGCGTCAACCTCGCCGGCGCGGTCTCGGGCATGGTCGTCGGCACCGTGACCTGCTTCGTGTGGAAGTTCGTCCTCTCCGGCTACGCCGCCGACTACCCGATCTTCGGGCTCTACGAGCTCGCGCCGGGCTTCGTCCTTTCGTTCGCGGTGACGGTCGTGGTCTCGCTCCTGACCGCCCGTCCGTCCGCCGAGATGCTCGCCGAGTTCGACCGCGTGGATGCGGAGACGGACAGGAAGCAGGCCTAAGGGGGAGGTAAAGATGGCAAAGCTGACATTCAGGGAGGACCTCTGCAAGGGATGCGGGCTCTGCGTGACCGCGTGCCCGAAGAAGATCCTGTCTATATCCAAGACCAAGCTCAACCACAAGGGCCACGCCCCGGTCGAGCTGACGAAGCCGGAGGAGTGCGTCGGCTGCGCGAGCTGCGCGCTGATGTGCCCCGACTGCGTGATAACGGTGGAGAGGTAAGATGAGCGAAAAGGTACTGATGAAGGGCAACGAGGCGATAGCCGAGGCGGCGATCCGCTGCGGCTGCCGCCACTACTTCGGCTATCCCATCACGCCGCAGACCGAGATTGCGGCGTACATGTCGAAGCGCATGCCGAAGATCGGCGGCACGTTCCTCCAGGCGGAGAGCGAGATCGCCGCGATCAACATGGTCTACGGCTGCGCCGCCACCGGCCGGCGCGCGATGACCTCGAGCTCGAGCCCGGGCATCTCGCTCAAGGCCGAGGGCATGAGCTACCTCGCCGGCGCGGACCTTCCCGCGCTCATCGTCAACGTCCAGCGCGGCGGTCCCGGCCTCGGCGGCATCCAGCCGTCGCAGTCCGACTACTTCTTCATGACCCGCGGCCCCGGCCACGGCGACTTCCACATCATCGTCCTCGCGCCGGCGACGGTGCAGGAGATGGCCGACATGACCCGCCTCGCGTTCGAGCTCGGCGAGAAGTACCGCATGCCCGCGATGCTGCTCGCGGACGGCACGATGGGCCAGATGATGGAGCCGGTCGTCCTGCCCGGCGACACCGTCGACCCCGAGACGATCCCCGCGACCAAGCCCTGGGCCACGACCGGCACCCAGATGAAGCGCCCGCACAACATCGTCAACTCCCTCTACCTCAAGCCCGACGAGCTCGAGAAGACGAACTTCGAGCGCTTCGAGCGCTACGCGAGGCTGGAGAAGGAGGAGTGCCGCTGGGAGGAGTACCTCATGGACGACGCGGAGGTCTGCGTCGTCTCGGTCGGCATCACCGCGCGCGTCGCCAAGAACGCGATCGTCGCGGCGCGCAAGGAGGGCGTCAAGGTCGGCATGATCCGCCCGATCACCCTCTACCCGTTCCCGAAGGCGGCGCTCGCCGCCGCCGCGAAGAAGGTGAAGGCGTTCCTCACCGTCGAGCTCAACATGGGCCAGATGAACGAGGACGTACGGCTCGCGGTCGAATGCTCGCGGAAGGTCGCGATGTGCAACCGCGTCGGCGGCATGATCCCGAGCGCCGACGAGGTGCTCGAGGCGATCAGGAAGGAGGCGAAGTAAAATGGCGGTTGTTTTCCAGAAGCCGAAGGCGCTCACCGACGCCGTTCTCCACTACTGCCCGGGCTGCACCCACGGCATCGTCCACCGCCTCGTCGCTGAGGCGATCGACGAGCTCGGCATCGAAGGCCGCACCATCGGCATCGCGCCGGTCGGCTGCTCCGTGATGGCGTACGACTACTTCCGCTGCGACATGATCGAGGCGTCGCACGGCCGCGCCCCCGCGGTCGCGACCGGCGTCAAGCGCTCGATGCCCGACAGCGTCGTCTTCACCTACCAGGGCGACGGCGACCTCGCGTCCATCGGGCTCTGCGAGACGGTCTCCACCGCCTGCCGCGGCGAGAACGTGACCATCATCTTCATCAACAACGCGATCTACGGCATGACCGGCGGCCAAATGGCGCCGACCTCGCTGATCGGCCAGGTCACCCAGACCTCGCCCTACGGCCGCGACCCGAAGACCCAGGGCATGCCCATCCGCATCTGCGAGCTCCTCGCCTCGCTCGACGCGCCGGCCTACCTCGAGCGCGTCGCCGTGAACTCGGTCGCGCACGTCCGCCAGGCGAAGAAGGCGATCCTCAAGGCGTTCCGGAACCAGGTCGAGGGCAAGGGCTTCTCGCTCGTCGAGGTGCTCTCCACCTGCCCGACCAACTGGGGCCTCACGCCAGAGAAGGCGTGCCAGTTCGTCGAGGAGAAGATGATACCGTTCTATCCGTTGGGGAACTTCAAGGACCGGGGATGATCTAGAGGCCCTAGATTCTTTAGATGCCTAGAAAGGGGATTTCAAGATGACATACGAAACGATAATGGCGGGCTTCGGCGGACAGGGGCTGCTCTTCTCCGGCAAGGTGCTGGCGCACGCGGCGCTCATCGAGGGCAGGGAGCTCTCGTGGCTGCCGTCATACGGTCCCGAGATGCGCGGCGGCACCTGCAACTGCTCGGTGATCGTCTCCGACGAGCCGGTCGGCTCGCCGATCATCGCCCACCCGAACGTCCTCATGGTCATGAACGAGCCGTCGATCGACAAGTTCGAGCCGGCCGTGGCCGCCGGCGGCACGGTTTTCGTCGACTCCTCGCTCATCTCGCGCAAGGTCGCGCGCGACGACGTCGAGGCCGTCTACATCCCCGCCACCGAGATGGCCAAGGACATGGGCGCGGCCGGCCTCGCCAACATGATCCTCCTCGGCGCGATCGTGCGCCGGACCGGCTGCGTCAAGTCCGAGACGGTGACCCAGGCCCTCAAGGAGGTCATCTCCGCGCGCAAGGCGGACCTCCTCGGCCTCAACCTCAAGGCGGTGGAGCTTGGCGAGAAGTACATCGAGGAGCACGGACAATGAGCGACGAACCCCAGAACCCGGTGGACCTGAGCGCACTCGGCAGCTTCGACTTCACCCCCGACTGGGCGAAGGGCGAGAAGAAGGTGACCGTCGACGCCAGGGGCGGCGGCAGGCCGTTCGACGCCAAGCCCTCCGACCGCAAGCCCGCCGACCGCGGCAAGCCGTTTGAGCGCAAGCCCTTCGAGCGCCGCGGCGACCGCGGCCCCGGCCCGCGTCGCCAGGACGGCGGCGGCAGGCAGTTCGACCGCCGCCCGCCGCGCGAAGAGCGCCCGCAGCCCCTCGACGCCGAGGTCAAGGTGCTGCCCGAGCCCAAGGCGCTCGGCACCATCTTCCGCAAGCTGCAGCAGGACTACCACGCTTACAAGCTCAAGGACCTCGCCAACTTCCTCCTGGACAACCCCGAGTCGGTGCAGCTCAAGATCACCCCGCGCGCCGAGTCCGCGGCGTTCTGCCAGTGCAAGGCCTGCTCGTTCGCCTCGCTGCGCGAGGAGGACGTGGTCGAGCACGCCGTCCGCGCGCACCTCGCCGACTACTACGACGCGAAGGAGATCGAGGTCGAGCCGCCGACCGGCAACTTCAGCTGCGTCGCCAAGTGCGGGCTCTCCGGCGTCCTCCTCGGGCCGCCGAACATCCACGAGTTCAACGCCGTCGTGCGCGAGATGGTGCGCACCCGCTACCCCGAGATGAGCGAGGAGCAGTACCGCGCCCACATCGAGATGGTGCGCGACCCCGAGGCAATCGAGGAGTGGCGCAAGGGCGCGGTCAAGCGCACCGTGTTCTTCCCGAAGGGGCACGGCGAAGGCGCGGAGCCGCTCTCGCGCGAGGCCGCCGAGCTCGAGTTCCGGACCTCGGTGCTGCCCTCGCTCCTGTCGCGCCCGAAGAACCTCATGATCACCCTCGCCGCGGCGCTTTCGTCGCCCGCGAAGCCGCTCCAGTGGGCGGCCAGGGACGCGGTGGAGGCCGAGCGCCGTTCGCCCTACGCGATGTGCTTCGCGCTCCGCGGCGCCTTTCACCACCGCAAGATGAACTTCTTCCGGGTGAACGACGCGCGCGGACAGGAGTTCGTGACCGGCATCGAGCACAAGGAGTTCGACGCCGCCCACGCCATCCCCGAGCTCGCGGCGGCCTGGAAGTTCGTGGTCGAGAACCCCTGCTGCGACAAGTCGGAGTTCCCGGCCGTCCCCGACTTCGAGAAGCACGTCCAGTGGCTCGCCTCCACCGGCCACGTCGTCGCGTTCACCAACGGCGTCTACTCCGCGGTCGAGAAGTTCCCGAAGTACGGCCCGCAGTGGAAGAAGCGTAAGAAACCCGCGCCCGAACCCGCGCCGGTCCCGGAAGCCACAGTTGTCCTCGAAGTCCCAGCCGTCCCAGAAAAGGACCCAACCCAAGATGAAAATCCCGCTCAGCTGGCTTAACGACTACGTCAAGGTCGACGACCTCGACCCGAACGAACTCGCCGAGAAGCTCACCCGCGCCGGCCTCCAGGTCGAGACCGTCGAGACCGTCGGCGGCGACCCGCTCTCCGACCTCATCGTCGTCGCCGAGGTGCTCGAGTGCGAGCCGCACCCGAACTCCGACCACCTGCACGTCTGCAAGGTGACGGACGGCAAGGAGACCTTCCAGGTCGTCTGCGGCGCGCCGAACATGCGCCAGGGCATCAAGACAGCCTTTGCCAAGATCGGCGCCCCGATCCCCGAGTTCCTCGACAAGAACGGCAAGCCCGAGAAGATCAAGAAGGGCAAGCTCCGCGGCGTGGAGAGCTTCGGCATGTGCTGCTCCGAGAAGGAGCTCCACATCGGCGAGGGCAACGCCGGCATCATCGAGTACCCGGCCGAGACGCCCACCGGCGCCCTGGTGCGCGACGTCGCCAAGCTCGAGAAGCCCGAGGTCGTCTTCGACATCGAGGTCACCTGGAACCGCCCAGACGCGCTTTCCGTGGTCGGCATCGCGCGCGAGTTCAGCGCCATCCTCGGCCGCCCCATGACGCTTCCGCCGGTCGACTTCGAGGAATGCGGCGTGGACGTCAACGACGAGGTCAAGGTGGTCGTCGAGGACACCGAGAAGTGCCTCCGCTACACCGCGCGCGTCGTCGTCGAGATGACCCCTGACGCGCCGAGCCCGGCGTGGATGGCGAAGCGGCTCGAGCTCTGCGGCGTTCGCTCGCTCGGGCTCGCCGTCGACGTCACCAACTACGTGATGCTCGAGCTCGGCCAGCCGATGCACGCCTTCGACCACCGCCGGCTCAAGGACCGCACCATCGTCGTGCGCGACGCCCGCGAGGGCGAGACGATCAAGACCCTCGACGGCGTCGAGCGGAAGCTCGACCCCTCGATGCTGATGATCTGCGACTCCGAGCGCCCCAACGCCGTCGCCGGCATCATGGGCGGCGAGGACTCCGGCATCGCGCCCGGCACCACCTCCGTCCTCCTCGAAAGCGCGCTCTTCGAGCCCGCCTCCACCAAGTTCACCGCCTCGAAGCTCGGCCTCGCGAGCGAGTCCAGCTACCGCTACATCCGCGGCGTCGACAAGGACCTCGCGGACTTCGCCTCGCGCCGCGCCGCGCACCTCCTGCAGCAGCACGGCGGCGCGAAGGTCGCCAAGGGCCTCGTCGACGTCGACAGCCGCCAGCAGCCGCTCAACCCCGACGTCTCGCTCGACTTCGAGCGCGCGCGCCGCCTCATCGGCATCCCCGTCGGCAACGACGCGATGGTCTTCATCCTCAGGCGCCTCGGGTTCGTCCCGCGCGCCAGGGAGGACCGCTTCGCGGCCGACAAGGCCGTCTCGTTCGGCGTCCCGTCCTGGCGCTGGGACATCTCCGCCGAGGCCGACCTCGTGGAGGAGATTGCCCGCGTCTACGGGCTCGACAACATCCCGGACACCATGCCTTCCGCCCCCTCGGTCTCGCCGCTCTCCGACGCGCCTTTCCGCGCCGTCTGCCGCGTCCACGAGGTCTGCGAGGCGCTGGGCTTCTCCGAGGCCCTCCACTACTCCTTCCTCTCCGCGCGCGAGCTCGACGACTTCGACCCGCGCCCCGAGGCCAGGGCGCGCCGCCTCGCCATCCCCGACCCGGTCTCCGCCGAGTACGGCGTCATGCGCGACTCGCTGCTGCCCCAGCTCTACGCCGCGCTCGGCCGCAACGCCTCCCACGAGGAGACGGCGATGCTCTTCGAGACCGGCAAGGTCTTCCATTCCGTGGACGGCAAGCCCGCCGAGAAGGCGATGCTTGCGCTCGGGTTCTGCGGACCTGCCGGACGCGAGGCGCTCCGCCGCCGCGCGCCGCTCGGCGAGGAGGAGGCCGCGCTTTGGATGAAGGGCGCGGTCGAGGAGCTCGTCTCCCGCCTCCACGCCGGCAAGCTCGAGTTCGCCCCCGCCTCGCACCCGGCCTTTTCCGCCGCGCTCGAGGTAAAGGTCAACGGCCGCGCCGTCGGCGTCCTCGGCGCCGTCTCGGCGAAGATGCGCCATCCCTTCCGCCTCACCACCCAGATGGCCCTCTGCGAAGTCGAGCTCGGCCCGCTCATGAAGCGCGTCGACGCCGCCGGCCGCGTCTCGCCCGTGCCGCAGTTCCCGGCCGTCCGGCGCGACATCGCCGTCGCCGTGGCCCCGGGCGTGACCGACGAGGCGATCGTCGCGGCGATCCGCCGCAACGGCGGCCGCGAGCTCGTCAAGGTCGACCTCTTCGACGTCTTCAAGAATTCCCGCGCCTACTCGCTCGAGTTCCGCTCCGACGAACGCACCCTCACCGACGACGAGGTCGGCGCCGCGTTCGCCCGGGTGGTCGCGGCGCTCAAGGCCCTGGAAGGGGTGGAGGTGCGCGAGGGGTGATGCGGGGAAACGACGTAGGTCCTGGGTTGCACGCGGATTCAGCCGACATTTCTTCGACCGACGCGAGAAAAAGGGGGCAACCCCTACTTGGAACGACGGGTTCCGGAGGTTCGGTGCTACGGCAACGCGGGATCTTTTAGATTTGGAAAGGCAACGATGAACAGACAGGCGACAGAACTCAACCGCACCCTCGGCGACGCCGCGAAGTTTCTTTCGCGGCGAGGACTGAGGATGTACTTCCCCTACGGCGGAATCCTCGGCCAGAGCGCAGAGGCGAAGAAGTGCGAGGTAAACGCCACCATCGGCATGGCGTTCGAGGAGGATGGCTCCCCGCTGCTCCTGGACTCCTTCCGCCGCCGCATCGGCCTCGACCCCAAGGCCTTCCTCTACGCCGGCTCCTTCGGCCTCCCGGCCCTGCGCGAGGCCTGGCGGAAGATGGAGCTGAAGAAGAACCCTTCGCTGAAGGGCGTCAGGTTCTCCCTGCCCGTCGTCACCGGCGCGCTCACCCACGGCCTCCGGATTGCCGCCGAGCTCTTCGCCGACCCCTCCGACGAGCTGGTCGTCCCCGACCTCTTCTGGGACAACTACGAACTCATCTTCTCCGAGACGGTCGGCTGCCGGATGCGCCGGTTCAACACCTTCCGCCGCGGCGCCTTCGACGCCGACGCGATGAAGGCCGCCCTGCTCGCCCCCGGCGCGCGCAAGCTCCTCGTCCTCAACTTCCCCAACAACCCCACCGGCTACACCGCCACGGTCGAGGACGCGAAGCGGATCGTCGCCGCGGTCAGGTCCGCCGCCCGCGCCGGCAAGCGCGTGGTGGTGATCCTCGACGACGCCTACTTCGGCCTCGTCTACGAGAAGGGCATCCACGGCGAGTCGCTCTTCGCCGAGTTCGCCGGCCTCGACCGCAACGTCCTCGCCGTCAAGCTCGACGGCACCACCAAGGAGGACTACGTCTGGGGACTGCGCGTCGGCTTCATCACCTTCGCCTTCAAGGGTGCCAGCGAGGCCCAGCTCAAGGCGCTGGAGGCCAAGGCCGCGGGCGACGTTAGGAGCGGCGTCTCCAACGTCTCCTCAATCGGACAACACCTCGCCGTCGCCGCCTACGCCGACGCGGACTACGCCGCGCAGAAGAAGGCCAAGTACGCCGTGCTGCGCGCCCGCTACCGCGAGATCCGCCGCATCCTCAGGGCGAACAAGGCCTACGCCGAGACCTTCGAGGCGATGCCGTTCAACTCCGGCTACTTTATGTGCGTGAAGCCGACCGGCGTGGACGCCGAGGCCGTCCGCCGCCGGCTCATCGAGAAGTACTCCGTCGGCACCATCGTCCTCTCCGGGCTCATCCGCATCGCCTTCTCCACCGTGCCGACCGCGCGCCTCGCCAGGCTCTTCGCCGCGGTCGACTCCGCGATCCGCGACCTGAGGGGAATGGCGCGTTGACGGTCGAGGCCTACGCCAAGGTCAACCTGACGCTGGAGGTGCTCGGCCTGCGGTCGGACGGCTACCATGACCTCCGGTCCGTGGTGCTGCCGGTTTCGCTTGCCGACACCATCGAGGTCGAGCGGGCGGACGGCGTCTCCTCCGATTCCGGCATCCCCGGCGACCTCTGCGTCAAGGCGGCCGAGGCTCTGGGTGTCGGCGCGCGCATCCGCGTGTCCAAGCGCATTCCCGCCGGCGGCGGGCTCGGCGGCGGCAGCGCGGACGCGGCGGCGGTGCTGGTGGCGCTCAATTCACTTTACGGACTCGGCCATTCGCCCGCGCGCCTCGCAGAAATCGGCGCTGAAGTCGGCTCGGACGTCCCTGCGCTCGTCCTCGCCCACTGCCTGCGCGCGCCGGTGCTGATGGAAGGGCGGGGCGAGCGCGTCTCCCCGCTTCCAGCGATGCCGCTCGACCTGGTGCTTGCGTTCCCCGGCGTCCACTCCTCCACCCGCGAGGTGTTTTCCCGCTGGCGGCCCTCGCCGCCGCGCGAGAGCGCCCCGACCGCGCTGGCGGCCGACGCAATCCGCCGCGGCGACCTCGCCGCGCTTGCCGCCGCGCTCGCCAACGACCTCGAACCTGCCGCAGCCGCGCTCCATCCCGAAATCGCCGCGGCGCTTGCGACCCTGCGCGCGGAAAATCCGCTCGCCGCCGCGATGACTGGCTCCGGTTCCACTGTTTTTGCGCTCGTCCGCTCGCCGGACGAAGCCGCCGCCGTCGCCGCCCGCCTCCGCGCCCGCGGCATTTCCTCATCTCCGGTCTGCGCGGTGGCAATCGGACACATCGACATGGATGCAAAGGGGAAAGAAGGATAGGTCGAAGCAACTACAAGATGAGAACACTTACCATACTTTGGCTGCATAAGCCGGACGCTGGCGACGGCGACATGCTTTCGGTCGCCGAACACGGCTTGTCGGACGCCTTCCGTGATTTCTGCGCCGAGGCGTTCAACGTCCGCGTACCGCTTGAATACCCTCCCCTCAAGCTGAAGACTGTGTCTTCGCCCGAGGCGATCCCGGATGCGCTTTTCATCGACGGCGACCCGTCGCACGGCATGACCGAGGGCGGCGACGACGTCTGTCTGTTCATGGTTGACGACTGCTTCTATTCCGAGAACATCCGCGGCGTGCCGCTGAAGGACTGGCTCAAGACCTACATCCCCGCGCTTCCGAAGGTCGCCGTCGTCTATCCGGGACGTCCGCCGATCGTCGTGCCGCAGCGACGCTGGGCGAAGAAGGGGATAGAGGTCCTGTCCCGCCCCGACTTCTACCGCGAGCGCATCGTCCATCTCTTCAAGGCGTTCTGGCTGCCGCGCTTCGCAAGCGCCATGCGGCAGTACGTGCAGGTCAAGGCCGGGACGAACTGGCACACCCCTGGGCACAACGGCGGCAAGGCGTTCTCCGACTCCCCGTTCCTGCGGGGGCTCTACGAGGCGTTCGGCTCGATGATATTCCGCTCCGACCTTTCGGTGTCGGTGGAGTCGCTCGGCGACCTTTCGAGCCCGGAGGCGCAGACGCCGCTCTCGGAGGCGCAGAAGCTGTCGTCGGAGATATTCGGCAGCGCCTTGAGCCGCTATGTGACGAACGGCACCTCGACCTCGAACAAGGCCATGCTCATGACGCTGCTGAAGCCGGGCGAGGTGGTGCTGGTCGACCGCAACTGCCACAAGTCGGTGCATCATGCGATCGTGACGTCCGGTGCGGTGCCGCGCTACCTGCCGTCGCGCTGGAACTCGCGACTCGGCGTCTGGGGGCCGGTTTCCCTCCGCGACATCCAGCGCGCGCTGGAGGCGGCGGAATCGCCGCGTCCGCGGCTGCTTGTCCTGACGACATGCACCTACGAGGGCGTGCTGTATCCGGTGTGGGAGGTGTCGCGGCTCTGCGAACGGGCTGGGGTGCTGTTCTACGCGGACGAGGCATGGGCCGGATACACTGCGTTTCATCCATTCTATACGCGCCCGGACTGTGCGGCCGGGCGGGCGATGCGGTACAACGCCGTCAACGAGACGAGCGGAGCGCACTTCGCCGTGCAGTCAACCCACAAGACGATGGCCGCGTTCTCCCAGTCCTCGATGATCCACGTCTCCCTGAGGTTCAAGGCGCTGCTGGAGGAGGACGCGTCGCCTCAGTTCCGCTGGCTCAGGCGCCGCTTCTCGCTCAATGGGCACGGCTCGTTCGAGAAGTTCACCCACGACCTGCACGAGTTCCTGCGCTACTGGCATTCTACCTCGCCGCACTATCCGTTCCTGGCGACTCTCGACGTCGCCGGCGTGCAGATGCGGATGGAGGGGATGAAACTCATCGACGAGCGCCTGAAGTGGGCGGCGGACTTCCGCGCGCGCGTTGCCTCGGAGTGCGGGCTGCCTGAAGGCGAGTGCTTTGCGGACCTTGCCGACATTGCCGGTACGGACGACGACTGGCCTAAAGCCGGCTACCTGAAGGATCCGCTGAAGATCGTGCTGATGCTGCGCAGCCCGGAGGCGTGTGCCGCGTTCAAGAAGGCCTTGCTGAAGTCGCATATCCAGTGGGAGAAAGCGACTTCGACAACAATCCTCTTTCTGGTGACCGTCGGCACGGTCGAGGAGCATTTCGAGTGTCTGTTCCGCGTCTGCCGCCTCAACCGCACGCTTATCGGGCGTCCGGCGTCCGGCGGCGACGACGACGAATCGGTTTCCCGCGCGGTCGAGGGGCAGCCGGTGGTGCTGCCGCGGGACGCGGCGCTCTGCGACGGGGAGTTCGTGACGCTTGATGCGTCCGTCGGCCGTATTGCCTCCCAGTTCGTCGTGCCGTATCCTCCGGGCATCCCGGTCTTCGTGCCAGGGCTCAGGATAACGGCCGAGATGGTCGAGCTGGTAAAGGGCGTCATGGCATCGGAGGGAATTGCGGCGGTACACGGACTTTTCTGCCGCGGAGGCCACCCGCCCTGCTATATCGAGGTCCTCAACCGTGACGAGGAGTCTCGCCTTCTGCATGGTCAGTGACGGGTTCATTGAGGAACAAAAGGGTCTGACCCTTTTGTCCCAAGGGCGGCAACTTCGAGGTCCAGAAGATGAACGTCGGCGTCGCCGGCTTCATGTCCGGCAGCGTTAAGTCGATCAAGGAGCGCCTCGGCGGCAGCGAGTACCACGCCTTCCACCGCGGCGGCGCCAACCACATCGCCTGACTCCGCGAGCCGCGATGCTGCGCTGCAGCAGCTTGTGCGGCTTCGGGCGGGTGAGCTCGCCCCGCCCTTGCGGCCGCAATTCCGCGGCACCTTCCGCGGCACCTTGCTCGGCACTTTGCGCTGTGGCTTGTGCGGCTGGGGGTAGTTGCGCGGGGAGGGGAAATTGTGCTATAATTCTCACATCTAGTTGTTGTAGGTCTGGCGGCTGACAGTGTTGCCGGGGCCGTAGATAGGAAAACAAGGAGGAGAAAGAAGAGAGACCATAGCATGGTCGGACGCAAATGTCGGCCAAGGGTCGCACGGACGATGCCCGGAGACGACCGTGACTGCGGGTGGGCAACCTAACCGCGGCGACGTACGCAACAGCGTATGACGCTTCAAGAAGAAATCGCCAATTTCAAGACAGAAAGCGGAGTACGAAGGTTGCGCTGCGTGGTCAATCCATGTGGCGTGTCTTCATATCATGTTTTCTGTCGGGCGTTTGGCGATGCCTTTCTTGAAACGTGAGCATGCAAGGCACGCCACTCTTCTTTTCTGCGCCGAGGGTGTCGACGTGCGAGCAAAGGCGCGGGAGAAAGAACAAGGGCGATAATGGCTACTGCGAAAGTGGACACAGAACAAGACTTGGGCAAGGCACTGAAAGATGATGCAGATACTATTGAGATAAATGGTGATTTGCGCAAGAAGGTTCTCAGGATAAAAGCGACAGGTAAAGTCGCGTGGGTCGTTGCGATAGGGGCAATCGCGATTGCGATTACGGCGATCATGGTGAGCCCGGCTAGTGGCGGGGCGTCGTCTGCGGCTGGCGTGATCGCTGCGCCTGCCGCGATTGCCGCATTGGGTGCGCCCGTTGCGTATTCGGCCATCGTGATAGCAATAGCAGCAGGCGGAGTGGGCTCGCTCAACAAACTTCGAAAGTACAAAGTCGTGTCACAAAACGAAAACAGTCTTGTTCTCAAGAAGTAATGAGACAGGAGGTTTCCGCCCATGTTTGTTTACAGTGCTGTCAGAACACAGGCCGCTCTTGGCCTGATCAAGTGCCCCAACTGCGAAAAGACTCGTATTGAAGTAAGAATGGTCAGGCGAAAAGCTGGTCAACATGATGGACTTGAGGGTGTCGTCGGTCGCTGCAGAACCTGCGGACATCGGTGGATAATCAAGGCCCTTGCTCCAATTGTTTGAAAGGAGGATATCCCGTATGCGAATTCACGAAAAAGATATGTTTGGGTTGCCGTGTTTCATTGCGACACTTGGCTTCATTTTCGCAACAAACTGTGCATATGCCGACTCTTGGATCGATCCAGATACCGGCTATACATGGACATATCGTATAATTGGCGAGGAGGCGGAGATTTACTGCGCTGGCTGGTCGTGTGCGGTGTCACCAAGTCCTACTGGCGTTGTTTCTATTCCTTCTGAGCTTGGCGGAAAGTCTGTGACAAGCATAGGAGGATGGGCGTTTTATAATTGTGCTGAGTTGATGAAAGCAATAATTCCGAATGGCGTGACAAATATTGGTCAATATGTGTTCCAAGATTGCGTAGCTCTGACGAATGTGACGATCCCAGATAGTGTGACGAGTATAGGATATGCTGCGTTTGGTGGTTGTAGCAAGCTTGAAGGCGTGGTAATTCCGACTGGCGTGACGAATATTGAGGATTATACATTTTATGGGTGCAGTTCTATGTCGGACATATCAATCCCAGCCAGCGTTACGGGCATTGGGGATTATGCCTTTTACGGCTGCAGAGGGTTGACGAGCTTGTCAATCAATGTTACAAACATTATGTCGCATACATTTTATGATTGTGTGAGCATGACAAATCTGAGTGTAACAATTCCTGCTGGGGTGACATGTATCGGAGATTATGCGTTTGGTGGTTGCAGTGTTCTGACGAGTGTTTCAATTCCGAGCAGCGTGACGAGCATCGGGGAGGATGCGTTTTACGATTGCTGCAGATTGACGGACGTGATGATCCCCAATAGCGTGACGAACATTGGGCCTTATGCGTTTAGCTGTTGCGTCGGACTAACGAGCGTAACGATCCCGGATAGTGTGACGAGCATTGTGGAGGGTGTGTTTTACAATTGTAGTTCTCTGGGGAGAGTGACGATATGCGATGGCGTGATTAGCATTGAGAAGGAGGCGTTTTGCGGCTGCAGCGGTTTGACGAGCGTGGTGATTCCGTCAAGTGTGACGAGCGTAGCAGGGAATGCGTTCCAACATTGCTCGAATGTGACCGATGTTGTCGTTCCGGGGTGGAAGTGTGGGATACCGTTTAATTCCGTGACAAACATTGTTATTTCGGAAGGCACGACGAGCATCGGATATAATGCGTTTAGAGATTGCAGCGGCTTGACGAGCGTGACGATACCTAATGGCGTGACGAGCATCGGGGGTTCTGCGTTCTCAGGTTGCAGAGGTCTTACGAGTGTTTCAATTCCGAATAGTGTGACCGATGTTGGCTCTCGGGCGTTTAATGGCTGTAGTCTGACGGCAGTGCATATCACAGACCTTGCTGCGTGGTGTGGAATTGCATTTAGCTGGGAAGGGGAATTGGGAAGTAATCCACTGTCGTGTGCGGGGAATCTATATCTCAATGGTGTGCTTGTCACCGATTTGGTCATCCCCGACGGTGTGACGAGCATCGGGGAGGGTGCGTTTTCCGGTTGCAGTTCTCTGACGAGCGTGACGATCCCTGGCAGCGTGACGAGTGTTGGTGATAGGGCGTTTGCCGGCTGCAGCGGACTGACGAGCGTGACGATTGGTTCATGTGTAAAGAGCATTGGAGATAATGCATTTAGCAATTGCAGTGGTTTCACGAATGTAGTGATTCCCGACAGTGTGACAGATATTAGGTCAGAGGCGTTTAGTGGTTGCCGTGGTCTGACGAATGTGACTATTGGTGCTGGTGTGACGAGCATTGAATATTGTGCGTTTGCCGGTTGTGGGCTGACGAGCGTGACGATCCCGAACAGCGTAACGAGCATCGGGGATTGGGCATTTGATTGCGTAGGACTTGTAAGTGTAACCGTTCCACAATGTGTTTGCCGCAGTTTGATGTTAGAGTGTGTGTTTGGTTCCGCATGTCAATCGATTACGAATGTTGTGATTTTGGATGGCGTTACGAATATTGGCGATGAAACATTTGAAGAGTGTTCGGGACTAACATGCGTGATAATACCGGATAGTGTAACAAATATTGGGGCGTATGCTTTTGAATATTGCAACAATCTGGTAAGTATAACAATACCCGATAGCGTGGTAAGTATTGGAGATTATGCTTTTTATTGTTGCAGTGGGCTTGAAGAGGTCTACATGCCAGAACGGTTTAGAGATGATTGGTCAATCTTGTATAGTATTTCTGATGACGCGGAGATCTGTTATTACAACGAATTTGCCGAAATGTTGCACGAGCAATTAACGGCTAATGACGGGGAAGAGAAGAGAGTTGAACTTCTTGCGACGAATGCCTGCCGGGTGGCGTTTGAGTGGAAGTGCTCGTGCGAACCGCTGCGGAAGGGCAGGATGCGTGACTATCTTTCCTTCTCGGTTGATGGCGTTCAGCGGGATGCCATCTGTGGCGAGGTGGACTGGACGAACCGCGAATACTTCGTCGAGGGCGTCGGCGAGCACGTCCTGTGCTGGACATACCAGAAGGACGAGAGCGGATCGGAGGGCGAGGACTGCGGCTGGGTGCGTCTTGCTTCGGTAGTGCCGTATGTGACGCTGTCATTCTTGCCGGGCGGGGCGGAGTCTGGCGTGACACCGGAGGCCATGTCGTTCTATGCGGATGCAGGAAACGTGTCGCTACCAGGCAAGGGCACGCTTGCATGGCCAAAGCATACGTTCCTTGGCTGGAGCGATGTCGAGACGGTTTGGGAGGAGGGCGCGTACTATCCATGCAATGCTGAGGTGATGGCATTGACGGCAGCGTGGGAGCGCAAGGAGCTTGCCGCGCCGATCATCGCCGCGCCGACTGAGTTCTATGACGAGACGGCAACCGTGGCTATTTCCGCTGTAGATGGAGCGGCAATCTACTATACGCTTGACGATTCCACGCCGACCACGAACAGCACGCTCTACGCGGGGACGTTTACGATTGACGCGACGACGACCGTTCGCGCCATTGCCGTAATGGACGACTGGTTCGACAGCCCGGAGGCGGCAAAGACCGTGGCGAAAGACGACACGACGTTTGGCGAGGCGGTGAATGCGCCAGCGCTGGAGTTCACGACGGACGCGGGGTCCGGCTGGCGGCGCGTGAAGGGCGAGTCGCCAGACGGCTATGCGTTGCGTAGCGGCGTCATCGGCCACAACGCGACGAGCCGTCTTGAGACCGTGGTCGTCGGAGCGGGTCGGATAACGTTTTCCTGCAAGGTGGCGGGCGAGGTCGTGAAGGGCGATGTCTACGATGGCTTGGCATTCCTGATTGACGGCGTTTCGCAGAACGAGCTGATGGGAAATATGGGCTGGGAAACCAACGCCTTCGATGTGGTGGGCGAAGGGTCGCATACTTTGAGTTGGCTCTATGTCAAGGACGAGGGAGATGAAGATGTGCTGCCTGACGATTGCGCATGGATAGATGAGGTTGTCTGGGCGCCGAGCGCGAGCGATGTGACGGTCGATGCCGGAGGCGGGAAGACCGTGACAGTTCCAGTTGCGTGGCTTGATGAGCATGCTACGGCGATTGCGGCGCATGGCGGTGACAGGACGGCATATGTCAAGTCGATGGCGGAGAACGGGCGTAAAGTGTGGGAGTGTTATGTGGTTGGCCTTGATCCAGAGAATGCCACGAACGACTTCAGGATTACGTCGTTCCCGATGAAGGCGGACGGTACGCCAGACTTGGACGCAATCACATTCGTTCCTCCACAATCGCAGTGGAATGTTCAGGGAGCAATGCCAGTTCTGAAGGGCAAGGTTTCGTTGAGTGGCAGTGGCGAGTGGCAGACGGTGACAGATGCGAACAAGGCGCAGTTACGGTTTTTTAGGGTAGAGGTTTTGTTGCCGTAGGTTTGCGGTGGGTATGTGACGATACAGTAGCTGGCTGGCGCGTCGCCTTGCGTGGCAGTTATGTCTATGTTGCGGTGCGCCGCCTGATGACGCAAGGTATGCAAAGCGGGCGGCGAAGAGGGGAGGGGTGTGAGTGAGGAAGACGGGTGCGACTCGCCGTGTGAGTGGTTTTGTGCGCAACCAGCGATAGGATTCAGGCTGCCAGGGTAAACCAGTCTGGTTGTCCTAAGCGCGGAAGGCGACAAAGTCACCCGCGACGAGACCGAACACTCGCTCCCCGCTGAGCCGCGAGCAGCGATGCCGTAGGGACGACATATCGTCTTATCCCGCGCCGTCTACCACGCAAGCGGCTTGCCTAAGGACCAGTGGTCGGCAAAGGCGCGGATGGACTCCGGCGCCGCCCCCGCCTCCTGGCTGTGGACCATCGTCTTGCGCAAGTCCCAGGACACCGGCCCCTTGACGAGCGCGGCGGACTTCTTCAGCATCTCCAGCCTGAAGAACGGATCGTCCTCGCCCGACACGAAGAGGAACGGGCACCTCGCGTCAGGAAGGTAGACGCTGGCGTCCCATCTGCGCAGCCATTCCGTTCCTTTCGCGCCCATCTCGGCAAGTCGCTTGGTCCACCAGGAGCCGTCGGCGTAGAAGCCGCACCCGTACACAGGCGCCGCCCAGTCAAAGCGGTGGTCGACGCTTGATGCGATGCAGGTGAGATACCCGCCCCACGAAATGCCGGTGATCCCGATTCTGGCGGGGTCGACCTCCGGCAGCGACCGCAGGAACGAATGCGCCAGGACTACGTCCGCGACGGCATGGTATGTCCACTGGTCCTTTGCTGGCTCGTCCACTTGGTCGAACCCGCCCCATCCGGACGGGCCGCTCCACTCATGGCGCCGCCATCCATTCCCTTCTTTGATTGGCGTCGCCCCGCAGGTATCCATCGCGATCGCCGCATAGCCGCGCTCGTTCCACATCCGTACCCACCAGTCGAAGGCGGTTCCCTCGCCGCCGTGGACGAGGACGACGCCCGGGCACCTGTTCGTCGCGGACGCGCCGTCGGGCAGTGCATACCACGCGAAGAAGCGCGTCGGCCGTCCGCGCCAGTCCTCGCCGTCCAGGAAAACTGCGTTCGCCTTGCCGCGGAAGTCCGACGCGTGCGCGGCCGGCGGCGGCTTCGCCAGCACCGCGTCCCACGGCGACTGCGCCGCGGCGACGCCGGAGGAAAACACCGACAGCGCGAGCGCAAGCGCGCACGCTGACAGCTTCGGACCGTTCATATCGCCTTCTCCTGTCATTTGATGCGTATTATACCAAAACCGCCGCGCCTTGCAGGTTCTGGCGTGGAATATGGTATAATACGCGGAAACGAAAGGAGTATCCCATGACCAAGACTGTTCTTTCCGCGGCGATGATGGCGGCTGCGGCAGCCTGTGCGGCTGAACTGCCGGTGGCCGACTTCACCCAGGAGGTGGGCAAGGTGCGCCCCGAGCTGCACTCCTCCGGCTTCGGCCCGACGATCTGCTCGCTTACCCAGCAGGCGCTCGACGACGTCCGCGCGATGGGCTTCAAGAGCGCGCGCACCCACGACTGGGCGCTCATCAACGCCAACCAGCGCGTCTGCGACTGGCACCACATCTTCCCGCTCGTCGACCTCGACGCGACCAAGCCCGAGAACTACGTGTTCGGCCCCACCGACTACCTCCTGAAGCGCACGCGCGAGGAGGCGGGGCTCGACGTCTTCTTCCGCCTTGGCACCTCGATCGAGCACTCGGGCCCCAAGGTCCACTTCAACTCGCTCATCCCGAAGGACTTCGACAAGGTGGCCGAGGTCTTCGCCGGCACCGTGCGCCACTACAACCGCGGCTGGGCCAATGGCCACGAGTGGAACATCAGGTACTGGGAGATCTGGAACGAACCTGACGGCTTCAACAACATGTTCTGCCTGCCGGAGGGCGACGCGGGCGAAGACGACGCCGGCACCAAGCGCAACAACCTGAAGCGCCGCGAGCTCTTCGCGCAGCTCTTCGTGAAGTGCCTCAAGCGCCTGAAGGGCGAGTTCGGCGACTCGATCAAGGTCGGCGGGCCGGCGCTCTGCTGGCTGAACGAGGACTACTTCCGCTACCTGCTGACGGCGTGCAAGGACGCCGGCGTCGCGCCTGACTTCATCTCCTGGCACGGCTACAAGAGCGACCCCTCCGAGTTCTCCCGCGAGGCCGAGCGCGCGCGGAAGCTCTGCGACGAGTTTGGCTTCACCAAGTGCGAGCTGATCGTCAACGAGTGGCACTACTTCGGCAACAACTACACCTGGACCGACATGCAGCACTGCTCCGACCCCGCGGTCAAGGCGCGCATCTGGGACGGCCCCGACAGCCACAACGGCATCCGCTCGGCGTGCTTCACGCTCGCGGCGCTCGTCGAGATGCAGTCCTCGAAGCTTGACCAGGCCTTCTACTATGGCTGCAGCCACGTCGGCAGCTGGGGCTTCAAGGACGAGCTGCAGAACAAGTACAAGGTCTTCTACGCGCTCAAGCTCTTCGGCGACCTCATGCGCGACTACTCGGTGCGCTGCGCCGGCTCGACGGTCGGAACGGTGACCACGTTCCCCGTCCGCCGCGCCGACGGGCGCAAGGGCCTGCTGTTGATCGACTACGGCGGGACGGAGCGCGAGATCAAGGTGGCGCTGAAGGGCGTGGACGCGAATGCGAAGATCAAGGAGGTCGTTCTCGACTACACCCACGACCTGGTGGAGCCAGACCTCAAGAGCTGGGAGCGCCCGCGCATCAAGGACGGCGTCCTCACGCTCTGGAAGCCCGACTTCTTCAGCGCGGCGTTCCTCCTGACCTTCGACGAGTAATGGAAGACTTCGGCCTCTATCTGGTGATGACCAACCCGGTCGTCGGCTACGAGCGCTGCTGCGAGGCGGCGGTCAACGCCGGCGTCCGGATGGTGCAGCTTCGGATGAAGGACGCGCCGCGCTCCGAGGTGGTGGCCGTCGCGCGCGCGCTTCGGCGCATTACCGCCGGCTCTCGGACGCTGCTCATCGTGAACGACGACCCCGAGGCGGCGGCGGAGGCGGACGCGGACGGCGTGCACGTCGGCCAGACCGACATGCCGGTGGCGGAGGTGCGGCGGCGCTGCCCGGGTCTGAGGATCGTCGGCAAGTCCACCCACTCGCCGGCGCAGGCGCTGGCGGCGGTCGGCGAGAGTCCCGACTACATCGGCGCGGGGCCGGTGTGGCCGACGCCGACCAAGAAGATCCCGGACCCCACGCTCGGCGTCGAGGCCGCCGCGGAGATGGCGCGCTCGGTGCCGTTCCCGGCGGTCGCGATCGGCGGCATCGACGAAAGCCGCATCCCCGAGCTTGCGGCGGCAGGCCTCGCCAACTTCGCGGTGGTGCGCGCGGTCTGCGCCGCGCCCGACCCGTACGCACGGATAGTAAGGCTTCAGGAGGCGTTTCAGCGCGCGATTTCAAAGTCATGAATGCAAATGGCGAGAAGACGGTCGTGGTGATCCCCACCTACGACGAGCTCGAGAACGTGGAGCGGATGGCCGCGGCGGTTCTCGCGACGCCTGGCGTGGAGCTGCTCTTCGTGGACGACAACTCGCCCGACGGCACCGGCGCGAAGATCGACGAGATGGCGAAGTCCGAGCCGCGCGTCTCCTGCCTCCACCGCGAGCGCAAGGAGGGGCTCGGCCGCGCCTACGTGGCCGGCTTCGCGAAGGCGCTCTCGATGGGCGCGGGGAAGGTGGTGCAGATGGACTGCGACTTCTCCCACGACCCCAAGGATCTCGTCCGCCTCCTCGCCGAGGACGCGGACCTCGTGATCGGCTCGCGCTATGTGCCCGGCGGCTCCACGCCGGGCTGGCCGTTCAAGCGGCGGCTCATCTCGCGCTGCGGCGGCATCTTCATCCGCGCCGTGACCGGCATGCCGCTCCGCGACCCGACCGGCGGCTACAAGTGCTGGCGCGCGGAGACGCTGCGCCGGATCGACTTCGAGTCCGTCGCCTCGGCCGGCTACTCATTCCAGCTGGAGATGAACCACCGCGCGTGGAAGGCGGGCTGCTCCATCCGCGAGATCCCGATCCAGTTCTCCGACCGCGCGGCCGGATATTCCAAGATCACCGCCGGCATCGCCGTCGAATCGCTGAAGATCGCCCTGCGCCTCCGCTACGGCGGCGTGCGGCGGAAGCAGGAGGGGGCGTAGGTTGCAGCTTTTCGACGCGTACTTCATGCGTATGGCGCTGGATGAGGCGCGGCGCGCGGCGGAGGAGGGCGAGGTGCCCACCGGGTGCGTGATCGTGGAGGAGCCGGCCGATCCCGCCGCGGACGCGTCTGAGGTCCGCATCCTCGGCCGCGCGCACAACCGGGTCGAGGGGCTTGGCGACGCCACCGCCCACGCCGAGATGCTGGCGCTCGCGCAGGCCTTCGCCGCGCGCGGCGGCTGGCGGCTCAACGGCACGCGGCTCTACGTCACCAAGGAGCCGTGCCCGATGTGCGCCGGGGCGATCGTGCTCGCGCGCGTCGGCACCGTGGTCTGGGGCGTCTCCGACCCCAAGCGCGGCGGCTCCACCGAGTTCGGCATCTTCGCCCATCCGGGCATCAACCACCATCCGGCGGTCGTCGCCGGCGTCGAGGAGGAGGCGTCGCGCGCGGTGCTCGTCGACTTCTTCCGCCGCCGGCGCGAGGAGGGGGAAAGGGAGGAATGAAGACCAAGCCGCTTTTCATCGTGATCTCGGCGCCGTCAGGCTGCGGCAAGACGACGCTCATCGACATGCTGCTGCAGGAATACAGCGACATCGTCTACTCGATCTCCTGCACCACCCGCGCGCCGCGCGGCGAGGAGGAGGACGGGGTTGACTACCACTTCAAGACCGTGGAGCGCTTCGAGGAGCTCATCGCCGAGGATGCGTTCATCGAGCACGCGCGCGTGCACGGCAACTACTACGGCACGCTGCGCGAGCCGATCGAGAGCGCGCTCAGGGAGGGGTGCTCGGTGATCCTCGACATCGACGTGCAGGGCGCGGCGAAGGTGCGCGAGTTCGTGCACTCGCTGCCGGACTCCGACCCGATGAAGGCCGGATACGTGGACATCTTCATCCTGCCGCCGTCGATGGAAGAGCTCCGGTCGCGGCTCGTCGGCCGCGGCACCGACTCGCCCGAGGCGGTGGAGAAGCGGCTTGAGAACGCGGAGGGGGAGATCGCGCGGGCGGGCGAGTACATGTTCAGAGTGACCAACGACGACCTCGGCATGGCCTACCGCCGGCTCTGCGACCTCATCGACGCACTCTCGGGAAGGATGTAAAAGGATATGAAAACCAAGAGACTGAAATACGCAATGATCGGCGGCGCGAGGGGCGCCTTCATCGGCCCCATCCACCGCATGGCAATAAGGATGGACGACCTCGCCGACCTCGCGGCCGGCTGCTTCTCGCGCGACGCGCGCTCCAACGCTGCGACCGGCGCGAAGCTGCGGCTCGACCCGAAGCGGGTCTACCCCAGCTGGCGCGAGCTGATCGCGGCCGAGCGCGGCAAGGTCGACTTCGTGGTCGTCTGCACCACCAACGAGACCCACTACGAGATCGCGCGCGCCGCGCTCGAGGCCGGGTTCGACGTCTTCTGCGAGAAGCCGCTCTCGCTGACCGTCCCCGAGGCTGAGGAGCTCGGCCGCGTCGCCAGGCGCCGGCGGCGCGTCCTGGGGATTCCCTTCACCTACACCGGCTACCCGATGGTGAAGCTCGCGCGCGACCTCGTGCGCAAGGGCGAGCTTGGCAAGGTGGACAAGGTGGTGCTCGAGTACGTGCAGGGGTCGTTCCGCAAGGTTGACTTCTCCAAGCCGCTCGACCGCCACAACGCCTGGAAGATGAACCCGAAGATCTCCGGCCCGAGCTGCGTGGTGGCGGACATCGGCGTCCACGCCTTCACCATGGTCGAGTACGTGACCGGTCTCGAGGCGAAGACGCTCCTCGCCGACCTCTCGTCCTTCGCGCCCGGCAACAAGCTGGACGACGACGCGTCCATCCTCATGCGCCTCGGCTCCGCGAAGGGCGGCGCGCGCGGCGCGTCGGCCAAGGCGTCGCTCGTCGTCTCCAAGATCGCGACCGGCGAGGAGAACGGCGTCAGGCTGCGCGTCTACGGCGACAAGGCGTCGCTCCACTGGGACCAGGAGGCGCCGAACTACCTGACGCTCAAGTACCCGCTCCAGCCCGACCGCGTCTTCCGCCGCAAGGCGCCGTACGTGGCCGACCTCTCGCCGGCGTCGGTGAAGGCGTCGCGCTTCCCGGCAGGGCACCACGAGGGGTTCGTCGAGGCGCTCGCCACGATCTACGACGAGTTCGTCGCCGCGGTCCTCACGCGCCGCGCCTGCGACTACCCCGGTCCGCGCGAGGGCATCCGCTCGATGCGCTTCGTCGAGGCGGCGCTCGCGTCCAACGCGAAGGGCAGCGCCTGGGTGAGGGTGTAGGCTGCATCTGCGAGAATTGACACCGGCATGAGGCAGAATGGATTGCAGGGCAGTCGCGCAGCCGCCGCGTTTGCGGCGCTGTTCGCCGCGGCTGCCGCCGCCACCGCCTGCGCGGACGTCAACTACCGCGAGCGTCCGGCGGCTCCGGGCTGGACGGTGGACGGCTGGGGGGCGCGCGTTCCGTTCGACCGCGCGGAGGCGGACAGAATCGCCGCGGGCGAGGTTACGGTCATAGGCATCCCGTGGTCGTTCCCGTCGGGTGTCGTCAACTGGCTCTTCAACCCCACTGCGGAGCGCGGGCCGTTCAACCCGGAATGGACCTGGCAGCTCAACCGAATGTCGTTCTGGAAGACCCTTGCGCGCGCCTATGTCGAGACGGGCGAAGAGAAATACGCCCAGGCGTTCGCGCGGCAGTTTGCCGACTGGCTCGAGCAGACGGGCGGGGTTCCGCCCGAGTCCGGCTACAATAACCGCGGCTCGCCCTGGCGCACCATTGAAGAGGGGCTGCGCCTGCTGGATTCGTGGAACGTGGCGTTCGAGGTCTTCCGCAAGTCGCCTTCGTTTCCCGACGACCTGATCCGCGCGTTCGTCCGGTCCTCCATGGCGCAGGCGAAGCACCTGCTGGCGCATTCGACGGGGCACAACTGGCTGCTGATGGAGATGACCGGCGTCTACGTCTTCGCCGTCACCTTCCCCGAGTTCCCCGATTCCGAGGCGATGCGCAGGGAGGCGCTTGCCCGGTTCACGGCGGCGGCGCGCTCGCAGCTGCTGCCGGACGGCCTCCACGACGAGCTTTCGGCCGACTACCACGGCGTATTCTACCTGACGATGGCGCGCATCTTCCGCCTCGCGCGCGCGGCGGGGCTCGAGTGCGAGCTGCCCGACGACTTCCAGGACCTTCTCCGACGCGGGGCGGAGGGCGTGCTGGCGATGACTACGCCAGGATTCGTCCAGCCGCGCTTCAACGACAGCTTCACGGTTCCCGCGGCCGGCGTGATGGGCATCGCGGCCGAGTTTTTCCCCGATCGAGGCGATTTCCTGTGGGCGGCGACCGGTGGGCGCGAAGGCGCGCCTCCGGCCGGCGGGACCGCCTCGCGCTTCCTGCCCTACGCCGGCATCGCGGTTATGCGCGGCGACTGGTCGCCCGACTCGTCGTATCTCGCGTTCGACGTCGGCCCGCTCGGGAACTGCCATGAACACCAGGACAAGCTGTCGTTTACCTTCTGGAAGGGCGGAGAGGAGCTGATCTTCGACGACGGCGGCGGACAGTACGACGACTCGGAGTTCAGGCGGTACGCCATTTCCGGGTATGACCACAACACGCTGCTTGTCGACGGGCTTGCCCAGGACCGCAGCGCACCGCGTCGGAGCGACCGCCCCATCGACGCCGGCTGGACTACTTCTCCCGCGGGGGACTTTGCCTTCGGCGTGTACGACCAGGGCTTCGGCCCCAAGCGGGCGAAGCTGGCCGTCCATCGCCGCGAAATCCGCTTCGACCGTCGCGCCGACGCCTTTACGGTGACGGACGAGGCCACGAGCGCGGACGGGGCGGAGCACGAGTACACCCTCCTGTTCCAGCTCGACACGACCAATGTGGTTGTCTCCGCCGACGGAAGATGCCTGCGCGCGAGCTACGGCCCCGGACGCAAATGGTCGCTGGAGATGACGTTTGACGGAGCTTCTGGCGTATCTACGGCATCGGGGCGCACCGCCCCGTCCCCGGCCGGCTGGTTCGTCGGCCGCGACGACACCAACGTCCACCCGGCGACGACGGTCTTCGTCACCGCCCCCCGCGCGCTTAGCCGCCGCTTCGTCACCCGGCTCAGGGCCGTCCGCGGACCAGAGATTCCAAATCCCTGATTTGTCGCGATAGCTGTGTACGCCGCGTTTCGCCCCCTGAACCGCGAATATGCTATAATACGCAATATAGCAATTCACCAAACGAAGAAGATGCCAAAGAAGAACCCAAAGAAGACGTCCCAGCCGCCAAGCCTGCCGACGTGACGAGGAACCTGACAGATGATCGGAGCGGATAGATTCGTGGAAGCGCTGAAGGCCGCGGGGGTCGACTTCTTCACCGGCGTCCCGGACTCGCTGCTGAAGTCGTTCTGCGCGTATGTCACCGACACCTGCGGCGGCAGCCACGTAATCGCCGCGAACGAAGGCGGCGCGGTCGGGCTGGCCGCCGGGCACTATCTGGCCACGGGGAACCCCGCGCTCGTCTACATGCAGAACTCTGGGCAGGGCAACGCGGTGAATCCGCTCTGCAGCCTCGCCGACCCGGACGTCTATTCCATCCCGATGGTGCTGCTCGTCGGATGGCGCGGCGAGCCGGGCGTGAAGGACGAGCCCCAGCACGTCAAGCAGGGCAAGGTGACGATTCCCCTCTTCGAGACGCTCGGCATCCCGACCGAGATCCTTCCGGACGACGACGAATCCGCGGCGGATGCGGTGCGGAGGATGGCCGGCCTGGCCAGGGCCGAGTCGCGCCCGGTCGCGCTCGTCGTCCGCAAGGGGCTCTTCGCCGAATACAGGCTCCGGGACAGGAGGCCGGACATCGCGGCGCTTCCGCGCGAGCAGGCGATCGAGGACATATTGAAGTCGCTGCCGGAAGGCGCGGTCGTCGTCTCGACCACCGGCATGATCTCCCGCGAGGTGTACGAGACGCGCGAGCGGCTCGGGCAGGACCACTCGCGCGACTTCCTGACCGTCGGCTCGATGGGGCACGCGGTCATGATCGCGCTCGGGATCGCCAGGGCGCAGCCGAACCGCCGCGTCTTCTGCCTCGACGGCGACGGCGCGAGCATAATGCAGATGGGCAACATGGCGATCGCCGGACAGTCCGGGTGCGGGAACCTGACGCACATCGTCCTCAACAACGCGGCGCACGATTCCGTCGGCGGACAGCCGACCGTCGGCGGCGCGATTGGCCTTTCCGCGATCGCGGAATCCTGCGGCTACAACCGCCCGGGCTCGCCGGTGTTCAGGGAAATCAGGGTCGCCAAGGGCGCGCGCGGCGACCTGGGCCGTCCGAAGGAACCGCCGCAGGCGAACAAGAAGCTGTTCATGGGGACGCTGGCGTAGATGGGGGAAGTGGCAATATTGATGGCGGCGGGGCTTGGCAGCCGCATGAAGCCGCTGACCGACACGGTGGCCAAGCCGCTGGTCAGGGTGAACGGCGTGCCGCTGATCGAAACCGTGATCGCGGCGCTGGAGAAGCGCGGCGTTTCCGACATCTACGTCGTCACGGGCTACAGGGCGGAGCAGTTCGACGCGCTGGCAGCAGCCCATGGAAACGTCAGCCTGGTGCACAACGCGGAGTACGCGACGAAGAACAACCTCAATTCCATTGCCGTGGCGGCCGACAGGATGGGCGAGTCCGACTGCTTCGTCTGCGAGGCCGACCTGTTCGTCCCCTCGCCCGACGTCCTGTGCCGGAACCTCGTCCAGTCGGGCTATTTCGGCAAGATGGTCGCCGGCCATTCGGACGACTGGGTGTTCGACACGGACGCCAAGGGCAGGATTACGCGAATCGGGAAGGGCGGCGACGACTGCTTCAACATGGTCGGCATCAGCTACTTCAGGCAGCCTGACGCCGCCAGGATCGCCGCGGCGGTTCGAGAGGCCGCCAAGGATCCCGGGAACGCGCAGCTGTTCTGGGACGAGGTCGTCGACCGCCTGGTGAAGGACGGCGAACTGGATCTGGCTGTGCACGAGGTCGCGCCCGGCGAGATCGTCGAGTGCGACACGGTGGAGGACCTGAGAAAACTGGAGCTGGAGCTGAAATGAACATCAAACGCAACATTCTGCTGAATCCGGGGCCGGCCACGACCTCGGACACCGTGAAACTGGCCCAGGTCGTCCCCGACATCTGCCCGCGCGAAAGGGATTTCGCAGTCCTCATGCAAGGACTCCGCCGCGACCTGGTGCGGATCGTCCACGGCGACGAACGCTACACGAGCGTCCTTTTCTGCGGTTCCGGCACCATGAACATGGATGTCTGCCTGAACTCGCTGCTGCCGGCGGGGAAGAAGGTCCTGGTCGCCAACAACGGCGCGTACTCCGCGCGCGCGGTCGAGATCTGCGAGGCGTACGGCCTTCCCCACGTCAATCTCAGGCTGCCGGTGGAGCGCCCGGTCGACGTGGACGCGGTGGAGAGGGCGCTGGCGGACGATCCCGACGTCGCGCTCGTCTACACCACCCACCACGAAACCGGTTCCGGCGTGCTGAATCCGATCCGCGAGATCGGGGCCGCGGCGCACCGCCGCGGATGCACGTTCGTCGTCGACACCACCTCGACGTACGCGATGCGCCCGATCAACATCGTGGAGGACAACGTCGATTTCCTGATGGCAAGCGCGCAGAAGGGCCTTCAGTCGATGACGGGGCTCTCGTTCGTCGTCGGGCGCGAGGACAAGATCCGCGAATCCGCCGCGTTCCCGCGGCGTTCCTACTACTGCAACCTCTTCCTGCAGTACGACTATTTCGAGAAGACCGGCGAGATGCATTTCACGCCGCCTGTCCAGACGGTCTACGCGACGCTCCAGGCGCTCAGGGAGTACTGGGCCGAGGGCGAAGAGGCCAAGTGGGCGCGCCATACGCGCGTGTTCGAGGCGATCCACAGGGGGCTTGCCGAGCTCGGCTTCAGGGACCTCGTCAGGCGCGAGTACCAGAGCGGGCTGGTCGTGTCCGTGTGCTATCCGGACGATCCCAACTGGTCGTTCGAGAAGGTCCACGACTACTGCTACGAACGCGGCTTCACCATCTATCCCGGCAAGGTCGGTTCCGCCAGGACGTTCCGCCTCTGCGCGCTCGGGCAGATCGACGAGCCCGACATCGCGGCGTTCTTCAAGGTGCTGAAGGCCGCTCTTCAGGAATACAAGATCGAGGTGAGGTACAATGGATAGGAAAGTCTACACCTGTTTCTGCACGGCCGTAATCCACAAGGGGCACCTTAACATCATCAGCGAGGCGCGGAAGCTCGGCGAGGTGACGGTCGGCGTCCTCTCCGACGAGGCGATGATCCGCTACAACCGCTTCCCGACCTGCACGTTCGAGGAGCGCGTCGCGGCCGCCAGGAGCATCGAGGGGGTGGCCAACGTCGTCGTCCAGAAGGACATGATGTACGACGAGGTGATCGCCGAGCTGCGGCCGGACTACGTGATCCACGGCGACAACTGGTGCAACCCCGAGGCGCCGGAGTTCTTCATCCGCCAGAACGTCGAGTCGTGCCTCGCGAAGTACGGCGGCAGGATCGTCGACGTGCCCTACACGTTCGATCCGGAGGTGAAGCGCATCGACGACCTCGACCGCGAGCGGCTCGCCATGCCGGAGTTCCGCCGCCGGCGGCTCAGGCAGCTCATCCGGCTCTGCCCGATCGTCAAGACGATCGAGGCGCATTCGGGGCTGACCGGGCTCATCGTGGAGAAGACGGTCGTGCGCCAGGCGGACGGGCGCCTCGACCAGTTCGACGCGATGTGGGTGTCGTCGCTCTGCGATTCCACCGCCAAGGGCAAGCCGGACATCGAGATCGTCGACATGTCCTCGCGGCTGCGCACCATCGACGACATCATGGAGGTTACCACCAAGCCCATCATCCTCGACGGCGACACGGGCGGCCTCGCCGAGCATTTCGTCTACAACGTCCGGACGCTGGAGCGCATCGGCGTGTCGGCCGTGATCATCGAGGACAAGTGCGGGCTCAAGAAGAACTCGCTCTTCGGCACCGAGGTCAGTCAGACCCAGGACTCCATCGAGAACTTCTGCGCCAAGATCGCCGCGGGCAAGGACGCGCTCCGCACCAAGGAGTTCATGGTCATCGCCCGCTGCGAGTCGCTGATCCTCGAGCGGGGGATGGACGACGCGCTCGACCGCTGCCGCGCCTATGTCGCCGCCGGGGCCGACGGCATCATGATCCATTCCCGCAAGAAGGACCCGGCCGAGATTCTCGAGTTCTGCGACAGGTTCCGCGCCGCGGACGCCGCCACGCCGATCGTGGTCGTCCCGACCTCGTTCAACACGGTGACCGAGTCGGAGCTCGCCGCGCACGGGGTGAACATCTGCATCTACGCCAACCAGCTTACCCGCGCCGCGTTCCCGGCGATGCAGTCCGTCGCGCAGGACCTGCTGAAGTACCACCGGGCGCTGGAGGTCGACTCCAGGCTGATGCCCTTCAAGAAGATCATAACCCTGATCGACGGCTGAGGATGGAGTATCTGGTCCAGTTCTTCGCCTGGCTGATGGAATGGTGCCATTCCTGGTGTCCGAACTACTGGGCGGACATCGTGATCTTCACCTTCCTCACCAAGATCCTCCAGTTCCCGGTTTCGCTGTGGTGCCAGGTGAACAGCCTGAAGATGGTGTCGCTGATGCCGGTCTCCAACCGGATAAAGATGGAGCACTACGGCGACGGCGACGCCATCGGCGAGGAGACGGCGGCGCTTTTCAAGCGGGAGAAGTACCACCCGATGCTTTCGCTCGTGCCGCTGGCGATCCAGATCGTCATCCTGATGGCGTTCGTCAAGGTGATCTACGGCATTGGCGACAGGCTCACGGTGCCCGGAGCCGCCAAGCCGCTGATCGCCTGCGTGCCCTGGACGGACGGCGGGCTTGCCTGGCTAATGCCGCTCTTCGCCGGGGCGGCGGCGTGGCTGCTGGGCTACACCCAGAACATATTCAACCCCCTGCAGCACGAGCAGACCAGAACCCAGCAGATGGTCACCAACGGCATATCCATCTGCATCTCCCTGTTCCTCGGCTGCTTCGTCGCGGCCGGCGTGGGGCTGTACTGGGCTACCAGCAACCTGTTCTCGATCCTGGTGCAGCTCTGCGAAAACCTCGTCATCCCCCCGAAAAAGCACGTGGACTACCATGCCCTCCGGCGTTCGCAGGCCGAGCTGAGGAAATTCGAGGAGGGGCTTAAGAAGCGGTCCGTGGCGTCGCCGGAGGACCGGAAGCGCGAGAAGGCGGACTACAAGCGCTTTTTCAACGTGGTCAACAAGCATCTCGTGTTCTATGCCGAGGGCGGCGGATACTACCGGTATTTCCGGAGCGTGATCGAGTGGCTGCTGGCTCACTCGAACGTGACCATACACTACGTGACCAACGATCCCCGGGACGCCGTCTTCGACATGGCGGCCGCGAATCCGCACATCCGCGCCTACTACATCGGGCAGATGAAGATCATCCCGCTCATGATGCGGATGGACGCCGACATGGTGGTGATGACGACGCCGGACCTGAACACCTACCAGATAAAGCGCTCGTACGTCCGCAAGGACATCGAGTACGTCTACCTCGACCACGGCCCGACGAGCGTCCACATGTGCTACCGCAAGGGCGCCTTCGACCATTTCGACACCATCATGGCGAACGGGCCTTTCCAGGTCGCCGAGCACCGCGCCACCGAGAAGCTCTACGGGCTCAAGGCGAAGAAGATGGTGGAGTCCGGCTATCCGATGCTGGACACGCTGCTGGCCGAGCCGGCGGCGGAGCGGGCGTCCGGCGGCCGGCGCATTATGATCGCGCCGTCGTACCAGAAGGACTGCATACCGGATTCGTGCCTGCACGAGCTTGTCGACGCGGTGACCGCGGCCAATCCCGGCTGCACGGTGGTGTTCCGTCCGCATCCGCAGTACGTGCGCCGCTTCCCCGCGAAGATGCAGGCGATAGTGGAGCGGTATGCGGGACGGCAGGACGTCGTCATGGAGACGGACTTCTCGAAGCCGTCGACGATGGATCAGTCGGACGTGCTCATAACCGACTGGTCGGGCATCGCCTACGAGTACGCCTTCAGGACGAAGCGCCCCGTCGTCTTCGTCGACACGCCGATGAAGGTGATCAATCCCGACTGGGAGCGGCTGGGGATCGTGCCGACGGACATCTCCTTCCGCAACGAAGTCGGCGTGTCGGTGCCGCTTGCCGACATCCCCGCCGCCGGCAGGGCCGTCGCGGACATGCTCGCGCACCCGGACCGGTTCGCCGCCAGGATCGAAAACCTGCTTCGGACGCAGTTCTTCAATCCCGGCCACGCAGGCGAGGTGGCGGGCAGATACATTCTCGAATCATTGATCAACCGCAGGAAAGGAACAAGGAAATGATGTTCGCGTACATCGATCCCTCCGTCATGTCCTACACCGTGCAGGCGGTCGCCGGAGTGGCGATCGCGCTCGGCGTTGTGTTCGGCATCGTCTGGCGCCGGATCAAGAAGGGGACCAACAAGGTGCTTCGCCGCGACGAAAACGCCGGCAAGGAAGTCGAGGAAGAGATAAAGATGACGAACACCTGAGGCAGCCATGACCATCAAGCCCCTTATCCCCTCTGTCGCCGTCGCGGCAGCCGTCGCGGCGGTCGTGACGGTCATCCTGCCGCTGCAGTCCTTTCTCGGCAACGAGTCGTTGTATCCGTTCGGCATCGGCCGGCTCTCCGTCGAGCTCGGAGTGGCCTTCGCGGCGGCGACGGCGGTTTTCGCCGCGCTTTTCGCGGTCGTCGGCCGTCACGGACGCGGCGTGGCGCAGTGGCTCGCCGTCGCGGCGGCCGCCTGCGCGTACCTGGAGGCCGGCCCGCTGTCGGCCGGGCTGCCGGAGATCAACGGCGCGTTCGCGCCGGAGCTGGCCGTCGCGTCGCGCGGCGTCTGGGACTGCTGCGCCTGGGCGGTGCTCCTGGCCGGCGGGCTGGCGGCGGCGCGGTGGCT
>CADCCW010000017.1 GCA_902800055.1 uncultured bacterium
AAGTCCCAGAGCGCGGATAGGAGATGGACATCACCTGCTTTCGCAACCAGCGGCATCGCTCCGCGATTGGCCCTTGACAATTGTTCTCATAGGAGATTATGGTGCGGATGAAATCTTAGTCCTGCGCATATCCGTCGCAAACACCGTATTTGTGCATAAAAAGGGCGCATTTCCATTCATGCACTCTTGGGTAGCCCTACCACAGGCTAGTTTGGAATACATGAAGAGGAAATGCGCCCAGCTGGGCGCATCTCTGCTTACATGCCGTTCCAAACTTGAAATAGTGGTAGTATTTCCCAAGAACGACGTGTAGCGTTGATGCTACATTGATGAACGTCTGGCGGGGTGTTCGCGGCGGCCGCGCGGGGCGCGGGGAGGCCTGACTACTTGCCCGTTTTCCTGACTATCACCCCGCGCCGCGTCAGGAGGCGCCCGCCTCCCTAGCCTCGCGAGATGGGTGAATTATACCAAAAATCCCCGCCTCATTGGGCAGGGACTTCCGCGCGGCGAGTGATGCCTCACAAACTGCCGCGGTCAATCCATGCGGAACATGGCGAGGCGGAGGGCGGGGCGTCGTCCCGACGACGTGATTCGAGACCTAAGCGCGTTAGGAACGGAAGCGCGTTGCGGTCAGTGTCGAGAATCCCGAGCGAGGCACGTTAGGAGGCCGAGCGTTCGGCGGGGCGAGCGCCCCAGCCCGATGACGTGATTGAGCAGGATTAGTGGGCGCGCTCGCGGGCGGCAAGCGTTTCGAGGTCGGCGGGGGTGGGGAACGTGCCGAAGAGGTTGTAGTTCATCACCCAGCGCGAGGGATGGCGGCTGATGACGCACTCGAGGTCGTGGGTGATGCGCTGGGTGGCCGACCAGACGTCCTTCGCCTCCTCGGGCGCGATGCGGTCCAGGAACTCGCAGCGGTAGCGGCCGTCGGCGAGCGGACGCGACCAGGCGACGAAGATCGGGGCCTTGGTGCGGCTGGCGAAGAACGCCGGCGCGGCTGAGACCGGCACCGGGCGGCCGAAGAACCTGACCCAGATGCCGCCGTCGTCCGGCGAGACGCGCTGGTCGACGAGGAGCCCGAGCGACTTGCCGCCGCGGATGCCGGCGAGGAGCGGACGGAACGCGCCGGCGGCGGGGACGATTTCCTGCCCCGCCGAGCGCCGCGCCCGCGCGAGCAGCGCCGTCATCGCCCGGGTGCCGATGTCCTTGGCGACGGACATCATCGAATGTCCTTCGAGCTGCGCGAGCTGCGAGAGGATCTCCCAGCAGCCGATATGCCCCGACACCGTGATCGCCGGACGGCTCCCGCGCAGCTTCGCCACGCACTCGGCGCTCATCTCGCCGGCCGCGCGCACACGCTCCGCGGCGCGGCGCGAGGTCCAGAACGCATGGCCGACGGACCTGGCCATGTTGCGGTAGGCGCCGCGCACAACCTTGCGCTCGCGCGGGGTCGGGTCGTACTTCGCCTTGGCGGCGTCGAAGAAGAAGGTGCCCTCGTTCCCCTTCGCGGTGCCGAGGACGACGCGCAGGTTCGCGAGCGCACGGCGGCGCCCCTTCCGGTCGAAGAGGTACATGAGGCCGGCCGCGAAGTCGCAGAGCCGCTGCATCGTCCGCCGACCGACGAAAGGCAAAGTGGCGAGGCCGATGCCGATGGCCAGCCACTCGAACGGCACCAGCAACACGCGCACGACCGCCTTCACGAGGCGGCGGCGGCGGGCGACGGCGACCAGCGCGGCGCGGTTGACCTTAGCCCGGGGGTAGTAGTCGGCGGGAATGCGCAGGGTGTCCTTCACCGCCGCCATGTCGCAGGCGTTGACGAAGTCGTACCAGGGGACAAGCAGCTGCTCCCGCGGCGGCTTGAGTCCCACCTCGCGCATGGCGCGGTGGTAGAGGCCGCGGTAGGGGCGGTGCGACGGCTTCCACGGCTTCTTCGGCCCCCAGAAGTGGAGGATCGCCGGGTTCACCGCCGCCTCCATGCATTCACGCGGGATGTTGCCGAGCCAGTACTTCGCGTTCAGCGGCCAGCGCGCATAGCCCTTCAGGTTGCGGTCGTGGAAGTTCCACCTCACCTCAAGCGGCTTCACCCGCCGCCAGTAGAGCGCGTTCCAGGCGTCCTGCTCGATGCGGTCGGCGACGTCGTAGTGGGCACGGTACCACTCGACGATCCGGTCCCAGGTCTTCTCGGCGCGGCAGGCCTCGGAGTTGAACACCAAAACGCCGGTGTTGAAGTAGCGCTCGGCCTCCGGCGGCAGGATGCCCTTCTCCCAGATCTCGCGGCCGGCGTTGTCGCCGAACTTGTCGTATTCGTAGGCGCAGGCGACGAGGAACGGCTCGCCGCCGTCCCCGGAGAGATCGAGCTCGAAGAGCGGCGAGACGTCGGCGTTGAAGAGCATGTCGATGTCGAAGTGGATCACGTTGCCGGTCGCGTCGGGAATCAGCATCGGGGTAAAGACAGGCGTCCAGGTGAATACGTTCCAGCGCGAGCCGGGGCGCGGCGCGATGGCGTCCGCGTAGGGCTTGAGCGGCTGCTCGACGTCGACGTAGCGCAGCGTCGCGCCGGCGAAGCGGCCGACCAGCTCCTCCAGCTCTGCCTTGTGCGCGGCGGAGTGGCCGCCCCAGCCCTCGAACACGTTGACCCTGAGCGGCTCCTTGCCGGCGTAGCGGGAGAGGAGCGACCACACCGCCGTCTTCAGGTAGGGGACGCCGCCGTCGTCGCAGCTGAAGGCAACGTCACGCATGGTTCTTCGCCGCCCACACGGCCTGGCGGGCGACGCCGAGCATCAGCGCGGCGTCGTCCTTGGTCACCACCCCGCGCGAGAAGACGCGCTGGAAGCCCTGCATGAAGTGGTCGGTCTGCTCCTCCTTCATAAAGCCGATCTCCCGGAGCATGGCGGCCCAGTTCTTGTTCAGCTGCGCCTTCTGGGCCTGCGGGGCGGGCGGCGCCTTCTCGCGCGGCGGCACGTAGCGGCCGGACGCGGCGAAGAGCTCGTAGCAGGTGAGAAGCACTGCCTGCGAGAGGTTGAGCGAAGTGTAGCCCTCGTCCACCGGAATCCGCACGAGGTGGGTGCACTGGGCGATCTCCTCGTTGAGAAGTCCCTTGTCCTCGCGGCCGAAGACGAGCGCGACGGGACCGGTGGCGGCGATAGAGAGGATGTCGGCGGCGCAGTCGCGCGGCGCCTTGACGTGCTGGCGGTAGAGCCCTTCGCGCGCGGTGGTGCCGACGACGGCGACGCAGTCCGCCACCGCCTCCTCGAGCGACGGGAACTCCTCGCGCGCGGCGAGGATGTCGGTCGCGTGCACCGCGAGGCGCTCGCCCTCCTCCCAGGAGTTCTGGAGGTTCGGCGCGGCGAGCCTTGGCCATGGCGCGGCAGCTGGAGCCGACGTTGCCGGTGTAGAGGGTGCCCACGAGCACCACCCGGATGTTGTCGAGGGGGTTCGCGGCCGTGTCGCTCACCGCCACTTCCCCTTCGCGTCCTTCTTCAACTCGCGCCACTTGTCGTCGTCGCCGCCCTCGGTCTTCGGAGCGTCGCAGAGGACGCCGCGGTAGACCTCGTGGAGCAGTCCGTCGTCCAGCTGGCGGTAGACCAGGCAGGTGAACCCGTTGGCGTGGAACATCCACTTGCCGTTGTCGGCCCGGTACATCGTGCCGGTGCTGGTGAAGTTCATGGTCTGCCAGGCGGTAAAGGTCTCGCCGTCGGGCATCTCGACCTCCACGGCGAGGCGGGAGAGGAATTCGGTCTTCTTGCCGGTGGCGGGATTGACGAAGGTGCCGCTGTGCGGCTTCTCCGCGCGGCCATAGCCCACCTTGACCACGGCGCCGAGTTCGCTGACGAAGACGCCGTTCTGCACGATCTCGAAGCTGCAGCAGCCGGCGAGCAGCGCCAGCGCGACGCAAGCGATGGCGGAGAGCCTCAGCATTTCGCGAGCCTTTCGGCGACGAGTTTGCCGACGACCTTCGGGTCGGCCTTGCCCTTGGAGAGCTTCATCACCTGGCCGACGAAGAAGCCGGCCGCGGCCTTCTTGCCGGCCTTGAAGTCGGCCACGCTCTTCGGGTTGGCGGCGATCGCCTGCTCGACGAACGCCTCCAGGGCGGAGGCGTCGCTCACCGCGCCGAGCCCGCGCTCCTTCACGATCGCCTCCGGGTCGCCGCCCTTCTCGAAGATCTCCGGGAGCAGCTCCTTGAGCGTGGGGCCGTTGATCGTGCCCGCCGCGGCGAGGCGCACGAGCGCGGCGAGATCGGCTGGCTTCATCGCGCACTCGCCGATCGCCTTGCCGCTCGCGTTCATCAGCGCCATCACGTCGCCCATGAAGAGGTTGCAGAGCTGCTTGGCGAGCTTGCGGTCGAGCCCCTTCGCGGCGGCCTCGAACCAGTCGGCGTTCTCCTTGTGCTGGGAGAGCACCCCGGCGTCGTACTCGGCGATGCCGTACTCCTCCACCATCCGCGCGCGGCGTCGCTCCGGCAGCTCGGGGAGAAGCGCGCGCCACTCCTCGACCTCGGCCTCGGAAAGCTCCACCGGCACCAGATCCGGTTCCGGGAAGTAGCGGTAGTCGTGGGCGTTCTCCTTCGAGCGCATGGAGGCGGTCTCCATCGCCTCCGGGTCCCAGCGGCGCGTCTCCTGCACGATCGGGATGGAGTGCGCCACGCATTCGCGCTGGCGCCTAGCCTCGTGCTCGAGCGCGGCGTGGATGCCGGAGAATGAGTTCATGTTCTTGATCTCGACCTTCGTCCCCAGCTCCTTCGCGCCCTTGGGCCGGATGGAGATGTTGACGTCGGAGCGCATGTTGCCCTCCTCGAGGTTGCAGTCGCTCACCCCCGCGTAGACCAGCATCTCGCGGAGCGCGGTGAGATAGGCGATCGCGTCGTCGGCCGACTCCATGTCCGGCTCGGAGACGATCTCCATCAGTGGCGTTCCGCCGCGGTTGAAGTCGACGCCCGAGGTGGCGGCGTAGTGGTTGATCTTCGCCGCGTCCTCCTCGAGGTGGATGTGGTTGATGCGGATCAGCTTCTTGGTGCCGTCGGGGCGCGTGATCTCCACCCCGCCGCCGATGCAGAGGGGACTGCCGTTCTCGGAGATCTGGTAGTCCTTGGCCATGTCGGGATAGAAGTAGTTCTTGCGGTCGAAGGTGGCGTGCGGGTTCACGCGGCAGCCGAGCATCAGGCCCGACATCACCGTAAGCTTCACCGCCTCACGGTTCATGACCGGGAGCGCGCCCGGGTAGCCGAGGCAGACGGGGCAGACGTTGGTGTTCGGCTCGCAGCCAGTCTTCAGCAGGCAGGAGCAGAACATCTTGGTCCTGGTCCTGAGCTGGACGTGCGTCTCGAGGCCGATGGTGCTTTCGTATTCCATGCGCGGGTCCTTCACTCCTTGACCTTGCCGAAGATGTTGCCGTAGCGGTTGAGGTTGAGCGCCTCGACGAAGGACGAGATCTTGGTCGTCGTCGAGCACGGGTCGATCGACGCGTCCATGCAGTCGCCCTCGAGCGCGAGGAGCGGCACACCGATCGAGTCGAGCGTCTCGCGGAGGTGCTTGGAGAGAGCGCGGTCGGCGAGCGAGCAGCGGCCGAAGCCGTGGGTGTAGAGGATGACGCCGTTGAAGCGGCCGGCGGGAACCGCGCGCTTAACGTACTCGACACGCAGGGCGGGGTCGAGGAAGCCGGACTCCAGCAGCTTGCGCGCGAGCGAGCGGTAGGGGTCCTTCGGGTCGAGCGGGCCCCAGCCCACGAAGTTCGTCTCCTCGAAGACGATCGGCGCGTTGCAGGTGGTCTCGATGAAGTCGAGGTGCTTGGTGTCGTAGAACGGCGGCAGGTGGAGCCACAGCAGGCGGTGGGTGTCGTCGATCGAGTAGCGCTGCTCGGCCCACGCCTTCTTGGCGAGGAGCTCCTCGTAGTACGCCTTCTGGATGTCGACGAGGTCCTGCGTGCCCCAGAGCTGGGAGAACACGACCGCGTTGTAGATCGCCTCCGAGCCGCGGACGAGCGGCGGCGAGGTGAACCTCAGGTCGGCGCACTTGCGCGCGAGGTCGGCCGCCTCGTTGGAGAGGACGCACGCCTCCTCGAGCCGGCCGGGGTCGAGCTTGCGCCCGAACGCCTTCTCCATCTCCGAAACCGCCTCGGCGAGGCCGTCCGCCACCGTCTCAACGGCGTTGCGGGCCTGGGAGTTCACCGGGGTCTGCAGCGAGTAGAGCCGGTCCGGGATGCCGTGCTCGCGCACAAGGTCGGCGAAGACGCGCTCCGCCTGCTGGCACGGCTGCACGGTGGAGACCACGAAGTCCGGCTTGTCGAGCTCCATGCCCTCGAGCATCCGCAGGAACGAGCAGGTCTGGCCGTCGAAGCCCTTCTGCGCGGCGCGCCCAAGCGCCTCCTTCACCTTGTCGGCGCGGCGGCCGAAGAGCGCGGCGTACGTCTCGAGGGTGCGGATGCGGCAGTCCATCGCGTTGAGGATCTCCGCCGGGAAGAAGAGGTTGCGCCAGACGAGCGGCTTCGAGGGGTCGTGCGAGAAAAAGTCGCGCTTGGTGGACTTGATCCGCAGCAGCGTCGACTTGCCGCGGGTCGGCTCGTACTCCACCTTCGCGAGGTCGAGCTTGCCCTTCTCCCTCAGGTCGTGGAGGCGCATCGCGATGACCGCCGCGCCGAGCGCGCCCATCACCTCGTGGTACTGGGGGATCACGATCTCGCTGCCGGTGAGCTTCTTCAGGAAGAACGCCACCGCCTTGTTGAAGGCGACGCCGCCCTGGAAGAGGATCTTGCGCCCAGGCGCGTTGACGAGGAGCTGCCCCACCGAGTTGAGGATCGTGCGCGCCTGCGCCTTGCACGCACCGGCCAGGAGGTCGCCAATCGGCACCCGGTTCTTGAACTTGTTGATCGAGGTCGCGGAGAGGACGGCGCAGACCGAGCTGAACTCGGTGTTGGACTCGTAGTTCACTTTGTCGGCCACGTCCTCGACCTTGACGCCGAGCTTCTGCGCCACCGAGTCGAGGAAGCTCCCCGTGCCCGCCGCGCAGACGCCGCTCATCATGCTCGTCCAGAGCTTCATGGTCGGATTGTAGACCATGCACTTCGAGTCCTGGCCGCCGCAGTCGATGATCGCGTCGACGTCGGGGTGGAGGAATTTCGCGCCGGCGACGTGGGCCGTGACCTCGCTGACCTGGAAGTCGAACGGAATGAACCGGCGGGTATCCTCGACGATCTGGCTGCCGGTGACGACGATCGCGTCGACGTCCTTGAACGATATCCCGGCCGCGCGCAGGAACTCGAGCGCGAGCTTCTTCACCGAGCCGCCGCTGCAGCAGCCGCACGCCGAGCAGTGGCCGGTGCAGGCCACCTTGCCGCTCTCGACCGGCTGGGTGCGCCGGTAGACCGTGCGCTCAACCTTGCCGTCGCCGGACATGAGGACGGCCTTGAAGGTCGTCGACCCGATGTCTATGCCCAGATAATGACTTTTATTGCTCACTTCAACCTCTTCGCTGTCGTCTTCCGTGAAGTAAGTTGCGTATTATACCATAATCGACGCCATCATCGGGCCGCGCTACTGCTCGTAGTGGCGGCGGTAGTACTGGTTAAAGGCGTAGAACATCACGTTCACGCCGAGCTTGTAGGCCTGGTCGGCCACCTCGGGCGAGGCGCCGGAGTGGTCGTCGCGCCAGGCGTCGTTGATGTCGCCGGGGTGGTAGAAGACCACCCAGCGCCCTTCGTCGCGCACGCCCATGGCGCGATAGCCGGCGTGATGCCAGAACGGCGGCGCGCCGTCCGGGAAGACGTAGGGACGCTGGTAGATCGTGTCGTCGTTGGGGATGTCCACGAGCGGACGCCCTGGGAAGACGCGGCGGAGCATCGACTTGACGGCGCCGTCGAAGTGGCCGCCGCCGTTGTCGATGAAGAGCATGCCGCCTTCCTTGAGGCAGTAGTCCCTGAGGATGCGCACCTCGCGGTCGGAGAGCGAGATGCCGCGCATGCCGGTCATGAAGACGAACGGCGGCGAGCGCTTCTTGGGGAAGAACTTGAGCCGCTCGATCTCGCGGAACTCGGTCTCTTTGGCGATCTTCATGCCGGTCCACTCGTGGAACTTGAGGAGCAGGTTGTAGTCGGCGCCCTTGCCCATGTCCTGGTCCCAGTCGCCGCCGTTGTACTTCAGGCGGATGAACCTGACCGCCGAGCCTTCCATGCCCTTGGGCCAGCCGCCGGTGCCCTTGCCCTTGCCGCCCTTCTGGGACGAGTTCTGGGCTGCATACGTGTCCTTCGTCTCCTCCTCGAGCTCCTTGAGGGTGACGACGTCGTCGATGTCCATGCGCTCGAGGATATAGGGGCTCCACGGGTTGACGGTGAGCTTCTTCGGCTTCTTGCGCTTGATCTTCTTCACCTTGACCTGCTCGAAGACCTGCTCGCCGCCGCCCTTGGGAAGGCCGTACGGCTCCTCCCAGCCCCACATGAAGACGAGGTAGGGCCCGAAGATCACGAGGAAGAAGATGGTGAAGGCGTAGTAGAGCGAGCTCTTCCAGCGGCGGTCGCCGACGGTGGTCTTGGCCGCGGCGACGACACGCTCGCCGGCATCGCGCGTGAGCGGCTCGTCGCCGAAGCCGTAGGCGCGGCGGACGCCCTTCATGAGCAGCGCGACGAGGAGCGCGAGCGCCCAGAGCGCGGCGACGAATCCCCAGAAGAGGAGCCCGGTCCAGAGCTCGTTGCGCATCCCCGAGTCGAACGCCTTGTGGTCGCAGGCGACGAAGATGGAGCCGACGCGCATCAGCCAGACGAGCGCGAGCGCGGCGGTCACGGCGAAGGCGGCCCACGCCGCCTGCATCAAACGGAAGGAAAACCGCTTCTTCGCCAGCGCGGACACCATCGCCGCCAGCGAAAGCGCCGCGGCGGCGAGGAGCGCCCAGGCGAGGCGGGCGCCGGCGGCGAGGTGGCCGGCGCGCTCGAGGTAGCGGACGAGCGACTCGTCGAACTCCTTCGAGGCCACGTAGCCGCCGGAGACGAGGTACGCGCACCAGACGGCGACGAGGACGAGCGGGAAGAACCCAACCGCAAGGCGGAAGGAGAGCGAGCGGCGGCCCTGCCACGCCCACAGCGCGCCAACGACCTTCAGGCAGAAGGACGACAGCCGCCGGTGGCAGGCCTCGACGAACCCAAGCGCTCTCTCGACGAATTCCATCGCGTTGACGGTCCGGACTTGATTCCCCTTAGTCTAGCGACAGGTCGTCGCCGAGCTGGAACTCCTTCTTCGGCGGCAGCGGCTCCACCTCGGGCGGCGTCACCTTGCCGTCTTCCGCGGCAGGCGTCGCGGCGGTGGCTGGCGTCGCGGCGTTCGCTGCGTTCGTGGCGGCTGGCGCGGCGGCCTTGGCGTCCTTGGCGGCGTCCTTGGCGGGCGCGGCGGCCTTCTCGGCCTCGGCCTTCTTCGCCTCCTCGGCGGCCTTCTCCTCCGCCGCGGCCTTGCGGCGCTCGGCCTCGGCCTCCTTGTTCTCCTTCGACTTCTGGGCGTTGATGTAGGACGGCGAGTGGACGCCGTACTTGCCCCAGTCGGCGAAGAGCGAGAACGACGTCCCGCCCAGCAGCGCCGCGTGCGCGATGATGGAGATCACCAGCGCCTTCGCGAAGATAGAGCGCTCGATGTCGGTCAGCAGCATGTCTGGTTTTTTCATGTTTCTATTCCTCCGGTTCGCCGGTGAGTATCATCTTCGCCCCCGATTCGCTGATCGCCTCGATCAGGGGCATGAAATCCCTTTTGGTCAGGTCCTTGTGGATCGCCACGTGGACGGTGTATTCGTGGTCCTTCTCGGCCAGCTCCTTGAGCGCGCTGGTTACCTCGCCCTTGGAGACCTGGGTTCCCTCGAACCAGATCTGGCCGTCCTTGTCGAGGAGCACCGAGCACTTCGGCGGCTCCTGCTGCTCGAGCGAAGGCGCGTCCGGCTTCTCGAGCTCGACGTTGCCGGTCTTCATGAAGTTCGACGCGAGCATGAAGAAGATGATGAGCAGGAACGCGATGTCGCCCATCGACGAGAGCGGCAGCACCAGGCTCGGCTTCTTTCTCCTCCTTATCGCCACGTCACTCCTCCATCACCGCCACCACCCCGCCGGCGGCGGCGATCGCCGTCGCCACCTGGTAGTAGCGCTCGTACTTCACCTCGGGCGCGGTCTCCACCACCACCGCCCGCTTGTCCGGCTTCTGGGCCGGGAAGTTCCGCCGCCAGAGCTCGGCCCTGAGCTCGTTCATCGTGACCTCCTTCTCGTTCTTCTCGCCGGTGGAGAAGACGATGCGGTCGGTGGTCAGGCGCACCGTGGGCGTGTCGGACTGCTTCTGCTCTGTCGGCGGCTTGGCGCTCGAGGGCATGTCCATCATGCGCCCGAACGGCCTCACCAGCGAAGTGGTGAGGATGAAGAAGATTATGAGCAGGTTGGCAATGTCGGAGAACGACGTCAGGTCCGGGCTGACGTCTCCCTGCCGCTTTGGTCCGATCCGCTTCACTTCCGCCGCAGTCCCGTTTCAATTCGGTCAGGCGCCGACCGCCTGGCCAAACTCCGCGATCGCGCCCTCGAGCCGCATGTTCCACTCCTCGACGCGCTTCTGGAACATGTTGTAGGCGACGACGCCGGGGATCGCGATGATGAGGCCGGCGGCGGTGGTGATGAGCGCCTCGGAGATGCCGCCCGCGACCGCGCCCGGGTCGAGCCCGGCGGCCTCGGCCATCACCGAGAAGGAGTTGATCATGCCGGTCACCGTGCCGCACATGCCGATGAGCGGCGAGATGGACGCGACGAGCACCAGGAGCCCGAGGCGCTTCTCGAGGCCGTTCATCGAGCGGGGGGCGTAGTCCTCCATCGCCTTGGTGACGCCGGCGCCGATCTCCGCCTCGCTCCTGCCCTTCTCGCGCATGTCGACGAGGCGCCGCAGCCCCGTCAGCAGCACGGCCGCGACCGGTCCCTCGCCGGCCTCGCAGACCTGCACCGCGCGGTCGACGTCGCCGGCGGCCACCGCCTCGCAGACCTCGGCGCGCATCTTGTCGGGGTCGATCTTCGCGGCGCAGCGGAACGCGCGCGCGCGGTCGATGATCGCCGCGACCATCGCAATCGAGCAGATAAGCAGCGGAATCATCATCCAGCCGCCGTCCATCAGGTATCCTATCATGGTCTCTCCTTCCTGTTTTTGAAGTATTCCATTGTCTTAAATGCGTCTTGCCGCCGGAACGTTCAGCCCAGCAGCCCCAGCTCCTCCATCGTCCCCTTCAGCTGCGCGAGCTTCGCGTCGTCGGTCTCGCAGAGCGGCAGGCGGAACACCCGCTCGCACTTGCCCATCGCGGCGAGCGCCTCCTTCACCATCACCGGGTTGACGTCGATGAAGAGGTCGCGGAAGAGCCGGTAGTACTTCTCGTGGAGCGCGCGGGCGCGGACGAAGTCGCCGGCGAGCGCGAGCCGCACCATGTCGCCCATCTCGCGCGGGACGACGTTGGAGGCCACCGAGATGACGCCCGCGGCGCCGACGGCAATCATCGGCAGGGCGAGCGAGTCGTCGCCGGAGAGGACCGTGAGGCCAGGCGCGGCATCGCGCACGGCGCTCACGCGGTCGACCGAACCGGCCGCCTCCTTGATGGCGACGACGTTCGGGTGCGCGGCGAGGCGCTTCACGACGGAAAGCGGGATCTCGCGGCCTGTCCTGCCCGGCACGTTGTAGAGGATCACCGGCAGCCCCATGTCAGCGACGGACATGAAGTGGCGGTAGAGTCCCTCGGGATTGGGCTTGTTGTAGTAGGGAGTGACCTGGAGGCAAGCGTCGGCACCGCCGCAGGCGATGGCCGCGCGGGTCAGGGAAAGCGCCTCGGCGGTGGAGTTCGCGCCGGTGCCGGCGACGACGGTGCACTTGCCCGCGGCGAACTCGATCGTCTTCTCGATCACGCGGTGGTGTTCCTCGTGGGTGAGCGTGGGCGACTCGCCGCTCGTCCCCACCGAGCAGATGCCCTCGACGCCCGCGGCGGTCTGCTCGTCGACGAGCGCCTTGAGCGCGCCGTAGTCGACCGACCCGTCGCGCGCGAACGGGGTCACTAGTGCCGTGATGGTGCCGGAAAGGTTCATGTGTTTCGCTCCAATTGCTATGCCTTCTTGAGCTGCGGGAAAAGCACCACGTCGCGGATCGAGTCGGTGCCGGTGAGGAACATGACGAGGCGGTCGACGCCGAAGCCGAGGCCGCCGGTCGGCGGCATGCCGCACTCGAGGGCCGAGATGAAGTCCTCGTCGATCTTCTCGGTGTCCTCGCCGGCCTGGTTCTCGAGCGCCTTGCGCTGCTCGACGGGGTCGTTCTGCTCGGTGTAGCCGGGGCAGAGCTCGCGGCCGGCGACGACGAACTCGAAGACGTCCACGAGGCTGGGGTCGTCCTTGCACGCCTTGGCGAGCGGGACGAACTCGTGCGGGATCCTGGTCACGAAAGTCGGCTGCATCAGCTTCTTCTCGATGAGCTTGTCGTAGACCTCGTGGGTGAGCTCGAGCTCGCGAGTAATTCCGTCAAGCTCCAGGTTGGTGCCCGTCTCCGCACCCTTCGCCTTGGCCTTCGCGAGCTGGGCGGCGAAGTCGAGCTCGAACCAGTCGTCGCCCATCAGCTCCTTGACGAGGTCCTTGTACGCGACGCGACGGTAGGGCGGGTTGAAGTCGATCACCGTCTTCTCCTCGCCGTACTCCACCTTGCGCGTGCCGATCACCTTGTCGCAGAGGTGCGGGAGGAGTCCCTCCATGATCGCCTCCATCGAGGTGCGGTCGCCGTACGCCTCGTAGATCTCGCACACCGTGAACTCGGGGTTGTGGGTGCGGTCGATGCCCTCGTTGCGGAAGTCCTTGCCGAGCTCGAACACCTTGTTCATGCCGCCCACGAGGAGGCGCTTCAGGTAGAGCTCCGGCGCGATGCGCATCACGCAGTCCTTGTCGAGCGCGTTGAAGTGGGAGAAGAACGGCTTCGCGGCCGCGCCGCCGGCCTGGTCCTGGAGGATCGGCGTCTCGACCTCCACGAACCCGCGGTCCCAGAGGTACTTGCGGATCTCCATGATCAGTCGGGAGCGGACGAAGAACCGCTCGCGGCTCTCGTCGTTCGTCATCAGGTCCACGTAGCGGCGGCGGTAGCGCTCCTCCTGGTCGGCGAGGCCGTGGAACTTCTCCGGCGGCTGCTCCAGCGCCTTCGCGAGCATCGTCCACTCCTTCACCACCACCGACTTCTCGCCCTTCTGGGTGGTGAAGAACACGCCCTCGGCGCCGATGATGTCGCCGAGGTTGAGGAGCTTGAACGCGGCGAAGGCGGTCTCGGAGAGCTCGTCGCGCTTGAAGATGAGCTGGAAGCGGCCGGTGCCGTCGTTCATGGTGCAGAAGTTCATCTTGCCCATGCGGCGGATCATGAGGAGGCGGCCGGCGACGCGCACCGGCTTCCCCTCCTCGAAGTTTTCGCGCGCGGCCCTGAGGTCGACGTGGTCGTACCTGCGGCCGTAGGGCTCGTAGCCCATCTCCCGTAGCGCCTTCATCGAGGCGAGGCGCTGTTCGCGGTATTCGTTGGTTTCCTGTGCCATGGACTTGACTTACTTCTCCTCCGGCTTCGCGCCGAGGTCGCTGAGCTTCATGGAGATGACGCGCGAGACGCCCTTCTCCTGCTGGCTCACCCCGTAGACGAGGTCGGAGCCGGCGATCGTGTGCTGGTTGTGGGTGATGATGAGGAACTGCGACTGCGCGAGGAACTCCTGCAGCTGCGAGACGAAGCGGCCGATGTTCGCGTCATCGAGCGCGGCGTCGAGCTCGTCGAGCATGCAGAACGGCGCGGGCTTGATCATGAAGATCGAGAAGAGCAGCGCCACCGCCGTCATCGTGCGCTCGCCGCCGGAGAGGAGCGAGACCGACTGCGGGCGCTTCCCGGGCGGACGCGCCACGATGTCGATGCCGCACTCGAGCGGGTCCTCCTCGTTCTCCAGCAGCACCAGCCGCGCCTCGCCGCCGCCGAAGAGCTTGGCGAACATCGCCTGGAAGTTGCGGTTCGCCGTCTCGAAAGTCGTGCGGAACATCGTGCCCGAGGTGTCGTTGAGGCTGCCGATGAGCTCCATCAGCCGCGCCTTCGCGGCGATGAGGTCCTCCTCCTGCGCCTTCTCGCGGGCGTAGCGCTCCTCGAGCTCGCGGCACTCCTCCACCGCCACCATGTTCACGGGACCGAGCGCGGCGATCTCGGCTTGGAGCTGCGAGACGGTGCGCTCCACCTCGGAAAGCGGCGGCTCGCCGGCCTCGCCCCAGTCCGGGTCGGGCTCGCGCATCACCGCGTCGGCGAAGAGGCCGTATTCGTCCTGCAGATGCTCGTAGACGTTCTGGCGGCGCATCGTTGCCTCGGCCGCCTGCACCTCCAGCTTGCCGCGGAAGTCCTTCGCCTGGTCGAGCGCGATCCGGCGCTCGCCGACCCTGGCGTCGGCGGCGGAGATCTTCTCGAGCATCGCCGCGCGCTCGTCGCGGACGGCCTGGATGCGGGAGAGCGCCTCGCCGGCGCGGGCCTTGAGCTCCTCGAGGCCGGCCATCAGGTCGCCGGACTCCTCGGTGAGACGGTCGATGGACTCGCGGTAGCCAGCGATCTGGCCCTGGCGCGCGGCGATCGCGCGCTCGATCTCGGCGCGCCGCGCCGCGGACGCCTCCTCCTGCTGGCCGACGAACGAAAGCTCCTGCTCGAGCTGGCTCAGGGCGATGCGCCGCTCGGTCAGCCGCTGCGACGCCGGCATGTGGCCGCGCTCCATCGCGCGGAGTTCCTCCTCGGCGGCGGCGACGACGGCCATCAGGTCCTCGCGCTTCATCATCGTGGTGACGGTGGTGCCGGCCTTCCACGTCTCCACCGCGCCGTTGCGGCTGACCTCGCTGTCGGCGACGAGCGTGCCGGTGCGGGTGGTGTCGGCCACCTCGCGGCGCTTCTTCGCCACCTCGGCGCTCTTCGCGTCGATCTCGGCCTGCAGGCGCGAGAACTCCTCCTCGGCCTCGGCCAGCGCGTCGCGCGCCGCGGCGAGCGAGTCGCCGAGCAGCGCGCGCTTCTGCGCGAGCGACTCGGACTGCAGCTTCGCCTCGGAAAGCGCCTCCTCGGCGAGCTTCAGCTCGCCCTCGTCGCGCGCGATGTAGCCGCGGTACTCCTCGACGCGCGAGGCGTTGACGCCGATCACCTCGCGGGCGCGGGCGTACGCGCCCTCGGCGGACGCCTGCTCGGACGCGAGCGCCTGGAGGCCGTCCTCAAGCTCGTGGATCTGCGCGTGCAGGGCCTGCGCCTCTGCCTCGGCGGCGGCGACCGTCTCCTGCGCCTCGGCGATCGCGCGGTCGACCTCGGAGCGGTTCCTCGCGTTCTGCTCCAGCTCCTGGTCGTAGGAGCGAATGCGCTGGCGGGAAAGGTGGATGTCGAGCCCGCGCAGCCGGTCCCGGAGCTCCTTGCACTTCTTCGCCTTGCCCACCTGGCGCTGCAGGGAGCCGATCTGGCGCTTCATCTCGCGCAGGACGTCCTGCTCGCGCAGGAGGTTCTGCTCGGTCTGCTCGATCTTGCGGAGCGCCTCCTTGCGGTCGGCCTTGAACTTGGTGATGCCGGCCGCCTCCTCGAACACGGCGCGGCGGTCCTCGGGACGCGAGGAGAGCACCGCGTCGATCTGGCCCTGCGCCATCACCGAGTAGGAGCTGGTGCCGATGCCAGTGCCCATGAAGAGGTGCTGCACGTCCTTGAGGCGCGAGGGCTGCTTGTTGATGTAGTACTCGCCGGTGCCGTCGCGGTAGACGCGGCGGGTGATGGTGACCTCGTGGTAGTCGGTGCCGAGCTCCTTCTCGCACTCGGCGAAGGTGATGGACACTTCCGCCGCGCCGAGCGGCTTGCGCGTGTCGGTGCCGTTGAAGACCACGTCGGCGAGCTTGGAGCACCTCAGCGCAGTCGGCTTCTGCTCGCCGAGAACCCAGCGGATCGCGTCGGAAACATTCGACTTTCCGCATCCGTTCGGACCGACGATCGCGATCAAACCGGGATCGAAGTCGAGCCGCGTCTTGTCCGCGAACGACTTGAAGCCGATTATCTCTAGCTGCTTGAGGTACATTTATTACGTATTATACCATATTTAGTGGTACGCTGCGCAAAAAACAACTAGCGGTATTCCGGCCACGGCTACTTGCCCACGTTGAGGACACGGAAGCCAAGGCGCTTGAGCGCGGCCGCGTCGAGGCAGTTGCGCGTGTCGAAGACGAGCGCGGGCTTGCGCATCGACTTGAAGACCTTCCCCCAGTCAAGCGCAGGATACTCCTTCCAGTCGGTCATGAGCAGGACTGCATCCGCGTCCTTCGCGGCCTTGTACGGATCCTTCTCCCACGTGATGCCGTCAAGCCCAGCGAGGTCGCGCTTGCCGTTCTCGATCGCCTTGGGGTCGGTGATCGCAAGCCGCACATGCTCCTCGTTGAGCAGCCTGGCGACATAACCGGCGGGCGTCTCGCGCGTGTCGCCGGTGTCGGCCTTGAACGCGAAGCCGAACATGGCGATCTTCTTGTTCGCAAGCGTGTTGAACATCGCCTTGAAGAGCCGCGAGACGATGCGCTCCTGCTGATGGTCGTTCATCTTGATGACGCCAGACCAGTACTCCGCCGCGGTGTGGAGCCCGAAGGTCTCGCAGAGGTAGACGAGATTGAGGACGTCCTTCTTGAAGCAGCTGCCGCCGAAGCCGGGGCCTGCCTTGAGGAACTTGGATCCGATTCGCCTGTCCGCGCCCATCACGCGCGCGACCTCGTCGATGTCGGCGCCGGTCGCCTCGCAGAGCCCGGCAAGCGCGTTCACGGAGCTCACGCGCTGCGCAAGCATCGCGTTCGCAGCGAGCTTGGTGAGCTCAGCCGACCAGACGTTGGTCGTGAGGATCTTCGAGCGCGCGACCCACTTGCCGTCCTTCCCCGCGTAGATGTCGCAGATCTCCCCGACCGCGGCCTTGCCCTCGGGCGTCTCCGGCCCGCCGATCAGCACGCGATCGGGGGAGAGCAAGTCCTTGATCGCCGTTCCCTCGGCAAGAAACTCCGGGTTCGAGAGGACGGTAAATCTCGGCCCCTCACCACCTCTTCCCTCTTCCCTCTTCCCTCTTCCCTCATTCAAAATCGCCTCCATCGCGGCGGCGGTGCGGACGGGAAGCGTCGACTTCTCGACCACGATCTTGTCCCCGTCGGCATAGCCCTTGATCTCGCGCGCCGTCGCCTCCCAGAACTGTAGGTCGCTCGCCCTGCCCGCGCCGCGCCCGAACATCTTGGTCGGGGTATTGACGCCGACGAAGACAATGTCGCACTTCTTGACGGCGGACTTGATGTCGGTGGTAAAGAACAGGTTCTTGCCGCGCACTTCCTTCACCACGTCGACCAGTCCCGGCTCATAGATGGGGAGCTCGTAGTTCCACGAGTTCCACGCCGCGATGCGCTTCTTGTTGATGTCGCAGACGTAGACCTTGCGGTCGGGGTTCATCTTCGCGATGACGGCCATGGTCGGTCCGCCGATGTAGCCCGCCCCGATGCAGACAATGTTCTTGTTCATTGATTCGTTTCCTTTTTTTACTTCGCGTCAATCGCGGCAATGATGGCGGAGAGGAATTCGGAATAGGACTCGAACGCGGGCAGGTCGGGGTTGGCGGCCTTGATCGCGTCGGTCGAGCGGAAGAGGAAGCCGGCACGCGAGGCGCGGATCATCTCCAGGTCGTTGAAGCTGTCGCCCGCGGCAATGGTGTCGAGTCCGCAGGACTGGAACGCGCGCACGGTAGCGAGCTTCGACTTCGCGCAGCGCATCTTGTAGCCAGTCACCTTTCCTTCTGGCGACACCTCGAGGGTGTTGCAGAGGAGCGTCGGCCAGCCGAGCTTCTTCATCAGCGGCTTCGCGAACTCGGCGAAGGTGTCGGAGAGGATCGCCACCTGAGTGCGCTCGCGCAGGGCGTCGAGAAATTCCAGCGCACCCTCGAACGGGTCGATGCCGGCAATTACGGACTGGATCTCGCGGAGCCCCAGTCCGTGCTTCGACAAAAGGTCGAGGCGGTAGCGCATCAGCTTGTCGTAGTCAGGCTCGTCGCGAGTAGTGCGCGAGAACTCGGGGATCCCGGTCGCGCGCGAGAACGCGATCCAGATTTCCGGCACCAGCACTCCCTCGAGGTCAAGGCAGACTATTTCCATTTTTCTGTTCCCTTCTGCTTCGATGGCTTCTTACCATGGTTCTGACGGCGAAATACGTAATCGGCGTGAGGATGATCGCAAGCGCCAGCCCGCCAAGGAGGAAGCAGACGACCACGTCGCCCGAAAGGCTCAGGAGCGTCTTCCAGTCGCTGTTCTTCGCCACCCCGCGCATCGCCTTGAGGATGTAGTCCCAGGAGAAGTCGCGGCCGAGCAGCCAGCCCATCGCCATTGTCTGCGCGGGGTAGATTATCCAGATGGTCAGTGGGTTGGTGATGAAGGTGCCGAGCGTCGCGCCGATCTTGGAGACGCGCATCATCATCGAAAGCGGCACCGACACGATGAGCTGCAGTCCGAACGGCACCGAGCAGCCGACGAACATCCCCAGCGCCCAGCCGGCGGCAACGTCCTCCGGCGGAAGAGGGTCGCGGACCATCTTCCGCCAGATCAACCGGTAATACGCGCCGAGGTTCATCGCCCCGCGGCCTCAGACGGCGTGGACGAACAGCCCCGAGCGAAGCTTCGGCTCGAACCAGGTCGACTTTGGCGGCATGATTGCGCCGGCGTCGGCGATGGCCATCATCTCCTCGACCGTCACCGGCTCCATCGCGAACGCGACGGCGTTTTCGCCGGAGTCGACCTTGGCGGCCAGCTCCGCGTCGCCGCGGATTCCGCCCATGAAGGAGATGCGCTTGTCGGTGCGCGGGTCGCCAATGCCCAGGATGGGCGCGAGCAGCTTCGACTGCAGGTAGGAGACGTCGAGCGCCTCCGCCGCGCCGACGCCGCGGGGGGAATCCCACGAAAGGTCCATCCACTTGCCGCGGAAGTACATGCGGCAGTTGCGCTCGCCGCGGCTGCCGATCGTGAAGTCCTGCGAGATGCGCGAGAGGAACTCGTAGTCGGAAAGCCCGTTCAGGTCCGCTACCAGGCGGTTGTAGGCGAGGATCTTGAGCTGGCTCGCCGGGAACGCGACGGCGAGGAACCAGCGGCTCTCGCCCTCGAAGTTGCGCTCCTTCGCGTAGCGCGAGGCCGCGGCGCTGCGGTGGTGGCCGTCGGCGATGTAGGCGACGGGGATCTGCGCGAAGCGCTCGACGAGCTCGTCGGCGGCGCAGGACGACGCCGCGGCGATCTCCCAGACCGTGTGGCCGATGCCGTCGGGCGCGGTGAAGTCGTAGAGCGGCTCGCGGCGGCACGCCTCCTCGACGATGAGGTCGATCGCCTTGTCGTCGCGGTAGGTGAGGAACGCCGGGCCGGTGTGGGCAGATAGCGTCTCGATGTGGCGGGTGCGGTCGTCCTCCTTGTCCTTGCGCGTCTTCTCGTGCTGCTTGAGGACGCCGGCGAGGTAGTCCTTGGTGTCGAACGTCGCCACGATGCCCGTCTGCGAATGCGAGCCCATCGTCTGGCGGTAGGCATAGAACTTGGGCTCGGGGTCGCGCACCAGCGTGCCGCCGTCAATCAGCGCGTCAAGCGCGCGGCGCGCCTGCGCATACGCCTCGGGCGAGGACGGGTCAGTGCCGGGCGCGAGGTCGATCTCGGGGCGCGACACGTGGAGGAAGCTCTTCGGGTTGCCTTCTGCGAGCGCCTTCGCCTCGGCCGTGTCGACCACATCATAGGGAACGGACGCGACCATGGCCGCGTCCTCCTTGTTCGGCCTCACGGCCGCGAATGCACGAATGTTCATGTCTCAGTGTTGATCAGAAACCAATGTTGATTATCGGGAAGAACTGGATTTCGGCGGAGCGGATCACGTTGACGAGACCGATCTGGTAGCCATGAAGCGACTCCGCGCGGTTGACGAGGCCGAACTGGATGCCGTCGGCGTCGTCGCCGGCGATGTTGACGAGGCCGACCTGCACGCCGCGAAGGCAGAGCGCCTCGTTCCAGAGGCCGACCTGCACCCCGAGCATGTCGCCGTGGCCAATCGAGTTGTAGATGCCGATCTGGATGCCGGCGCCGTCGTCCACCACCTCGTTGCGGAGCAGGTTGACCTGCAGGCCCTCGAAGTAGAGGCAGCGACCCCAGAGGCCAAGGTCGAAGCCGGTCACGTTCTCCTGCACCGTCGAGTAGGGAATCGTAAGCCGGAGCCCAACCACGTCTGGCGCGTGCGGAACCTGCCAGATGGCGAGGAACGCAGGCCAAGTCGGGCTGTCGTAGCGCTCCTCGGCCTGGGCGCGCGCAGGCTCGGGGGACTGGGTCTTCTTGGCGGCGTCGCCGTCGCCTTCGGCGGCGAAGACGGACATCGAAACGGCCGCGACAAGCGCGATGGAAAGAAGCTTCTTCATCACTTGAATCTCCTTGGGGTGTTTTATATGTGGTATTATATGATTTTTCGCGGCGGAAATCAAGGGTCAGGCCACGGTAACCTTCCTGATCACCACCGGCTCCTCGGGCACGTTCTGGTGGGGACCGGAGAAGCCGGTGCGCACCTTGGCGATGCGGTCGACCACCTCCATGCCGTCCGTCACCTTGCCGAAGACGGCGTAGCCGTAGCCGCTCTGGGTGGGCGCGGTGAAGTCCAGAAAGCCGTTGTCGACGAGGTTGATGAAGAACTGGCTCGTCGCCGAGTCGGGCACCATCGTCCTCGCCATCGCAATCGTGCCGCGGAGGTTCTTGAGCCCGTTCATCGACTCGATGCGGATCGGCCCGCGCGTGTCCTTCTGGTTCATGTCGCGGGTGAAGCCGCCGCCCTGGATCATGAACCCGTCGATCACGCGGTGGAAGATCGTGCCGTCGTAGAAGCCGTCGGCCGCGTACTTCACGAAGTTCTCGACCGTAGCCGGGGCCAGGTTGTCGTCAAGCTCCAGGGATATCGTCCCCATTGACGTTTCCATCGTAGCCTTCTTCATTTTGCTGTCCTCCTACTTAGCTTTGCGGAAATCGGCGAGCGTCTTCCTCGGGCGCATCTGCTCGAACGCCTTCGACACCTTCAGCAGCTTCTCCTCCTGGAAGCCGCCGCAGATGAACTGCACCCCCACCGGCAGCGAATCCGCCGCGGTGAAGCCGGCCGGAACCGACGAGGCGCACACCCCGGCGAGCGCGGACGGAATGGTGTAGAGGTCGTTCAGGTACATCGTGAGCGGGTCCTGGTTCGCACCGAACTTGAACGCCGGCGTCGGCGCGCAGGGCGAGATGATCGCGTCAACCTTGGCGAACGCCTCGTCGAAGTCGCGGCGGATCAGCGTGCGCACCTTCTGGGCCTTGCCGTAGTAGGCGTCGTAGTAGCCCGACGAGAGCACGTAGGTGCCCATGATGATGCGCCGCTTCACCTCCGGGCCGAACCCCTCGGCGCGGCTCTTCACGTAGAGCGAGTAGACGTCCTTCGCCTCGGCGCTGCGGTGGCCGTAGCGGACGCCGTCGAACCGCGCCAGGTTGGCGGACGCCTCCGCCGGGGCGATGATGTAGTAGACCGCCATCGCATACTCGGTGTGCGGAAGCGAGATCTCCACCAGCTCCGCGCCTGCCGCCTCGCAGTCGCGGATTGCCGCGTCGGTTATCCGCTTGACCTCGGGGTCGAGCCCCGATACCTCGAAGTACTCCTTCGGGAGCCCGAGCCTGACTCCCTTCATCGACGCGCCCTCGATAGCCTTGAGGTAGTCCGGCACCGGGTCCGGCGCCGAGGTGCCGTCGTGCTCGTCGCGGCCGGCGAGCGCCCGAAGCAGGATCGCCGCGTCGTCGACGCACTTGGTCATGGGCCCCACCTGGTCGAGCGAGCTCGCGAACGCGGTGACGCCGTAGCGGCTCACGCGGCCATAGCTCGGCTTCACGCCGACGCAGTTGCAGAAGCTCGCGGGCTGGCGGATCGACCCGCCGGTATCGGTGCCGAGCGCGGCGATGCAGAGGTCGCCGCCGACCGCCGCCGCGCTGCCGCCCGAGCTGCCGCCGGGCACGCGCTCCAGGTCGTACGGGTTGCGGGTCACGCCCAGGCCGGAGTTCTCGGTCGAGGAGCCCATCGCGAATTCGTCCATGTTGAGCCGTCCGGCGGGGATGAAGCCGTTGGCGCGCAGGTTCGCGACCACGGTGGCGTCGTAGGGGGAGACGTAGCCCTTGAGGATCTTCGAGGCGCAGGTGCAGGGCTGGCCGCAGACGTTGATGAGGTCCTTGATCCCCACCGGCACCGACTTCGGGTTCGCCTTTGCGAGCGCGAGCGCCTGCTCCTCGTCGAAGGAGAGGTACGCACCGATCTCGCCGTCGGCCTCCTTCCGGCGTTCAATCACCGCCTGCGTCAGCTCGACACAGGAGAATTCGCCCTTCGCGATCCCCTCCTGCGCTTCCTTAACGCCAAGTTCATAAAGTTCCATGCCGCGTATTATACCATATTGTTCTGGTGCGACTGACTGGGATCGAACCAGCAACCTTCGGCTTCGGAGGCCAACGCTCTATCCAATTGAGCTACAGTCGCGTGAATTTCGCGTATTATACCAAAAATCAGTCCGCGGCGGGGGCGTATTTTCCGTCGCGCTCGTCCAGGATGCGGTCGTATTCGTCGTCGTCCTCGAAGTCCTGCAGCTCCTCGGGGCGGTCCGGCGACACGGAAAGGTATCGGAGCGCCGCCAGCGCGATGCGCTTGAAGACGGGGCCGGAGGAGTTGCCGCCCTGGTGGAACTTGGTGTTGTGGTCGAAGTCGAGCGTCACCAGCACCACTATGCGCGGGTCGGTGGCCGGCACAATGCCGCAGAAGGTCGCGCGGTATTGCCCTGGAAAGTAGCCCCTGCCGCCGGGGATGCTCTTCTGGGCGGTGCCGGTCTTGCCCGCCACCGAATACCCGCGGATCGCGGCGCGGCGCGCGGTGCCGTCCTTCGAGGCGACGCCAAGCATCATCTCGCGCATCGTTCTGGCGCTCTCCGCCGAAATCGCCCTTCCCGCCGGCGTCTCGTCCCAGTGATACAGTTCCCTGCCGTCGACGGCGACCACCTTCTCGACGACGTGCGGGCGCATCCTCACTCCGTCGTTCGCAATCGCCTGGTAGGCGGAGGCGAGCTGGACCGCCGTGACCGCCACGAACTGGCCGATGCCGGCGCGCGACTGCGAGGCCTTGTCCCACATCCGCTTGTGCGGATTGGGCAGGATGCCGTACTGCTCGCCCGGAAGCTCGATGCCTGTCTTCTCGCCGAAGCCGAACTTCTTCATCCCCTCGTGCAGAACCACGGGGCCGAGGTCATAGGCGAGCTTGCCGATGACGATGTTCGAGGACTTGACGATCGCGTCCTTGAGCGTCATCGTCGCCGGCCAGACGTGGCCGGCGTCGCCGGGGAGCCGGTAGTAGTCGGGGTCGTCGCGGTTGGTGCGGTAGACCGTGTTGGGCCCGTACTTGCGCGGGAACGCGTCGATGGCGGTCGCGGCGGTGATGACCTTCATCACCGATCCCGGCTCGTAGTTGAACGCAATGGCGCGGTTGAGCTGCTGGTCTTCGGTGGTGCGGCCGTAGAGGAGCGGATCGAAGTCGGGCAGCGATGCCATCGCCAGTACCGCCGCGGTCTTCGCGTCCATCACGATGCACCAGCCGGTGCCGGCCCCGTATTCAGACAGTCCCCACTTGAGCGCGCTCTCGGCCTCGAACTGGATGTTGTGGTCGATGGTGAGGTAGACGTCGGCCCCCGGCACCGGGTCGATCGAGATCGTGCGCTTGTCGTAGATCTCGAACCCGCGTGCGTCCTTCCGTCCGCGGATCATCCCCGGCGTGCCGGAAAGCTCGCGGTTGAAGCGCTGTTCGATGCCGGCGGAGCCGACATGGTCGGCGTTGACCGAGCCGAGCACGTGCGAGAGGCGCCGGCCGTGCAGGTACTGGCGCACCTGGCGGTCGTGGATCGCCACGCCGGCGACAAGGGTCGAGTCGGCGAGGATGCGGTGGACCTCGGGGTCGGACGAAAGCCCGAGCGGCTGGTTGCGCCATCCGCTGTGCGGCGGCGCGTCGACCATCCGCTTCAGCTTCTTGTAGTCCGCCCCCAGCGCGTCCGCGATCGTCCTGACGATGGCGTACTTGGTGCGCCGCGGCTCGCCGCGGCGCCTGACGACGGCGTTGGTGAGCGCAAGCGGGTCGAGCGCATATTCCCAGAACGGGACGCTCTTGACGAGCGGGTACCTCTCGCCGTAGGCCGAGTAGATGGTGCCTCGGCGGGCGGGCTGCTCGCGCTCGAAGTCGTAGGTAGGCGCGGTGACCTTGGGGTCGACGTGGGAGCGGACGAGCTTCTGGCCGGCGTAGGCCGCCATCGCCAGCAGCAGCAGAACCGGCGTCCAGAACCTCCAAGTCTCGCCGCGCATCGCCATCGAAGCGTCAGCGGCGGACGGTCGCGCGCGATGACACGGCGCGGACACCGCCCGCGGCGGCCGAGACGCTCGCGACGTTCAGCCTGCGCTGGCCGGCCTTGGCCACCGACACCTGCCCGGGATAGGGCTCGCCGTCGGCCTTCATGTGCACGGTCTGCTCTGGACGCGGCGGACGCATCGTCATCCCGTTGCAGACAAGCGCCTTGTCGAGCTTCTCCGGCGTCTTCATCTCCTCCCAGCGGGACGCCTCGCGCATGCGCGCGTCCTCGAGCCTGGCGAGCTCGCGCTCGTCCTCGCCGATCGCCTTCATGAGCTGCTGGCAGCTCGACGAGGCAAGCAGGTTGAGGATGACCATGACGAACAGCATGCCGAGCACAGCGCCGACGTGCATAGTGTTCGTCACCACCACCGACTTCCGCTTGGGGATACGCCTGTTCTTCGCCATGCCGCTATGTCCTTTCTATTGCGCGGAGCTTCGCGCTCCGCGAACGTGGGTTTGCCGCCATTTCCGCTTCGCCGGGCGTCACCGCCCGGCGCGTCACCATCCTCGCGCGCGGCTCTTCGCCGCACCACTCCTCGCCGCCGGCCTGGAGCGAACGCATCCTGCCGACATGGGAGGAGAAAAACCGCTTGACCTTCCGGTCGCTCAGGCTCTCGAAGGTAATCACCGCAAACCTGCCGCCTGGGCGCAGGATCGCCAGCCCACCCTCGAGCGCGCGGTCGAGCTCGCCGAGCTCGTCGTTGACCGCCATCCTCAGCGCCTGGAAGACCCGCGTCGCCGGATGCCTCGGACCCTTGCGCCCGACGGCGCCGGCGACGACGTCGGCAAGCTCGGTGGTGGTCTCGATCCGCCCCCTCGACTCGCGCCGCCTGACGATCGCCCGCGCGATCCGCCGCGCGTTCGGCTCCTCGCCAAGGTCGCGGAAGATGGCGGCGAGGCCATCCTCGCCTTCGGAATTGACGATGTCCGCCGCGGTCAGCGCATCCGACCGATCCATGCGCATGTCAAGGGATCCCTCGCGCAGAAAGCTGAACCCGCGCCCGGCGTCATCCAGCTGAGGAGACGACACGCCCAGGTCCAGCAGAACCCCGTCAACTTCATTCCATCCGTTTTCATCAGCAATCTCCTTGATGTCGCCGTGCCTTCCGCGCACCGCGACAAGTCCCTCCGTCCCCACGGCCTCGTCGATCGCCTGGGCGTCGCGGTCGATGCCCAGCACGCTGCCGCCGCGCGCGATGATCTCGCGCGTGTGGCCGGCGCGGCCGAGGGTGCCGTCGACATACCTGCCGCCGGGCTTCACCGCGAGCGCGTCGACGGCCTCCCGAAGGAGGACCGGTACATGCAGAGTCGATGTCGAGCTTTCCGTCATCACGCCTCCAGCATGTCGAGCGCCGCGTTGAAGTCGGCCAGGTCGCCGCCGGACTCCACGGCATACGCCTTTGGATCCCAGAGCTTGGCCATACGAACCGAACCCGCCATCACGACCGTCGTCGTCAAGTTCGCAAACTGAAGGAGCTTGTCGCTGATGCGGATTCGGCCTTGAACGTCAAGCATGAGCTGTTCCGAGTTCGCGCCGATGAGCATAGCCGCCTTCGTCAGCGCCGGATCAAAGAGCGCCTTCTCGCGCAGCTTCGCCAGGAGCGACTCCATCTCCGCCTTGGGCAGGAGGTCGAGGCACTTACCGTTTCGGTCGCGCATCACGTAGACAAAGTCGGGATCCCCCATCGCCTGTCGCCATTCGCGCGGAATGGTGAGGCGCTTCTTGGGATCAAGCGAGTGCTCGAACTCGCCCATCAGCGCGTTCGACCCGCTCGACGTTGCCTCCGCAACACTCTGAACAACCTTCTTTGACATTTCGTGACACAATTATACACTATTTGACACCACGCCGTCAAGGGGGTATTGAAAAAAAATAAAAAAAAATTCTCCTGCGCGCCAAACGCAGGAGAATTGGGGTTCAGGGCACTGTCAGCCGCGCTACAGCCGCGGGACCGGCTTGCCGTTCATGCGCACGTTGCGCAGCTCGATCTCGCCTGGCTTAGTACCAGGCTGGAACGAGACGCCCGCCTTCGGAAGCGGCACGCCGTCCTCGACCAGGATGTCGATGTCCTCGAGGAGGCACCGGCGGAAGCTGCCGAACGGTTCGTTGGGCGAGACGTCCTTGTTCTTGTACATCGACCCCGACGCGTACATCTTGGCGTTGAGCGCGGCAAACCAGCAGTCGACGGCCGGCCGCTTCGCCGCCTTGGCGTAGACGTCGTCGCGCCCACGCTGATACTCGGGCTCGCTCCTGGACGCGTCGTACTCGATGCGGATGTTCCTGAACGTCACATCGTCGACCGCGCACGGCCCGCCGAGGTGCACGCTCAGCGCGGCCGACGAGTTGTGGATGAGGTCGCAGTCCTCGAAGACTATGTTGCGCCACGCGCTCGCCCAGGTCTCGAGCCCGTTCTCGAGCGTCCGCCCCCAGCCGCACCAGCACACGCACCGCTCCACCTTCACGTTCTCCACTGGACGCGCGCTGTCAGGCAGGATCCCCTTCAGCACCACCGAGTCGTCGAACGAGTGGATGTAGCTGTCGGCGAGGCGCACGTTGCGCGTGTTGCAGAAGTCGATGCCGTCCGTGTTGTAGCGCCACGCGCCGGTGATCTTCAGGTGCGAGACGTCAACGTCCTCGCAGCCGAACGTCGCCACGCACCACTCGCACGAGTCCACGACCACCGGCCCCTCGACGACTATCCGCTTCGAGCGGCGCGCGCGGATCGGAGTGAGCTGCCGCATCACCATGTCCCCCTCCCCCGCCTTGTCGTCCGGATTGCGGTTGTAGTAGGCCTTCACGCGCCGGCAGGTCGTGCCGCAGATGATTCCGTAGCCGCGGATCTGGACGTCCTCGACGCCGTCCATCGCGAAGCCGCCGTACACCACCGCGTCTTTGTCGATGTAGACGCGGTCGTGGCTCTTGAGATTGACGCCGCGCGTCAGGTGGACGCCCGGCCCGAAGGTCACCGTCGCCGTCCGGCGGTACTCGGCGAAGTCGTTCTCGGGCTCGACGAAGATCTCGAGCGGACGGTGGTAGTCGTCGAGCTCGAGCACGTAGTGGCCGCACTTCGGCAGCGTGAATTCCACCGCGCCGTCCTTCACGGCCGGCTTCACGCCGGCGGAGAGCGGACGTACCACCGCCTTCCTGAAGGCGCGGTCGCACTTCACCCGCCAGGACGTCGCGCCCTTCGCCTCGACCGCGGCGAAACCGGCGCGCTCGGTCTGGTCGACGGGGCGCTGGAAGCCGGTGAAGAGCCGGTTGTACTCCATCGCCGAGACCTGGATCGCGTGTACCTTCACCGGCCGGCCGTCCACCCACGCCTCGTAGCCCGACCTCTCCGGGAACAGCCCCTCAACGATGCGCGCGGCGATCTCCGCCATGCCGCGGTCGCCGGGATGCGCCTTGACGCCAGGATGGGAGAAGCCGGCGTCGCTCGCGTCCATCCCCGGCTGCGTGTAGACGTCGGTCTTCACGAACGGGATCGCATAGTCGCTCGCGGCGTACGCCATCGCCCAGTCCTTGGCCGCATCCGGCCAGAAGCTGCCGCGCACGACGGCGAGCGGCTTGGTGTTCCGTCCGTCGAGGAACGCGCCGAGGAGCCGCTTGAACGTGTCGCGCCACGCGAGGCGGTCCGACTCGTTCTTCAGCGACCGCACGTTCTCGCCGAGCGCGACGACGAGCACGTCGGGGTCCTCCTTGGCGAGCTCCGCGGTCTTCGACCAGTCCCAGCTGCTGAAGTCGCGCTCGAAGTTGGCGTAGTTGCGCACCACGAGGTCGGCTCGGCGGCCGAGGCGCCGCTCGACCTCGCGCGTGACGATGTGGACAAAGTCCTTCTCCGCCGCGCTCGCGGCCATGCCCCAGCTGTTGGTCCAGCCGATCGCCGCGTTCGGTCCGTGCAGCGTGATGGAGTTGCCGATGAACAGCACCTTCACTCCGCCGTCGGTCTTCCGGTCCGCGGCGTACGCCGCCGAGTTCATCTCCGTCGAATGGTGGCGCTCGGCGTCTGAGATCTCGCCAGTCGCGGCAACCGCAGACGCCGCAAGCCACACACCGACCAGGAAACCCCTTCTGCCGATTATGTCATTTGCCATTGCATTCCTCTTGCTTAAGTTGCACTACCCTGCGAACATACTCGGGATAGATCGAGTCAGCCCGGAGACAGACCGGGAGCGATGCCGCCACGGCGGAATCCCGCAGCGAGCCGAGCGCGGCGAGGAGCGAGTCGGGCGAGGCGAAGTCGTACACCGCCCCGAGCCGCTCGCGTCGCAGCAGCTCGCCGCACTCGCCGTCAAGCGAGCTAACCACTCGCAGCCCCGCCGCGAGATAGTCGAAGAGCTTGTTGGGCAGTCCCACCCAGCTGTCGTCGCGCATCGGGATAACGCCGACGTCGCACTGCGCGAGCAGCGCATTCAGCTCCGCTTCGCCGAGATACCCGTGGAACACCACCCGGTCCGCCGCGCCGCGCGCGGCTGCGAGCGACTTGAGCGCCGCCTCCTTGCCGCCCGCGCCGGCAACGTCGAGCGTCAGCGACTTGTCGCGCGCCACCGCCTCGACCACCGTCTCGAGTCCGTAGCCCGAACCGAGGTTACCGGCGTAGACGAGACGCATCGTCCCGTCCGCCCGTGCGGCGCGCGGCGGCATTGACGCCGGCGCGTCGATGCCCAGCGGCGCGAGGAAGAAATCCTCCCTTCCGGTCAGCTCGCGGTAGCGCGCCGACACTCCGGTCACCAGGTCGGCGCGGCAGTAGAGCCGGCGCGCGGCAATGCGCATCGGCAAGAGCGGCGCGAACGCCGCCCAGCGAAGCCACTTCGGCAGCAGGCGGAAAAATGTCTCTGGCCACGCGTCCTGCACGTCGAGGACGAACTTCGCGCCGTACCGCCGCGCAAGCCGCATCGCGGCAGTCGCGGCTGAAAGCGTGGGCGCGGCGGCGACGACGACGTCCGGACGCGGCACTTCGCCGGCGTCGGCCATCCGCCGCGCCTGGCGCTCGAAGCGCCGCGCGTAGACGAGGTGGCTGAAGGCGCGGCGCAGCGAAACGTTGGCGGAATAGGGGATGGTCGGCACCAGCACCACGTTCGGCGGCATCTCCGCGATCTGCCGCGGCGCCTTGGTGCCGTGGTTGAAGTCCGAGGCGAAGACGACCGCGCGGTGCCCGGCGGCAATGAACGCCGCCTGCATGAGCGAGTAGCGCATCCGGCGGTAGCCCTCGGCCGGCAGGTTGTCGAACGGAGTCTCGATCCAGATTGTCATTAGAACCTCATGGGCGCCGACACGGCCATTTCGCCGCCGTCGACAGGGATGATGCAGCCGGTGGTGTGCTCCGCTTCAGCGAGAAAGGCAACGGACTCAGCCACCGCCTCCGGCGTTGGCCGCCCAAGCGGCGTAAAACCTGCCTTCTCGCGGAAGCCGACCGGCGCTAGCACCGGGCCCGGTGCGACACCGTTGACGCGCAGCGTGTCCGCGAAAAGTGCCGCGGCACGGTGAGTGAACTCGACGAGCTTGCGCTTTGACTCAAGGTAGGCGCCACCGCCTTCGCCAGCGAGTGCGCGAGAGTCGAGGATGTTCACCACCGCGCCGCGACCGGATTCGCGCCCGGCCGCGAGGATTGTTAGCTTCTCCGCGGCAGTGTAGTTGACGGCCTCGATCCGCGCGGCGGTCGCCGCGTCGACAGGATCCTGCGCAAAAAGCCCGGCGTTGTTGACGACGAGGTCAGGCGGCTGGCCGCCAAGGAGCCGCAGCGCCTCGGCGTAAAGCCGCGCCGCACCAGTCGTCTCGGCGAGATCGGCGACGATGTCCGCACCGGCATCGGCGCGGTGGGAGCTCGTCAGCACCCGCCAGCCTCCGGCACGCAGGCGCTCGGAGACCGCAAGACCGATCCGCGTCGTCCCTCCCGTCACCACCGCAGTAAGATGATTAATCGACTTCATTTCTTCCTATGTGAGAATTTTAACACAAAGAACACAGAGAACGCAGAGAGCTTGTAGGCCCTCCTTTGTGCCCTTTGTGATCTTTGTGTTAGAAACCTTCATCGCCTCGTCCCTCTTTTAACACAAAGAACACAGAGAACGCAGAGAGCTTGTAGCCCCTCCTTTGTGCCCTTTGTGATCTTTGTGTTAGAAACCTTCATCGCCTCGTCCCTCTTTTAACACAAAGAACACAGAGAACGCAGAGAGCTTGTAGGCCCTCCTTTGTGCCCTTTGTGTTCTTTGTGTTGAGAAAAAAATCATACCACCCTCTTTATGCACTGGAACTTCTCCGACCCAAAGTTTATTAGCATGCCGTGGCGCAGACCTGTAGCACGCAGATAATTAACCAACTGCATTTCATGTATCGGCGCTATGGCTGAAACAGCCTTCAGCTCGACGATAACACAATCCTCCACCAGCAAATCCGCACAATATTCTCCAACCACAAAATCGTCTTCGTCACGCACGACAATCGGAGCCTGCTGCCTTACTGACAAGCCCAATTTAGACAAACGATGCGATAGAGCGTTCTCGTAGACCTTTTCAAGATATCCTGGCATGAAACGCACATGCACATCATATGCTGTCTGCCTTATTGTATCGCAGATGAGTTTTATGTCAGGTTCCATGTTTTCACCCACTATGTGTACTTTGTGTTCTTTGTGTTAAAAAACTCATTATCTTGACTCAATGTAGACGAATGCGGGAGCGGAGGACTCGACTTCGATCGTCACGGCTGCGGCTCGGTTGAGGGTGGCGCAGTACGGATTCGCGAACTTCACCCCGTCCAGCGGCCAGACCAGGCCCTTCGACGCCATCCTCGCCTTCGGATCCGCCGTGAACACCGACACCCCTGCGCCCTTCCACGCCCGAAGCCGCGCACGGCCATGGACCGGATGAAACACGCCAAAGTCGGTCACCACCTTCACCTGCGCCTCCAGCGCGCGGAAGACATTGCCGATTGTGTGATCCTCACGCTGACCGGTCGCGCCAACCACCACCAGGTCGCTCCATCCGCGACCGCGGCAAAACGCAATCGCCTTGGCAAGGTCGTTGTCGTCCTGCGACTCCATCCGCACCGCGTTCGGCGGCGCGACTCGGCACGAGTCGAAGTCGCCTACGGTAAAGTCCGGCCAGCGGCGGAACCGCCGTCGGTAGGCTAGCGCGGCGCCGTCGCAGGCGACTACGCGACGGGCGCGCTCAAGTAGCCGCCTCGCCTCGCCGCCCGGGCTCGGGAAATCGCCGTCCGCGACAATGACCGTGCAGTTGCTCATTCGGCTCCTGGCCTCACTTCGCCGGGACGTCGGTGAAGGTGCAGCCGTCGAAGCGCACCCCCTTCAGCCCGCGGAACTCCTCCCGGCCCTCGTTCCACCAGTACGCCGCGCCCTTCTGCTTCCAGCGCCCTGGGAAGGTGCCGTCGGCGCAGCGGGTGAACGCGCAGCCGCGGAAAACGACGTCCTCAAGCTCACGTCCCTTCGCCACGCGCAGGTCTGGGAACTTGTAGGCGCGGGCGCGGATGTCCGAGAAGGTAATCGCCCTGATCGCCTCCAGGCGGGTGAACTCCTCGCCGGTGATGTCGAAGCGGACGGGCGAGGAGTAGATGCGGTCCATCACGATCGACGAGAAGACCAGGTTCTCGTAGAGCGACGCCTCGACCCCGTAGTCGTCCATCCCCTTCTCGAACGGCGGCAGGTCGATGCCGATGCCGCAGGCGGAGTCGGTGATGGCGAGCCCCGTGAAGGTGCAGTTCCTCACCACGCCGTCGTTGAGCCAGCCGATGCGGATGGCGTTCGCGTGGCTGGTGAGCTGGCAGTTGGCCACGGTCACGCGCTCGCAGACGCGGAGGCGCCCGTCGCGGAACGGACGGTTGTTGCACCGCACCACGATCGCGTCGTCGCCGGCGAGGATGCGGCAGTTGGAGATCGAGACGTCCCTCGACGCGTTGAGGTGGATGCCGTCGTTGTTGGGGAGCTCGGGGTCGGCGAGCACCTTGACGCGCTCGAAGACCACGCGGTCGCAGTCGGTCACCCAGTAGCCCCAGCCGGCCGCCGGATGGACGAGCGTCACGTCCTCGACCAGCACGTCCTGGCAGCCGGCGAAGAGGATCATCCGCGGCGGACCGAGCTTGCCGGGAATGCGGCGGTACTTCCAGTTCACCCACTCGTCCTCGCCGAGCGGCTTTGCGTCCGCGCCGGCATTGCCCTCGTTCTCGTAGCCGTAGGAGAGGCTGTTGGAGAGCTTGACGAACGCCATGCCGTTGCAGTCGATTTTGCCGCGGCCGGTGAGCGCGACGTTGCGGCGGCCGTCGGCGACGACGAGCGCGGTGGTGCGGCCGCGCGTGGTCTTGCCCGGGTCGAGGACGGCGCTGGGAACGTTGGTCGGGAAGTCCGAGTCGTCCTTCGAGCCGAGCAGCGTGGCATCGACTTCGATGTGGAGGTCGACGCCGTCTTTCAGGAACACCATCCCGGAGAGGAACGTCCCCTGCGAAAGCACCACCCTGCCGCCGCCGGCCTTGGCGCAGGCGTCGATCGCCTGCTGGATCGCGACAGTGTCCTTGGCGGTTCCGTCGCCCTTCGCGCCGAAGGCGCGCGGGTCAAAGTCCCTGGCCGGCGCGGCGGCGGCAAGCGCGGCAGCGAATGCGATGGTGATGGCTGTTTTCATCGTTCTGCTCCTTGTGGTGGTTGAAGGTTCAGTCGTCGATCGTGGTGCGGTCAAAGGTGAATCCGCGGCAGTTGTGCAGGACGAACTCCTGCGGCGGGGCGCTGCCCGCCCCGCGCCACGGACCTGCCGCGGACGGATCGCGCACGAAGCGGCAGTCGGTGAAGGCGAAGCCCTCGAACGGACGCTCCTTTGCGCCGCGGAAGTACGGACACCCGTACGAGCGCGCAACCACGTTCGAGAACGAGATGCCGCGGCAGGCGGCAATGTCGTCCTCGGCGCCCTCGAAGACGCGCACCGCGAGCGGCGACGTGTGCATCCGCTCCATCCTGATGCTCGAGAAGGAGATGCGCTCGATCACGGTCTGCTCGATTCCGTAGTCGCCGGCCGGGTTCCAGCTCTTCGGCACGAACCAGATGTTGATCCCGACGGTGGAGTCGCGGCAGACGATGTCCGAGAACGAGCAGTCGCGGATCGTCCCCTCGCGGCACCAGCCGACGCGGATGCAGTTGGCGTAGCTCCTGAGGTCGCAGTTCCTCACCGTCACCCGCTCGCAGGTTTTGCGCTTGGCGAGCGAGCGGGTGTTGCACCGCACCACGATTGCGTCGTCGCCGGACTCGATGGTGCAGTTGGAGATCGAGACGTCCCGGCAGGCGTTGACGTGGATGCCGTCGTTGTTGGGGTAGGTCACGTCGGAGCGGATGCGGCAGCCGTCGAAGACGACGCGGTCGCAGTCGTGCACCCAGTAGCCCCAGCCGGCCGGCTGGTTGGTGAGGAGGACCCCCTTCACCGCGACGTCGCGGCAGCCGGCGAAGAAGACGACGCGCGGCGGCGACTGGTCGAAGCCGCCGATGCGCTCGAACTTCCACTTCTTCGACTCCGCGTCCGCGACGGGCCGCACGAAGCAGGTGCCGTTGCCGTCGATCACGCCTTCGCCGGTGATGGCGATGCGCTCGGCCTCGTCGGCCCAGATGAGCGCGGCGTCGCGCGCGCGCGGCAGGTTCGCGGAGACGACGTGCTTCATGTCGCCGCGGTTGGGGTAGTCGCGCCAGTCGCCGGAGCCGAGGATGCGGCCGCCGGACGCGAGATGCAGCTCGACGCCGCTCCGGAGCCGGATGGGCTTGACGAGGTAGGTTCCGCCGTCCACGACCACGCGCCCGCCGCCGGCCTCGGCGCACTCGTCGATCGCCCGCTGCACCGCGGCGGTGTCGAAGGTGCGGCCGTCGCCCTTCGCGCCGTAGTCGCGCGGGTCGAAGTCGCCGGCCGCCGCGGCGGCAAGCGCCAGCGCGGCGATCAACGCGCAGAACGATTCCCTTGCAATCACTCGTATTCCTTCATCTGCTCCTGGACGCGGAGCTTGGTGGCCTCGTCTGGCGCGACCACCACGCCGCGCAGCTCGCACGGCGCCCAGTGGTTGGTCCAGGAGGTGTCGCGGAACGGCTCGTCGAAGCTGAGCTGGTCCGGGAGGACGTCGTCGTCGGTGCCGGCGCGTCCGTCCGGGCCCTTGGAGTAGAGGATCGGGTTGCCGCCCTCGGGGCGAGGCTCGTAGAAGTAGTCGTTGCCCCACGGGTCCTTGACCACGTGGTTGATGTAGGGGCCGTCCCAGCCGGGATGCTGCCGCCGCACCGTCAGGATCTCCTTCGGCTTGCGGTATGCGAGCGGGGCGAGGCCCTCCTCGGACGACGGATACTCGCCGACGTGGAACTTGTAGCGGCCGAGCGCCACCGACAGCGCGTCCATCGACTTGCGGGCGTTGAGCGCGCTGCGCTCGATGCGCTTCTTGCCGAGGGTCAGGTCGCCGCGCATGATGGCGGGGACGACCAGCGAACCGGCCACGACGAGGACGAGCACCACCATTCCGTAGAAGAGCGGCCCCTTCTTCAGGTCCGGCGCGCCGCCGGCGATCTCCGCCTTCTTCGCCTCGTACTCGCGCGCGATCTTCTTGATCGCCAGCTGCTTCTTGCGGCGCTTTTCGTCCAGCTGCGGGTTCTTCGCCTTGAACTTCTTCCTGAGCTCGGTGTAGTCGACCATGTTCGCGCTTCTCCTCAGTGGTTTCAACATCCAATGCGCTCGACGACGAGCGGCTTCGGCGGCGGTGGCGTCGGCGATATGGCGAACGCCTTGATCAGCTCCGCCGCCGCGCGTTCGAGCGCGTCGGGATCGGAGCCCTTCTCGAGCGTCGCGAGCGGCGCGCCGATCGCCACCCGGTCGCCGCGCCTGACGGCGAGGCGCACCCCAGCGAGATGATCGATGCGGTCGTCCGGCTTCTCGCGCCCGGCGCCGAGCGAAAGCGCCACGCGGGCGACGCGGTCGGCGTCAATCGACTCCACGTAGCCGGAGCGCACCGACTGGATGCGGTACTTGACCGTTGGGCGCGCAAGGCGGCGCGCGAAGGCGTCGAGATCGCCGCCCTGGGCGGCAACCATCTCGCGGAACTTCGCAAGCGCCGAGCCGTCGGCAAGGTGCGCGCTGCACTCGGCGCGCGCGTCGTCGAGGGGAACGCCGCGGGCGATGGAGACCATCAGCGCGGCGAACTCGACCGAAAGGCCGACGATGTCGGCAAGCGGACCCGACTCCGCGCCGGGCGCAAGCATCTCCAGCGCCTCGGCGACCTCGCAGGCGTTGCCGACCGAAAAGCCGAGCGGCTCGTCCATGTCAGTCACCAGCGCGGCGGCTCGCCGGCCGGAGGCGCAGACGCCGGAAACGAGGCTCTCGGCGAGCGCATGAGCCTCGGCCGCATCCTTCATGAAGGCGCCGCGGCCGCACTTGACGTCGAAGACAAGCGTCTCCGCCCCTTCCGCAAGCTTCTTGGAAAGAATAGAGGCGGTGATGAGCGGAATCGAGGCGACGGTGCCGGTGACGTCGCGGAGCGCATAGAGCCTGCGGTCGGCCGGGGCGATTTCGGCTGTCTGCGTCGCCAGCGCGATGCCAGTCTCGGCGACGACGCGCTTGAGCTCGTCGATGGAGAGCGAGACCTTGAAGCCGGGGATCGCCTCGAGCTTGTCGGCGGTGCCGCCGGTGAGCCCAAGCCCGCGGCCGACGAGCGAGGGGACGGCAAGGCCGCAGGCGGCGGCGAGCGGCTGGATGACGAACGAGAGCTTGTCGCCGACACCGCCGGTGGAGTGCTTGTCGGCGACGGGCCGATCGACCACGCCCTTCCAGTCGATTGTCGCTCCGGAATTCATCATCACCTCGACGAGGTCGGCGGTCTCGCGCGCGGTCATGCCGCGGCAGCAGATGGCCATCGCAAGCGCACTCATCTGGCAGTCAGGGATTTCGCCAGCGGTGAAACCAGAGATGAATTCACGGATCTCGGCGGAGCCAAGCGCTCGCCCCTCACGCTTCTTGTCGATAATGGACTTTGCTGAAAACATAGCCGTATTATATCATTTCTACTTGATGGTAAAAACGTGGCCGCACATGTGGCAGACGATGGTGGTCGGCTTCGGCAGCGCCGCGCGCTCCGCCTCCGGCAGCGCAGCGACGATCGCCTCGGCGCGCTCCTGCGAGCAGCGGCAGGCGAACGAAAGCGGCGTCGTGCGCTTCAGCTCGGCGCCCTTGAGCCCCAGCTCGCCTAGAATCCGCCGCGGAGAGACGAAGATCGACTTGAGGTCCTGAAGCCGGCAGCAGACCAGATCGCCGGCGGCGTCCGGCATGTCCTCCACCAGCACCCCGCGCGCAGACGCGATCACGCAGTCGTCGCTCACCTCCGCCTCCACGCGGATCGTCGCGCGCCGCTGCAGCGAGCCGGCGAGGTACCCGTCCAGCGACGCGGCGATGCCCTGCGAGACTATCCGCCCCGGCACCGACCGCGTCACCTGCCACTTCGCGTCGCCCACCACCTTGCGCGGGTCGGCCTTGCCAAGTCCGTCGAAGTCGTCCAACACCTTCCGCTCGGTGTAGCCGCGCAGCGTGCCGGCGGCGGTGCACTCCACGTTGAGCCCGCCGAGCGGACCAGAGCACTTCATCTGGAGCGAAACTACCTCGTCCTGCTCCGACGTCTCCGCGCCGAAAAGCGCCGCGGCGGCCAGCGCCTCCGAGAGGAAACGCGCGCTCGTCGGCCCGGCGAGATGTCCGCTCACGAGCGCGTTCGCCGCGGCGGTGACGTCCGCCACCGTCACCGACACCTTGCGCTCGGCATCATACCATTCCTCGCGGCAGTTCTCCATCGTCGCGCCTACCTGAGCTTCAGCGCCTTGGCCACTGCCGCGCCGAATCCGCGCGCAAGCGCCGCCATGCCGATGTCGTTCGGGTGGCAACCGTCAACCGTCCCCTCGCCGTCATAGCCGAACTGCTCGTCGGCCCGGAGGTAGACGAGGTCCTTCCATCCCTCCGCGACGAGCTTGTCGTAGAGCGCACGCACGAAATTGTCCTTGTCGCCGAAGCGCTTCGGTCCGCCCGGGCGCAGGTAGACGTCGCACTGCTCCGCCATGACGATCGGCACGCCCGGGCGCTTCGCGCGCAGATTGCGGATGAACGGCTCGTAGCGCTCCTCCACCATCTTCATGTCCATGTTCCAGAGGCAGTCGAGCACATAGCAGCTCGCGTCAATCGCGGCAAGATGCTCGCTCATCTCGAGCTCCATCTTGCCCGAGCCGGAGAAGCCAAGGTTGACGACCGGCACGTCCAGTTCGCGCCCGACGATGTTGACGAACGAGAGGCCGGGACGCGACGCGCAGCCGCCGTGGGTGATGGAGGTGCCGTAGAAGACGACCGGCTTGGTAACGCCGGACTGGTGCGGCGGCGGCGCGGAGATGGTCGCGCCCTCGTCGATGCCGATTGCGATGCTCTTCACACCGTTGTAGAGCGGCAGGTTGATAAGGCACGCGTCGCCCGGGGTCCAGGGAACGGAAAGCTGCGACCCTTCCGGCTTGTAGATGCGCCCGGTGTTCACGTAGCGCCACTTGCCGTCCGGCTCCTGGCGGTAGACGTCGACGCCGCTCACCCCAGTCGCCGGCATGTGATCCATCGCCAGGCTGCTGTTGACCGGCACCCACTTGACGATGACGCGCTTCGAGTCGGTGCGGAACCTGAGCTGCATGCCGGTCGTGTGGTTGAGCATGCCGCGCACGCCGGCGTTTACGTTCGTGGTCACGGTCTTCGGCAGCCGGTCGTAGTAGGCGGCGGTGTTGTCGAAGGCGCGGCCCTCGATGGGCAAGTGGACGCCGTCGATCCACTTCACCCCGTTCTCGACCTTGGCGGTGGCGACGGCCATGCGCGGGTCGTAGTCGGAGATGTCGGCTGCTCCAGCCGCCATTGCCGCAATGCAGAGCATCCCGCTCGCAATCATTTTCGTTTTCATGCACATATTATACCATATTCGTTGCTCGTGGTTCGCATCCAACATTTTCACTGTATTGATCGCAGGTATTCCGCAAAGAGACGGTCATACACAATCCAACCTGCTTCAGCCTTGTACGCGATGTCCTTGCCTGCGAGGTCCTTGAGCGCGGCCCTGACAGTCGAAGCGCCCCTCAGCCCGTTCCGGGACAGGAAGCCAGTCGATGTCGGCTCCGAGACTATTCCATTGCGGGCAATCGCCATAACAAGCTCCTGGGACGCTTCGTTCTGCGCACACAGGAGGTCATGGTAGATAAGCGCCCGTTCCTCGTAGAGTTCCTTGACGGCCGCATCGACCTGACTGTCATGTTCAAGCGACATACGAGTTTCCCATACTTTGTTCAGCACCGCCTGGACATACCAGGTGACGCCGTCGAACCTCCTGTAGAGCCTCATGAACACGTCCTCGTCAACCTCCCACCCCTCCGTGGAGAAAAAACCCCTCGCAAAAGAAAGATAGCTTTTCGGTGGAATCACGTCCAGATTCATTATCTGCGTGGACTGGTAAAACGCACCCTGCGGCATGACGAACATCTCCGACATCAGATGGCGGCGCGATCCGGCAAAGACAAACCGAACCCACGGAACGAACTGAATGTAGCTTCTGAGAAGCGCCTCCACATGGCAAAAGTTTTGTCACAAAAATTTCGCCCTCTGCTTTGCCATAGTGAACGCAATTTTAGATTTTGTTTAGTTAGTCAACAGGTTCCCTCGGCCCGCCACGGACTCAGAACGCCGCGCTTAGGGCAGGACATCCTCCAGCACGTGGAAGGTCGAGCCCGCGCGCATCGGGGCTACCGACGGGCCGAAGTCCTTCATGTGCGGTGAGGCAAGATGCGCCTTCAACTCCGGAAGCGAGCGCCACTTCTCGAGCATCCAGAAGGTGCGGTCGCCGAAACGCTGGGGCTTGTCCCAGTCGGTCTCGGCGTCGCCGAGGAGCCGGTACTCGCAGCAGCCCGGCTCGGCGCGGACCGCCGCCAGCACGGCCTTGGTCTTCGCCAGGTACGCGGCGCGGTCGGCGTCCGGCTTCAGGTCGAAGCGGCAGAGCACCCAGACCGGCTTCCAGCTCTCCCAGTCGAGCGCCGCGACGCGGTCCTCCGCCATGCCGAGCGCGCGCAGGACGCCGCGGGCCATCAGGCGGTTGCCGGCCGGGAGCATGTGCACGTTGTCACGCGTGAGCCTCACGGACGGATCGGCGGCGTGGGCCTTCCACATATCGGCGTTGAGGTCGGCGACGGGGTAGCCGCGGCGCTTCGCCTCGGCGCGGAGCCACTCGTTGTAGGGCGCGAGGGTCACGTTGTGCTTGGACTTCTCCATCTCACGCTCCTCGAACATCGTCGCCGTCAGCACGACCACCTGGCAGTTCGACGCCGCGCACTTGTCGAATATCGCCGAGATGTTCTTCTGGTAGTCCTCAAGCGAAACGCCGCGGTTGTTGTCCTGGTGCCAGACGTCGTTGACGCCGCACGAGAGCGTCATCACCTTCGGCTTCTTAGTAAGCACGTCGCGGTCGAGCCGTGCGAGCATGTCGTTGGACTTGTGGCCGCTCACGCCGGCCTTGACCGGCTTTACGTACACGCCATCGACGGCGAGCGAGCGCAGGACGAGGTTGACGTAGCCGTCGGGGCTTTCCTGGCCCTGCTGGGTGATCGAGTCGCCGAGGAACGCCAGCGTGTCGCCGCACTTGACGAGCAGTCCGTCCTCCGCAGCCGCCGCAAACGCGCACGCAACCGCCGCAGCCGCAACCATAAGTTTCTTCATGTCCTTTGCTCCTTTCGCTTTGGTAATGCGCATATTATACCAAAAGACGGCGCCTCTTAGCAAAGGCGCCGCCTGTGGCCTCTATACCCCAGACTCTATATGATGTAGATCGCCGAGCCAGAGACGCACTTCCAGATCCAGACAACGCGGCGGATGGAGTCCGCACCCTCAAGCGTGACCGAGCGGCCGCTCTGCACCGCGCCCTTCTGCCAGCCGGAGCCATCCACCCAGGTGTCGATGCGGTATCCGGTCGCCTTTTTCCCAAAGACCTCCCGCGTCGTCGCCGTGAATGTCTGGCTGTCGCCGACAGCAATCTTGTAGTAGCCTGGCGCTGTGGCACCAGGATCGAGATATGCCGCCGGCTCGCCATTCTCGTTCTCGCCCGTCACCTGGACGGAGTTGGTAACGGCGTACAAGCCGAACTCGGCCACAATCTCGGCCTTGTCGCCGGTCGCGTAGATGTAGCTCTTGCCCACACGGTCGTAGAAGGACGGCCGGCCCGCCGCGTCGAGGCACGGCACATAGTCGCGCGTCAAGTCCACTCCGTTCGTCCAGATGGTGTAGGAGTAGTAGCGCGTGTTGTTGTAGTCCACGCAGAGCGGCGCGACCGTGTCAGAGAGGCGCTGCTGCCCGAAGATGTGCAGCGTGCCGATGAGCGGCTCGCTGGAGCGCTCGTAGCCGGTGTCCTTCATCTCGGCGAGGTGATCCACGCCTTTCAACACGTCGGAGAGGCGGACGAACGTCGGATTGACGTCGATCACGAAACGCGCCGTATTGTCAATGCCGAAAGACTGCGAGGAGGATTCAACACCGTCCAGATAATTGCACATGTCCACACGCAACTCCGGCTGTTGGAACGGCCACACGCGGCAAAGCTGGAAGTTGCACTGCCATTTCCCGGGGGGCTGGCTGTGGGCAGACTCGTCGCGGCAGCCGAAGAACCGCCGCTCATTGCACGGCGAGAGGTTGTTCTGGTCAGTGCGGTTGTTGCTGTCCAGGCCAACCTCGAAGAAGACGCGCGTCGTCGCCGGAACCGGGTGGACGCCGGTATTGAACGGCCCGTGACCGACTTCCGTCTTGCCGTTTGCATTCGTCGCGACATCGACGAGCCGCAGGCACTCCGCCCGCAGGCCGTCTGGCGGATCGACGAGCATTTCCGCGTCCCAGAGGCACACGACCCGCACGCCGTCGGTTTCTGAGTTGCGGGTAAAGGTATAGCTCCTGAGTCCGGGCTGCGGCGTCCCGATGACGAACTCGCCGGCATTGGCGTCGAAGGTGTCGATGCGCAGCCCCGCCGAGGCGACACGATACGAAATCCGGGTCGATTCGTCCCAGCAAATGAACTTGTCGGCCGGGACGCTGAAGGTGACGCTGTCGCCGACATCGACTGATCTGCTGCCGTAGAGCGGAATTCCGCCGATGGCGAACGGCAGACTTTCCGACGCACATTCAACCGGAGCAGCCTTCAGCACCGGCGAAACGGCCGCCAGCGCGCCGAGGTGCGCGACGAGCGAATCGACATGCTGCGTCTCGGCGGAGGCGACATAGGGCTCGAACCCGCTTGCAACCGCAGTCCCCGACGCCGCCAGCGACTGGTCGCCAGACTCGAAAAACTTCCGCGTCACCAAATCGAAATAGCCGGCGACGCCGTTCGTCACCATCGGGCGGAAGTCGCCCACCTGCTCGCCCGAGCCGTTCCACGCCTTGAACGAATAGACCCGCGCGAAGGAGCACAAGTCGCCAGCACTGGCGTTGTAGTTTTTGCCATTGGTATCGCTCGATGCGCCAAACCAGAGGTTGTAGCCGGTGGCGTAGTTGGCGGAGGACGCCGTCAAATTTACCGTACAGAAGTTGACATTGTCGTTCAAATTTGAGACCGTGAAGACATTCCTGTTGATGGTCGCTCGATATTTGACGTCTGCCGAAATCGCACTTGAAGAGTATATGCTGTGGGATGCGCCATAGCCAAAGCGCAGCCGCTTGTCGGTAGAGCTCCGAACAATAAAATGAAGGAG
>CADCCW010000018.1 GCA_902800055.1 uncultured bacterium
GATATTGCGCTCCGCAAAAGCCGGTTTAATTTCCGGGCAAGCACAATTTCTCATCCTCCGAGATACGCTTGCGCTAGTCTTTCTCGCCTTCACATCGCGTCTCCCTTCAGGATGCTGCGGACCTCCGCGAGCTTCGCGGATTCCATGCGAAGTCGCTCAAGTTCGGCGGCCGCGGCAGCGGCTTTGCGGCGGCGCTCCTCCTCCTGGCGCCGGCGTTCGGCGGCCTGCCGCTCTGCCTCGGCCTTCGCCGCCGCGCGCCTTGCCGCGATCTCCTTGGGATCGAACCGCGCCACAGCCCCGACAGGTGCGCGGAGAAACGCCTCGTAGCTGTCGCACGCGCCGGCCACATCGTCGGTAAAGGCGATCTGCCGGCCCTTGTCCAGCCACAGGACCTTGTTGCAGAGGGCGCGGATCTGTCCAATAGAATGCGAAACGAGAATCGTCGTCGCCCCTCCTTTGATAATCTCGCGCATCTTCTTCGCGCTCTTCTCCGCAAATGCGCCGTCGCCAACCGCAAGCACCTCGTCGAGGATCAGTATCTCCGGCTTGACCAGCGAGGCGATCGAAAATGCAAGCCGAGACTTCATGCCCGACGAAAGCTGCTTGAACGGGCGATCCTCGAAGTCCTTCAGCTCCGAAAAGTCGATAATGTACTTGTAGGTCTCGTCCATGAACGCGCGGGTATAGCCGAGCATGGCACCGCGCAGGTAGGCGTTCTCCTTGACGGTCAAGTCGCCGTCGAACCCACTGCCAAGTTCCAGAAGCGCGGAAATCCTCCCCCTGCGAACAATCCTCCCCCTTGTCGGCTCCATGATTCCGGCCACGGCCTTCAGTAGCGTTGACTTCCCCGCCCCGTTCGCACCGATGATACCAAGCATGTCGCCCTTGTTGATCGTGAAGCGAACATCCCTGTCCGCCCAGAAGTCTACGACCTTGTAGCGACCGGTCAGCCTGCGCGTAAACCATTCCTTGAGGCCGATGTTCTTGAAGTCCCCGATCCGGTAGCGGATGGAGACATCCTGGCATGAGAGCATGGCTTTCGGTTCAGACATAGTACAAAAACTTCGTGTTGTAGTGCTTGTACATGTACGCGCCGGCCAGGAATGCGGCGAGGGCAAAGCCGAGGAGCGTCAGATGCGTTCCGAGCGACGGAATCGACCCAGCCAACACGATCTCGCGGATGTAGGCGATGTGGCGGTAGACGGGGTTCAGCGAGAATACGAACTGAAGCTTCGGCGTAAAGTTCCCCACCGTGTAAAAGATGGCGGAGCCGTACATGATCAGCTGCAGCGCGACAGACCAGAGATAGTCGATGTCGCGGAAGAAGATGAAAAGCGCGGAAAGGACCATGCCGATGCCGACATTGAAGAGCAGCAGCGTCATGATTGGATAGACCAGGCACAGAAACCGCCAGGTAAACGGCACTTGGTCGATTGCGCAGAAAATGAAAAAGACAATCAGCGTCAGGGCGAAGTTGATCAGAACCTGAATGTTGACGGAGAAGAGAAAAAGATACTTGGGGACATTCACCTTGGTGAAGATGCCGGCATTGCCGAAAAGGCTGCGCATGCCGCTGCCGGTCGATTCGGAGAACCAGTTGAACGTCAGCAGCCCGCAGAAGAGGTAGGTGGTGTAGTGGTTCACGGTCCGGCCGAAGAACTGCTCAAACACCAACTTCATCACCAGCAGCATCAGGAGCGGCGAGAGCATGCTCCAGCCCATGCCAAGGACGGTGCGCTTGTACTTCTTCTTGAAGTCGCGCTTGACCAGCTCCTCGAACAGGAACTTATGCTGCTTTAGTTTCCCGAACATTAAGGTGTATTATACCATATCTTACCTCGCGCCGCGCATGAGCAGGACGGCGAATATGGTGCGCAGGAGGATCCACAGATCAAGCCAAGGCGACCAGTTGAGCGCATAGTAGGTGTCGAGCTCGACCCGGCGGGCGTAGCCGGTGTCGCTGCGGCCGGAAACCTGCCAAAGCCCGGTGATGCCCGGCCGCACCGAGGAGAAGACGGCATACGATGAGCCGTACTTCTCGACTTCCTCCCGGACGATCGGACGCGGGCCAATCAGGGACATCTGCCCCAGGAACACGTTGAAGAACTGCGGCAGCTCGTCCAGGGACGTCCGGCGCAGGAACCGGCCGAGCAGAGTGACGCGCGGGTCATGCGCGAGCTTGAAGTCTGACTCGTACTCGGCCTTCAGCTTGGGGTCCTTCGCCAGCATCTCGGCCAGGCGGGCGTCGGCGTCGGCGTACATCGACCGAAACTTCCAGATGCGGAACTCGCGACCGCCCTGCCCGATGCGCCGGTGGCGGTAGAACACCGGTCCCCTGCTCGTCAACTTGATCAGCAGCGGGATGACCACGAAAAGCGGCAGGGAGAACACGAACGCGACCGCCGCGAAGAAGCCGTCCGTCACGCGCTTCTGGAACCGCTTGACCCTCATGCGGCCCTGGTTGACCATCTCCAGCCCGCCGAGGCCGCCGAAGCTGACCGCGCGCGCACCGAAGATCGGGAAGGCCCTGGCCGACGGCAGATAGTCGATGTAGGTGAACCAAGACGCGAATTCGCCCATCTGCGCGCGGAACATGCGGTCGTCCTGGCAGGCGATGAGCATCTTGATGTCACGCTTCTTCGACTGCGGGACGATGTCGCGCAGCGTTCCGAGGTAGGGAATCTTTCGGTCCTGGAAGTCCCGCTCGTTCCAGGCGCGGCGGCGGCGCTTGCGGCCGATGCGCTCGGTGCCGGCAAAGTAGCCGACGATGCGGATGCCTGAGTATGGGTCACCGTCGAACTCGGCGGCAATGCGGTGCGCCGCGGGGCCGCTGCCGGCGAGGACGGCCGGGATCTGGCCGATGCCGAGGCGGCAGAGGGCGCGTCGCATCCAGTTCCGGAACGACTGCGCCGACGCGGCAGTCAGCAGACAGGCGTAGACGCAGACGGCGCGGGAGATCCTGCCGTCCATGCTCTGGTAGGCAAACGCCATGTAGGCGATTGCGCCGGCATGGGTCAGAAACGAGGAAACGCACAGGCGACGGAATTCCTCGACCGGTCCCAGCGGCGCCGACGGGTACATCCAGTTGCCGTGGTAGAGGTTAAGCGCGGCATTGACGCAGACGAACACGGCGATGACAGGAAGGAAGCGCAGGTAGTCGACAGGCTCATAGCCTCCCCACGGACACGACGGCCATCCGTGCGCGCGCAGGAATGCGCCGAGCCACCAGTAGGCGAACACCACGGCGGCCCACGTCGCGGCGATGCAGAGCATATCCGCGGCGGCCAGGGCGATGACCCGTATGCGTCCTTGCGTGAACATGCCTACCCCCCGAGCCGTGCGCGGCACCTACTCTTCTTCAGGTTCTTCCGGGGGGTCGTAGTCGTCGGGATTGGAGAGGTACTTCTCCGCCTCTTCAATCCCCATCCATTCGTAGCCGGTCAAGTCGTTGTAGGCCTCCCTGGCCTTCTCGGCGCAGATCTCCTTGGGGCCTTCGATTATGTCCAGGAGCTGCTGGACGACCTCGACGCGGCGGTTGCTCTGTTCCTCTTCGTCTTCGACCTCGTCGATGTACTCCTGGGCCGCGGTGCCGAACTGCCCCGAGATGGAGTCGATGGCGTCGGGATACGTTATCGTGCCCATTACCGACAGCGCGGTCGAGAACCTGAGCTTCGGGCTCTCCACCTCGGCAAGCGCGCACTCCCAGTTGTTGATGGCGAGGTCGCGCACGGTTTCGTCGGGGTCGGCGAGCACGCCGGTCAGCTCGGCCAGGGCGTCCTGTCCGCACCATCCAAGCGCCTCGACCGCTTCGCGCCTGACGTCCGCGTTGGCGGACGCCAGCGCCTTGACGGAGGCCTTGATGATGGCCTTGTGGTCGTCGGAGTCCAGCGCCTCCTGCACGCTCTCCGCCAGTTTGCGGTCCTCCGGGCTCATTCCCTCGAACAAGTCCACGTCGACCAGCTTGCCGGTGGCGAAGGGGCGGGGCTTGGCCAGCTTGCCGCGCTTGCGGCGCTGCTCCGCGCGGCTGGCGGCATTGGTAGCAGCGGGCGCCGACTCGATCTTTTCGGACGTCTCCGCCGCCGCCTCGTCAACTGGCTCGTCGCCCTTGGGCGGGAGCAGGAAGTAGACGGCGGCAAAGGCGGCCAGCACCACGCAAATGATGCCGACCGCGGCGAATGCCAATGACCTTTTGCTCTTCATGAGATGCCGTTGCGGAGCTTGAGTCCCCTGCTTAGTTGGAGTACTCGGCGATCTTCTCGGCGACCGCGTACTCAACGTTGCTGGGGAACTTCTTGTAGACGGCGAGGATGGAGTCGTTCTTCATCAGCGCCTTGGAGAGGCTGGCGTTGTACTTCAGCGTCCAAGTGCCGGAGACGGCCGTCAGCTCGGTGGAGTCGAGGTCGATGCACGGGCAGTAGATCCACGCCTCCGCCATGTCGGTAGTGTCGTCCTCGCCCTCCTCGACGTCGCCGCAGAAGGTGCACGAGCCGGGCTTGCCGGCGGTCGTCAGCGTCGGCCCGGGCATCCAGCCGGCCATGTTGCCGCTCATTGACTTAACATAGCTGCCGCAGTTGAGCTCGGGGTCCTCGCAGGGACTGACGGTATACTCGATGTTGAGCGTGCCGAAGCCGGCGAACGACAGGAACGCGCCGGAGTCGTCGGTGGACTCGCCGATCGTCCAGGCGCCCTCAACCTTGTCGCCGTTCTTGTCGAAGGCGTTGAGGACGTGCCAGTGCATGTCGTCCATCAGGATGATCGGATACGGCTTCTTGGACTCCCAGATCGCCGCGCCGGCCACCTGGGCGGTGTCGCCGACCGGGCCCCAGATGCCGAGGATCGACTCGCACTCGCAGCCCCAGATCACGCCGGTCCACTTCTTGGTGCCCTGCTTGCGGTAGACCACGGTATCGGTAGTCGGGTTGAACGGGTGGTTCTTCTTCAGCTTGCCCTTCTGGGCGATGGTTGTCTTGGCGGTGACCGTCAGGTCGTAGACCTGCGCGGCGGCGGAGTACTCCTCCTCGACCTTGGCCTCGGAGGCGACGGCTACCAGCGCGGTAAGCGCGGCGGCGGACATTTTGGCGGTTATGTTCATTGTATGTTCCTTGTTTGGTGTTGACTGGAAATCACCTGGTCCATTTAGTCCTCGCAGGCGTCGCAGGACGACACCTTCACCGCGAACGAGCCGTCCTTGCCGGATCGGACGCTGCAGTAGGCAGTGCCGTCGACCACCACGCCGGATACCTTGCAGGACTTGGCCTGCAGCCTGCCCCGGGTCGATTCGACGTAGAACTTCATCGAGCCCGAGAGCGCGCCGGTCTGGGCCTTCATCGTGGCACGGAACATCGAGACCTCAGTCCCGGACCAGAGCTTGCGGGTGACCTCGACCGGGTCGCCGTCGGGATCAACCACGACCGGGCGGCCGCCGAGCGTCTCCGGCGGCTCGGGAATGACCAGTTCGTATTCGCTTGCGATATCACCGGTGCCGGGGACCGAGGAGTAGATCGGCCGCCAACCGGCCGCGAAGCCGTTCTTGCCGGTCGTCGTCCAGAAGCGAATCTCGGAGACGTTGAAGAGCCAGCCGTCCTTGAACCAGAGGCAGCAGCCGAAGCCGCCCTTCTTGCCGTCGACGGAGACCGGGATGCAGTAGGTGTCGCTGTCGCCGATGATCGCCTTGCCGGTATAGGAGGCGGCGGTGCCGTCGGGCAGGGTGCCGCTGAGGGTGGCGGCGCCGGACTTGGCGACCTTCACCGCGAAGCCGCCGAAGCCGCGGGCGGAGGGCGCTGGCGCGTTGGTGACGTTCATGGCGAGCGTCCAGGTGCCGGGGACCAGCAGCTTCCGGCGCTCCTTGGCGACGGCGTCACGGGCCTTGAAGACATCGCGCGCGCCGGTGACCGGATAGACGGCATCGCCTTCGAAATAGGAGCCGCGCACGCCGTTCTCGTCGAACATGAGGTCGAAGTAGGAGCCGTCGCCAGCGTCGCTTTCAAGGATGACGGAGTCGATGCAGCAGTCGTGGCCGACGCCGCTGAACTTGCGGTTCTTGCCGCCCATCGTCAGCGTCGCAGTGATCTTGATGTCGCGCTGCGCGTTCTTCCGTCCGACCTTCGCCTCGAACGTGCCGGCGATGCCGGCGGCACCGGCCGTGAGCCAGCCGCGGTAGGTCTCCAGGCTGTTGCCCGGAAGACCCCATTCCTCGGGGTCGGAGCAGAGTCCGCACTCTTCGTCAAGCGCCTCGCTGACGATCGAGTCGATTTTCTCGACCACGTAGTTGTAGGCATCGTCGGATTCGCGGTTGGTCGACCCCGGAGAAAAACGCCCCGCCTCGGAGCCGTTGGGAAGGTAGATTATAAGCGTCGGGTACCCGACCTTGCCGTAGGTGAAGTCCTCGGATCCGTCCCACGTCTTGATGGAGATCTGCGTCGCCGAGTCAAGGGCGAGGGACTTCTGCAGGCGGTAGAGGTCCATGATCGCGTTCAGGCCCTCTTCCTTCGTCAGGCCGTTCTCCTCGAGGTAGTCATCGTCGTAGAGCCAGCACTGGAAGCCCCAGCCATCGCCGCACTCCGGGTATTTGCTCTTCCACAGCTGGGAGTCTTCGACATGCATGCGGTATGGAAAGTCAAGCATTACGAGGTAGTAGCCGCGTTCCTGGATAAAGTTGCGCCACTGCGCCGCATGGTCCAGCAGAACCTTCTCCTCGAACGCCTCGCAGTGCGGACACCACCACGACCCAGTCGTGAGCAGAAGGAGCCCCTTGCCCTCGGCTGCGGCCTGTGTGCGGGCCGCCTCGTAGTCCATCGTCCACTCGCCGACCCTGGCTCCTCGCCAGCGCGGGCAGGCCGCCGTGGACGGCATGCGAACGTTGTACTCAAAGGCCGACACCGCCAGGGATCCAAACACCGCAGCCGCGGCCAGCGCCATCCTAATGTTCTTCAGTTTCATTTTTCCCTTTCTCTTCCCCCCATTGTTTTTTAATGCCAACCTCAGTTCTCCAGCGCAACCGGGCAGGAGATCGCCGGCTTCTTGCAAGTCGCCATTCCCACCGCCTTGCCGCCGATGACCATCGCATTGACAGTAAAGGTCGTCTTGGTGACCTTGTGCTTCGCTTCGTTGATCGTGTAGACGCTGAACGACCCTTTGATCGTGGCGGTCTTCGCGGTGTAAGTCAACTTGAGCCCCGGAAGGTTCGTCTTGCCCTTGGAGGTGTCGAAGACCAGATTGTAGACCGCGGGCTTTGAGCGCGGAACCTTGACGAACTTCAGCGTCGCCGCCTTGGCGAGCGTAATCTTGCCCTTGGCATTGACCGGCACCTCCACTCCGTTCGGCAGCATCTCTTCCACTACGGGGAGGCCGTTGATCTCCGCCGGCAGCCCGCTGACGCTGAACTTGTAGACGCCCTCGGAGAGCCCCTTCGAAAGGTCGGTGGTCTCGGCGACGAGCTTGGTGCCGTCCGCCGCGGTGATCGCCGCGACAAAGCCTTTCGAGCCGACTTCGAGCGCATCGAGGGTGCCGAGCTTCTTGATGGGCTTGCCTGCGACGACGGCGGACTCCGTCTCGCTGACCGGGACCGGCGTCGCCGCCAGCGAATACGACTTTCCGTCCAGCAGCTTAAGCGTGGCGGAGATCTTCGAGGTGCCGTTCTTGGCGGGCTTGGTGAACTTGACCATCATCGTCCCGCGGGGATTGCCGGCCTCGTCATACACCGCGCCGCTGTAAGGATACGCGCCCTTGCCGGCCTTGGTCGGGTTAAACGGCCCCAACGCGCTGGGCTCGGGTTCCGGATCTGGGTCAGGTTCCGGATCGGGCCCGGGCTCGACGCCTCCAGAAAGCACGATGTCATTGCCGGCGCTACCGCCAAGCGTACCTTCCACGTTATAGGTGGGGTTGAACGGATTTTCCCAAATGGCCCCTTCTTTCTTGGACGTTACCATGCGCTTGGCGCTGACGGACTCCGGCAACGCCACGGAGATCGACTTCCCTTCGCAGGAGACCTTGTAGGTCGCGCCGCCGGCAAGCACGAACGCGTAGATGCCGTTTGCGTCGGTCTGGACCGAATCGACGGTCTTGCCGCTGCGCGACGCCTGCACGACGGCGCCGGCGACGGGCTTGCCGTTTTCGTCGAGCACGCGCCCAGAAAGCACGTCTCCGGTCGCGTCAGGGAAAATGTTGTAGATCAGCCCGTCGATCTTGTCGAAGAGGTATGCGGTCGACCCCGAACCGCCGACGGACTTGTCCAATTCGTACCAGGCATCGTCGCCGCGGACGTTGCACCAGCCCATGTTGAAGTGGAAATACAGCCTGCCGCCGTGGAAGCCGTAGCCGTCGACCAGCGCCTGGTGGACGTTCTCGTTGGACGACGCATACAGCGTCACAATCACCGGGCACCCGGCGTCGAGGTTGGCGACGATCGCGTTCTCCAGCGCGGGGAACGGACTGCAGGATTTGATCGGAACATACCCGACTGCGCTCTGATAGCCGAAGACCTCGCGCAGCTGTACAAACGAGAACATGCCAAAGGCGAAAGTGCTCCCGGAAGTAAACCACGAATGCAGCGACGCCGCGCAGTCGAAGGTAAGCTTGCCGATGGCCGCGCGGGCGGGCTCGTCCACACCGCCCGTCGTCACCGCCGGCATTGCGTCGTAGTCGTACTTGCCGCCGTAGGCGAGCGACACCTCGGCGCCGTCGACCAGGCAACGCGAGGTCGCAGACTTGATGGACGCCGGATACCGCCAGTACCAGCACAGTTGCGCCATCGGCGTCGCGCTGCAGCCGCAAGGATAGTGGTTGGGGGTAGCGTAGTTGAAGCAGGGGTTGCCGGTGTTGGAATAGCCGGTATCGGTCTTCTGACCCCAGTGGGAGGAAACGAGCACGTCGACGCGAATGTCGTCGATCGTCGGCAGTCCAAGCGTCTGCAACTCCTCCGCCGACCAGACGGAAGACAACGCCAGCGCCATGACGGCGGACATCAGAACCTTCTTCATTGTTTCCTCCCTTCCTTTTAACCACCCAGCCGATCGAAGCGCTGCAGCGCCTCGACCGGCAGGATGTCCACTTGCGAACCTGAAACCAACTACTCCAGCGAGCAAGTGCCGACGTAGGTCTTCCTGCCGACCTTGACGGACACCGTGCCGACGCCGACGCCGTTCACGACATACCCGCTGACCTTTGCCTTGTAGGTCTTGAGCGTGGGCTTCTTCCCGTCGTCGAGGGAGAGCTCGTTGGAGGCGTAGAGGTTGAACGACCCCGAGAACACGCCGGTGGCGGGCTTGTAGGTGATCTTGACGGCGTTGAGGTTGGGGTAGCGGTCCTCGTCGAACTCCGCGAGCTCGTACCAGGTCTCGCCGTCCTCGCGGTACTTGTTGTACTTGAGCTTCGGCGACGCACCGAAGTTGAGCGAGGTGCCGTTCTTGACGGTGGCGACCGCGCCGGCCGGGGCGTCGACGAGGAAGTCGTAGTTGTCGTTCTCCGGCTCGAGGTCCTCGAAATCGGCCGAGAAGAACACCTCTTCGCTCTCGAACTTGCCGCCGATCACGACTTCGCCGGCCTCGACCAGGTAATCGTCGTTCTCGCCCAGCACCTCGTAGTCGCCGTCGTTGTTGACGAGGTCGAACTCCATCGCCCCGACCGGCTTCTTGAACGCGACGGTAAGGCCAAGGAAGTCGCCGTACTTGTCTGGAACAACGGTGAGCGACTTGGTGAAGGTCTTGCCGGCGAACGAGGCGATCTTGAACGTCGCCTTGAGAGTCCCCTTCTTGGTGTTGTACTTGCCGAGCGTAATCGTGGCACGGCCAAACAGCTCGTCGCCACTGTAGGCGACCGCCTGGATCGTCCGCGCCTTCTTGAAGAACACTGCGGGGTTGATCTCCTCGCGCTCGACTTCCTGCTCGAACTTCGCCGTGACCGTCAGGTCGGACTTCACCTTGCTGAACGACTTGTCCCAACCGGTGAACTCCCAGCCCTCGTTGGCCGTCACGGCCGGCGCCACTGCGCCCTTGCCGCTTTCGACCTGCTGGGTGAGCTCGCCGGTGGCCACGCCCTTCTCCTCGTCGACGACGAAGGTGACCGTGTAGAAGACAGGATCCGGGTCGGGCACGACTGCAGAGAACTTTGCGTTGACCGTAAGATCGGAAGTAACCTTGGCAAAGTCCTTGTCCCAGCCAGTGAAGTTCCAGCCGTCCTTGGCCGTCACGGCCGGCGCCACCGCGCCCTTGCCGCTCTCGACCTGCTGGGTGAGCTCGCCAGTAGCCTCGCCCTTCGCGGCGTCGACGACGAAGTTGACCGTGTAGTAGACAGGATCCGGGTCAGGCACCACGCCGTTCGGATCCCAGTCCGGAATCAGGAAGTCGACCGTGTCCATGATCTGCTGGGTGTTCGAGGTCTTGGAGCTCGCCCCGTACTGCGACATATTGCCCTTGTAGGCGCTGAAGCCCTCGAGCACTTCCACGCCCTGGGTGTTGCTGGGCCAGTACACGGCGGCAAAGGGGAACGCCTTGATCGCGCTGGGGGCGTTCTTCTTGATCCACTTCTTGACGGTGGAATCGCTTTCGATGAAGACCATCACCAACTTGCGCTCCGCCATCCAGGAGAGGAACGGCTCCTTGTTCATCTCCTTTTCGACGGCCTCGCAGTGGCTGCATCCGTTGTTGGCCCAGAACAGGAACATCGGGATGTTGTTTGCCTCCACATACTCTATCGCCCCATAGTAGTCGGACGTCCACACGCCAGGCTCGACGGCGCGCTGCGTGTCAATATACCCTGCCGTCGCCTTGAAGGCTACGAGCGCCAGAGCTGCGCAAAGCGCAAACGACTGCACAAACTTGTTGATTTTCATGGTTCTCCTTTCAGGCACAATATGTGCCATTGTTATGGTGTATTATATCATAATTCCGAAACGCAATGTCATAAATCTTTCTTATTGAGGGGGATAAAATTCGTCCATATCGGGACATAGCGCTCGCAGCCCGGCACCAGTTTCATCCAGTCACGGGCGGTCGCGTACGCAGGATGGTGGGCGGCCAGCAGCGTCCCCGCAATCCACAGCAGCTTCGACTCGCCGAGAAGCTGCGCGGGGACTGCGTCGGGGCCGACCGACGGTGAAAGCAGCAGCAGGTTCGCGGCCTTGCAGGCGCGTCCCTCCGCGTATGCCGCAAGATAGTCGGAGACGTTTCTGCCCGCCACGATAACGGACTCCGCCTCGGCCGGCAAGTCGTCGACTGAATAGACGTAGGCAGAGGCGGCAGCGTCCGGATGCTGCGTGTAGTACGACAGTATCTCCCTGCCCGGGAAGCCGCCGCCGGCCATCACCAGCGGATCGCCGACGATCCAGACGCGCGGGCTGCTGCCGTTGACGAGCGTCGCCTTGCCGCTGGGTCTCACCGCAATCTTTGTCGGACGCTGCATCATCTTCCCGGCGACCACGAGCCCGACGACTGCCACGGTGGAGAGGACTGCGGCCACTAGCGCAGAGACGCACCACTGCCGCGCCGAAAGCCGTCCGCCCGGGGCGGCGAGTCCGAGCAGCGACGCCAGCGGCAGAAACCAGAGTTCCCAGTCCTTGTAGACGGGGTTGAAGCATCCGGCAAGGCCGAACGACAGCCAGAGCGCCGCCATCAGCGGCCTGCCCTTCATCGCCAGGACCAGCCCGACAACCAGCGCCAGCGCCCATAGCAGCACATAGAACCAGCCCGCGAACCACCCGCATTCCGCCATGCTCATGACATGAGTCCTCACGATGTGCGACTCGTCGAAGACATACCAGTTGAGACAGGCGTTGCGTCCCGGCACCTCCCCGCCCTTCCAGCCCATGGGCGCGTCGGAAAACATCTTCACGGCGGCCTCGCCGACTTTGAGCCGTCTCATGTTGCCGGGGTCAAGCGAGCGGAACGTGTTGACGACGCGGCCGGCGTTCCCGCTGACGACCAGCCCGGCGGCGAGGACGAAAAGCCCCGACAGGAGAATCAGCACGCCACGACGCGTGAACAGCTTCTTCGCAAACGCCGCGGCAAGGGCCAACAGGCCGACGACGGCGCCGGCAAGGGCACCGCGGGATCCAGTCGCCAACAGACCATAGGCCGCCGCGGCCGCCAGGAAACCAACGGCGATACGCACCGGTCCGCGAACCAGAAACAGCAGCCAGACAAGGACGAGGAGAATCTCCGCCAACAGCATCCCGGCGCAGTTCGGATTGGAGAACCACAGCCGCAGTCTGCTCCCGTCGTTTCGCCAGGTGTCGGCGCCAGAGCCCTTTTCATACGACCGCTGCTTCTGCTCCGGGAAGAGCAACGCAAGGTCGTCCGCCGGAGACCCGGGCTGGGCGAAGGCGTACTTCTTGCCGTCAAGCACCATCAGCCGCAGCCGGCCGGCGACGAAGGTAAAGGCGGTGCGCAACTTTCCGCCGGTATACTGGGGGTCGGCCCAGACGTCGATGCGCCGGTCCTTGACGACCCCCAGCCACGGCTTCGGACCCGACAAGACGCCCTGTTCGGCGTCGGCCAGGTCGAAGAGCCGCGCCGTTCCGTCCGGCTGGACCATGCGGTACGACACCGGGCTAACCGGATAGATGCGCGAATCCGTGGGGGAGTTCGTCGACGCCGGATCGAAGTCCAGCCCGTAGAACGCGGCGGCGATGACGATGGCGGAGAGCATCACTTGAAGTCCTGCTGGGTCAGCTTCCAGACGATGTTGGTGCCGTCGGGATACTCGATCTTCAACTTGGCGATGTTTTCCTGGATGGCGTTGCGGATCTGTTCGACCCTCTTCAACTCGCGCAGCGCGGCCCGGGCCTGTTCCGGGGTCTCGACATCGTAGAAGTAGGGCAGGCGGAAGAACACGCGCGAGAAAGAGTATGTCTTGTCGTTGTCGTCCTCATCCTTGCGCAGGATGGCGAGCCCGCCGTCGGACTCGACCGGCGGCGTGATGTCGCCGTCCTTGATGGTAGGCAACAGGGCAAGCACCGCTTCGTCGCCCTCGAGCTGATCGCGGGTGAAGCATCCCCATTCGCAGCCCTCGTTGATGTACTCGTCTTCGCTGAACTTCGCGGCGGCGTCCTCAAACGTCAGTTCCTTGGATACGATCTTCTGCCAGACGTTCGTCGCCTTGGCGAAGACGCAGGCGTTGGTGGCGGCGGCGATAGCGTTCGCCTTCTTGATCTGCTCCAGCCGCTCGGAGACCATCGCGTCCGTGACGACGACTTCGGCGGACTTGACGACATTGTTCGTCATCACCTCGTAGAGGGCCAGCTCCATGATCATGTCGTCGGCATAGTGGGCGTCCCTGCCCAGCATGTACTTCAAGTCGGCGAGGTTGTGCCGGCGCTTGAGCTTCCGCGACAACACCCCGTACTGGGACTCGAATCTGCGCGTCGCCCGCTTGAGCACGTTCGTGGGGACCTGCAGGTTCCGGTCCTTGACGTACTTGGCGACGGCGGCCCTGGCGATTTCGCGGTTCACCGCCGACTTGCAGTACCGCTCCATGGCCTTCAGCTCGCGATTCTTGATCTTGGTCTTGCGCGCCTTGTTCATGTTCAGCAGCAGGACGGCGCGCCCGTTCCTGACGACGTCGCCGCGCGTAAGGTCCTTCCCGTCGATCCGGACCACGACGAAGTCGTTTGACTGCGCGGAAGGGTTCCTGGGCGCCTCGGCCGACTGCTCCGGCTCAACGGCCCTGTCGCATCCGGCGAAGGCGAGCAGAGCCAGCAGCACGACAATTCTATTCATATGAACCCCTTTCATTATGAAAACGGGGGAATGGTCACCCATTCCCCCGCTGCATTTTCATGCTAGGTCTATCGAGAGATTACTCCTCGATCTCAACCTCATTGATCACGAGATCCTCAGCGACGGTGGCCGGGACCTTGTAGAACGAGGCAACGTCCTCAGGGTCGAGAGCCACAGCGACCTTCTTGGCCGTGGACTTGTCGTAGCTGATCTTGATGGTGCCGTAGGCGGCCGTGAGCGCGAGCTGCATGTCATCGCAGCAGCCAGCGTACTCAATCGGGTCGCAATCCTGGCAGACGTCGTCCCAGTCAGCCGGGATGAGCGTACCAGCGATACCACCGGAGATGCTCTTGACGTACATGACGCAGTCATCATCGTCGCAGAGATTCTTCTTGGTGGAGGCGGCCATGGAGCCGAAGCCGGCCCACGTCAGAGCGCCGAAGTCATCGCCGGAGAGCGAGCCATAGGCCTCGATCTTCTTGCTGTCAACACCCTTGCCGATCAGGCCGACGCCAATCGCGAACTCAACGTCGAGAGCCTCGTCGCTGGTCCAGAAGGTGCTGTTCATGCCGTACGGCACGCAGCCGTCGCAATCCTCGAGCTGCTCCCAGAGAAGACCGTTGATCTTCTTGGTGGCCTGCTGACGCCAATAGACGCAAGACTCCTCGCAGAGCGACTTGATCTTGGTGACCTTGCCCTTGTTCTCGGTCGTCTTGAGCGAGATCGCGACCTTGTGGGCCGTACCAGCACCGGTGACCTCTTCGCAGATCTTCTCGCCAGTGCACTCGTCCTTCACGCACACCTTGCCCGTAACGCAAGTCACGGCCTGCGCGCTACCGATCATTACCGCAGCAGCGGCAGCAATCATGAGCTTCTTCATTGTTGTTTTGTTTCCTTTGGCTTGTTCCTCCGGACTTGCGGATTCCCGTTCGCCCTTCGACCGGAGCTGCCCGGCTGATCCATTTGTTTCGGCGGTATCTTGCCGACTCACTTTGTTACACCCGCGTAAGCACGGTCGACACACATGTTATGCCATTCAGCTCTCTTCGACGGTTTGAATTTCGCATCTCCGATCACCGCACCCTCTTGCAAGCCGGTCAAGTCAACATACGTTTCACCTGGTTTAACCTAGGTGCCAGGCTTAACGCCTGAGGACTTGCCCTTCTCCACTCAAAGGTTGTGCGTATTGTATCATTTTTTCGTTTAGGCCGTCAAGGGGGTAAATTGAAAAAATTTCACTTCGAAATTTGGCCTCCGGTGCGGCGGATGTCGGCGCCGAGCGCGGAGAGCCCGCGCTCGATCGCCACGTAGCCGCGGTCGATCGTCTCCGCGTTCTCGATCACCGTCTCGCCCTTCGCGCAGAGCGCGGCGATTACGAGCGAGATGCCGGCGCGGATGTCGTTGGACGACACCGCCCCGCCGTAGAGCGTCGACGGCCCCGTCACCACCACCCGGTGCGGGTCGCACTGCACGATCTTCGCGCCCATCTGGCGCAGGCGGTCCACGAAGTAGAGGCGGCTCTCGAACATCTTCTCGAAGAAGAGACAGGTGCCGCGGGCCTGGGTGGCGAGCACGATCAGCACCGAGAGGAGGTCGGACGGGAACGCCGGCCAGGTGCCGTCGGCGACGGACGGTATCGCGTCGCCGAGGTCGTACTTCATCTTGAGCCGCTTGCGCGGCGCGTAGTGGAGGGTGCGCGCCTTCGCGTCGACGCTCCAGGTGACCCCGAAGCGCGCGAACGCCCCCTCCAGCGCCTCGAACGGCTCGGGGTCGACATTCTCGAGCGTCAGCTCGCCGCCGGTAGCGGCCGCCGCGGCGACGTAGCTGCCGGCCTCGATGTAGTCGCAGCCTACGCGCGCGGCGGCGCCGTGCAGCGACTCCACGCCCTCGATCCGAATCAGGTTGGTGCCGGCGCCGGACACCTTCGCGCCCATTGCGTTGAGCATCGTGGCGAGGTCGACGACGTGCGGCTCGCAGGCTGCGTTGGCGATCGTGGTCGTCCCCTTCGCGAGCGTGGCGGCCATCATGATGTTCTCGGTCGCCGTGACCGACGCCTCGTCGAGGAGCATCCGCGCGCCTTTGAGCGAGCCGCGCAGCGAAAGCGACTTCTTGCCCGCCAGCGCCTTCGCGCCGAGCGCGCGGAAGCCGGCGAAGTGGGTGTCGAGGCGGCGGTGGCCGATCGGGTCGCCGCCCGGCGGCGGCAGCGAGGCGCGGCCGAGGCGCGCGAGGAGCGGCCCCGCGAAGAGGAAGGAGGTGCGTATCTTCGCCGCGAGCTCCGGCGCGATGCGGGCGGTGCGAATCCGCGGCGCGGAGATCGTCGCCGTGCCGGCGGCGAGGTCGCGCGAGATCTTCGCTCCGAACGAGCGCGCCGCCTCGAGCATCATCGCCACGTCCTCGATCTCCGGCACGTTCTCGAGCGTCACCGGCTCCGGCGAGAGCAGCGCCGCGGCGATCATCGGCAGCGCCGCGTTCTTGTTGCCCTGAACGCGGTGGACGCCGGAGACGGTCCGCCGGCCGTTGATGACGAGTCTTGCCATCGTCAGCCGAGCGAGTCGATCGACTTGGTCTCTCCGAAGACGATGAGCTTGTCGTCCCCCTGGATCGTGTCGGCGGCCTGCGGCACCACCACCTGGCGCGGCTTCTTCGGGTCGACGTCGGCGCGGCGGATGCAGAGCACGGTGACGCCGTGCTTCTTGCGGAGGTCGGCCTCGGCGAGGGTGAGCCCGCGGATGCCGTCCGGGACGTCGATCTCGGCAATGGAGAAGCCCTCCGACACCTCGAGGAAGTCGACGGCCGAGTGGTTGACGATCGACCGCGCGAGCCGGTGGGCGCTGTCGCGGTCGGGGTAGATCACCGAGTCGGCGCCGATGCGCCGGAGGATCTTGCCGTGCAGCTCGCTCGACGCCTTGGCGACCACGTTGCCGACGCCGAGCTCCTTGCAGTTCGCGGTCGCCATGATCGACGCCTCGATGTTGGAGCCGATCGCGACGACCACCACGTCGCACTCGCCGAAGCCCGCCTCGTCCAGCACGCGCGGCTGAGTGGCGTCGCCCTGCAGGGCGGTCGCGAACTCGGTCGCGTTCTGCATCGCCGGGCGGTTCCGGTCGATGAGCAGCACCTCCACGCCCGCGTTGGCGAGCGACTCCGCGAGCGACATGCCGAACCTGCCGGCGCCGATTATGCCTATTCTCTTCATTCGAGCTCCATTTTCCTCGCTTCGGCCACTAAGGCCTGCGAATGGGGGTGTTGGGGACGGCGAAAGAACTCCCGGACGTCCGCGGCCGTCTCGATGACGCGTCCGTCCTTCATTACCGCAAGCTTCGTGGCCATCTCCGAGACCACCCCGAGGTCGTGGGTGATCATGAGGAGCGCGCCCTTCTCGCCGACGAGCCCGCGCATCAGCGCGAGGATCTGCTTCTGCACGGTCACGTCCAGCGCCGTCGTCGGCTCGTCCGCCACCAGCAGGTCCGGCCCCAGCATCATCGCCATCGCGATCATCACCCGCTGCTGCTGGCCGCCTGAAAGCTCATGTGGATACGCGCGCGCGACGCGCGCGGGGTCGTCCACGCCCACCTTGCCGAGCCACTCGACCGCGAACTCGCGCGCGGACGCCTTCGCCATCCGCTCGTGGAGAAAGACGGTCTCGACCAGCTGGTCGGCGATGCGGTGGAGCGGCGAGAGCGAGCCCATTGGATCCTGGAAGATGACGCCGACGCGGCGGCCGCGGAGCTCGCGCAGGCGCGCGACGTCCATCGCGAGGACGTCCTCGCCGTCGAAGAGGATCCGCCCCTTCGGCCAGAACGCGGGCGGGCTCGGCAGCAGTCTCGCGACGCTCATCGCGACCGAGCTCTTGCCGGAGCCGGACTCGCCGACCACGCAGAGCGACTCGCCGCGGTCGAGCGACAGCGTCACGCCCTCGGCCGCCGTGGTCACGCGCCCGTCGTCCGAGCGGTAGGCGACCGTCAGGTCCTCGATCTCGAGCAGCGCGCGGCTCATGCCGTCCGCAGCCCCTTCATGAGCGCGATCTCGTCCCGGTACCCCTGCAGGTCGCAGGGCGTCTCGAGGTAGAGCGGCAGGCGCGAGAGCGCAGGATGGTTGACGATCCGCCGGAACGCCTCGAGCCCGATGCGGCCCTTGCCGATCTTCTCGTGGCGGTCCTTGTGGGCGCCGAGCACGTTCATGGAGTCGTTGACGTGGACTGCCTTCAGCCGCTTAAGGCCCACCACGCGGTCGAACTCGGCGACGACGCCGTCGAGGTCGCCGACGATGTCGTAGCCGCCGTCCCAGACATGGCAGGTGTCGAGGCAGACGCCGAGAAGTGTTTGTGCGCCGGTCCCGAGCTTGGACTCGGTCGCGTCGATGAGCGCGCGGATCTCCTCGAAGTTCCGGCCGAGTTCGCTGCCCTTGCCTGACATGGTCTCGAAGAGGATGGACGTGGACGGGAACTTGCCGCCGTGCGCCTCGCGCCAGGAAAGGAGAATGCGCGCAAGCATCGAGGAGACGAGCTCGATCCCCGCCTCCGCGCCCTGGCCGACGTGGCTCCCGGGATGGAAGTTGTACATCGCGCCCGGGGTGAGCTCAAGCCGCTTCAGGTCGTCCGCCATCGTCGCCTCGGCGAACTCGCGCACGCGCTCCTCGGCGCCTGCCGCGTTGAGCGTGTAGGGGGCGTGGGCGAGGATGGGACCGATCTCGTGCTCGCGCGCGTAGGCGATGAACGCCTCCACGTCGGCTGGGTCGACCGGCTTCGCCGCGCCGCCGCGCGGGTTGCGGGTGAAGAACTGGAAGACGTTCGCCCCGATCGAGACGGCCGTCTGGGCCATCGCCAGATAGCCGCCGGAGGAGCTTAGGTGGCAGCCGATGAGCATGGCCGGAGAAGAGGCGAGCCGATCGGGGACTGCGGGGACGGGCTGGCGCTCAGCCTTCGGCTTCGAGCGCGGCGTCGACCTCGTCGGTCGTCTCCATGTTGGTGTAGACGTCCTGCGTGTCCTCGAGGTCCTCGAGCATCTCGACGAACTTGTTGATCGCCTTGGCGGTCGCCACGTCCGAGACGGGGTTGGTCATGTTCGGCACCAGCCCGACGCTGGAGTTCTCCTCGTCGATCGCGATGCCGGCGGCCTTGATCGCGTCGGAGACGGCGATGAAGTCGTTCGGCTGCGTCTTGACGGTGAAGCCGCCGTCCTCGACCAGCACGTCCTCGGCGCCGGCGTCGAGCGCGACCTCCATCACCTTGTCCTCGGTGAGGCCGTCGGCCGCGGGGATCATCACCTGGCCGAGCTTGTCGAAGAGGCGCGAGGCGCTGCCCGGCTTCGCAAGCTCGATGCCGTTCTTCTTGAAGACGCTGCCGACCTCGGCCGCCGCGCGGTTCTTGTTGTCGGTCAGCACGCGCACCACCACGGCGGTGCCGTTCTTGATGCCCTCGTACTGACAGTCCACCATTTCGGCGGACTCGAGCTCGCCGGTGCCCTTTTTGATCGCGCGCTCGATGTTGTCGTTCGGCATCTGCGCCGCCTTCGCCTTGGCGATCAGCGTGCGGAGCGTCGGGTTGTTGTCCGGGTTGCCACCCTTCGCCTTGACGACGATGGTGATTTCCTTGCCGAGCTTCGAGAAGATCTTGCCCTTCTTGGCGTCCGCGGCGCCCTTGGCGCGCTTGATTGTTGCCCAGTGGCTGTGACCTGACATGTTTGTTTTCTCCTTGACTTGTTATTAATGGTTGGAAACTGCTTCGGCGCCGACCTTGTGGCGGTAGGTGATGCGGCCCTTGCCGAGGTCGTAGGGCGAGATCTCGACGGTGACGGTGTCGCCGATCGCGATCTTGATGAAGAACTTCCTCATCTTGCCCGAGATGTGCGCGAGGACCTCGTGTCCGTTCTCGAGCCGCACCTTGTACATAGTGGCAGGCAACACCTTGGTGACGGTGCCCGTCACCTCTATCGCCTGGTCTTCTTCTTTCGCCATGCTGTTAGTCTGTTCCTTTTTATACGAAAAAACTTGCGTATTGTATCAAAATCCGCTCTATGCGTCAAACGGGGGTCCAGCGAATATGGTATAATACGCGCCCGTTATGAAGGACCCGATCCTAGAAAGCTACGGCTCCGACGTCTTCTCCGAGAAGGCGATCCGCCGCCATCTGCCCAAGCCGGTCGCGGCGAAGCTCCTCGCCACGATGCGCAAGTCCACCCCGCTCGACCCCACCATCGCCGACGCCGTCGCCGAGGGCATGAAGAACTGGGCACTCGAAAAGGGCGCGACCCACTTCACCCACTGGTTCCAGCCGCTCACCGGCGGCACCGCCGAGAAGCACGACGCCTTCCTCGAGCCGTGCGGTCCCGCCCAGGCCGTCCAGCGCTTCTCCGGCAAGAACCTCATCGGCGGCGAGGCCGACGCGTCGTCATTCCCCTCCGGCGGACTGAGGTCCACCTTCGAGGCCCGCGGCTACACCGCCTGGGACCCAACCTCGCCCGCCTTCATCAAGCGCCACGAGAACGGCGCCACCCTGTGCATCCCCACCGCCTTCTGCTCCTTCACCGGCGAGACGCTGGACATGAAGACCCCGCTCCTGAGGTCCATCCAGGCCGTCTCCCGCGCCACCGAGCGCCTGATGCGCATGTTCGGACAGAAGCGCGCCCACGTCGAGGTGACGCTCGGCGCCGAGCAGGAGTACTTCCTCGTCGACCGCCGCCACTACCTCCGGCGCCCCGACCTGCTCCAGACCGGCCGCACCGTCTTCGGCGCCGCGCCCGCCAAGCACCAGCAGCTCGAGGACCACTACTTCGGCGCCATCAAGCCGCGCGTCCTCAAGTTCATGACCGAGGTCGAGCGGAGGCTCTGGCAGCTCGGCATCCCGGCCAAGACCCGCCACAACGAGGTCGCCCCCGCCCAGTTCGAGCTCGCGCCGATGTTCGAGGACCTCAACCTCGCCGTCGACCACAACATGATGATCATGGAGGTGCTCAGACAGACCGCCGAGGCGAACGACCTCGTCTGCCTCCTCCACGAAAAGCCGTTCGAGGGCGTCAACGGCTCGGGCAAGCACTGCAACTGGTCCATCGCCTACGGCGGGCGCAACCTCCTCACCCCAGGCGCCAACCCGCGCGAGAACGCCATCTTCCTCACCGTCCTGATGGCGATCATCCGCGCCATCGAAATGCACGCCGACATCCTGCGCATGACCACCGCCGGCGCCGGCAACGACCACCGCCTCGGCGCCAACGAGGCGCCGCCCGCGATCATCTCCGTGTTCCTCGGCGACGAGCTCAACGACGTGCTGCGCCAGATCGAGTCCGGCCGCCGCGGCAGCGACTCCTCGCGCCGCGGCCAGAAGCTGCGCGTCGGCGTCGACACCCTGCCGCCGCTCCCCAAGGACACCACCGACCGCAACCGCACCTCGCCCTTCGCCTTCACCGGCAACAAGTTCGAGTTCCGCGCCCCCGGCTCCTCCCAGAACTGCGCCCAGAGCCAGATGGTGCTCAACACCATCGTCGCCGAGTCGATCGACGCCATCTGCGACCGCCTCGACACCATGAAGGGCCCCTTCAACGAAAAGCTCCAGCGCCTGCTGCAGTACGAGGTCAAGGCCCACAAGCGCGTCATCTTCTCCGGCGACGGCTACTCCGAGGAATGGCCGCGCGAGGCCGCCAGGCGCGGTCTCCCCAACCTCCGCGACACCCCCGCCGCGCTCGCGCCGCTCAAGGAACGCCGCAACGTCGAGCTCTTCGAACGCTACGGCGTCCTCTCCCGGAGCGAAATGCTCAGCCGCTGGGAGATCGGCATGGACGACTACCGCCGGCGCATCCGCATCGAGGCCGGCATCGCGCTCGAGATCGCGCGCTCGATGGTGCGGCCGGTGGTGGCGGACGAGTTCTCGCGCCTCGCCAACGCGCTCGGACAGGCGAAGTCCGACGGACTCAAGGTCGGCATCCGCGGCCTCACCGCGCTCTCGTCCAAGCTCGGCGCCGGACTCGACGACCTGCACGTGAAGTGCGACCGTCTCGAGCGCACCATCACCCGAGACGAACGCCCCGAAAAGCAGCTCGCGGCGATGGACGACCTCCGGAAGACCGTCGACCGCCTCGAAGGACTGGTCGACGACTCGCGCTGGCCGCTGCCCAAGTACCGCGAGATGCTTTTCGTCTACTGAGCTGGAAGACTACCAGCGGGTCTCGCGGCGCGGGCCGCGGTCGCCGTAGCCGCCGCGCCCGCCGTAGCCGCCGCGGCCGCCGCCGAAACCGCCGCGCTCTTCGCGGGGCTTGGGCTGCGACTCGTTGACGCGCACGGTGCGCCCGTCGAGCTCGTGTCCGTTCAGCGCGTCAATCGCAGCCTGCGCCTGAGCGGCGTCGGGCATCGTGACGAAGCCGAATCCCTTGCTGCGACCGGTCATGCGATCGGTGACAACGCGAACGGCGGTAACTTCGCCAAACTGCGCGAACGCCGCCTTCAGACCATCGTCGGTCGTCGCGTACGCGAGGTTACCAACATAGATTTCCATCTGATCTTTTTCCTTCTTTGTTTTGTTCATCCGCCGCGAAGGCACCCGCCTTCTCCGCCGGATGTGCAGATTGTATCAATTTTCCATACCGTCCGTCAATAGGCGAAGTTGGGATTTTTCTGCTTTCACTGGTTGCTGGTTGCTGGCTGCTGGTTGCTGGCTGCCGGCTGCTGATGCACTTTCGTCATCTGCGGGCGATGAAGCCGCGGCGGACTGCGAGGTCGACCGCCTCGGTGCGGTCTGTGGCGCCGAGCTTGAAGAACACCCGCTTCAGGTGCATCTTCACGCTGTTCTCGCTGATCCCGAGGCTCGCGCCGATCTCGCGGTTGTTGAGCCCGCGCGCGGCGCAGTCGATCACCTCCGTCTCGCGCGGCGAAAGCCCCTTCACGCCCCGGCGCGTCTCGTAGATGCGCCGGACGTCGTCCGACATGTACACCTCGCCCGCCATCGCCGAGCGCACCGCCGCGACGATCTCCTCCACCGGCGACTCCTTCATCACGTAGCCGAGCGCGCCCTCCTCGATCGAGCGGTAGACGTCCTCCTCGGTGTCGGAGGTCGTCAGCATCACCACCCGCGCCTTCGGGTCCGCCGCGAGGATGTCGCGGAGCGCGTCGACGCCGCTGCGGTCGGGCATGCGCACGTCCATGAGCGTCACGTCTGGCTTCGCCTCGGCGACGAACTCCGCCGCGCCCCGGCCGCCGCCGAACTCGCCGCACCACTCCAGGTCCGGCGCCGACTCGATCAGGAACTTCAGCCCCATCCTCACGACCACGTGGTCGTCCACCACCGCGACTTTAGTCATTTTTCCGTCTCCAGTTCCAGCACCGTGCGCCCGTCGCTAACGCCGATCGAGAGCTTCGCCCCCAGCCGCCGCGCGCGCGCCTTCATGCCTTCGATTCCGAAATGCCCTTCCTCCACGCCCGGCGCATTGGCCGGGTCGAAGGGGGCGCCGTCGTTCGATATCCTTAGCCGCCAGCCGCCCTCGCCGCACTCCTCCGCCGCGATCGCGATCTTCCGCGCGCGCCCGTGCTTGACGGCGTTGCCGACCGCCTCGCGCACAATGAGCGAGAGATCGCGCATCGCCTGCGCGTCGAGGTGCTCGGGCAGCCCGGCGAGCCGGCAGTCGATGCGGTAGACGCCCTTGCGGTTCTCTGAACGCACGTACTCGCGGATCATCTCCGAGGGCGTGAGGCGCATCATGTCGTCGTTCTTGAGTCCCCAGACGATGTCGCGCATCTCGCGCTTCGCGCGCTGCAGTATCTCCACCGCCTCCTTCCGCCGGTCGAGCTGCAGCAGCATCCCGGCGCCGACGAGGTGCTGCTCGATGGTGTCGTGGAGGTCGTCCGCCATGCGCTTGCGCTCGCCAGCGATGACCTGCGAACGGAGCCGCCGCCGCGACTGCCGGAGGATGTGCACCGCGAGGACCACCACCAAGAGCCCCAGCAGCGAAAACGCCGCGACCACCCCGATCCGCACGCGCCGGTCGCGGCGGTTGGCGAGGTAGATCAGGTCTGGCTCGATCGCCACGTCGTCAGCGCCGGAGATGTGGACCTTCACGCCCATCACCCACTTGACCCGTCCGGCCAGGGCGGACTGGTCCAGCACCAGCTCGGCGACGCCCACGACGCGCACGATCGGCCGCGTCGCGGCGCAGTCGGAGAGGAAGGACGGCACCTTGCGCACCACCACCGTCACCGGCATGTCCCCGACGTCCATCGCGAAGCCGGACTCCGTCAGCCCCACCGCGCGACCGCGCACCTCGACGCGCCGCCAGTTGACGTCGCGCGCTCGCTCGGCGCGCGTCGCCGCCACGAAGACGAGGTCGTCGGCGCTGGCCGGCCGCGGCGCGGGCAGCGGCGCCGTCGAGATGCGCGTCCACTTCGACGCGGCAAAAACCACTCGACCGCCTTCGAGCGACGGCTTGACCGCGGCAGAAACCACGTCGCCAACGCGCGGAAAAGCCGCGCCGACGAGAAACACCTTGATCGCCGAGTCGCCGTCCTGCATGAAGATGAAGTCCTGCCCGACGTGCGTAACCGTGCCGGTCACCGCGCTCTTCACCTTGACCGAACCGAGCAGCGACTGGATGGACTTCTCAATCTGCGAGCGCGCGGCCTCGGCTTCGTCGCCGAAAGAATCGCCGGCGGCGGACGCCACGAGCGGCAGGCAGGCAAGGATGGCAGCAAACAGCTTCATTTCGGCAGCTCCAGCGTGAAGACGCACCCATGCGGATCGTTGGCGGCGAGCGTCAGGTCGCCACCCATCGCGCGCGCGAACTCGCGCGCCGTGCAGAGTCCGATGCCAAAGCCGCCCTTGCCGGACTTGCGTACCGTCTTGGCGCGGTAGTATCGGTCGAACGCCCGCGCCATGTCACGCGGCGACATGCCCTGCCCCTCGTCGGCGAACTCGACCTTGACGAGACTGCCGTCGTCGTAGACGCGCACGCGCACTGGACCGTGAGGCGCGGCGTACTTGAGGTCGTTGCCGAAGAGGTTCCACATGATCTGCACCGTCATGGTCTCGTCGGCATGAGCCTTCGCATCGCCATCGGCTTCGATGGGCACGTCCCTGCCGTCGAAGAGGTCGCGGTAGTCCTCGCGGAAAATCGCATACGCCTCGCGGCAGCACTTAAGGAGGTCGACTACATCGCACTGCGGCTTCGGTCGCCGTCCGCCGAGGCCAAGGAAATCCTTGATGTTTGCGACCAGGCGGATCATCCGCTCGTTGAGCATCCTCGCCTCCTCGTCGTTCCGCCCGATTGAGCAGCGCATGCCGACGAGCGGCGTCGTGAGGTCGTGCGCAGTGGCGGAGAGGAAGTCGTCGCGGGAGCGCACATAGTCGACGAAGAACTTGGCGCCAAGGAAGGTCGTGCCGGCGAGAACAAGCAGAAACAGCGGGACAAACACATAGAATGTAAGCGCGTAGTCGCGCTCCTCGATGTCCGTCCGGCGCGCATAGACGGTCTCGCCATCCTGTTCGCCGATGCCGCGCGCCCAGACGAGCCGTCCGCCGGCGCAATCCTTCCAGCCCCACATGTCACGGCGCTTGGTGCCGCCTTCGGGTTCCCAGTCCCTCCACGACATGTCGGCCGGGTAGTCGCCTGATTCAGCCGTGCCGCGGACGATGCCGCGGCCGCGTTCCCAGACAAAGTCGGCGGAAGCGGGATCTTCGCGCATCGCCTTTGCCTCGCGCTCCAGCTCTGAGCGAACGCGCACCTGCTCGTCGCGGACGATCACCGGAACGTCGTTGAGGAGGAACCGCACTCCGAGCACCGCCACCAGCACCGTTGGCAGGCTCAGCGCCACCACGCTCCGCAGCAGTCTCCAGTTGCCGTCCTTCATCCTACAACCCCATCAGCGCCCTGGCACGGGCAAACTCGGCGGAGAGGTCCACCTTCCGGCTGCCGTCCACGTATCCGCCGCGCCGGAGGTTCTCGACGAAGCGACGGAACTTGTGCGGCCCCGGTTTCAGGTTGTCGAGCGCGACCACCTCGGCGGTGCCGAACGTGCACGCCTCGGAGAGCATGCCCGTCGACTCGGCGGTCACATAGAGCCGCTTCGCGAGCTGCACGAACGCGGGGATCGGATTGAAATGGTCCTTGGAGTAGATGAGCTTGTAGGCCCATGGATACGAGTCGACCAGCGCCTCGACCTCCGGCGGCGTTCGCCGCGAAGTGGTGACGCAGAGCTGCGCTCCGGCATTCGCCGCGAAGATCTCGTCGAGCCGCGCCTTCGTCCATTCGGCGGACATCGTCGAGCACCTGTTGGGGCCGCCAACGATCACGCCCACGAGGTTGTCGGTCGCGCCGGAATACCGCTCGCGGAACGCGGCGACGCCATTCTCGTAGAACGCCGCGTCGTTGGCGACCAGGTTGGCGGGGATCTCGACCACGTTGGCGCGCTTCGCCGGGTTGTCGAACGTCGGCGCGAGGATGCAGTCGAAGGAGGCAAGGTCGTAACCGCGCGGATAGAGCACGACCCCGCACTTCGCGCCAGGCGTCTTCCGCGCGAGCGCCTTGGCGGCGTAGAAAGTGCCAGAACCGGTTCCGATGATGGTTAACACACGGATTTGTTCGCGACTAACGCCGCTCACATTTTCAGAATCGCGAAGGCCGTAGGCCTGAGCCAATCCGTGTGTTGAAACCGATCCGGTGGATTGCCATGCTGATTGATTGAAGAGGGAGAGAGTATGGACGCCGAAGAAGTCGAGCAGGTAGCTGAGCGCCTTGTGGAACGGCGACCTGAACTTCACCGGCACCAGCACGAAGTCCAGCCCGAGCGCACGGGCGAAGGCCTTGGACTGGTTCTCGTGCCCGGCCTTGCCGTCCGTCAGGATGATCGCCTTCGCCTCGCCACCCATGCCTTCCTCCTCAGACCGTGACCGGCGGAATCCGCATGGTCTTGCGGCAGGCGCTTTTCAGGAGCTCTTTCACGGCCGCGCGCATCTGCCGCTTCGCCGCGCTCATCGACGCCTTGATGGTGCAGCCGGCCGCCTTGCGGTGGCCGCCGCCGCCGAATTTCGCCGCGAGGACCGTCGCGTCCCACTCGCCACGCGTCCTGATCGAACAACGCGTCTCCTTAGTGCGGTCTGGGATCTGGTAGAAGAAGAGCGCAATCTCGTTTCTCGCCACCGAACGCGGAATCTCGATGATGTCCTCTGCGTCCGCCTTGGTGCCGCGCACGGAACGGAAGTCGTCGCGCGTGAGCGTGACCTCGGCCACCTTGCGGTTCTTCCAGATATGGAGCGAGCGCCAGGCTATGCGCTTGAGCTCAATCGCCTTGCGCGGAAAAGTGCCGTAGATGACGTCGTTGATGAAGGCCGTGCGCACGCCGTACTTGAGCAGGTCGCCCGCCGCGCGCAAGGTGCGCTGGCTCGTCGAGTCGTAGGCGAAGCGGCCGGAATCCGTGATCATCGCCACCCAGAGCGCCTCGGCGGAAGCGCGGTCGAGTTTCCACTCCATCCACTTCGCAAAGCGCCAGACGATTTCGCCGGCGCTGGAGGCGGTGGGGTCGACGATCTGCACATTGCCGAAGGAGCCGTCGTTGGTGACATGATGGTCGATGCAGATGCACTTGAGTCCCTTCGCGACCGGCTCCACCTCCGGCGGCATGCGGCTGAACGAGCCGCAGTCGACGGCGATGAAAAGGTCAAAGGCGCCGCCTATCCGGCGGCGTGCGGTCTTGAGCTTGCGAACGGGGATGATGTCGGCGGCGCCCTCGAGAAAACCTGGCTTCCCGAGCGCGTTCGGGTCGGCAGTCGCCCATGCCTCCTTGCCGGTGCTCCTAAGCAGCCTGGCAAGGGCAATCATCGAGCCGAGCGAGTCGCCGTCGGGGCTCAGATGCCCCGAAATGAGTACCCTTTTCGCTCCGGCGATTAGCTTCGCCGCGGCCGCATAGCCTTCCTTCAGTTCCATTTCCTGTATATTATACCAAATCTGCCCGCATCATGCGTTGCGCCAGGGGGCGGAGCCGGAGCTGGGCAGCGTGTCGTCGACGGCGATGGTCGGACGGATAGTGCGGCAGCCGATCAGCGCGAGCGAGCGCTCAAGCGACCTGAACTGATCCTCGCCCTCGAAGGTGCCGACGATCGCGCCGCCGGAGCCGGCGAACTTCGCGCTCGCGCCGGCGCTGCGGGCGGTCATCACCATCCGGCGGTTCTCCTCGGCGATGCTGAAGACGCGCGCGCGCAGGTCAAAGTTGGCGTTCACGAGCCGCCGGAGCTCGTCGCGGCTGCCGGCGAGCAGCGCCGCACGCCCCTTCTCGGCGATGTCGGCGAACTCCGACATCGCGGCGATGATGTCCGGCTGCCGCGCCTCGAACCTGCGCTTCACGTCCGCGTGCGCCTTGCCGCTCTCCTCGGCCCGGTTGGCGTCGTAGGCGATGTAGACCGAGCCGAGCAGCTTCGGGTCGAGCCGCTCGTAGCGGCCGTAGCCGTGAGCCTCCAGGTACTCGCGCTCGAAGTCCATGTAGACGAGCCCGTTGTAGATCTGGATGACGCGGTCCTGGAAGCCGCAGTTGATGCCCAGCTCGCGCTCGGCCTCGAGGCAGAGCGTGGGGCGGACCTCGATCGGGATCTCTACCTCGTAGAACGCCATCAGCCCCTTCAGCATCGCCGAGCAGATGGCGCTGGAGCCGGAGAGTCCCACGAGCCGCGGGATGTTGATGCGGTACTCGGCGGTGAAGTTGCGGCGCGGCAGGGCGAGGCCGTGGTCCATGCAGTACTCGAAGAACCGCTTCGACACCGCCTTCAGGAGACGGATGCCGCCGTAGTAGCCGTAGAGCCGCACGTCGCGCACCAGCTCCTCGGGCGAGGCGAAGGTAGCGTCATCCACCACCCCGGGCACGAACTTCATCCGTTTGCTCTCGACCAGCGTCAGCTCCACGCCGAAGTCGGAGAAGGCGAAGGAGATGGTCTTGCCGTAGTAGCCGTCGGACGGGTTCCCGAGGAAACCCGCGCGCGGAAACGAACAAGAGGTTATCTTCTCCATGTCATGTCCCTTTCGTCGTTCTTTCCAGCCGTCTGAAGGCCTCGAGCGCGGCAAAGTAGCCGTCCGGGTTGCCGATGTCCTGGCGGCGGCCAGGGTATTCGTAGGCGTAGACGGGATGCGTTGCGAGCAGCCGGCGGATCGCGTCAGTAAGCTGGATCTCCCCGCCTTTGCCAGGCGCCTGCGAGGCGAGCAGCGAAAAGATCGCCTTCGGCAGCAGGTAGCGCCCAGCGACCGCGAGGTCGCTCGGAGCCTCCTCGGGCGCGGGCTTTTCGACCATGTCGACGATCCGTCCGTCCGGCGCGGTGGCGAGGATGCCGTAGCGGCTCGTCTTCTCGCGCGGAACCCGCTCGCACCCGATCACCGCGGCGCCGCCGAGCTCGCGCGATCGCGCGACCATCTCGGAGGACGCGTCGCAGCCGAGGACGAGCGCGTCGCCGAGCAGCACGAGGCAGTCGTCGTCCACCTCCGCCTGCAGCACCGCGTGGCCGAGACCGCGCTGCTCCTCCTGGACGGCGAACCGGATCTGCGGATCGCCCTCGAAATACCGGCGCACCAGCTCCTTGGCGCGGGAGACGACGATGACCACTTCGTCGACGCCGGCCCTTTTCGCCTCGTCGACGATCAGATCCAACGCGGGTTTCGCGCCGATGGGGAGCATCTCCTTCGGCACCACCTTCGTCACCGGCAGGAACCTCGTGCCCAGTCCGGCAGCTGGAATTATCGCCTTCATGCCTTCTTCCCGTCTCCTTCCGACAGCGGCCGGAAGTCCGACGCCGGGTGCTTGCAGATCGGGCAGACGAAGTCAGGCGGCAGCTCGTCCCCTTCGTAGACGTAGCCGCAGACCACGCAGACGAACCCCTTCTTCTTCCCCGCCGCGGGCTTCGGCTTGGGCTTGACGTTCGCGTGGTAGTACGCGTAGGTCATCGTCGGGGCGTCGGAAAGCGCCTTCGCCTCGACGACACGGCAGATGAACATGCCGTGGGTGTCGAGGTCGACGTAGCTCTCCACCTCCAGCGAGAAGAACGAATTGCAGTCGTGGGCGATCACCGCGAGCCCGTTCTCCGAACGCATCACCTCCACCCCGGCGAGCTTGTCCGCGTCGCGCCCGCTCCGGAAGCCGTAAAGCTCGAAGAGCGGAAACGCGGCAGTCTCGGCGATGGTGCAGACGTTCATCTTGCCGGTCTTGCGGACGGTGTCGTGGGTATAGTTGGACTTGGAGATCGTCACCGACACTCGCGCCGGCGAGCCGGTCACCTGCACGACAGTGTTGCAGATCATGCCGTTGTCCCGCCGGCCGTCGTTCGTGGTGACGACGTAGAGGCCGTAGCCTATCTTGAAGAACGCCTTGCCGTCGATTTTCGCCATTGCCATCCCTTCCGCTTCGCCGGTTGGAAAACAGGACGACCCCGGCCTTCGCGAGGTCCGGGGTCGGACTGGAGGCCTTTGCGGCCCCGTCGCCTGTTACTTGAAGTAGCGGTTGTAGAGGCCCTGGAAGGCCTTGCCGTGGCGCGCCTCGTCCTTCGCCATCTCGTGGACGGTGTCGTGGATGGCGTCGTAGCCGAGCTGCTTCGCGCGGGTGGCGATCGCCATCTTGCCGGCGGTCGCGCCGCACTCCGCCTCCATGCGGCGGCGGAGGTTCTCCTTGGTCGAGTCGGTCACGATGTCGATCGTCTTGCCCAGGAGCTCCGCGAACTTGGCGGCGTGCTCGGCCTCCTCGAACGCGATGCGCTTGTAGGCCTCGGCGACCTCGGGATAGCCCTCGCGGTCGGCCTGGCGCGACATCGCGAGGTACATGCCGACCTCGCAGCACTCGCCGGTGAAGTGGTCCTTGAGGCCCTGCGTCACCTCGGCGTCCTCGACAATGCCGTCGCCGACGTGGTGCTCGGCCACGAAGTTAAGGCCCTCGCCCTGCTTAATGAACTTCGACCCGTCAGCCTTGCACTGGGGGCACTTCTCGGGGGGCGTATCGCCCTCGTACACAAACCCGCAGACCGGGCATACCCATTTAGCCATTGTCTTTTCTCCTTGCTTTTATGGTTTTACGGAAATCAAATCACATTTCCTCGAACTGGTCCTTGCCGACCCCGCACACGGGGCAGGTCCAGTCGTCGGGCAGATCATCGAAGGCGACATTGTTGTTGTTCGCCGGGTCGTACACGTGTCCGCACACCTTGCAGATGTATTTCTTCATTTTTTCCTCCCCTTGCCTAGGTTTAGTTGCGCGGCGATCCTTGCCGCCGTCGCTTCGTATTATACCAAAACCGCGCCCCGCCGCGCAACTACGACTTTCCGGCTCCCAGGCGCGGCAATTTTGGTATAATACCCACCATATATGGGCGAGAAAGAAAATAGGCGGGGAAAACTGGGGCGGTGGCTGCTCATTGCGGCAGCTGTTGTCGTCCTCGCCGGCGCGGCGGTTGTCGCCGCAGCGCCCTTCCTGCTTACGCACATCCCGATCCCGCAGCTTGAATTCGACCTCTCGCCATATCTGAAGGGCAAGGCGGCGGAACTCGTCGACTGCAAACGAGTGACGGCGGCGGTCGAGATCCGGCGCGACCAGCCGGACGGCTTCCGCGTCCTCGCGCGGGGCAAGCTCCTCGACTGGCCCTACAGCGCCTCGGCGCATGTCGGCTTCGGCTTTGTCCGCGCCGAAGGCGACCTCACGCTGACGTTGGACGACACCGACTGGAAGGCATACGTCACCTTCGGCGTGGGCGGCCGGCGCGACTGGAACTTCGCCGCCAAGGTCCCCGCCACCCGCGTCGACCAGGACAACGCGCTGCTCGCCTCCGTCGTCGCCCGCGCGCTGCCGCCTTCGGTCTCCAACCTCGTCTTCTCCGGCACGTTCAGGCTCGACGCTGATGGCAAGTCGACGCCGAGCTACCCCGTCCCCGCGTGGACCGCGCGCTGCGCGCTCGCCGACGTCGACGCCACGCTCGAGCTGGGCGGCAAGCCGACCCGCATCGACGGGCTGAAGGTGCGCTTCGGCGCAGACGGCATCGCCGGCCACCGCGACATCGCGCCGCTCTCGCCGCACGCTGACGCGGTGGAATTCGCCGGCTTCACGCTCTCGAACGTCTACGCGAACGTGCGCGCGACTGAGCGTTCGTACCTCGTCACCGAGGCTGGCGCCAAGTGCTGCGGCGGCGACTTGAAGCTCTACTCGCTCTTCCTCGACCCGAAGAGCCTCAACGCCGGCGCGACGGTGTTCGTCGACGGCGTTGACGCGGGACAGATACTCTCGCACATCTCCGCCTTCCACGGCGAGGCCACGGGGCGGCTCCACGGCAAGCTGCCGTTCTTCCTCAAGGGCAGCGGCGAGCTCACGCTGAGGGACGCCTACCTCTTCTCGACGCCTGGCGAGACCGGCAAGGTGCGCATCGCGGACGCCGCGCCGGTAATCGACAACCTCGCACTCGCTGGCCTGCCGGAGTCGCAGCGCAGCAATCTCGCGAAGGCGCTCGCGGACCTCGACTACACCGTCCTCAAGCTCGAGTTCCGGCACGGCAGGGACAGGGACCCGGAGCTGCCGCTCAAGCTGGAAGGCACCGCGACGCGCGGCGGGACGACCGTGCCAGTCAACATCAACGTGACCTTCCGCGGAGACCTCGACAAGATCATCAACACGGGAATGAAAATAAGGAGACAGACAAAATGAAAGTCCAACTCGCCCTCGCCGCCGCCGCGGCAGCCTGCATCGCCGGCGGATGCATCCAGGTCAAGACCGAAAGCGAGATCAAGCCCATCCACATCACGATGGACGTCAACCTCAAGGTCGACAAGGACCTCGACAAGGCGTTCGCCGACGAGAACAACGAGAAGCCCAAGGGCAACTTCAAGGCGGTCAAGGCGATGGTCGACCGCCAGGCGGCCGGCATCACCAACCGCGCGATGCTCGAGGAGCGGAACGGCGCGACCGACGACGACCGCCTCCTGATCGCGGAGGAGAACGCCCGGCGCATGAAGCGCTTCGGCGAAGTCGCGAAGTCCAACGGCACCACGATCGAGGTCGCCCAGAAGCGCTACGCCGCCAAGCTGCGCGAAAAGCTCTCAGCCGGCGCCTGGTTCCAGGACGACTCCGGCAAGTGGTCACAGAAGAAATGACCGGCAGCCAAAGCGCGGCTCAGCGGGGAGCTCCGATGGACTCAGACAGAGCCGCACCAAAATCTGCCGCGGAAACTGCCGCGCGGTGCGGCGGAGGGCGGGGCGAGCGCCCCAGCCAGAAGCCGCAGCACAAACTACCACCTCAGCGGCTGAAGAGGTAGGTGAAGCCGACCGCGATGCGCTCGAGGTACATCACCGATGCGAGGATCGGGTGGCGGAGAAGCCGCCGCCACTTGCCGTGCTCGACGAAGACGCCGAAGTAGCGGTAGAAAAGCCCGAACTGGCGCTTGAGCGCCGGATGACCCTTCCACTTCGCCTGGTACGCCGCCATCGACTTCGAGTAGTACGCCTTCTTCGCCAGCATCCGCCGGAACGAAAGCCGCTTCTCGTTGTGGATCAGGTGGTGCTTCAAAACCGCGCACTTCGCGCCGGTCGCAAGCGTCCTTATGTCGAGCTCCCAGTCCTCTGGCCCGGCAATCAGATTCTCGTCGTAACCGCCGGTCTCGGCCAGGAGCGAGCGCCGGAAGAGCCGGAGCGCGTCGATCGCGGTGCCGTCGTAGAAGGAACGCTCGAAGTTCCGCGCCTTCACCCGGATCCCCTTCCCGGTGCGCACCTCGGGAATCCAGTACGCCGACGGCGCCGAGGCGTCGGCCGGCGCGGCGGCGATGGCGAGGATCTCCTCCACCGTCTCCCGCGGCAGAATCATGTCCGCGTCGAGCACAATCACCCAGTCCGCCTGCGCCTCGCGCCAGCCGAGGTTGCGCTGCGCGCTGCGCTCCGGCCCGCGGTCGAACACGCGCGCGCCGAGCGAGGACGCGATCGCCTTGGTGTCGTCGGTCGAGGCGTTGTCGACCACGACCACCTCCACGTCGCCGCGGAAGCCGTCGAACGAGCGGATGCAGTTCGCGATGTTGTCCGCCTCGTTGCGGGTGGTGATGACGGCGGTGAGCTTCAAGGCGCGGCGGGGGCGGGTTCGGCGGGCGCGGCAGCGGGCGCGGCGGGCTGCAGCGCCGGCGCGAGCCGGGTCGGGTTCTTGGCCATGAACTCCCAGGCGAACGCCCGGTACGCCTCGGCGCCCTTGGAGCGCGGGTCGAGGAACACCACCGGGACGCCCATCGACGGTGCCTCGGAGACGCGCACGTTGCGCGGAATCAGCGTCTCGTACACCTTGTCGCCGAAGTGCTCGCGCACCTCGCCGATCACGTCCTGAGTGAGCTTGGCGACCGAGTTGACCATGGTGAAGACGATGCCGTTGAGCTCGAGCGACGGGTTCACGCCGGTGCGGAGCTTGTCGATCGAGCTGGTGATGAGCGCAAGCCCGTCCATCGCCAGGTACTCCGCCTGGGTCGGGATGAGCACCGAGTCGGTCGCGGCGAGCGCGCTCGTCATCACCAGGCCGAGCGACGGCGGGCAGTCGAGCACGATGTAGTCGAACGCGCCCGACTCCTTCACCGGCGCGAGCGCGTCGCGGATCATCGAGAGCCGGTCCTCGCGCGCGCCGAACTCGAGCTCCGCGCCGGCGAGGTCCACCTCGGACGGAATCACGTTGAGGTTGGGCCACTTGGTGGGCTGGATCACGTCCGCGATCGGCTTCGCCCCCGCGAGCACCGGGTAGAGCGACACCCCCGGCTGCTTCTCCAGCCCCAGCCCCAGCGTCGCGTGCGCCTGCGGGTCGAGGTCCACCACCAGCACCGCGCGGCGGCGCGCCGAAAGCGCGGCGGCCAGGTTGACCACGGTCGTCGTCTTGCCGACGCCGCCCTTCTGGTTCGCAATCGCAATCACCTTGGTAGTCTTGGCCATCTTCGCCCCTCCAGTTTCGGTCGTTGCCTCAGAAAAGCTTGCCCTGCTCCTGCAGCTCGCGGATGTTGCCGTCCGCGCTGCGCCTGACCTCGCGCATCCACAGCTCCACCAGCGCCACGTCCCACGGCTCGTCCACGCCCTGGATCACCGCCGCCAGCTCGTCGCCAGCCTGCGCCACCTCGGCGCGGACGCGCTCGGTGACGGCCGAGAGCCGGTCGGTGACAACGTACTCGGTGTAGTTGTCGGCCTTGAGCCGGAAGCCGTACCTGAGGATGCGCAAATCCGACTCGTGCTGGCGCAGGAACTCCGCGTACGCCTTGGCCTCGTCGCTCAGGCCCTCGGTCTCGATGCCCGAGAAGTCCGGCGTGATGACGAGCGGACGGTGCGCCTCGAGCCGGCCCTCGCGGACCCGGATCTTGCCGGGCCTATCCTCCAGCTCGGAGACGAGGTGGTAGTTCACGAGCGTGTTGCCGAACGTCTCCAGGCGGCGCTTCGGCTCCACGAGGAACCGCGCGCACTTGGCCGCATACCACCTGTCGAAGTCCGGATTGCTGCTCATCTCACCCTTCGCGTCCGCAGCACTTCTTGTACTTCTTCCCGCTGCCGCAGGGGCACGGGTCGTTGCGCCCGACCTTCGGCTCCTCGCGCACGGTCGGCGTCTCGCCCACGAGGTCGCCGTCCTCGAACTTCCAGCCCGAGCGGTCCTTCACGAACGTCGCCACCTCGTGGTGGTTGCAGAACTCTCCGTTCGCGGTGTAGAGCGCGCGGAACTCCACGACGCCCGTCTTGTCCTTCGGCCCGCCGCCCTCGGTGCGGATCACCTCCAGCCCGTGCCAGCGCGCCGCGTCGCTCCACGCGCGCGACGCCTCCTCGTCGAACTGCTCCTGGATCTCCTTCACCGCGCTCGTCCTCAGGAAGTCGACCGCGCCCACCACATACGCGGTGTAGCGCGCGCGCATCAGCGCCTCCGCCGTCTCGGCCTTGGCCTCGCCGGCGATGATCGGACGGCAGCATTCGCCGTACTTCTTGCCCGACTTACACGGGCAGTCTTCTTCTTCTTTCACGTTCATGTCTGTATTTTACCATAATCATGGCCAGTATGAGAAGTGCGAAAATCGTCTTGAGCGGCCGGTCGCCCAGCACGACGTAAGGCGCAAGCCGCGGCGACGCGGGCGCGGCGACCCGGTCCGCCATCGCCCCGCGCGCGTCCACGAGCGGCCGGAGGTCCGTTCCCACCAGCCACGACGCCGAACCGTCGGGCGCGATGGTGCCGGTCACCCCGGAGTTCCCCACCCGCGCCACCGCGAGCCCAGTCTCGACCGCGCGCGCCGTCGCCTGCCAGGCGTGCGCCTCGGCCTCGACCGAGTCGGAGAACCAGCTGTCGTTGGTGATGAAGCAGAGGAACCGCGCCCCCATCCTCGCGTAGGCGCGCATCAGCGCGGAGTCGGTGTCCTCGTAGCAGATGGCAACGCCGAAGGGAACGATCCTCCCGCCAGCCACGAGCTTCAGGAGCTTCGGCTCCCCCGGCGTGCAGCTCCCCACCGGCGCGAAGCGCTGGAGCGCGGTGATCCTCTTGTCGAGCGGGATGAACTCGCCAAACGGCACCAGGTGCACCTTGTCATAGACCTCGCGGACCGTCCCGCCGGCGCCGTACCGGTAGAGCGCCGCCGAGTTGTAGAGCCGCCGCGCGGAATCAGCCCGCCCGCCGCCGGCCAGCACCGCCGCGCCGCCGGCCTGGCGCGAGATCCCCGCGGCGAAATGCAGCGCCGCCGCGCCGTCCACCGCGCCCACCTCCGACATCGCGCTCTCGGGCAGCACCACCAAGTCGGGCTGCGTCGCCGACACCGCGGCAAGCAGGTTGGAGTAGATGCCGGCGGGGTCGCCTTCCGGCTCCTTGAAGCAGCACGGGAAGTTCCGCTGAACAAGCGCCACCTTCACCGTCTTGGCGTCCGCCGCCGCCTCGCGCGCTTCGCGCTCCGCCCGCGCCGCGCCGTACACCCCCCAGATGATCGCAAAAGCCATGAGCGTCTCCAGGCTGCGCCAGCGCGCAAGCGCCGCGGCGTCGTGGCTGCGGCCCATCCGCGCGCGCACCGACGCGATCACGCGCTCGGCGATGCCGGCCACGGTGCCGTTCACCAGCACCACCGCCGCGCTGAGCAGATACACGCCGCCCAGCGCCGCCGGACCGCCGAAGCCGGAGTTCGCCGCCACCACGCCGAGCTGGTTCCACGCGAAGCCGCCGAGGAAGCGCGAGCGGATGAGCTCCAGCCCGCACCACAGCACCGGCTCCGCGAACAGGACGCCTGCGAGCCGCCGCGTCCAGCCGCCCTCGCGCGCCCAGCGCCAGTACCGCGCCGAAAGCCAGCCGTAGGCCGCGAAGTACGCCGCGCAGTATGCCGCGAGCGCGAACCACCCCAGCACCACCAGCGGCCACGGACCGTTGTTCTTCACGATCGCCGGCATCCACGAAAGCGTCGCCACCCAGAAGAAGATCCCGCTCTGGAACCAGCGCCGCGCCGACTTGCGCGAGTCGCCCTTCCGCGCCACCACCATCAGCGGCGCCAGCGCGAAGAGGACGTCCATGCGCTCGCCCATCGGCGGAAACGCCGCCCACAGGAGAAACCCCGGCAGGAACCAGGCGAGCTGCTTGAACCGCCCCACGAACCGCTCCATCACGCTTCCGCCCATAGGATAAAAGGGTCAGGCCCCTCTGTATATGTTGCCATGTCTCATTGGCGCGTATTATACCAAAAACAGCGGTGGCGCGGCGGCGCGGCGGGCTGCTCGCTCGGTCTTGACGCTACGGACCTCTATGTCGCCTTTCACACGTAGACAACCAAGCGCACAGACCCCGGCCGCCTTGCATTGACCGCTGGTTGCATACGAAATCCATCTTACGGCGACGAGTCCTCCGCGTCTCACTCGCGGCGCAGGCGCATTCCCCGCCGCTTCGCCGCTTGGTGAAGCTCCGTGAGAAAGCAGGCAGAGCCACGACAAAACCGCCGCGCATGGTGCCGCGCAAAGTGCCGCGGAGATTACGGTGCGGACGAAATCAATCTGCCGCGCAAACTGCCGCGCCTGTCCCACTTATTATAGGGCAAAGGTGGCAGGGCGCGGCGAAGCACATCTCATTGAATACCATCTAATCCATAAACATGAATTGAAAAAATGACATACACTATCATGCAAATTATCCACGCAACTATGAACAACGGAATCTTGACAAGATGAAGCAAGAGCAATTCGTATAAAACATCCGCCCTGGTTCTACATCGTACCGCCGACACCACCCCCCAAACATATAAAACTATCAAAGACATAATAAATATCGAAACCCAAACATAACTCAGCCATACAATTCTACCATATTTTTCTTCCAGCAATCCCATACATACTGGAATAGCAAACGGGACCACCATCAAAATCCTATATGCATACTTCAGCATAACACTATCATTTCTCATAAGTAAGGCAAACGTGTCAACCCCATATTACCCAGCATTCATTTCATTGTCATTCTGGCAAGCATGGGACACAGAATGTCACGATAAGCGTCGTCAGGCCAATGAGCACCAACATTGTCCACGACACTTTGTTCTTGTCGCAACTTACCCGCGAAAAACAGCTTAGCCGGACTATCCATGCCGCGCACCATATCACGCCTATCATGAAAGGCTCAATAGCGAGATTCGACAGACTTTTTACATTATTAACCGCTTCGACCATCATCCATACGACACCAACCACAAGTGGCGACAACAAATCTGGCCAAGCGAACACATTTTTACGCCATTCGCTTTTTCGCCTTGTGATTACATAGTAAACACCATAGACTACAGGCATCGCAAAGACTATCGGCAATGAGAACAACATTGCAATAATGCTAAGAAAATTAATCGTCTCTAGAATCTTTAGCATCTTTCACGTCCTATCTCTGCGAACGCATGGTGTTGCTCGGTCTCACGTCGCGTATTATATCATATTCGCCTGCCCTCCGTAGCCCGACAGGGCGAAGGAGGGTGGCTCGTGGTTCGTTCAAACTGCCGCGGAAGGTGCCGGTCGTTCCCACTTATTATAATATGTGGGCAAGGGTGGGGATAGCCAAACTGCCGCGGAGATCTTTTCACCCATCGAGCACTACCGCCGGATTTATATAAATGCGGCGGTAATGGTGCGGGCGAATTCTGCCGCGGAGATCACGGCGCGGACGAAATCAAAGTGCCGCGCAAGCTGCCGCGGAGATTACGGTGCGGAAGAAATCAAACTGCCGCGGAAACTGCCGCGGGCGCCAGGCCAAGTTCACACTGGAAATCTGCACCGCAATATGGTATCATTCATACCACGAAAACCAATAGAAGCCACAGAGCCACAGGAAGACCCAGAGGTCGCCCGCCGAAGCTGGCATGGGATATCGACAACCAAGTGCTGATATCACTTGAACGGCGGATTGACCCCTCCACATCCATGGTTCGCCCCAACTGGAAAGGCATGGCCAGGGAACTGCATGTAAGCCGTTCGACCATTAGCCGCATCGTCAAGCGTCTGCGGAGTTCCGGCGTAATCGAGAGCATCACAGTTCCCGTCCGCCCTGGCTCAAAGATCCTTCATGTCTACTATAGGATCAAGAACCTCCAATCCAGCGACAGCGGAAACACCGCGCCTGGCAACTGATCCGCCCCTTAGGTCTCAAAATTCCCCGCTATTGGCCTCATAATTCCCCTCTGCGCAGGCAGAGCCTTTAGTGCTTAGGTCTCATAATTCCCCTCATAGGGTCTCATAATTCCCCTGCACAGGTCTCAAAATCCCCCTCTAAGGGTCTCAAAAATCCCCTTCTTAGGCCTCTGCCGCGCAAACTGCCGCGGAGGTCGCCAGCGATACTTACCAACACACAAAGACAAGCATATGAAATATTTGGAAGACCCCTGTCGAGCCTCATAGTTCAGCCAAGTTTGTCCTGGCGAGCCCGGCCTTTTAGCCTCTTTTTGATTATCTGCATTTTATTCATAAGATACTCGTCTAGTTTCGCATCAACTGCATATTTTGGTATACCGATAAGCGCAGGCCTCGAGCTCAGAAAAGCATAAAAATCCTTCGTTGCCAATCCAATCGTCATTTCATCCCATTGTACTTTTCCCTTGCCAAAATCAATCCCATCATCATCAATCTTAACCTCGATATCAGCCTCGTTGTCATCATGAATCGGACACGATTCACACACCCTTGTATAACCGTTTTTAATTTTTATTACCTGCTTAACCAACTTTATAAGGCATATGGCTGGGAGCAAGGCTATGGGAAGCGACACAAAGAGGTGGTACCAAAGATCCACGACTCCAACGTCCGAAAAGAATCCGTAAAGCTGAAAAATCATTACAGCACAAGCCCAGCACAAAACAGCAGGGAGGACAGATAAAAGTATAAAATAGATGACCATGCTGCGCAAATAAAACTGTCTTACAAAAGAATGGTATAGTCTTCTTGTCCGCTTATAAGTTATTGTGGTGTTCAAGCTAAAACCTCCAGGTAGTATGGAAAAGGGACTACCCCTGCGTTCATGTCATGCCCTGCCTCCGCCGGCGCGGCGGAAACGGCGAACGGCGCAGTAGAGCGCATGGTGTTGCTATGTCTCACGTCGCGTATTATACCAAATTTCGCCGCAATGAGATCACGGCGCGGACGAAATCAAAGTGCCGCGCAAACCGCCGCAGGTCGCCCGCTATGCTTACCCACGCACAAAGGCAAGCATATACAGAAGAAACATATACGGAAGACCAGTCCATTATGACCTTTGCAAGAGAGTTCTCTGATTCGGTTCTTTTCAGATTTCAATTTCTGATTATGAACACCTTTTTGTAACCAGCCTCATACAAGCGCCGTACACATGCGATGGCAAACGAGACAGGCGCATCATTTGACGCAATCGCAACTATCGCCGCCGCATATTCATCCGCCTTGCCATCGCCGAAAACATCATCCTCGCCGTCCGTAAAGAGCGGCTGTTCAAGCTCATACTCTTCGCCGCCGCACCCAGCCCTTTGAAAGTTTGCATCATATGCAAGACATCCGTTGCTGCCGATGCACACGGCGGCGATTCTTGGCTTCTCCATGCGACTCTGCATAAAGTAAAAGAGATACAGCCATCCGTAGTCAAAGCATACGTCGCCATTCTCAGTTTGGAATGCGCAAGACCACACACCAGCCTCGCCGCAAGGGCTGAGAAAGTTGTCGGTAAAGTCACAGCATCCAATATCTTTGTCGATGACAAACGAGACGCATTCAATATGCCTTCTTTTGCTCATCCTGCGAATTATGGCATTGAGCCCGCAACCAGGAAAATCCTCTTCCGAAATCCTTGCAACGTCAGCATCCACAACATGAACGACAATGTTGCAACTGCTCGCGCAACCCGCCGCTAACACGAGTGACAAGGCAAGAAAGATTCGCACAAAGCGTTTCATCTGACGCTCCTCGCGGTCATGCATTGCCGCCGTCCAGCAAGAGCTTGATCTGACGGTCAAAATCGGATTCAATCTGCTGATGGCGGTTGAACTCATCGTATTCGGCGTATGCCTTTTCGTCGGCCTTTGCGCGCGACACCGAACCCATCCCCTCCAGTATCTCGTACTCGTTGAATTCCAGAAATGCATTTACGCTACGGGCAAACTCTTCCATCGTGAACGTCTGGTGCCGCTTTATTATGCGCTCGATGTAGTCGAAGTAGCCGACTACGGCACCCTCAAGTTCTTTGACCTGTTCTGCCGACAGATAGTTCTTCGCTATGATTACATCACTCTTGAGGACCCGTCCGTCCGGCGCATTCTTCCATGTCTTGAGCCCCATGTGCTCCCTTGCGGCATCCGCACGGGAATGTACGATTTCTGCCGCTGTCTCGCCGGTAATAGCGTAGTGGAACTTGTTCTGCACCATCGCATAGAAGTCGCGGGTTGTCAGTGCGTTCCGGTCGTAGTCGATGGAACATTCGGCGTATATGTCCGTGATCTGCTGCCAAATGCGCCGCTCGCTTGCGCGAATGGAACGGACGCGTTCCAGCAACTCTCTGAAGTAATCTTCTCCAAACGGATTTCCGCCTTTCTTGAGACGGTTGTCGTCAAGTACGAATCCCTTGGTTATGTACTCCGTAAGAACCTTCGTCGCCCAAATCCGGAACTGCGTCGCAAGATACGAATTCACCCTGTAGCCGACGGCGATTATTGCGTCAAGGTTGTAGAACACCATTTCGCGGGCGACACGGCGTCCGCCTTCGCTTTGAACTTGTTCCATTTTGGAACAAGTTGCGGCAATTTGCAGTTCGCCGGTTGCGTAGATGTTTTTCAGATGCTTCGTTATCGCCTGGCTTTTGACCCCGAAAAGACCAGCCATCGACTTCTGCGTCAGCCAAAGCGTCCTGTCGCGCAGGACAGCATTCACGCGCACATCGCCGTCTTGACTCGAAAACAGCACAACTGGAAATTCTTCAGCATTCATCATTTTGTTCCTTATTATATCAAATCTAGCAATTATTCCCTGGGGCAAAAGGGACAAGTCCTTCTGCACATGCCGTTACCGTATCCGCTACCCCTGCACCCATGTCATACCCTGCCTCCGCCGGCGCGGCGGAAACGGCGAACGGCGCAGTAGCGCGCATGGTGTTGCTCGGTCTCACGTCGCGTATTATACCAAATTTCGTGGTTGGTTTTCTTTTAGCCGCAAGGGACGCAAAAAATCACAAAGTGCACACCTGCTAGTGCATCCGCTTCGCGGACGACCTTCGGTCGGGTGATATTCGGAGATTACGGTGCGGACGAAATCCAGACCGCACCCCTGACAGCGCCTCCACTTCGTGGACGGATTCCCCAGCTTATCAGGGCCTTATTGACCGGCCTCAAGAAAATCATTCTCTTTATCTTCCTCAAATTTCATCTGATGCCTAACTTCCTGAAGCAAACCACGCACTTTGGAAACATACTTTTTGTTATGGATAGATTCACATGTCAATGAATCAAATCCCGAAACGTAATAACAATTATTCGTTATCGAAAGTTTTGTCCTGCCGCCAGGACGAACGCAGACATCTGCCCAATCTCCATCCGATACAATCCGCGTTACAAATACCTCGTCTGACTGATGAACTACATAACCACATATCCCAACGAACGATGTGTCATGGTTATGATGAATTTCTGCTTCGTAAACACATTGGTCTAGTTCTTTGACTATCTCGCCATCGGCCACTTCCGTCAATATACACAATTTCATGTCGTCGCCTTGGTTTGAACAGGCATATTGTGCCGGATCATAACACAAATAAATGTGCCTTTCTCGGCTCTCTCCGCATCCAATTAATACACTAACACAAAACAATATGCCTACAAAAATTACTTTCTTGAACATTTGAGCTCCTTCTCCCTGTTGCACCGATTTCCATCGTATACGTCTCTCTCATGATCTGATTCAAGCCATATCAGCCTCCTGCAGCGCTCGTCGTTGGCGTGCCGCGCCCCACGACGCTCAAGCCGCACAAAACATTTGCAATCAAGCTAATGAGGCCAAAATGGGTGCGCCCTTCTGTATATACCGTTACCGTATCTGCTGCCCCTGCGTTCATGCCATGCCCTGCCTCCGCCGGCGCGGCGGAAACTGCGAACGGCGCAGTAGAGCGCATGGTGTTGCTCGGTCTCACGTCGCGTATTATACCATATCCGCCGCGATGAGGTATAATGTAGAACGGCTTCTTTTCTGATGGTGGAGAAGAGTCGTTCTTTGACAACTGGCAGGAATATCATACGACTTGCAAACATGCCAACACG
>CADCCW010000019.1 GCA_902800055.1 uncultured bacterium
TCGAGCATTGCCCGCATCCTCGCCGCGCTCGCGCTGCGGAACTCCGCCGCGACGACCTTCGACTTCACGGTCGCCATCAGCGTCTCGAACATCTCGAACGCCTCTTTCTTGTACTCGATGAGCGGGTCGCGCTGGCCGTAGGCGCGCAGGTTCACGCCCTGGCGGAGGTCGTCCATCGCGCTCAAGTACTCCTGCCACTCGCTGTCGACCACGCTGAGAAAGACGCCGCGCTCCATCTGTGGGAGCATCTCCGGGTCCTCGCCTGCGCACTTCGACTCGTACGCCTCGGCGACGCGCTTCATCACCAGGTCGCCCGCCTCGGCCGGCTTGCCGAGGAGCGGGGTGAGCTCCTCCTCGGTCACCGTCACCGGGAAGGTGTGGCCGAGCCAGTCCATGAAGTCCGCGAGCCCCTCGCCCTTGGTGTCGAAGAGGCAGCGCTCGGCCTGGGTCTGCACGAGGTCGTTCATCACGTCCAGCACTAGGTCGTGGACGGCCGCCTGGTCGCCGTTGAGGACGCGCGAGCGGATCTCGTAGACCACCGAGCGCTGCTTGTTCATCACGTCGTCGTACTCGAGCGTGCGCTTGCGGACCGCGAAGTGCTGCTGCTCGACGCGGCGCTGCGCCGTCTCCACCGAGCGGTTGAGCCAGCGGTGCTCCATCACCTCGCCCTCCTTGAGGCCGAGGCGCTGCATGATGCCCGAGAGCCGCTGCGAGCCGAAGAGGCGCATCAGCTTGTCCTCGAGCGAGATGAAGAACTGGGAGCTGCCCGGGTCGCCCTGGCGCGAGCAGCGGCCGCGCAGCTGGCGGTCGATGCGCCGCGACTCGTGGCGCTCGGAGCCGATCACGTGGAGGCCGCCGAGCTCCGGGACGCCGGGGCCGAGCTTGATGTCGGTGCCGCGGCCGGCCATGTTGGTGGCGATCGTCACCGCCCCCTTCATGCCCGCGAGCGCGACGATCTCGGCCTCGCGCGCGTGGTTCTTGGCGTTGAGCACCTCGTGCGGGATGTGGGCGAGCTTGAGCATGCGCGAGAGCACCTCGCTCGTCGCCACCTCCACCGTGCCCAGCAGCACCGGCTGGCCAAGCTCGTGGCGGCGGCGGACGTCCTCGATGACCGCCTTGAACTTCTCGCGCTCGGTGCGGTAGATCTGGTCGTTGCCGTCGACGCGGTTCACCGGCTTGTTGGTGGGGATCGACACCACGTCGAGCTTGTAGATGTCGCGGAACTCGCGCGCCTCGGTCTCGGCGGTGCCGGTCATGCCGGAGAGCTTCCTGTAGAGGCGGAAGTAGTTCTGGATCGTGATCGTCGCCAGCGTCTGCGACTCCTTCTCGATCTCAACCCCCTCCTTCGCCTCGACCGCCTGGTGGAGGCCGTCGGACCAGCGGCGGCCGGGCAGCACGCGGCCGGTGAACTCGTCCACGATGTACACGTGGCCGGCGCCGGACTCGTCGGACTGCACCACGTAGTCGACGTCGCGCTCGTAGAGGCAGTAGGCGCGCAGGAGCTGGTCGGTGACGTGGACGCGGTCGGACTTTTCCACGAACTCCGCCTGCGCATCGCGCCGGCGCTCGATGCGCTCGGACTCGGAAAGCGACTTGTCGCCGTCGATCGCGCTCAGCTGTGCGGCGAGGTCCGGCAGCACGAAGAGCTGCGGGTCCTGGGGGCAGATCTTCTCGCAGCCGCGGTCGGTCAGCGCCACCTCGCGCGTGCGCTCGTCGATGGTGAAGTAGAGCTCCTCCCTCAGCTCGCGCGCGTGCGCCTTGTACACCTCGGAGAGGAACTGCATCTCCACCGTCTCGTGGTGGTGCCGGAGCTCCGCGTCCTCGAGCATGTGCATGAGCTGCTTGTGGCGCGGCATCGAGTGGTAGACCTGGTAGATGCGGTCCTTGAACGTCTGCACGTCGCCTGACTCGATCGCCTTCTTCGCCTGCTGGATGAAGTCGTTGCACTGCGCCGTCTGCACCTTCACGATCGACGAGACGAGCGGGTTGAGCTCGGTGTAGACGTGGCTGGTGGAGATCGTCGCCGGGCCCGAGATGATGAGCGGCGTGCGCGCCTCGTCGATCAGGATCGAGTCCACCTCGTCGACAATCGCGAAGTTGTGGCCGCGCTGCACCACCTGCTCGGGGCGCTGCGCCATGCCGTTGTCGCGCAGATAGTCGAAGCCGAACTCCGAGTTGGTGCCGTAGGTGATGTCGCAGGCGTACTGCGCGCGGCGCTCGTCGGAGTCCATCGAGTTCTGGATGCAGCCGACCGTGAGACCGAGGTACTTGTAAAGATGGCCCATCCACGTCGCGTCGCGGCGGGCGAGGTAGTCGTTCACCGTGACGAGCTGCACGTTCTTCCCGGCGAGCGCGTTCAGGTAGAGCGGCAGCGTGGCCACCAGCGTCTTGCCCTCGCCGGTCTGCATCTCGGCGATCTTGCCCTGGTGGAGCACGATGCCGCCGATGAGCTGCACGTCGAACGGAACCATGTTCCAGACAAGCTCGTGGCCGCAGACCTCGGCGGTGGTGCCGACGAGGTGGCGGCAGGCGTTCTTGACGAGCGCATACGCCTCGGGCAGGATCGAGTCGAGCGACTCGCCGTTCGCCACCCGGTCGCGGAACTCCTGCGTCTTCGCGGGGAAGTCCTGGTCCGAGAAGTTCTTCGCCTGGTACTCTTCCTCAATGCGGTTGATTTCGCGAACGATGGGCCACAGCTTCTTCAGCACTCGCTCGTTTCTGGTACCAAATAATGACTTCAATAAATTCATATCATGCGTATTATACCAAAATTCGGGCATGCGCGTATAGCCCGATCTGGAAGAGGGCTATCTGACCCTGGGAAACGTCGCGTCGGCCTTCTCGCCGCCGAAGTCGCCGAAAAGCCCAGAGGCCATGGCTATGTAGAGCGCAAGGTCCATGTCGTTCACGAACGGATCCGGCCCTTCGCCGAGCTGCCGCGGGAAGAGAGGCTCGCCGCGGTCGTCGAGCATAACCGTGGAGAACGGAAGCATCCACGCCGCGGTGGCCGAGCCGTCCGGCCTGAACATGCAGAGGCAGTTGCGCAGGCACCTCTCTGCCCGTTCGCGCCAACCCTTTTCGCCCGTCGCCGCCGCGTAGAGGATGAAAGCACGCGCGGAAAAGGCGCTGTGCTGGTGCAGCGTGTCGCCATATCTGCGGTTGCGCCCGAACCAGTAGCCGTCCCAGTGCCGGATGGGGATTTCCCGGCGCCTGTGGTCCGGCTGGCAGCCGTTAAAGCGGCAAAGCGCGTCAAGGTGTACCTTCAGCTGCGAGAGGACGTCGGGACGCCGGTCGACGAGCTGGTAGTAGCGGGAGAGGATGTGCACCGCCGGCGAGACGATCGTCTGCTCGTAGCCGACTTCGTGCGCCGGGTAGTCGAGGCCGTTCGCAAGGATGTTCGCGACATGCCGCCCGAGGCACGCGCGGAGGCGCGTCGCGTCGCGCCCCTCGCGTTCGAGAAGCGCAATGTCCGACGAGAAGTCGGCTCCATTTGGATAGAACTTCTCCCCGCCGAGTTCGTAGAAGCCGAAAAGCGTCTTTTCAAGGTCGTCGAGATACTTGGGGTCGTGCGTCAGGTTGAAAAGCTCGAACCAGAGCCGCGAAAAACTCGGCGCGTTGTAGAGCCGCTTGAATTTCGGATCCTTGCCAATCGTGTCGTACACCGCGCCTGTTCGGCTGTCGTAGCATTCGCGGCGGGCGTATTTCTCGAAGAGGTCGAGCGAAGCGCGCACCTCGGGGTCGTCGTGCGAGCAGAGCCACCGCGCAATGGTGACGGCCATGATGATACGCTCGCGACAGGAATTGAAGTCGCGAAAGCGGTAGTCGAAGTACTGTCGTCCGTCGACGGTGTCGTAGATGAGATACGCGCCGTAGAGCGGGCTGTCCTTGTCGAGGCACTGCTGATTGCGCACGATGAAGTGGACGCGACTTTCGAGCAGACTTTCAAGCGAGGGGGAGCAGTAGCCAAACGCCTTCGCCTTCTTTCCGCCGGCCGCGAACTCGAACGCATATTCGCCCACGCCCTTGTCAGGCTTGCGCGAATAATGGCGCACGGAGCCATCGGGCGAAGTCACGTCGATCTCGAAGGTCTCGTCTGGGAAGATCGTCTCCTGGCGGAATTCGATCTTCACGCCGCCAAGCCGAAGCAGCGCCTCGTCGAACCTGCCGGCGGGATGGGCCGCGACCTTCCACGCAATCGTCCTGGCCTCGCCGCCCTTGAGCACGAAAGCCCCTGGATGCAGCTCGAAGTCGCCGCGGTCGTTGGAGCCCTCCTTCCAGAGTCGGCGCACCGAATAGGCGTCGAGGTCGCCTTGCTGCAGGACGAGCGCGAGTTCCGTCGGGAACGGCCCCATCTTGAGCGCGTGCACCCACGAGTTCTCGCCGCCGCACCAGATGTGCGCATGGCAGCGGCGCACAAGGCATTCGGCGGCGTCGCCGTAGGAGTCGTTGAACGTCGCGAGGATGCCGAGGTCGCCGCGCCGGAAATACACCGGCCACTTCGCGTCGTTGACGAAGACATACTCCTCTTCAAGCGCCTCGCCGGTCACGCGCCGGCGCACTTCGGCGCGCAGCGTGTCCCAGTCTTCCATCGCGTAGGACGAGACGACCCACTCGCCGTCCTCGCGCACCCCTTTAAAGCGGAAGGCGGTGGAATTCTGGTAAGACCTGCCGGGAGCCTGCGCCACCAGGCGAATCTGCCCCCAGCCCGCCGTTCCCTCGATCCAGTTCATGCGGGCGGGGTCGTCGTTGAGGACGAGCGACGAAAGCGTACCGTCCGCCCCGTTCCAGGTCACGGTGAAGTCGGCGTTGGACCTGACTGCTGCCGACGCCGCCAGCCACAGGCAGGCCGCCGCCGCGCAGCAGAGAACGGACTTCTTCCTGCTCATTGCCACCAACCAGTTCAGGCCGTCGCCCGGGGCTTGAGCGTACACTGGATCGACGCCGCGAGCACGTGCCGCTCGCCGGGGGCGAGGGTGCGGCCGCCGGGCCAGTCGCTCACCGGCTCGACGCAGACGAACTTGCGCCAGTCCTCCGCCGCGAGATCCGGGAGCTTGCCGCCGGGGCCGGGGTTCCAGACCACCGCGGCGTCGTTGCCGGACGAGACCACCGCCGTCGCGCGGCCGGCGGCCTCGTCGACGAGTGCATACTCGTGCTTGGGGGCAGTCGGCATGGCGAAGATGTGGTCGACGTCGTGGTCGAGCGCGAGGTCGCCGCACTGCGCCTGGTCCGGCTCGCCGGCAACGCCGTCGAAGTAGACAAGGCCGTCCAGTCCGCGCACCCGCGAGCGGTCGCGCTCGCCGACGAGCAGGTAGGGGTGGAAGCCGCAGCTGAAGGAGAACGGCTCCTTGCCGGTGTTCGCGGTGGCGAGCGACAGATTGAGCTTCATCGTCACCGAGACGGTGTATTCGAGGTCGAAGTCGTGCGGCCAGACCTTGCGGGTCTCGGCGTCGGACCTGAGCCCCAGCACGACTTCGGTCTTCTCCTCGGAGTACTCGGTGCTCCTGACCTCGAAGACGGACTTGCGCGCGAAGCCGTGCTGCGGCAGCTCCTTCGAGAAGCGGTTGCCGAACTGCGGCCAGCAGACTGGGATGCCGGCGTGAACCGAATCGCCGCGGTTGTACTCGCGCTTCGCCGGGCGGAATATGACCGGCCCTACCCCGGTCGGGCGGTAGTCGAGCACGTTGGCGCCCCAAAGCGAGATCTCCGCCGAGCCGTACTTGTTGGCGATGAGGACGCTGGGGCAGCCGGCCGGGCCGTCGCGGAAAACGATGCGTCCAGGCGCGCCATAGCGCGAATTGAGCGTTTCGACGGATGCGTTCATGGGCGTTCTGTCATTCGTTATTGGCGGAGGGAGGGGGATTCGAACCCCCGATACGAAGATTAGTCCGTATGACGATTTAGCAAACCGTTGCCTTCAGCCACTCGGCCATCCCTCCTGCTCGCGGCTCCGACTTGCGCCGGAGCCTTAATTGTTGAGTAGTATATCAAATCTTCTGGACACCGTCAACGAAGACGGCCGACGGCTTCCAGCTCCGCGGGTTGATCACCACGAGGTCGGCGACATATCCCTTCTCGACCTTGCCAAGCGACTTGCCCCAGCCAAGCTCGATCGCCTGGTTCCAGGAGGTGCAGCGCACGAGGTCCTTGAGCGGAATGCCGGTGACGTCGTGGACGTTCTTGAGCCCCATACCCATCCAGAGCGTGGAGCCGGCGAGGTTGCCGCCCTCGACGAGGCGCGCCTCGCCGTTCTTGAGCAGCACCTTGAGCCCGCCCATCTCGAAGGCATAGCCGTCCTTGCAGTGCGAGCAGCGAAGCGAGTCGGTGATCATCTGGATGTGCTCGAGGCTGCGGCGGGTGAAGATGAGCCGGAGCATGTCGGGACAGAGGTGGATCTTGTCGCAGATGACCTCGGTGTTCAAGTCCTCGACCAGGAACCCGGCGCCGACCATGCCGATCTCGCGGTGGTGGAGCGGGGTCATCTGGTTGCAGAAGTGGGTCATGTGCCTGAGGCCGTTCCTGTACGCCGGCTTGAGGTCGGCGAACTTGGCGCCGGTGTGCCCGCAGCTCGGCACCACGCCGGCCTTGAAGCACTCCTTGGCGAACTTGGCGCCGCCCTCGGCCTCGACCGCGTAGGAGATGAGCTTCACCGGGTAGACCTTGGCGATCGCCTTGACCTCCTTGATGTCTGGCTTGCGCACGTACTTCGGGTTCTGGGCGCCGCAGCACTTGACGTTGATGAACGGACCCTCGAGGTGGATGGCCGGCACCTTCGCATAGGGCATGCCCGCCTTGGCATACGCCTTCGCGTTCTTCGCGGCCTTGACGAGCTCGCCGTGCGAGACGGTGAGCGTGGTCGGGAGGACGGTCGTCACGCCTTCCTGGAGCTTCGCCTTGGCGAACTCGAAGACCGCATTCGGGTCGGCGTCGCAGAAGTCGTAGCCGAGCGCGCCGTGGGTGTGGACGTCGATGAAGCCGGGCATCAGGTACTGCCCGCGCACGTCGACGACGGTGTTGTTCTTGTCCGCCTTCGCGGACGCAGGGCCCTTCCGGACGGACTTGATGCGCCCGTCCTCGACGACGACGACCGCGTTCTCGAGGTCGACTCCGGGAGAGATGACGTGGGCGTTGACGATGGTGGTCTTCATTTTTCGCTTTCCTTTCTGGTTTCGCCTGCCGGCGAGATGGGTTCTTCGGTTAGCTGGAAACGGGAAATCATGACACCGGTCGGGGCGAGCAGCTTGCGCACCACGCCAAGCCTCTCGTCGCTGAGTTCACAGGCAATCACGAACGAGTCGGCGTTGAGCTGGTTGACGATGTCCGGAGCCTGCGAAAGCGTACCCCAGACCTTCATCCCGCCGATGTAGTGGCCACGCAGCAGGATGTCGTCGTCGACGATGCCGACGATGATGCGGCTGTTCTCCGCGGTGCGGCGCACGAGCTCGCGGCGGAACGCGCGATAGCGGAGCCCCGAGCCGTAGACCAGCACCCGCGAGACGTCCTTGCGGGCGACGAGCCGGCCGCAGTCGATCGCGTAGAAGAAGTCGCGCGCGACCATGCGAACCACCCTGACGGCGAGCAGACCGACGAACGTCAACAGCGCATACCCCGCCGCGAAGGCAATGAACATTTCGTCGACGAGCGGATTGGCGATGTAGTACGACGCAACCGAGCCCGTAAGCGCGCCGGCCGCGCAGGCGAGGAAGAGCCGCATGTAGTTCGACGGCATCGCGCGCGACCAGACGGTGACGTAGGTGCGCATGAAGACAAGCCACGCAAATGACGCGGCGACATGGATCGACAGCACCACCCTCGCCCGGTCGAGGGTAAGCGGCAGCTGCAGCGCGGCACTGAGCGCAACAAACGCGAGCACCAGCACGGCGACGTCGCAGACCAGGTAGAGCGGCACCGCCAGCCGGGCGCGGCGGCGGCGGCTCGCAGTGTCGCGGGCGTGCGCGGCGCGGCTCAGGAGCATGCCCACGTCAAAAAACTCCACCCGCGCCATGTCGCGGAAGACGATTACCGTGGTCACCGCAAAAGCGACGAGCCACAGCCCCGCCGCGCGCGACCGGAGCGAGGCCGCGACGAGTCCGAAGGCGACGAGCGCCATCGCAAGCGCGTAGAGCGTCCACGCCGCCTTGCGCTGGTTGAGGCCCATCGCCCTGAGGATGCGGTGGTGGACGTGGTCGGTGTCGGCGGAGGCTATCCCCGACGCGACCGGGAACTTGCGCAGCATCCGACGCACACTACGGCGGACGATCGCAAGCGCAGTGTCGAAGATCGGCACCCCCATCGCCAGAAGCGGCACCCCGACCGAGACGAGCAGCGAGTTCTGCACATGCGAACAAAGCGGCAGCACCGCAAGCATGTAGCCGATCAGCATCGAGCCGGAGTCGCCGAGGAACACGCTGGCGGGGTTGTAGTTGTAGCGCAGGAACCCAAGCAGCCCGCCCGCCAGCGCCGCGTAGAAGGAGATCTGCGAGGTGCAGCGCAGGAAAAAGAGCCCGCCCCCCATGCCGATCACGGCGATCAGCGCCAGCCCGCTCGCGAGTCCGTCCAGCCCGTCGATGAGGTTAAACGCGTTCATCGCGCCGACGATCCAGAAAACGGTAAGTACGCAGTCCAGCGGCGCGGGGATGGAAGGCCAGAGGTCGGCGAAGCCGAGGTCCACCCAGAACCACACCAGAAGCCCGACCACGAACTGCCCGGCGAGCTTTGCGAGCGGGGAGAGCGACCACTTGTCGTCGGCAAGCCCGATGCCCATCGCCAGCGCCGCGACCGTACCGATCTTCCAGAACGTCGCCGACGGCAGCGATCCAAGCGGGGGGAGTCCGGTGACCGCCACGAATGCCGCGTAGGAGACGGCGACGCCGAGGAAGAGCGCCACCCCGCCGCCGCGTGGCACTGGCGACTGGTTGATCCGGCGCCCGCCGGGGCGGTCCACCATCCCCAGCCGGCGGTTGATCTCGCGCACAATCGGCGTCAGCACGAGCGTGAGGGCGAACGCGCCGAGGAACGGGACGATGTACGGCATGAACCTCACTATCATTCCACTGCCTCCTTCAATGCGGCGAGAAACTCGCCGAACCTGTCTTCGTCGCACCCGGTGGAGCTCACGGTCATCATCACCCAGCGGTCGATCCGGCCGCAGAACGACCGATCCCAGACATCGGTCATGATCCGCCGGACATGGGACGCGGTGCGCACCCCGCGCTGGTTGAAGAAGGTGTAGGCGAAGCGCATCGGCTCCGCCGCCGCGCCGCGCTCAACCCGGAGGAGCCGCCACGGCACGCCCGCGAACTCCGCCCCGTGCGGGTCGCGCATGAGGAAGCCCTGCGCCGGCAGGCAGAGTTCGGGACGGTGGATCGAGTTCTTGGTGCGGCCGCCGATGACGACGGTCACCACGTGCCGCGCCCCGCCGGGGCCGAAGTAGACCCGCCGAAGGACGCGGGTGTCGCGCGGCAAAGCCCCCAGCTCGACCGCCGTCGCCTCCGACTCCTCGGAAACACATCCCTTCACCTCCCCGAGGCGCAGCTCGATGTCGGCAGCCGCCTCCGGCGCCGGCAACGAGGTCTGCACCGCCATCGTCGCCACCACCGACACCGCGGCAAGGACCGGAATCGCCAGGCGCGGCAGGCTCATTTCGCCCCCCCTCCCCGCAGCAGCTCGGCGCAGCCGACCATCATCGCGATGGCGACGATGAAGACGACGTAGCCGGAGTAGTCGTGGTAGAATCCGGTCGCGAATTCCGGCGAGCACCACAGCCCGACCGCGCAGATCAGCAGCACGCGCACGATGTTGCCGACAATGGCGATCGGCACCGCCAGCGCGAACAGCGCCGCGCGTCGCCACCAGCCGTCGAGCGTGAAATACCCGTAGCCGGCCGCCAGCGCGAGGAGCGCGAAGATCGACCTCAGCCCCGCACACGGCGAGGCGACGTCGATCGCGAAGCCGCCGGGGGCGGTAATGGTGGTACCGACGCGCGACACATCGGCGCCGACGCCGTCGAGAATCGCCGCGGCGAGGGCTGAGGCTATGAGCCGCAGGTGCACGGTCACGACGTCGAGGAAGGTGGCAAGCGGAATGCAGAAGAGCAGGAACGCCGCCGGAAAGGCGAGGCGCGCGGCGGTACGGCGACCATAGACCGCCCATGGAATGGTGGCGCAAAGCGCGGCAAAAGCGGCGATCTCCAACCGGATCTGCACGCCGCGCACGCCGAGGAAGCCGACGAAAAGCGCCGCGAAAGTGGCGGCGAGCCCGGCAAGGCTCGGCTCTCCGAGCGAGGAGACTATCTCGCGGCGCTCGCGCCAGACCACATAAGCCGAAAACACCGGCACGTACCAGCCGAATGACATGTCTTCGAGCGGATCAGAGAAGACGACCGGCGCGTGGACGAAGATCAGTTCCCTAAAGCCGTAGACGAGCGAAAGGAGCGAAACGCCCAAAAGCGCCGCGCAAACCCTGTTCTCGCCTTTCGTGGTCATCGTCGGATATTCCCCCTATCCCCGCGGATGCGCGGCGGCGACCGCGTCCTTGAGCCGTTCCACCGAAACATGGGTGTAGACTTGCGTCGTCGAGAGCGACGCGTGGCCGAGCATTTCCTGGACGCTCCTTAAGTCCGCCCCGCCGTCCAGAAGATGCGTCGCGAAGCTGTGGCGAAGCTTGTGCGGGGTCAAGTCGGTCGGCAGCCCGGCCTCGGCGAGGTAGCGCTTCATCGTCCGCTGCGCCTCGCGAGGCGCGAGCCGAGCGCCGCGAGCAGACAAGAAGATCGGCTCGGCGCGTCCGACGAGCGACTGGTCGCGCGCCTCGAGCGCGGTCCGAAGCCGCCCGAGCGCCTCGCGAGCGGGACGCCCGAGGATCACCAGCCGGTCTTTCGAGCCCTTGCCGGTCACCACCATTGTGCCGCGCTCGAGGTCGGCGTCGCCCCAGTCCGCGCCGGTCATCTCGCTGATGCGGCAGCCCGTCGAGTAGAGTGCCTCGAAAAGCGCGGTGTCACGGAGCGCCGTCTCCTCGCCGATGGTGCCGGAGGCGCGGTCAATCGCCGGCTGCTCAAGGAACTTTGCCACCTCGGCGGGCGAGAGCGTCTTCGGCAAGGCGGGACGCGCCTTCGGCCCGCGCAGGTAGGAAAACGGGTTCGCCGCAACGACTCCCTCGCCCTGGAGATAGCGGTAGAAGGTACGCGCGGCGGCAAGCTTGCGGCGGACCGACGAGGCCGCTTCGCCTCGCTTCGCGAGCTCCAGCAGGAACGCGCGCGCGCGCGTCTCGCCGAGTTCCGTCCATGGGAACGGCGGCTCCGCCGCCTCGCCCCAGGCCGAGGATGCGAGCTGGGCGAGGTCCAGCATGTATCCTGCGCGGGTGTTTGCGGAGGCGTTGCGCTCCGCAAGCAGGTATTCGGAAAACCGCTTCGCCAGCGGGTCGCCGTCCAGAAACCTATTCGATCTCGGAGGCACCCCTCCTGCCCCCCTTCATCTCGATCCCCAGCGCGTCCTTCTTCGCCTCGTAGTCCGGGATCTGGTCGCGGTACGCCTTCACCACCCGCTTAAGCGCGACGATCTGGCGGTCGGAAAGCGTGTGGCGGCGCGCGTACTGGGCGGTGAGCGAATCGAAGAACGACTTGTCGTCGTAGACCCGCTTGCCGAAGCGGGTCGGCGAGCGGAACTCCTTGACCGACTTGAGCATCTCGAGCATCTCGCCGGCGGCGGCATCGCTCGCCTTGGGCTCGACCGGGTCGGCGAACTCCGCCAGCTTGGTGCGCACCTCTTCCTCGTCGGGATGACCGTCGATCTTCTCGAGGATCGCGCGCGCGACGATGGAGAGCTGCTTGCGGGTGAGGCTCCTGCCGTGCTCCGCCTGCTCGCGCACCGAGGAAAGGAAGCGGTTGCCCTTCATTTCCGGCATGGTGTCCAGCTTGGAGAAGCAGTACTTCACCATCTCCTGGTCGGCGAAGGCCGTCACCGTCTTCTGCGGGGCAAGCGACACGGCGGCGAGGCGGGCGTCGCAGTCCGGAATCTGGTCGTGGTACCAGGAGGCCACGCGCACGAGCGACTGGAGCTGGCGCAGCGTGAGCGGCTTCGTGCCCTCCTCCGCCTGCGCCTTCACGCTCTCGACGAAGGCGCGGTCGTCGTAGATCCGCTTGCCCACCTTCTTCGCCGGCTTCCAGTCCTTCACCTGCGACAGCATCGCGAAGACCACGTCGAACTTGGTGCGGTCCGGCGGCGGCTCGGAGGCGTCGCTGATCTCCTTCAGGAGCCGCGCGTAGAAGTCGCTGAGCATGTCGTCCATCGCGACGCCCTTCTCCTCCACCTGGTCGAGCTCGGCCTCCATCTTGGCGGTGTAGCCGACGGAGAAGAGGTCGTCCATCTTCTTCACCAGCCAGTCGCACACCAGGAAGCCGCGCTCCAGCGGCACCAGCTTGCGCTTCTCGTTCTTGGCGTACTCGCGCACCTTCAGCGTCTCGATCGTCGCCGCGTAGGTGGAAGGCCGCCCCACGCCGTTCTCCTCCAGCGCCTTGATGAGGCTCGCCTCGGAGTAGTGGGCCGGGCCCTTGGTCTGCTTCTCCTCCGAGAGCCAGCGCACCGCCTGCAGCGACTCGCCGGGCTGCACCTGCGGCAGGTAGGCTACCTCGTCGGTGTCCTCGTCGTCCTCGCCGTCCTGCGTCTTCTTCTTGAGCGAGAGCTTCATCACCTTGAGGAAGCCCTCGAACTCCACCACCGTCGCCGACGCGGTGAAGAGGTAGTCGTGGGCAAGGGCAGGCTTCACCGCCTTCAGCGAAATCGAGCGCACCGAAGTCCGGGCGTCGGCCATCTGGGAGGCGACGAACCGCCGCCAGACGAGGTCGTAGAGCTTGAGCTCCTGCGCCTCGAGCGAGGACTGGCCGGGCGTGAGCCCGACCTGCGTGGGCCGGATCGCCTCGTGCGCCTCCTGCGCGGCGACGCTGTTCTTCGCCTTCGCCGCGTAGAAGTTGGGCTTCTCGGGGTAGAACTCGGGACCGAACTCGGCGACTACGAACTCCTTCGCCGCGGCGCGCGCCTGCTCGGAGACGTTGACAGAGTCGGTGCGCATGTAGGTGATGAGGCCGCGCTCGTACAGCGCCTGCGCGAGCTTCATCGTGGTGCCGGGCGAGTAGCCGAGCACGCTCGAAGCCGCCTGCTGCAGGGTGGAGGTGGTGAACGGCGGCAGCGCGTGGCGCGCGCGCGGCTGGCTCTTTGCCTCGGCCACCTCGAGCTGCGCCCCGGCGAGATCGAGGAGAATGCCGTTGGCGGCGTCGCGCTCGCGCACGTCCGGCTTCTCACCGTCCAGCCGCGAAAGCCGCGCGGCGAAGGTCTTATCGTCGCCGTCCTTCTTCGCCTCCACGCCCATCAGGAAGTACGTCACCGGCTTGAACGCGTCGATCTCGCGCTGGCGCTCCACGAGCAGTCTCAGCGCCACCGACTGCACGCGCCCCGCCGAGAGCGTGCGGTTGTTGGGGCAGTTGATGTTCTTCCACAGCAGCGGCGAGATCCGGTAGCCGACGAGCCGGTCGAGGATGCGCCGCGCCTGCTGGGCGTCGACGAGCGGCATGTCGATGTCCCGCGGTGAACTTACCGCCTTCGTCACCGCGCTCTTGGTGATCTCGTTGTAGGTGACGCGGCGGAACGGCTTGTCGCCGGCGACGGGCGAAAGCACCTCCTTCAGGTGCCAGGCGATCGCCTCCCCCTCGCGGTCGGGATCGCTCGCGAGGTAGATCGAATCGGCCTTCTTCGCCGCCGCCTTCAGCTCGGCGACGACTTTGGCCTTGCCCTCCGGAACCTCGTACCGGGGAACAAAGCTCCAGCGGCCTGGCCCCTTCTCCTCGATCCTGATCGCACCGTTCTCCTTCGGCAGGTCGCGGATATGCCCGACCGAACTCTTGACGACGAACGACTCGCCAAGGTACTTGCCTATCGTCTTCGCCTTCGCCGGCGATTCCACTATCAGCAGCTTCTTCGACATGTTCCCTCTGTTTTTCCCTCTGCGGCCTGTACCGCATTTCGTTTTACTGGTGGGGAATGATACACCCATCGCGCGTTTTTGTCAAGAGCGCCAGTTCGTCCGCGGCAAGGTCGCGCCATTCGCCAGGCCTGAGCTCCGGCGGCAGCCCGAGGCCGCCGATCGCCACCCGCTTCAGCGACAGGACGACGAGATGCGCCAGCGAGCACATCTTGCGGATCTGGCGCTTCCTGCCTTCGCCGAGGACGAACTTCAAGACCGCGGTGTTGTCCCGCCGAATCTCGACGACCTCGACCGGCACCGGGCGGATAACGTAGCCGTCGTCCATCTTCAGCGGCGAGCGCAACGTGGCGAGCTTCTCCTCGCTCCAGCGGCCAGCCACCTTCACGATGTACGTCTTCTCGTGGCCGAAGCGCGGATGGGTAAGGCGGTTGACGAGCGCACCGTCGTTGGACATGACGAGCATTCCCTCGGAGTCGCGGTCGAGCCGCCCCGCCGGCACCAGCCGCTCCGGGACGCGCACGAGGTCCGCCACCGTCCGCTCGCCGTTCGGGTCGCTCATCGTCGACACTACCCCCACTGGCTTGTAGAGGACGACGGTGCGATGGCGCTCCCGCCCGCCGACGCGGCGCCCGTGGACACGCACCACCGCACCCTCCGCCGGGCGCATCCCCGGCTCGCGCACGACGACGCCGTCGACCGTCACCGCGCCCGACTCCACCAGCTCCGCCGCGCCGCGCCGCGATGCCACTCCAGCGCGGGCGAGGATGTTCTGCAGCCGGTCAGGCTTCCCCCCGGAGAAACCGTCCTCCTCCTGTAATCTACTCTCTCTCATGGCGGTATTATACCATAAGCGAGCAACTTGCGTCCTAAAATCAGTAGCCGCAGGACATGATGTCCTTCTCAAAGCCGAAGGTGGCGGCGATGAGCGCGGCGCGGATCCACATGCCGTTGCGCATCTGGCGCCAGTACATCGCGCGCGGATCGTGGTCGCAGCAGACGGCGATCTCGTCCCGCCGCGGCAGCGGGTGGAGGAGGCAGCCGTCCGGCTTCAGGAGCTTTAGCTCCTCGGCTCCGAACTTGAAGTGCGAGGTGTCAATGCGCGCCGACGCGCCCTTGGAGGAGTCCCACTCGTCCTGGATGCGCGTCATGTACACCGCGTCCGCCGCCTTCACCGCCTCGCGCAGGTTGTCGGAGACCTGGTAGTCGACGCCGTGGCGCGTGAGCTCCGCCACCACGTCGTCCGGCACCTGCAGCTCCGGCGGGGCGACGAAGATCTGGCGTATGTCGCGGAAGTTGGTGAGCAGATACGAAAGCGACCGCACCGTGCGCCCGCGCAGGAGGTCACCGCAGAACACAACGGTGCGTCCGTCCAGCCCGCCCTTCTGCTCGAAGGACCTGACGAGCGTGTAGATGTCTAGGAGCGCCTGGGTTGGGTGCTGGTCTTTGCCCGAGCCGGCGTTGAGGATCGGGATCGACCGTGACGAATTGGAGAGCTCCCACGCCATCTTCTCGGCAAGTCCCTGCTCCGGCGAGCGCATGATGATCATGTCGAAGTAGGAGGAGAACGTGCGCACCGAATCCTCCTTCGACTCGCCCTTGAACTCCGAGGACGTCGCCGCGTCCCTCACGGAGCCGGTGGTGATGCCGAGGATCTGGCAGGCGGCGAGGTGGGAGAGGAAGGTGCGGGATGACGGCTGGGAGAAGTAGAGCATCGCGCGCTTGTGCGCCAGCACCCCTTTCAGGTAGAGCGCGCCCTCCTTCGACTTGTTGATGAAGCGGATGCGGTTCGCGAGCGCGCAGAGCCGCTCGAGGACAGGTCGGTCGAACTGCTGCGCGAACAGCGTGTGGTATGGCATGCCGTCGCCCTCCACGCGCTCGAGGTACGGACGCTTCTCCTCGAGCGAAAGCGCCTCGAACTTCTCCCATTCGATCTCGTTGAGTCTCTTCACGCGATATTCCTCCTTGAAATTGTGCCGGCCTTAAGCGTCGAGCAGGACGTCCTCGAACGGCCTGAGCGGACGGCCCCGCACGAACGCGCCGCCGTCCATCGCCGCCGCGCCCTCTGGCTTCACCTCCGAAAGCAGGAGCGCGGTGTCGTGGCACCTGACCACCGGTCCATCCTTGCCGACCTTGAGCACCGTCCCCGGGGCGTACGCCTCCCAGCCTGGCTCGAGCCGGACGATCTTCGAGCGCAGCACCACCAGGCGCCCGGTGTTGCCCTTGCGGCGGAAGCGCTCGGGCAGGAACGTGTACGAGCCGGGCCAGGGGTTGTAGGCCCTGATCTTCCGTTCGGTCACGATCACCGGCCGGTCCCAGTCGATGAGCCCATCGGTCTTCTTGAGCTTCTTCACGAACGTCGCGGCCGCGTCGTCCTGCGGCACCTCCGGCGGCAGCGCGTTGCGGTTCAGGAGCCTCAGCGCCTTGGCGAGCGCGCAGCCGCCGGCAATGGCAAGGTCGTTCATCAGCGCGCCGCCGGTGGTGTCGGGGTAGATCGGCTCGAAGCTCTGGAGCATGATCGGCCCGTCGTCCAGCCCCGGGCCCATGTGCATCACCGTCACACCGGTCAGGCGCTCGCCAGCCTCGAGCGCGGCCACCACCGGCGCCGCGCCGCGGTACTTGGGGAGCAACGAGAAGTGGCAGTTGACGCAGCCGAAGAGCGGCAGGTCGAGGAGCGGCTGCTTGAGGATCTGGCCGTAGGCGACGACCGCGATTACGTCCGGCCGCCGCTCGCGCAGCCACGCCATCGGCTCCGGGTCGTTGACGCGGTCAGGCTTGAGGATGTCGGCGATGCCGTGCTCCGCGGCAAAGCGCGCCACGGCGTTCGGCGTGAGCGCCTTGCCGCGCCCGGCGGGGCGGTCCGGCTGGGTGACGACGCCGACCACTTCGAGCTCCGGTTCGCGCAGGATGGCGCGAAGGCACTCGACCGAGGCCGGCGAAGAACCCATGAAGACTATGCGCATCCTACCTGGAAAGCTCCTTTGAGGCGATGTAGGCGAGGTCCTTGACGCCCTGGTCGGCCGACTTCTCGCCGATTGCCGCGATCGCCGCGGCCTGGCACTTGAGTCCGCACCAGCGCAGCTGGTCGATGCAGAACTGCTTTACGTACGGATCGGACGCGTCCTCGGCCCGCTTCAGCAGCGCCGCGGCCCAGAGCCTGCGCTCGGGCGCGACGGATGACTTCCAGAAGGCGAGGCTGAAGCCGCCCTTCAGGGTCATCACGTACTGGCTGACGGCGCCGATCACGTGGGCGTCGAGCGGGTCGGTGTGGTAGGCGCCCTTCACCTTCCCGAGCAGCGCGGCGGCGGCCTCGGCAGAGGCGACGTGCGCGGAGAGCGCCTCGGGGGTGGTCGCCGCGGCGAGCTGGGTTGCGTTCGTCGCCTGCCATTCGACGGCGGTAAGCGCCGCGGACGAGCTTTCGCCGGGGCGGATGTCGTACTGGTCCTTGGCTTCGAGCGCGGCCGCGGCGAAGGCCGCGGCGAGGACCGAAAATGCTGTCTTCAGGTTCATCTTCTACTGCTCCTTTCCCTTAGTCGCGGGCGAACTCGCCCGCCCAGGGCTCGCGCATCTCCTGGTAGAGGAAGCGGTTGGCCGCCTCGTCGCCCTTCGCCACCAGCTTCACCGGGTCGAACTCGAAGCCGCGGCCGAGGCGCTCGGCGGCGATCGCGAGGTTGAACATGGTGCAGCTGCGGAAGCCAGTCTCCTCATTGAGGCAGAACTTCCGGCGCGTGCGCACGCTGTCGATGAAGTCGGTCTGCTGCGCCGCGGGCTCGGGCAGCGACTTGAGGAGCGAGGGGACGTCGATCTTCACGCCGTTCGCGTCGAGCATGCCGAAGAACTGCGTCTTCGCCACGTCCTCGTTCGTCCAGCCGCCGTTGATCACCTTGCCGTCGAGCTTGCCGACCGGCCACACCGTCACCCCGTTCGCGCCGCGCAAGAGCGGCTCGTCCTTGAGCGACTCGTCGCCGTCGAGGATCACCTCGGTGCCGTCGGCGTAGGTGAGGGTGATGCGGTCGAAGCGGCCGACCACGTCGGGATGCTGCTTCGGGCCGACGTAGTCGACCTTCACCGGGCTCGTCTCGTCTTTGCACAGCAGGTACTGGAGCGGGTCGAGGTAGTGCTGGGCCATGTCGCCGAGTCCGCCGGAGTCGTAGTCCCAGTAGCCGCGGAAGGTGCCGTGGGTGCGGTGCACGTTATAGGGCTTCCACGGCGCCGGGCCGAGCCACATGTCCCAGTCGAAGGTCTTGGGGCACGGCTCCGGGTCGAGGTTGACCTTGCCGGACCAGTAGAACTTCCAGCTGAAGCCCTGCCCCGCGCCGAAGACGCACTTGAGCGGACCCTTGCCGAGGACGCCGCCCTCGACCACCTGGCGGATGGGCTTCACCGTGGTGCCGAATCCGTAGAAGCCGCCCTGGAAGCGGAACCAGGTGTTGAGGCGGAACATCCGCCCCTTGGCCTTCACGTAGTCCATCACCCGCTTGCCCTCGCCGACGGTGCGGGTCATCGGCTTTTCGCACCAGATGTCCTTGCCTGCGCGCGCGGCCATGAGCGACTGCACGCCGTGCCAGTGCGGCGGGGTGCAGATGTGGACGATGTCCACGCCCGGGTCGGCGAGGAGCTCCAGGAAGTCCTTGTACGCCTTGACCTTGCCCCAGCCGTTCTTCTCGGCGGCCTCGAGGCCCTCCGCGACGCGCAGCTGGTCGGGGTCGCAGAGGCCCACGAGACGCGAGCCCTTGAACGGCAGGTGGTTCTCGCTGTGCGCGATGCTGCCGAAGCCGATGAGCGCGCGGGTGAGCTGGTTGGACGGCGCGTCCGCCCCCCACAGCACCTTCGCCGGCACGAGGTTGAACGCGCCGATCGCCGCCGCCCCCTTGAGGAACGATCTTCTGGTCTGCTTCATTTACTTCCCCTTCCTTGCGTATTTAAGCCCGATCTCCAGCCCGCGCAGCTCCGCGAGGCCGATGAGCCGCCCGCCGTAGCTGTAGCCGCAGTAGCAGTCCTTGCCCTTGAGCTTCGCGAGCTCGCGGTCGATCTCGAGGTAGCGGCCGTGGTCGGGCCGCACGACGATCCCCTCGCCGCGGCGCTTCTCCTCCTTGAGGAACTCCTCGAAGAGCTTCGGGATGTTCGTCTGCCCGCAGAGGTGGCACTGCGACTCGTGGAACACCTTGTCGTCGGTGTACTCGAGGTTGCGGAAGTGGCAGAAGAAGACGCGCCTGCCGAACTTCCTCATGATCTCCACCGCGTCGTTCCGCGGGTCGCCGCCGAGGCTGCCGGTGCAGAGCGTGAGGCCGACGTGCCTCGACGGGCAGCGGCGGTACATCTCGGCGATGTCCTTCGCGTTCGAGAGGATCCGCGGCAGCCCGAAGATCGGGTGCGGCGGGTCGTCGGGGTGGATGCACGTGTCGACGCCGGTCTCCTCGAGGACCGGCGAGATCTCGTTGAGGAACCAGTACATGTTCTCGCGGAGCTTCCGGTCGTCGATGCCGTCGTAGGTCTTGAGCTGGGCAAGGAACTCGGCGGGCGTGAGGTCGTCCACCGTGCCCGGGAGGCCGCAGAGGACGGAGTCCGCGACGCGCTTCCTGCCCTTTTTGTCGAGCTTCGCCCACGTCCGCTTCGCCCGCGCGCGGGTCTTCGCGTCGTACTCCTTCTCCGCGCCGGGGCGCTTGAGGTAGAATAGGTCGAAGCCGGCGAGCTCGTACTCGTTGTACTCGAGGCAGGTGGAGCCGTCCGCGAGCGCGTAGGTGAGGTTGGAGCGCGTCCAGTCGAGGACCGGCATGAAGTTGTAGCAGACGGTCTTGATGCCGCACTTCGCGAGGTTCCGCAGGGTCTGCTTGTAGTTCGCGACGTACTTGAGGTAGTTGCCGGTGCGCTTCTTGATGTCCTCGTGGACCGGCACCGACTCGACGACGCTCCAGGTCATCCCGGCGTCCTTCACCTTCTTCGCGCGCGCCCTGATCTCGGCGACCGGCCAGACCTCGCCGGGCCTGCGCTCGTAGAGCGCCGCGACGATGTCCGTGACCCCGGCCTGCCGGATCTCCTTCAGGGTGATCGCGTCCGCGTCACCGTACCATCTCCAGCCCTGCTTCATGCCGGACCTCCCCGCCTCAGGCGCGCTTCGCGAGCACGTCGCGCTCGTACTTCTTCACGCCGTCGAACCAGGCCTCGCCGGCCGGCACGCCGGCGCGGCGGCAGAACTCCGCCCACACCTCCTCGGCCGGGTAGTTCTTGTACTCCTCCTGCAGGACGAGCTGCGAGGTGAACTCCTGCGCATCCTGCATCGCCTTGAGGCCCTTCCACGGCACCAGCATCGCCTTGAGGAGCTCCTTCTGCATGTTGCGCATGCCAAGCACCCAGGCGGCGACGCGGTTGATCGAGGCGTCGAAGTAGTCGAGCGCGATGATGAAGTTCTTCGGGTCCATCTTCACGATCTCCTGCGCGGCGGCCCGGAGGTCGTCGTTCTGGCGGATCACGTGGTCGGAGTCCCACCGGACCGGGCGCGAGATGTGGAACGCGACCTTGCCGAAGGTGTAGAGGAAGGAGCTGATCTTGTCCGCCACCGACTCCGAGATGTGGAAGTGGCCCATGTCGAGGAGCGCGAGGATCTTCGCCTTCATCGCGTAGCCCATCACGAACTCGTGGGAGTTGACGGTGTAGCTCTCGAGGCCGATGCCGAAGAGCTTCGACTCGAGGAACGGAATGACCGCCTTCTTGTTGTACTTGTACCTGAAGATCTTGTCGAGCGAGTCGGCCATCCTGAGCCGCGGGCCGAGGCGGTCCGAGGGCTCGTCCTTGTAGCCGTCGGGGCACCAGAAGTTGATGCCGCACGGGCTCTTGAGCTCCTTCGCGAAGTACTCCGCGATCTTGAGGCACTGGATGCCGTGGTTGATCCAGAACCTGCGGACCTTCGGGTCGGGGTTGGAGAGGGTGAGCGAGTCGGCGGCGAGCGGATGCGAGAAGAAGGTGGGATTGAAGTCGAGCTTCACGCCGGTCTTCTTCGCCCACTTCACCCACGGCTCGAACTGCTTCGGGCCGATTTTGTCGCGGTCGACCACCTTGCCCTCGTGGATGCCGTAGCAGGCGTGGAGGTTGACGCGGTGCCTGCCGGGGATGAGGCCGAGCGCGAAGGAGAGGTCCTGCATCAGCTCCGCCGGCGTGCGCGCCTTGCCAGGGTAGTTGCCGGTCGTCTGGATGCCGCCGGAGGCGCCGCCGGTCGTCTCGAACCCGCCTACGTCGTCGCCCTGCCAGCAGTGGAGGGAGATGGAGATCTTGCCGAGGTCGGCGATCACCTTCTCGGTGTCGATGCCGATCTTCGCGTACTTTGACTTGGCTTCCTTGTAGCTCATGGTGTTTCCTCCTTGGTTGTGGTTTAAAAACGTTTGTGCTGAATTATACCAAAAATCCGCGCCCAGCGGGACGCGGACCGTTCACCAGACCATTGCGCCGAGCGCGTCGATGAGAAGTCGGCGAGCGTGTTCGTCGCGAAGCGAGGCGGACATCGACCCGAGCACCACCACCACCGCGCGGCGCCCCTTGCGCGTCCCCGTGAGGATGATCGAACTGCCGCCGGCGTCGATATAGCCGGTCTTGAGCCCGTCCACCGCCTCGCGTCCGTCGGGGTTGAAGACCTTCTGCTTGTCCTTCACCATGATGTGGTTGTGGTTGCACAGCTGCTTAACGATGGTCTCGCCGCGCGCAAGCGTGGTCGCGCGCTGTGGGCGGTTGACCGCGCGGGTAACGCTGATGCGGTAGCCGCCAGGGGTCTTTATGAGGTCGCACGTCTTCACCGAGGTGAACTCGAAGATCTCCGGCCTTTTCACCAGCTCCAGCGCAAGCCGCAGCTGGTCTGCCGCGGTGGAAACGTTGAACTGCTTCCACGGATAGGGCTTGTTCCGGTTCTGCGGCCGCCCGGGCGGCAGTCCGTTGGGGTTGTAGTAGCGCGTCCTCGTCATGCCGAGCTCCGCCGCGCGCGCGTTCATCTTGGCGATGAACGCGTCAAGCGACCCGGCAGAATTTACCCCGAGCGCAATCGCCGCGTCATTGGCGCTCTCCACCATCAGCGCATACAAGAGGTCCCTGACGCTCATCCGCTCGCCGGCCTTGATCCCCACCCAGCTCGCCTCCGAGTTGTAGACCTCCGGAGTGGCGACGACCATATCGTCGAGGGAGTAGCGACCGGCGGCAGCATCCTCCAGCACCAGGAAAGCGGTCATCAGCTTGGTGACGGAGGCGGGGTACGCCTCCTCGTTCTCGCCATCGGCCACAATGACTCGCCCATCCGCCGCATCCGCCGAGATCGCGCCGACATACGGCGTGCGGCGGTGCGCCGACTGCGGCGTCGCCGGGGCGGCGGTCGCGCCGACGGCGCCGAAGAGGACGGCAACAAGGGCTAGAGCGCGGAACATCACTTCACGGCGACGCGGGTGGCCTTGCAGAGCGCTTTCCAGAGCGCGGCCGCGTCCTTCGCCTCCATGACCGCCTTGCGCGAGCCTTCGCGCGCAAACGACTGCATGAGACCAGACATGAGGCGCAGATAGAAGGCCGAGACCGCGACCGGAATCGCCGAGAGGAACACGAGGTTCACCTTCTGGCCGTCCCAGTCGATGCCCTCGCGGGAGACTCCCATCGCAAGGCACAGGCCGCCGCCCTCGACGCCGCGGACGTGGGGAAAGGCGATGCCGCCGTCAATCGCGGTGGAAAGCACGCTCTCGCGCTCGAGCGCGGCGGTCACGAGGCTGTCGGCGTTGGCGATGAACCTGTGCTCCTCCATCGCGCCGGCGAGCGCGGAGATCGCCTCCTCGCGCGAGACCGGTCCGAGGTCGACGAGCATCAGCTCCTCGGCGCTGAAGCGCGAGATGCCGGTCTTCGGCGTTTCGTCGCGGTCGGCGGGCTCGGTGACGTTGCGCGCCGCGTCCTCCTCGGCGGCGAAGAGGATGCGGCCGCAGCTGGAGCAGGTCACGAGGTGCTCGCCGAGCCGCACCTGCTGGCCTTGGGCGATCGGCACCTGCATGCCGCAGACGGCGCAGCAGTTGTTGGTCATCGCGGAGATGACCACGTGGTGCTTCTTGTAGAGGCGGTCGTAGAGCGCGCCGGCCTGGGCGTCGAGCTTGCCCCTGAGCGCGTCGATCGAGTCGTTGAGCTGGGCAAGGTGGCTGCCGTCGCCGGTCTGGTGGTGCTCGTCCCTGGTGAGCACCAGCTCCTGGAGCTGGCGCAGGGTGTTGATTTGGCTTTTCATTGTTTTTCTGCTCCGGTATATGTGCGGATTCTTTCAAGCGTCTCCGCGGAAAGGATGTGCTCCATGAGGCATGCGTCGCGGTCGGCGATGCGACGCGAGACCCCGAGCTTGATGAGGAACGACCTCAGCAGGCGGTGGCGGTCGAACACCTGGTGCGCGACGCGCCGTCCCTTCTCGGTCAGGCTGATGCTGGAATACGGTTCCTGCACCACGAGCTCAAGCCGCTTGAGCTCCCTGAGCGCGCGGACTACAGACGGCATCCGCACCGACAGCATCCTGGCGACGTCCACCACCTGCGCGGTCTTCCCCTCCGTGATCAGCAGGTAGATGGCCTCGAGGTAGTCTTCAAGACTCTGGGTCATGGTCTGGCGCTTCGTCATTTTCCGAACGGACTCGTGGTCTTCATGAGGTGGGTGATCTTGACGACTTCAAGCGATTCGTCGAGGGTGACCGGGAACGGGCTCGCAGTGCGCACGGTGTCGTAGACCTTGCGCCAGAACACCGCCTGGCCGCTTTCGGTGCCGCGGCTGAGCTCCACCGGGATCGTCTCCACCGGCACCTCCTCGTGGAGGTCGCCCAGCCCGGGCGTGCGCACCGAGGAGCGGCGGCGCGGAAACTTGAAGCCCGGCGCCACCACCTTCAGCTCGCCGCGCGACTCGCCGGGCCGGACCGAAAACACGCCGCGCTCGCCGTGGAGCTCGAAGGAGCTGGTGCGGTTGACCGGCAGCACCCCGCCGTTGAACTCGATGTCGGCGGTCATGAGGTCGCGGCACTTGAAGTTGACGTGGGCGAAGTCCTCCGCGTCGCCCAGCGAGGCAAGTCGCTTCAGTTCGCTCCAGAGCTGCACCGGCGGCGAGGGCAGGATCTTCAGCGCCTGCAGCAGGAGGTCTGGCATGGCATAGTAGGTGGCGCCGCCGCCGAGCCGCTTGATGCACTGCCAGTCGTCGCGGCGGACGAAGTCCTCCGCCCGGATGCGCACACGGTGGACTTGGCCAAGGCGCTCGTCGGACATCATCTGGCGAGCGAGCAGGTAGTCCGGCGAGAAGAGGCCGCGGTTCATCACGATGAGCCGGTTCTTGGCCTTGACCGCCGCGCCCTTCAGCACCATCGCGTCGTCGAGCGTGAGCGCGAGCGGAGTCTCGACCAGAGTCCAGAACCCCTTCTTGAGCGACTTGATCGCGTGCTTGACATGGTCGGTCGAGCAGGTCGCGATGTCCACAAGGTCGACGTCGCTCTCGTCCAGCATGTCCGAGAACTGGCGAAACATCCGGCAGTCGGGGTAGAACTTGGCGACGCGGTCGCGCCGTTCCTTCATGAGGTCGCACGCGCAGACCACCTTGAAGAGCGTCGGGTGCCGGACGAACACCGGCAGGTGGTCGTTGGTCATCGCCCGGCCGAGGCCCATCAAGGCGATGCGCAGGGGCGGACGCTGGTAGGAACCGCTCATTTCCTCACGATCTCCGTTATGGCCGAAAGGAACTGCGAGACGTCCTTGAACTGGCGGTAGACGCTCGCGAAGCGGATGTAGGCGACTTCGTCCACCTTGTTGAGCTCGGTCATCACCAGCTCGGCGATCTTCGCGCTCGACACCTCGTCGCCCTCGATGTTGGCGACGACGCGGTCGATGATGGACCTGATCTGCTCGTCGGAGATCTTGCGCTTGCCGCAGGCCTGCTGGATCGCCTTGTGGATCTTGGCCCGCTCGAACGTCTGGCGGCGGCCGTCGCGCTTGACCACGGTAACCTCGTCGCGGTCGACCTCCTCGTAGGTGGTGAAGCGGTGGCCGCAGGTAAGGCACTCGCGGCGGCGGCGAATCGCCGCGCCGTCCCGCGCCGAGCGCGAGTCGAGCACCTTGTCGTCGTCATTCTGGCACTTCGGGCACTTCATGTCACTTCCCGTTGGGGCACATCGTGCAGTGACGGCAGTCGAGGTTCACCGGCAGCGGCGGCGGCGCCCCGCGGCGGCGCGCGTTCCACTCGCCGATGCGGTTGATGAGCGCGAGGAGAAGCCCCAGCGCGATGAAGCCGCCGGCAGGCAGGATGGCGAGCGTCACCGGACCCGGGTTGAGGTTCTTGAAAGCGAAGTCGCCCCACACCGTGAGCGTGCCGGCGCCGACGATCTCGCGCACCGACGCGACCAGGGAGAGCGCAAGCGTGAAGCCGAGGCCGGAGCCGAGGCCGTCCGCCAACGAGTCGACGACGCCGTTGCGGCAGGCGAACGCCTCCGCCCGGCCGAGGATGATGCAGTTGACCACGATGAGCGGAATGAAGATTCCGAGCGAGGCCGAGAGCGCCGGCAGGAACGCCTGCATCAAAAGGTCAGTCGCCGTCACGAAAGTGGCGATGATCACGATGTAGCAGGGAATGTGCACCGCAGCGGGAATGAAACGCCCAAGCGCGGAGACAAGCACGTTCGAGCACACGAGCACGAACGTGGACGCAAGGCCCATGCCGATCGCGTTTTCAAGCGAAGTGGTCACCGCCAGCGTCGGGCAGAGCCCCAGCGCCAGCCGAAATGTCGGGTTGTTCTTGAACAAGCCGTACCAAAAAGATAGAAGTGCCTTCATGAGTCGGTATTATAGCCTAACTGCCGCGAAAAATCAAGGGCTCGTCTTCACCAAGTCCGTCGCGGGGAAAATGCGAGGAACTGAATCGACCAGGCGCCGGGTGTACGCGTCGCGCGGATGCGCGAGAACCGAGGAGCAGTCGCCCTCCTCGACAATCCTCCCGCGGTTGAGGACTACCACCCGGTCTGCGACATGGCGCACCACCCCGAGGTCGTGGGTGATGAAGAGCATCGAGAGCCCCAGCCGGCGGCGCAGCGCGGAAAGCAGCTCTAGCGTCTGCGCGCGCACCGAGAGATCCAAGGCCGAGACCGCCTCGTCGCATACCAGCAGGTCCGGCTTCGCGGCAATCGCGCGCGCGATGCAGATGCGCTGGCGCTGCCCGCCGGAGAACTCGTGGGGGTAGCGGTCGAGCGCGGAGCCATCAAGCCCCACCGACTCAAGCAGCGCCTCCGCCGTCGCGTCCGCCGCGGCGTCGCAGCTGCGCAGCACCTCGTCGAGCGCGGCGCGCACCGTCTTGCGAGGGTTAAGCGAACCGAGCGGATCCTGGAACACCATTGCCGCGCGGCCGCGGAGCTTGATCTCGCCGGCCGTGGGCTTCGCGAGCCCGAAAATCGCGCGGGCAATCGTCGACTTGCCGCTGCCCGACTCGCCCACCACTCCCAGCGTCTCGCCGCGGCGAACCGAGAGGCTCACCCCGTCTACCGCCTTGACCACGCCATGGGCGCGACGGAGGAAGCCCTTTCCCGCCGGATACCAGACTTTGAGATTCCTGACCTCCAGCACGCAGTTGCCAGCCTCGGACACTCAGCCCCCTCCCGAAAACTCAGTTCTGGTGCTGCATGTCGCAGAGGCGGCGGTAGACGCCGTTCGCGGCGTAGAGCTCGGCGTGGCTGCCGCGCTCGACCACCTCGCCGTGGTCCATCACCAGGATGAGATCGGCGTCGCGGATCGTCGAAAGCCGGTGGGCGATTGCGAAGACGGTGCGGTTCTGCATCAGGTTGGTCAGCGCCTCCTGCACCAGCCGCTCGGTCACCGTGTCGAGGGCGCTCGTGGCTTCGTCCAGGATGAGGATCGGCGGGTTGCGGAGAATGGCGCGCGCAATCGCGATGCGCTGGCGCTCGCCGCCGGAGAGCGCGAACCCCTTCTCGCCGCACATCCGCGAGTAGCCCTCGGGCTGGGACATGATGAACTCGTGTGCATTGGCCATCTTCGCCGCCGCGACGACCTCGTCGTGGGTGGCGCGCGGCGTGCCGTACTTGATGTTCTCCTCGATGGTGTCGTTGAAGAGGATGGTCTCCTGCTGCACCGAGCCGACGAGCCGTCTCAGGTCGGCGATCCGCATGTCCCGCAGGTCCACACCATCCATCGTCACCCTGCCCTCGCGCGGATCGAAGAACCTCGCCAGCAGCCCCGAGAGCGTCGTCTTGCCGCTCCCCGTGCCGCCCACGACAGCGATCATCTTGCCGCGGGGAAGCTCGAAGGAGACGTGCGAGACGGCGTCATGGTCGGCGGTGTCGTAGCGGAACGAGACGTCGTTGAAGACTACCTTGTCCGCAAAGTCCGCCTTGGCTGCGGCACCCGGCTTCTCCGGCAGGCGCAGGTCGACGTCGAGGATGGACCAGATGCGCTGAAGCGACGCGCGCGTCACCTCGATCGACACCTGCAGGCTCGACATCTGCTTGACCGGCTTGTAGATGAGCAGGAGCGGCGCGAGCATCGGCAGCACGTTCGCGAGCGTCACCTGGCTGGTGAAGCACCAGACGAGGAACCCGCAGAGGAGCAAAATGCCCACCGTCTCCACCAGCGGCGCCACCATCAACGACCAACGCACCGAGCGCATCGTCGCCCCCACCAGGTTGCGCATCGCCGCACCGTACTTGGCGTTTTCGAACGTCTCGGTGTCGTAGGCCTTCACCACCCGGATGCAGGTGAGAATCTCGTGCACGCGCTGGCCGACTACCGAGTTGCGCTGGAGTGACTTCAACGACCACTTGCGCACCCGCTTGCCGAGCGCCACCACCGGCAGCATGAACGCCGGCATGCCGACAGCGATGAGGACCAGGGTCGGCAGCATGTGGTTGGAAACCGCGAACCAGATGATGAAGCCAACCGAAACGAGGATCTCGAACGGCGCGCGGGCAAGCTCGGCGAGCATGTTCTGGATCACCGCCTGCACCATCTGCGGATCGACCGTCGCGCGCGTCATCAGCTGGCCGACGTCGATCCGCCCGTGGAACTGCAGCGACTGCTCCTGGATTTTCTTGAGAATGTCCACCCTCAGGTCCGCCACCACCTTGGTGCCCGCCCAGGCAAGGCAGTACTGGCTGAGGAAGAGAAGCCCGAAGCGGATCGCCGCGATGAGCGGGATCACGAAGACCGCGATGAGCAGCAGTGCCCCGGAGATCCCACCTTCCTTCGTCTGGAGGTCGATGCCGCACTTGCGCGCAAGCTTTTCCGCCTTCGGGTACCACGATGGCAGGCGCGCCTTCTCGGCCATTTCGCGCTCAAGCCTGGACTGCGGCGCCGCGCCGCGCTCGGCGGCTGCCTTCGCCGCGGCATCTGCAGCGGCCTTCGCGGCGGCGTCGCTTCCGACCGCCGCCTCCACTTCTTTGGCGCTCACCTTCTCGACCGCCGGCTGGATCACCTGGAAGAGCGGCACCAGCGTCCCGGCCGTGAGCATGCCGGTGACAATACCGATGAAGATCCTGATACGGTAGCGCCGCGCGTACTTCCAGACCCGGCCGTAGGTCTCGCCGAGCGAATATTCCCGGTCGAAGAACTCTTTTCTGTACTCGATGCCCATGACGCGAATTATACCATATTTACGATGCGGTCTGCGCTACTGGCGGTAGCGCTCGACCGCCTCCTGCCAGGCTGGGGTACCGCAGAACCCGCAGGGCTTGAACTCGGGACAGAACCCGCGGTACACGCACTCCGGCACGCAGCACGAGGCGAGCTCTGGCTCGGCCTTGGCGATCTCGTCCACCACCAGCTTCCACGCCGCGCGCGTCTCGGGGCTCGCCTGTCCGCAGAGCCGCCGCCGCGAGATGAACATCACCGCCTGCGCGTTCGCGAAGCACTCGTGCATCACCGGCGCGTCCTGGCGGCTCGAGTCTCGCGGCGTGCCGGTGCGGTCGGTGCGCTGAGTGGAGACGAAGTGCTCGATGCCGAACTTGTGGCGAACGAAGTGCACCGACACCCAGTATGGCAGGTCGACCCACTTCCAGTTGAAGCAGAGCTTGCGCACCGGCGAGTGCTCTGCGAGGAGGATGCGCTTCTTCCAGCGCGGGCTCGGCTCCTTCACGCCCTCGTCGAGACGGATCGTGGTGCGCGCGGCGTCCGCCACCTCGCGCCACGACCCCACCTTCTTCATGAACTTGATCTGCGCCATTTTCGCCTCCTCCGTTGTTGTGGTCATTTTCCGCGCTGCCCGAGCGCGTCCCCGATGCGCCCGACCGCGATGTGCAGCTTTTCCATTGAAGTCGCGTAGCTCATTCTCACGAAGCCGGCGCCGCAGGGGCCAAACGCCGACCCCGGCACCACGGCAACCGAATGCTCCTTCAGGAGCAGGAGCGCAAACGCCTCGTCGTCGAGCCCGGTCGGGCGGATGTCAGAGAACACGTAGAAGGCCCCGTTCGGCATCACGGTCTTAAGTCCCATCGCGTTCAGCGCCGGCACCAGGAAGTCGCGGCGGCGGCGGTACTCCGCCCGCATCCGGCTGACGTCTGCGTCGCCGAAGTCCATCGCCTCCACGCCCGCCGTCTGCGACGGCGTCGGCGCGCTCATGATCCCGTACTGGTGGATCTTCATCATCGCCTCGACCACGTCCCGCGGACCGCAGGCGTAGCCGAGCCGGTAGCCGGTCATCGCCCACGACTTGGAGAACCCGTTGAGCAGCACCACGCGGTCGCGGAACTCCGGAAAGGACGAGAACGACGGCAGCGGCTCGCCCTCCTCGGCCGCGTAGTTGAGTTCGGAATAGACTTCGTCTGCCAGCACCAGGAGGTCATGGCGCTCGGCGAAGCGAAGCACCTCGAGCATCTCCTCGGCAGTAAGCGTTGCCCCTGTCGGATTGCAGGGGAAATTGAGCAGCACCGCCCGCGTGCGCGGGGTCACTTTCGCCTCAAGCGCGGCAAGATCAAGCCTGAAGCCGTCCTCTACCTTCGTCTCCACCGCCACCGGCACGGCGTGGGCGAGGCGGATTACGGGCGCGTAGCTCACGAAACACGGTTCGTGATAGAGCACTTCGTCGCCGGGAGAGCAGATCGCGCGCACGGCAAGGTCAATCGCCTCCGAGACGCCAACGGTGACGAGAATCTCGCCACCGGGGTCGAAAGTCGCGCCGAAGCGCCGCTTAAGATAGCGCGCGATCGCCTCCCTGAGCTCAATCGTGCCGAGGTTGGAGGTATAGTGGGTGCCGCCGTCCTCGATCGAGGTCGTCGCCGCGCGGGAAATGTGCCAAGGGGTGTCGAAGTCCGGCTCGCCGACGCCAAGCGACACCACGCCCTTCGACTTCGCGACGATGTCGAAGAACTTGCGGATGCCGCTCTTGGGCAGTTCGGCGACATGTGGCGCCACTCTGGACCGCTTGACGTTCATCTTCCCTCGATTATGTCCGCGACCTTGGCGGCGGCATACGGCGCCGCCAGCGCCTTCATCTTCTCCGACATCCCCGCAAGCCGCCCCGGATTGTCGTAGAGCCCGACCAGGTAGCGGCACAGCCCGCGGGAGTCGAGCTTCGACTGGATGCCCTCGTCTGCCGCGCCCGCCGATGCAAACGCGTCCGCGTTGAAATGCTGGTGGTTGCGCATGGCCGACGGCAGCGGAATGAGCAGCGCCGGCTTGCCGCAGGCGGCGAGCTCGAAACAGGTGGAGGCTCCGGCGCGGGCGACCACAACGTTCGCCGAGGCAAACGCCGCGGCCATCTCCGGCTCGAAGGCGTGGACCCTTGCCGGCAGCCCCGCCTTGGCATAGGCCTCCGCGACGGCGGCTTCGTCCTTCGCCCCGGTCTGGTGGATCACGTAGAGCGGCTTTCCGCCGGCGCGGCGGTCAAGCTCCGCCTTCATCGCCACCAGCGCGCCGGACATCAGCTCGTTGACGGCGTGCGCCCCCTGGGAACCGCCGGTCACGAAGACGACGAACGAGTCGGGCGGAATGAAATCGAAGCGCGAGCCAGACGCGATCTCGGCACGCACCGGAAGCCCAGTCAGCACAGTCTTCTTCCCCGGCAGGTACTTCGCAGTACACTCGAAGCTGATCGCCACCACATCGGCGAAGCGAGAAAGGAACTCGACCGCCTTGCCCGGCACCGTATTCGCCTCGTGAAGGAAAATCTTCACCTTGCGGCTGCGCGCCGCCAGCACCGGCGGCAGCGAAGAATACGACCCCATCGCCAGCAGCGCGTCGGGCCGGTGCCGACGCATCTCGCGGCGGCAGCGGAGAATCGAGGCGAAGTTGAAAAACGCGTTGCGGAGCCTGAGCTGCCGCGCACCGGTGGAGAAGACAGGTCCGCTCCAGCGGCGCATGACCGAGCTTTCGATGTCCCGCCCCGACTCCCACACCGTGACCTCGTGGCCGCGCCGGACCAGTTCCTCGGCCACCGCCAGCCCGGGGAACGCGTGCCCGCCGGTGCCTCCGCATGCTACCGCTACCTTCATCACCAATCCCTTTCGTTGGGCGGCAGAGGCGCCTTGCGCATCCGCGCCTTCTTGTCCGCCTCGTGTTCGTCGTTGCGCTCCTGCGCCTTCTTGAGCAGCGCCTCGATCTCCTTGTCCTCGGGCTTCTCCTCTTCCTCGCCCTCCTGGCCCTGGGCCTCCTCGGCCTCGGGCGGCTCCTCCTCCTGCTCGCCCTGGGTCTCGCCCTCGCCGTCCTCGGACTGCTGGTCCTGCTGCTGATCCTGGTTCTGCTGCTGATCCTGCTGCTGGTTCTGTCCCTGCTGGCCGCCGGACTGCGGCTGACCCTGGCCGCCGCCGTTGTTGTCCTTCGGCAGCAGCTCGCGGATCTCGTTGAGAATGTCGCACGCCTTGAGCTGCTGTGGCGGGATGCTCTTCTCGCAGCATTCAAGCTGGATTTTCTCCAGTTCGGTGGCAAGCGCGGAGATCTTCGCCTGGTCCTCGGCGGTGAACGGCGGCTTGTTGGTGTCGGCCTGCGCCTGCTGTTCGTAGTTCCTCGCCCACGCGGGGAACTTGGCGCGGAACGCGCGGGTGAAGTCGAGCGCGTCATGCTGCCAGTCGCGCCCATTCACCGCCTCCACGTCGAGATACGCGTTCGACTGCGCGACCAGACCCTCGTCTACGGCCATTGGCGGCAACGCCACCAGCTTGAGGAAGCGGGTGAAGTCGTGCTCGGCGTCGCTCACCGATGAATACGCCTCGCGTTTCATGTCCGAGAGGAGTTTAGCCGCCTCCCTGGTCTTCTCCTGCGCCTGCTCGATCTGCGCGAGGATGGTGGCAGCCTGCTCTTCATTGGTCACCGACTGGGTAATCGCCTCGCGCACCGGATACCAGACATCGACCAGTTTTTCCGCGCGGCGCGAAAGCCCGTCGGCCATCGCCACCGCACGCTCCGCCCGGTTGGTGAGATAGCCGCCCGACTCCACGAGAAGCCGCCGCGCCTCGTACGCCGCCTCGCGCAGCATCGCACCCGGGTCCTTGCCCTGCGCGGCCTTGAGCACCGCGTCGATGTGCTTCGTCTCGCGCTCGACGCCAAGTCCGTCCACTGCGCGGGTGAAGTTGCGGTTCGCCTTCGCGTCGTTGGGCGCCGCCCTGAGCGCGATCTGCGCCGCCGCCGCGGCCTCCTCGCGGTCGCCGCGCTCATGCGCAATCGCCGCCACCACCTCCGCCGCACGCGCGCCGTGGCTCTTCGAGAGCATCAGCGGCTTCAGCACCCTAAGCGCGTTGGTGACGTCGCCGGCGCGGTAGAAGTCGACGCCCTCGTTCCACACTTCGCCGTCGGTCCGCTCCGCGTCGCCCGCAGCCGCCGCCAGCGGCAACAGCGCTGCGGCAAGGATGGCGAGTCGAAACCTCATCCCCCGATCTCTTGGACAATCGCCCGCGCCGCCGCCACTGGATCCGGCGCCGCCAGCACCGGACGCCCCACCACCAGGTGCGTCGCGCCGTCGCGCACCGCCTCGGCCGGCGTCGCCACGCGCTTCTGGTCGCCGACGGCGCTGCCGGACGGACGCACGCCGGGGGTGACGAACAAAGTTCCCGGACGCAGCGACCGCGAAAGCGACCCCACTTCCAGCGGCGAGCAGACGAGCCCGTCCGCGCCGGAGTCGACGGCGAGGGATGCTACCGCCCGCACCTGTTCGGCCGGGGAGCGGCCGGTAACGCCGATGTCCGAGAGGTCCTGCGCGTCCAGCGAAGTAAGCACCGTCACCGCGAGGATCTTCGGAGCTGCCTCGCCAAACTCCGCCGCCGCGTCCGCCGCCGCGCGCACCATCGCCCGGCCGCCGGAGGCGTGGATGGTAAGGAGGTCGACGCCGAGCCTCGCGGCGGACCTCACCGCACGCTCGACCGTGCGCGGGATGTCGTGGAACTTGAGGTCGAGGAACACTCGCTTGCCGAGGTCCTTGACCGCCTTGACGACATCCGGGCCCTCGGCGGCAAACAGCTCCAGGCCGATCTTGTAGAAGCCGACCGCGTCTCCGATCGCCTTTACCTTCTCCACCGCCTCGCCGCGGCTCGCCACGTCCAGCGCAACTATCAGCTCGGCCATGGCTACACCAGCTCCTTCGCGACCTTGTAGACGTTGTCGACCGTGAAGCCGAACTTCTCGCTCAGCTCCTTGTATGGCGCGGAGGCGCCGTAGCGGTCGATGGTCACGTAGGCCGTGGTCCTGAAGTCGATGCGGAAGCGGTCCAGCCCGAAGCGCGTCCCCGCCTCGACGATGACGCGCTTGTGCATCTCCTGCGGCAGCACCTCGCAGCGGTACTCCGGCGACGTTTCGCGGTGGAAGCGCTCGACGCAGGGGAAGGACGCGACGCGCACGCCCACGCCCTCGGCCGCGAGCCGCTTGGCCGCCTCGACCGCGAGCGCCACCTCGGAGCCGGTGGCGAGGAAGAGGATGGTGTCGGCGTTCTGGGGGCCGGCGATGTAGATGTCGTAGCCGCCCTTGGTGACGCCCTCGGCGGTCACACCGTCCAGCACCGGCACGTTCTGCCGCGTCGTCAGGAGGCAGCTCGGGCCCGTCGTGTGCTGGAGGATCTCCACCCACGCGAAGGCGGTCTCGTTCGCGTCCGCCGGCCGCCACGTCATCACGTTCGGCATCGCGCGGAGCGCGGCGAGGTGCTCGACCGGCTCGTGGGTGGGACCGTCCTCGCCCACGCAGTAGCTGTCGTGCGAGAAGACGTAGATGGACGGCACCTCCATCAGCGCCGCGAGGCGGATCGCCGGGCGGCAGTAGTCGGAGAATACGAAGAACGTGGCCGCGTAGCCGCGGAGGGCCGGGTCGAAGGCGGTGAAGCCGTTGACGATCGCGGACATGCCGAGCTCGCGCACGCCGAAGTGGATGTTGCGCCCGTCGAACGCGCCGGGGCCGACGTCGCCGAGCCCCTTGAGGACCGTCTTGTTCGACGGCCCCAGGTCGGCGCTGCCGCCGACGAGGCCGGGGACGAGCGGCGCGAGCGCGTTCATCACCGCGCCGCAGGCCGCGCGGGTGGCGACCGGCTTCGCGGGGTCGAACTTCGGCAGCGCGGCGACGAGCGCGGCGCGGTCCGCCATGTCGCCGACCGGGCGCTTCCAGCCGCCCTTCTTCCACTTGAGCGCGAAGCGGTGGAGCGAGTCGGTGCGCGACTTGAAGATTTTATACACCTCATCCGGCACGACGAAGGACCGCTCCGGGTCGAAGCCGAGCGCGCGCTTGAGCGCCGCGGTCTCCTCCGCGCCGAGCGGCGCGCCATGGCAGTCGGCGGTGTCCTGCTTGGTCGGGGCGCCGCGGCCGATCACGGTGTTCGCGACGACGATCACCGGCTGGCCCTTCACCTTCGCAGCGCGGCGGTAGGCGGAGCGGATGGCGTCGTAGTCGTGGCCGTCGACCTCGAACACCTTCCAGCCGTAGCTCGCGAAGCGCTTCTTGACGTCGTCGGCGAGCGCGAGCGAGGTGGCGCCCTCGATGGTGATGCGGTTGGAGTCGTAGACGAGCACCAGGTCGTCGAGCTTCATCGCCCCGGCCCAGCTGCACGCCTCGTGGCTGATGCCCTCCTCGAGGTCGCCGTCGCCGCAGAAGACCCAGGTCTTGTTGGCGATATGCGACTTCTTCGCGGCGAGCGCGAGGCCGACGCCCATCGCGATGCCCTGGCCGAGCGGGCCAGTGGTCACCTCCACGCCGGGCAGGAGGCTGCGCTCGGGATGCCCCGCGCAGCGCGAGCCCCACTGGCGGAAGGTCTTGAGCTCGTCCATCGCAAGGCCGCCCATTCCGGAAAGGTGGAAAAGCGCATAGACGAGCGCGCTCGCGTGCCCGCCGGAGAAGACGAGGCGGTCGCGCCCGGCCCAGAGCGGGTCCTTGGGGTCGACGTTGAGGAACTCGAGCCACAGGACGAGCGCGAGGTCCGCCATGCCCATCGCGGCGCCGGGGTGGCCGGAGTTGGCCTTGTCGATCATGTCCGCGCAGAGGCAGCGGATGGTTCTCGAAGCGAGATCAAGCTGGTTGTTGGAAGGTTTCATAGATGGGTGTATTATACCATAATCCGCCGCACAAAGTGCCGCGCATTCTGCCGCGCCAGCCCAGTATCGGGGTGGCGGGCCTCTGCGCCCGCCCATATCGGAGCGGAGGCTACTCTATCGTAACCTCTACTGCGCCCTTGCCCTTGACCGTCGCCGTGCCGTAGCCAATGCCGTTCAGGACGATGCCGCTCACGCTGACCGTCGTCGCCTTCAGCTTGCCCTTCACATCGGCGTAGGCCTTGAACGAGCCCTTGAACGAGCCGTCGGCCTTCTTGTAGGTCAGCTTCAGCCCCGACGGGTTCTCGCCGAGCTTCGACTCGTCGACCTCCTGCGTACCGCGCAGGTACATCACCTTCCCCGCCTTCGCGCCGCCGGCGACCACCCACTTCGCGCCCTTCGGCTCGACCGAGACGCCGTCCGGCAGGTAGGGTAGCGCGTCGATGCCGGTGACCGCGAAAAATTCATCCTCGTCGATGCGGAACGCCGCGCCGGCCTTGAGCGCGCCGCCGCGGCCGGAGACCACGTCGTCGCCGAGGCCCACGACGACGACTTCGCCGCCGTCGAGCGGAAGCCACAGTGCAAACGAGATGTTCGCCTTCGGCAGAACGACCGGCACGCAAGCCCACTCCTCGCCGATGAGGAACACGGCGTTCCCGGTCGCCTTCTTGCCGTTTGCGAGCGTGCCAGACACCTTCGCCTTGCCCTTGGCGGAAATCGTGACCGTGAAGTTGCCGGCGTCGGCGAGGATGCTGATGCCGCCGAGCCACTTGCCGAGCACCGCGTTCGCCGCGTTCAGCTCCGCCTTGTCCTTCGAAGTGAAGAAGTTCCGCGCGCCGTTGATGGCGTAAGCGCCATAGCTGCCGGCGAACCCGTCCGCGCCGAGCACAATGACACACTCCTCGCCGCCGACCAGTTCCAATTCAGTCGGACCGTCTGCGGCAATCTGGACGCTGCCCTTCCCCACGGCCTTAAGCGTCACCTTCTTCGCGCCGAGCTGCACCGTCGCCTTGATGGTTGCCAGCCCCGTCTTCTTGTTGGGCTTTCCTACCTTCACCAGGATCGTCCCCTTCATGTTCCCGTCATCGTCAAAGAGATAACCGTTGTACTCGCTTGCGACCGCGCCAGGGGCTGCTCCGTCTATCGTTTCGTACAGTT
>CADCCW010000020.1 GCA_902800055.1 uncultured bacterium
GCAGCCATCGCGGTCGCCGGCGTACTAGCGTTCGTGACCGCTCTCGTCTCGACGATCCGGATGAATGCGCCATTCTCCGATGTGGTGAATACGCTCTGGATCCTGGTGCCGACCCTGTTCTCCATTCACCTCGCGCCCAAGGCGCTCGCGCTCATGCGCTCGTTCGTGGAAAAGCGCGAGGCCGAGGCGATCCGTCCCGAGCTCATGTACATCATGAAGGTCGTCTGCGGAATCGGCGGACTGCTGCTGGGCGCGTACCTGCTCCTCTGCTTCGACTCCGACCTCGTGGTGCCGGCGATCGTCGCGGTGGTGTTCGCGCTGCTGATGGTCATCTGCCTCGACCGTCCAGAGATCGTCGGCGTCAAGCCTGGCAACCCGGAGAACTGCGTCGAGGAGATCATCGCGCTCATCCTCTTCCCCGTCAAGGTAGTGATCGCGCTGATGACTCCGCTGATCGGCCTCGCCACGGTCATCGGCATCGGCTACGGCATTGTGCTGTGGTTCGACAACGGGTTCGGGTCGGCGCTTGCGTTCGGCTTTGCCGCCATCCTCCCGCTCGTGCTGCCGATCTTCGTCTACTTCGGCTACCTGCTCGCGGTCTGCACGCTCGACCTCTACAAGGCGATCGTCTCGATTCCCCGCAAGCTCGACGAGCTCAAGAAGTAGTCTTGGCTCCCAGAGCCACCCGCCGGGCCATCTGCATTCCCGCAGATGGCCCGCGCTTATTTCGGGATGCTCCCGTAGAAGACCTTCCAGAGGAAGAGTCCGCGCGAAGGCGCGGTCTCGACGCGGGCGGTGCGCGGCGGATGCTCGGTGAGGAGCTCCTTCACCGCCGCAGGGCGCTCGTTGCCCTTGCCGACGGAGATGAGGAAGCCGACCATCGAGCGCACCTGCTTGTAGAGGAAGCCGTCGCCGCGCACGACGAAGACGTAGCGGTGGCCGCTCCTGCGCACCTCGAAGGAGAAGATCCTGCGCACGGTCGTCTCCAGCTCGCGGTTGGGGTTCGCGGCAAAGGAGAGGAAGTCGTGGCGGCCCACGAAGTACCGGGCGGCTCGGCGCATCGCCTCGAGATCGAGCGGCCGGTGGCAGAAGGTCCAGTACGGCGCCAGGTGCGGCGGCAGGATGTCCGCCTGGTAGAGCTGGTAGCGGTATTCCTTGCCCTTCGCCGAGAGGCGCGCGTCGAAGTCCGGCTTCGCGTAGGACGCCTTCAGCACCCTGACCGACTCCGGCAGGCGCGAGTTCAGCGCGCGCACGAGGTTCTTCGGCGGCACCGGCTTGGTGAGCTCGAAGTGGGCCACGAAGCCGCGGGCGTGCACGCCGGCGTCGGTGCGCGAAGACCCGTAGACCCTGACTGGCGCGCGTTCGATCCACTCCAGCGCCTCCTCCACCACCTGCTGCACGCCGACGGCGTTCTCCTGGAACTGCCAGCCCGAGAAGCCGGTGCCGTCGTAGGCGATGACGACCTTGTACTTGCGCGCGGGACGCGGCGGCGGCTTCTGGGTCGACCTTGGCATGGGGCTGGGAAGCTATCTGGAGAAGAGCCGCTTCATCTCCGCGACGCGCGACTTGTCCGCCACCAGCACCGAATCGGGCGTGGTGACGACGACGAGGTTCTTCACCCCCAGGAGCGAGATGCGCGCCGAGCGGGCGACGCAGATGTTGCCCTCGGAGTCCACCACGGTGCACGGCCCCTCGCGCACGTTGCCGCGGCGGTCGTGGGGGAAGTAGCGGTCGAACGCGCCGTAGCTGCCGACGTCGTCCCAGCCGAAGTCACCCGGCACCACGCGGATGCGCTCCGCCTTCTCCATCACCGCGAAGTCGAAGGAGATCCTCGGCAGCGCCGCGTAGACGCGCCGGAGCGCGGCGGGGACGGGGACGCCGTCCGCGAGGACGCAGAGGTCCGGCGCGTGCTTGGCGAAGAGCTTCCTGAAGACGCTGGCGCGGGCGATGAACATCCCCGCGTTCCAGAGATACCCCTGCTTCAGGTAGGCGCGGGCGCGGCGCTCGGACGGCTTCTCGAAGAACGCACCGGTCTTGGGGTTGATGTAGCCGAAGGAAGTCGACGGGCAGGAGGGCCGGATGCCGACGACGACCACCGCCTGGGAGCGGGCGGCGACGGCGGCGGCGCGACGGACAACGTCGCGGAAGCGCTCCGGCGCCGTCACCATCTGGTCACTGGGGAAGAATCCGACCACGGGATCGCCCTTCGCCGCGGCTGGCGCAGCGGCGCCGACTCCGAGGGCGACGGCGGCGGCGGTGTCGCGGCGGTCCGGCTCGCCGACGACGTTGGCGGCAGGCAGCTCAGAAAGCTCGCGCCGGGTTGCGGTGGCGAGCTTCGCGGAGGTGACGACGAAGACGTCCTTCGCGCGGGCGATTCCCTTCAGCCTCGACACCGCCTGGCGGATCAGGCTCTCGCCGCCGAAGACGCGCAGGAACTGCTTGGGGCGCTCCGGCGTCGACAGCGGCCAGAAGCGCTCGCCGCTGCCGCCGGCGAGGATCACGGCGCGGAACTGTGGCTTCTCCCCGCTCATGACCCGGTCGCGAAACTGTAGGCGTTGCGGAACATGCGCATCCACGGGCCGTCCTTGACGAACGAGCCGTCGTTGTAGGAGAGCTGGCACGCGCGGAAGCCGCGCTCAGGGTGCGGCATCATGATCGTCGCGCGGCCGTCGGCCGTGGTGAACGCGGTCTGCCCGCCGTAGGAGCCGTTCGGGTTGTAGGGATAGCGCATCGTCGCCCGCCCGCGCCCGTCGACGAAGTGCGCGGCGCAGATGGACGGCACGAAGCCGTCGGTCCAGACGCGGCCCTCGCCGTGCGCGACGGGGATCGGCAGGCGCGAGCCGGCCATGCCCTTGAAGAAGATCGACGGCGAATCCTCGATCTCGATGGTGGCGAGGCGCGCCTCGAACTGCTCCGAGACGTTCTTGACGAACTTCGGCCACCCTTCCGCGCCGGGGATTAGGTCCTTGAGCTGCGAGAGCATCTGGCAGCCGTTGCAGACGCCGAGGCTGAAGGTGTCGGGACGGTGGAAGAAGGTCCTGAACATCTCGCGCAGGCGGTCGTTGTAGAGGATCGACCGCGCCCAGCCGGAGCCCGCGCCGAGGACGTCGCCGTAGGAGAAACCGCCGCAGGCGACGAGTCCCTTGAAGTCCTTGAGGTCCACGCGGCCCTCGATCAGGTCGCTCATGTGGACGTCCTGGCAGTCGAAGCCGGCAAGCGCAAACGCCGCGGCCATCTCGATGTGGCCGTTCACGCCCTGCTCGCGGAGGATGGCCATGCGAGGTGGTTGGGTGGTTTGGTGGTTGGCGGTTGGCTTCTCGTCCGGGTCGTAGGTGAGCTTGAAGGTCATGCCGGGATCGGACTCGTCGAGGGCGTTGTCGTACTCCTCGCGGGCGGCGACCGGGTTGTCGCGGAGCGCCTGCATCCTGTAGGTCGTCTCGCTCCAGGCTCGGCGGATGAACGTGAGGTCGGTCCTGAGCGCGAGGCGCTCGCCGACGTAGACCTCGAAGGCGCGCGAGCTGCGGGACGCCGTGCCGACGACGGACGCCGGCACACGCGCCGCCTTGAAGACGGCAAGCACCTCGGAGACGTTCTTCTCTGCGACCTGCAGCACGGCGCCCGGCTGCTCGTTGAAGAGCTGCTCCAGCGCATCGCCGTCGGGGAGCTTCGCGATGAGTCCGCGCCCGCCGGTGATCGCCATTTCGGCGAGCGTGACGGCGATGCCGCCGTCGGAGCGGTCGTGGTAGGCGAGCGCCTTCCGGGACTTGACGATCTTCTGCATCGCGTTGAAGAAGCGCTTGATGAGCGCCGCGTCCGCGTCGGCGTGGGTGTTGCCGAGCTGGCCGTAGACCTGCGCGAGCGCAGTCGCGCCGAGCGGCATCTCGCCCTTGGAGAGGTCGACGTAGACGAGGAACGTCGACTGTCCCTCGGGATCGGGCTTGAGGTCCGGCGTAAGCGTGAGCCTGACGTCCTTCACCGGCGCGAAGCTCGAGACGACGAGCGAAAGCGGCGCGACCTGCTTGTGCGCGGTGCCGTCGGGGTCGCTCCACACGGTGTGCATCGAGCAGGAGTCCTTGCCGACGGGGATGGAGACGCCAAGCTTCGGGCAGAACCTGAGGCCCACTTCCTGGACGGTGTCGTAGAGGACCGCGTCCTCGCCGGGCTCGCCGCAGGGCGCCATCCAGTTGGCGGAGAGGCGGATCTGCGAGATGTCGCCGACATCCGCCGCGGCGAGGTTGGTGATTGCCTCGGCGATCGCCATGCGTCCGGACGCGGGGCCGTCGAGGAGCGCGACTGGCGAGCGCTCGCCGGTCGCCATCGCCTGGCCCTCGTAGGTCTTGTAGCCCATCGTGGTGACGGCGCAGTCCGCCGCGGGGAGCTGGTAGCGGCCGACCATCTGGTCGCGCGCGACGCGGCCGGTGACGGTGCGGTCGGTGATCGTGATGAGGAACGTCTTGTCCGCCACGGCCGGGAGGTGGAGGATGCGCTGGAAGGCGTCGATCGGCTTCACGCCCGCGAAGTCCGTGCCCGCGTGCTTCTTCGCGACGCGCTTCACCTTCCGCACCATCCGCGGCGGCTTGCCGAGGAGCACCTTGATGTCCATGTCGATCGGCGAGTCGCCGAAGTGCGAGTCCTCGAGGACGAGCTTGCCGTCGCCGGTCGCGACGCCGATGAAGGCGACCGGGCAGCGCTCGCGGCGGCAGAGCTCCTCGAAGAAGCCGCGCGCCTCGGGCCGGAGCGCGAGCACGTACCGCTCCTGCGCCTCGCAGCACCAGATCTCCATCGGGTTCATCGAGCGCTCCTCGTTATGAACCTCGCGGAGCTCAAACTTGCCGCCAGTCGCCTCGACGAGCTCGGGGCAGCCGTTGGAGAGACCTCCGGCGCCGATGTCGTGGATCGACATTATCGGGTTGGCCTTGCCGAGGTAGGAGCACGCGTCGATCACGCCCTGGCAGCGGCGCTGCATCTCGGCGTTACCGCGCTGGACGGAGTTGAAGTCGAGCGCCTCGGAGTTGGTGCCGGTCATCATCGAGCTCGCGGCGCCGCCGCCGAGGCCGATGCGCATCGCGGGGCCGCCGATCTGGACGATGAGCGCGCCGACCTGGACGTCCTTCTTGAGGACCTGGCTGTGGCGGATGACGCCCATGCCTCCCGCGAGCATGATCGGCTTGTGGTAGCCGCGGAGCTCGCCGGCGACCTCGCCCTCGTAGGTGCGGAAGAAGCCGCAGAGCTGCGGACGGCCGAACTCGTTGCCGAACGCCGCGCCGCCGATCGGACCCTCGACCATGATCTGGAGCGGCGTCGCGAGGCGGGACGGGAAGGAGGCGAACTCGCGCTCCCATGGCTGGGGATAGCCGGGGATGCGGAGGTTGGAGACCATGAAGCCGCAGATGCCGGCGATGCTGCGCGAGCCCTGGCCGGTCGCCGCCTCGTCGCGGATCTCGCCGCCGACGCCGGTGGCCGCGCCCGGGAACGGCGAGATTGCCGTCGGGTGGTTGTGGGTCTCGACCTTCATCAGCTGGTCGAGCGAGTCCTTTTTGAAGCCGTATTCGTTCGTCTTGGGGTCGATCGCGAAGACGTCGGTCTTGAATCCCGAGACGACGGCGGAGTTGTCCCGGTACGCGGAAAGCGTGTCCTGGGGGCGCTTCTTGTGCGTGTTCTTGATCATCTCGAAGAGCGACTTCGGCTGCTTCTTCCCGTTGATGACGAACTCTGCGCCGAAGATCTTGTGGCGGCAGTGCTCGGAGTTGACCTGGCCGAACATCACGAGCTCGGTGTCGGTCGGGTTGCGGCCGGCGGACGCGAAGCTTTTGGCGAGGTACTCCATCTCGGGCTCGGAGATGGCGAGCCCCAGCTCCTCGTTCGCCTCGCGAATCGCCGCGACGCCCTTGGCCATGACGTCGAATGTGCGCCCGGGCTTCGGGTCGGCGACGTCGAAGAGGTCGGAGATGTCGTCGTAGACACCCTCGGTCATCTTGTCGTAGATGGCGGCGAGCCACTTCGCGCGCGGAAGCGACTTCCGGAAGTCCTCGCGCGCGGCCTTGGAGCCGGCGCCGAGGGGCGAGACCCGGAAGCGGATGCCACGCTCGACGCGCTTGATGGACCTGAGGGCGCAGTTGCGGAAGATGTCGGTCGCCTTCGAGCTCCACGGCGAAATGGTGCCCTTGCGCGGGAAGACGAAGAAGTCGACGTCGTCGAGCGGTCCCTTCGCGTTGAGCAGCGAGGCCGCGCGCTCCAGCTCTGCGGGCTCGATCGCCGCGCCCTCCTCGGGCTCGAGCGCATACGTCCACTTCGCGTCGATGTCGATGTAGCCGACCGACGGGTCGGCCTTGGCGATGGCATCCTTGAGCGCGTCCATCCTGAACGGCGAAAACGCGTCGGAACCCAGCAGTACGGTCATTTCTCTTCTCCTCTTCGGTTGTAAATGCGTTTACGGTGAAATTCTCCGGTATTATACCAAAAACCCCACGATCTTGGTGATGGAATCTCCATCCGAGCGCAGGAGCGCGGTGGTCTCGGCAAGGCGGCTCTCCGCGAGCCTGCGCACCTCGCCGTCGGCTATGAACCACTTCAGCGCCCTGCGCACGTTGCCGACCGTCATGTCCTCCTGCAGCAGCTCCGGCATCGGGTATCCCCTGAGCGGATCGTCCGCCGCCGCACCGCCGCGGCACCGCTCCCAGACGATGTTCGCCAGCCCGACATGGCCGATCTTGATGAGCCGCCGCGCAATGAAGGCCATCACCGCCCCCACCCGGTAGACGAGCACCGTGGGGCAGCCGACGAGCGCCGCCTCCAGCGTCGCCGTGCCGCTCGCGACCGCCGCGCAGACCGCGTCCTTCAGCACCTCGCGCGCCCCGCCGGAGCGGATTTCCACCGGCGGCGCGTCGGCCCTGCGCCCGCGCCAGCGCGCCACCGTCCGCTCGATCGCCGCACGCGCCTGGGCGTTCGCCGCCGGGATGACGCAGCGGCAGTCGAGCCCGCGCACCGCCTCCAGCAGCGTCGGCAAGATGATGCGGATCTCCCCCATCCGCGAGCCCGGCAGCAGCGCGACCAGCTTAATGTCCACCGCCTCCGGACGCCGGCGCCATTCTCCGGCGGCGAACTCCTCCGCCAGCGGATGGCCGACAAAGTGGGCGAAGCCGGGCCGGAAGAAGGCCGGCTCGAACGGGAAGAAGCAGCAGAGCGCGTCGAGCGACGCCTCAATCTTCGGAATCCTCGCGCGGTGCCACGCCCAGACCTGGGGACAGACCACGTGCACCGCACGCACCCCCTTCGACTTCGCGTAGGCCGCAAGCCGGAGGTTCATGCCCGGGTAGTCGACGGTGCAGACCGCGTCCGGCCGCCACTCGTCGATCGCCCGCTCCATCGTGCGCCGCACGCGGAGGAAGAAGAATATCCGCTTCAGGACTTCCCAGAAGCCGAACACCGCGAGGTCGGCCGTCTTGAAGCCGTAGTCGGCGTAGCCGCGTATCTCCACGCCCGGAAACAGCTCCTGCGCGCGCGCCGCGATCCGCCGCGCGTAGCCTGCGCCCGACTCCTCGCCGGCGAGCAACATGAGCCGCTTCATGGCCTTGTCGGCGCCGGGGGCAGCCCGCTTTCCACGCCCACGATCGCGATTCCATGGCGGTTCGCGTACGCCACCGCCGCCTTGAGGTCGAGGAAGATGAGCCTGCCAGCCTGGAAGGCGAACGCCGTCACGCCGGCGCGCTTCATCGCCTTCAGCGTCTTCAGCCCTGCGACCGGGATGTCGAAGCGCATGTCGTGGCCCTCGCGAGCGGCCTTGAACACCGTGGCTCCCCGCCCGCCCAGCCGTCCGCCGCGCGCAATCGCCGCGTTCGTCCCCTCGAACGCCTCGACCGCCAGCACCATTCCGCTCTTCACCATCACCGTCTGGCCGACGTCGTGGGCGCCCATGTCGCGCGCCACCGCCATCGCGTGGCGGATGTCCGCCTCCTCCGCCACGGACGGCGCGCGCTCGGTGAGGACGCCCGCGCCGGGCAGGCAGTCCTCCATGAAGAGCGACGCCGGCAGCACCTGGCAGCCGGCCGCCGCGAAGAGCTCGACCAGCTTGTGGAAGATCGAATGCGCGTTCTTGACCGGCAGCGACTTGAGCGCGGCGCGGATCTCCTCGTCGAACCGCCCGCGGAAGAGCGAGAGCGGGCTGATCTGGCCGGCGAGGATGACGCCGTCGTACCCTTCGCGGCCGACCCACCTGATTCCCTCGGAGATTCCGCCGAGGGTTATGCCGTGGACATGGTCGGCCGCGGCCCGCGTGGCGCGCGAGGTGGAGCCGGCGATGGCGACCACGTCGACCTGCGGCACGCCCGCCCGCTTCGCGCCCTTCACGATCAGCTCGGGGTAGCTCCCCGCGCCGGCGATGATGACAAGTTTGGACAACATGTGCATATTATATCAAAAAATGCGGGAGCGCGGCTCAGCGGCGGGCTGCTCGGATTTTCTTTTAGCCGCAAAGGACACAAAGGTCGCAAAGCTTACTTTGCGGACTTCGCGAACTTTGCGCGAGACAAATCTGCCGCGCTACCGCAAGTAGTACACCGAGCCGTATGACATGGACATCGATGCCCAGGGCGTGTTGCCGTAGGCGCCGAGGTTGACGCGGCGGCCGTTGGGCTGCGGCTCGTTCGCGTATGGCGAGTTGCGGTCGCCGGCGTCGATGGCGTCCGAAAGATATCCCCTTGCCTTGATGAACTCGCCCGCGTTGTTGTACATGCCATACTTCGAGCGGAGATGGACGTCGAAGTTCGCGTTGGCATTGCTAGTGCTGATGACGTTTCCAGAGACGTTATAGGAAGTGCCCAGGAAAGAGAATCCTTCATAGCTGCCGCTGTCGACGACCTTGAGCTCCGACTCGAAGTCGGCAAGCGGTGTCAGGAACAGCGGATCGCCGAAGGTGAGGTTGTCGTAGGTGAGCGTGGCGGTGGACGCGGCGCTCACGTAGTTGGCGTCGGGCTTCCCGGGCGTCTCGGCATCCGCCGCCGCGAGCCGGCAGTGGGAGAGGTGGAGCTTGCTCGACCCGCGTACGTAGATGTCATGCCCGATGCCGTCCAGAGTCATCTGGCCGTGGCGGTTGCCGAAGATGATGCAGTTGTGCATGTTGACGTCGCCGGACTCGACGTGGAGTCCGCCGGGGATGCAGTACGTGTCGCCGAGGTTGTAGGCGATGGTGCAGTTCTCGAAGTCCACCTTGTCCGTCGCCGAGTTTAGCCGGATGTCGACGGTGCCGCCAGCAACATACGTGGTGGTCATTGAAGACTTGTGCGTCGCCCAGCCGCCCCAGTTGCCGGTGAAGGTGCAGTTGGTGAAAGCCGAGTTGCCGCTCTTACCGGAAAGCAGAATGATTCCGCCCGTGGATGAGGTTGTATTGACATTTCGGACGGCGCCGCGGTTACCGCGGAAGTGGCACCTCGTCGCCGTGATCGGCGAGCCGTTCATCCAGATGCAGTCGCCGTTGGCCTGGTCGCGGCCTGCAGTGCTCTCGCCAAGGCCGGAAGTCAGGACAACGCCGTTGGTCACGAAGAGGCAGTTGTCGATAAAGACCCGGGTCAGGCCCTCGGCGTAGATGGCGCTCCCCTGCGCATGGCTGCTGCCGAGGTTCACCTTCACGTTGCCGCTGAAGACGCAGTTGGTGAAGGCGGCGACAAATTTTCCATTGAGGTAAGCTCCCCTTCCATAGTCGTCGTTGGTGCCGCTGGGACCGACGGCCCGACTGTTGACGAACTGGCAGTCGGTCACCGTCAGCGCGCCGACGCCAGTGTTCTCAAGCGCCCGCTTGTAGGCGCGGGCGAAGATGAGCCGCTCCACCTTGATCGGATTCGCCGCCGCGTTGGCCAGCTTGAGCAGGTCGCGGGTGCCGTTGCCGTCGAGGGTGGAAACCGCCCCGGGCACGCGCTCGTCGGCACTGTCCTCGACGCCGGTGAATCCGCCGCGGATCGTGAGCGGCGCGGCGATGGTGACGGAAGCGGGCGCAACCGTCTCAACAATCGTCCCGGCGATCCACATCTCCGTCTTGTCGGCGTTGCCGGCCAGCGCCCTCTGCGCCTCGGCGAACGAGGCAAAGGCGTTCGCCCAGTTGGAGCCGTCCTGGAGGCCGTCCGCCCCTTCTCGGACGTGGATGACGGACGCGCCGCCGCCGTGTCCAACGTACGGGGGAAGCGTGCCGGTCACGGTCGCGGAGGTGTTGACGACGATGGCGCTCTGCCCCGGCGCGGTGACGGTGACGCGCACGTAGAGCGGTTGACCGGGCGTGTAGTATCCAAGGCCCGCAAGCGTCAGCGACTCGCCGGACTGGACACCGCCCGCGGCAACCGACTCGACCACCGCGCCGCCCTGTGAAAGATCCTCGCCAGAGATCTCGATCTTGAACAGGGCGTTGTATGGCGTCGATCCGCCGATCGTGGCGGAGACGGTCGGGCGAGTGTCGTCCGCGAAGGAGATCGAGATGTCGCCGGCCGCCAGCGTCGGCAAACCCTGGAAGGTCGAGGTCGCCGCCTCGGCGGTGTTGCCGTAGGCGCCGAGGTTGACGACGCCGCCGTTCGGCGCGGGCTCGTTCGCGTAGGGCGAGGACGGGTCGCCGGTGTCGATGGCGCGCGAGAACGCCGCGGCGGTGTTGGATACGTGGACGTCGATCGAGGAGAGGATTTCGTCGAAGGCTGCGAGCGAGTAGCCGGTGTAGGCGCCGGAGGTGATGAGGTATGGGGTGATCGCCGAAAGCGGCGTAGCGAAAAGCGGATCGCCGAAAACGTTGTGCTCGCCCATCACGAGGATGTTCGGCAGCGCGGTGGTGAAGCAGTCGTCGGAATCCTCCTCGAAGAGGCAGTAGTCGATGTCCGCCGTCGCGTCGGCATAGACGTGGATGTCCTTGCCGCAGGCGCGTGACTGGCCGCCCTTCGCACCGTAGAAGATCGTGTTGCGGACGGTGAGCGCGCCTTTGGAGGCATCTATGCCCGCCGTGCCGTAGGTGCCGTCGATAAGGTTGTAGGCGAAGGTGCAGTTCTCGACATCGAGCGTGCGGGCGGAATTGTCGGCGGCGAAGACAACCACGCCGCAGCGGTCAGACGATGTGAACCCGTTGTTGTGGCACCATTCGCAGGCGTTGCCGGCGAAGATGCAGTTCTGGATGATGCTGCCGTTGCAGTTGCCGGCAAGATAGGCGATTCCACCCCTCTGCGAGCCAGACACGCCGGCGATGTTCGCGCGGAAGTCGGAGTTGCGGATGGTCATCGGGGCGGCAGTCGCATAGAATGCCGCACCAGCGTTGCCATCGCGGCCGGATCCATTGTAGCCGCCATTGACCATGGCGGAGGCAAGGCCGTTGGAGACGAAAAGCGAATCGTCGATGAGGACGCTCTTCCACGTCGAAAAGTATGCGCCGAAGCCGGAGCCCAAGTTGAGCATGTACGCGGACGCGGCAAAGGCGTTGCGGGCGAAGGTGCAGTTCTCGAAGGAGAGCGTCGACTGGGCGGTGCCGGTGAAGGAGCCGCCGCGGCCGTTGTAGTTGCTGGCACGGGTCGTGCCGCAGGAGGTGAAGGCGCAGTTCCGGAAGACGAGCGAGGCGTTGCCGGTCTTGATGAAGCCGCGCTCGTAGCCATTCTTTACTTCGATGCGCTCGAAGACGTTGACCGTGTCAACGCCGGTCGCGGTAGTGACGTTGAAGATCGCCGTCACCGCGGTGTTCATGTTGGCGTCGAAGACGGACATCGGCGAGTCTGGGTCGAGGGTGGTGTTGTCGGTTCCGGCGAAGCCGCCGAGAATGACAAGCGGCTTGCTGATGGCGATGTTGGCCGTGGGCGTGTAGGTGCCGGCCTTCAGGAAGATCGTGTCGCCGGCGGAGGCCGTGGCGATGGCGTGGGGGAGCGACATCGGCGAAGCCCACGAAAGGCCGTCCCCTTCCTCCGCCAGCGAATAGGCAGTGACGTGGAAGACCGGGTAGATGGCGAACCTGGTCTGCGCCGAATAGTCGCTGTATGCGCCGCGGCCGATTATGTAGACGGTGGCTGTGCCGACCGCGGTGGTGTTGGAGAACGCGACGTCGTAGTCGGTCCCCTGGACAAGCGGCGTGCCGTCGAGGGCGTCCGTCACGGTCACCGTCGGCAGCGTCTGGGAGACGGGATCGTATACGACTTCGTCGACGTCGAGGGAGACCGCAAGCCGGTTGAAGGACTCGCGGATGATCACGGTGCCGCGGCCGCCGGGGCGGCCCATCATGTCGACGTTGTTCGCGCCGCCGCCGCCGCCACCGCCGAGCCCGTCGACGCCGCACTCCGCCTCGTACAAGTTGCGTCCGTCGGGAAGTGTAAGCGCCTGGCGCGTGGCGACGGTGAGATTGAGCGCCCCGTTGCCGCCGCCGCCGATACCGCCGTTCAGCAAGGTTGTCGTATAGTTCCAACCGCCGCCGCCTCCGCCGCCGGCGTAGTAGATTTCCTCGCCGGTGATGTCGGAAATCTTGCCGGGGCCGCCTGCTCTGCCGCCGGTGTTCTTATCGACAGTGTCGGAATCAACAGCAGGACCGCCAGCGCCGCCGCCGCCGGTAAGGGCGTCAGTAACCGTGGCATTGCCGCCCGCATAGCCCTGGCCAGGCGTCCCCGCGCCGCCAGTGCCTTTGTTTACCGAGCCACCGCCGGAGCCACCGGATTTGCCGTTTTTGGCGGAATACCCCGCACCGCCGCCGCCGCCGATGGCCGTGAAAAGCACCTCTTCGCCAAAGACGATGGACGAGTCGCCGCCGTTCTGGCCGCTGCCGCCGACGGCCCGACCGCCCGCGCCGACGGTAACCGTGTAGGTGCCGGCCGCAAGCTCGACGTTGTTGGTGTCGATCATGCCGCCCGCGCCGCCACCGCCGCCGCAGTCGGATCCGCCCGCGCCGCCACCACCGACCAGGAGCAGACGCGCATTGACCGTCTGCGAAAACGTGATGGGGCCGGAGGCAAAGAAGGTGTAGAGAATGTCGCCGCCGGTGACGAGGGTCTTCGTGTAGTGCGCCGCTCCGAAGAACGCCGTCATCTCAAACGGATCCTCCGGCGTGAAGGTGACGGACGCGGCAGTAGAGTCGATGCCAGCTGGCAGCGTCCCGGTCCAGTACGCAAAGCCGAGGCCAGAGTCTGGAGTGGCCGTCACGGTGACAGGCGTATCGCAGCTGTACCAGGCCGTGCCCGACGGCAAAACCGAGCCGAAACCGGCGGAGGCAATCGTGCCGGCGACCGACCTGGACCACTGCCATTCGAGCCTACGGTAGGCGGCGGGCGACGGGTGCGTGTAGGTGAAGGCGGTGTCGGAGCCGCTTGAAATGATATTGTCGCCATCGTCGTAGAGCTTCCAGCCGGTGCAAGTGTAGAAAATCGTCTGCTCCTCGTTCGTCACCGACACCGCGCCGCAGGAGACGGCGACGGTAGAGCCAGCCGACAGACCGGCGACTCCGCCGTATGCCGGCGATGGCGAGCCGATGCCTTCCGGATCAGAGGATACTTCAAGCTGGGAGTTGGGGTCGCCGGCGATGCGGATGACGACGACACCGCTGCCGCCAGGTCGACCGGCGTGGTCGTCGTTGTTCCCGCCGCCGCCACCACCGCCGAGTCCGTCGACGCCAGCCTCGGCGTCGTATTGGTTGCGTCCGTCGGGGAGCGTAGCCGCCTGCCTTGAGGCAACGGCGAGGGTGTCGGCTCCGTTGCCGCCGCCGCCGAGACCGCCGTTGCCGGGATTGTTGTTGTAGCCGCCTCCGCCACCGCCGCCGGCGTAGTAGGTCGAGACGCCGGATATGGACGAAGCGAGGCCGTCGCCGCCATCGCCGGACTTGCCGGCGTTCTTGTTGCCAGTGGCGATTCCACCAGCAGCCCCCGCGCCGCCGCCGCCATTTGGACGGTTATAAGTGGTACTGTAGCCGCCGGCGTTGCCCTGCCCGGGCACGCCGGCACCGGGATTACCGCCGTTTTTGGTAGCGCCGCCACCGCTGCCACCGCTCGAGCCGGAACAAACCGCCCATGCCCCGCCACCGCCGCCACCTTTGGCGCAGACGATTTCAACGCCGCCGTTGGAAATGGCCGAATCACCGCCGCTGCCGCCATTGCCGCTTGTAGGCTGGCCACCCGCGCCGACGGTGACCGTGTAGGTCCCCGCGGCAAGGACGACGCTGTTGGACTCGACGAAGCCGCCCGCGCCACCGCCGCCGGCACAGTCATTGCCGCCCGCACCGCCGCCGCCAACGACGAGAAACCAGACCTCTTGCTCCGAGAAAAGCTCGAATGTATTGTCGCCGGTGGCGGTGAAGGTGTGGACGGCGTCCTTGTTGTCGCCGACGAAAGTCACCTCGCCGCCTTCGCCATAAGGCGAAGTGCTCCCCGCCAACACACTCGCCGCGCCCAGCGCGACCGCGGCAAAAACAACACCACACATGAGTTTCTTGACCATGTTCATCTGGATCCTCCAGCTGGTTTTTGGGTATATGAACGACTGAGAGAGGCGGCCAAAAGGCCAGCTCCCGGCAGAATCAGGTTGTTTTCAGCCTTCACAGTAAGAATATTACCATATCCTCCCGAATCTGTCAACCGCCGCGGCCGCGGAGCCTTGGGATGGTTATGACACACGGATTTGCTCAGGTCTACGACCTTTGCCGTCAGTGAGCGACGTAGTCGCGAACAAATACGTACGAATCAGTAGAGTAATCCGAAGAGCCAAAGCGGGATCTTGTTACCCGAGCCGACCTCCACATCGTCGTATGCGACATAGCTTTTAGGCTTGTCCTTTATCTGGTCAAAAGTCTTTCCCCTGCCGCCTACCTCGAATAGCCATTCTCCGTCCACGAGGAAATCGCCCTTTGCCGGGCTGGACACCGTATGCCCCGCTGCGCGCAGCTGATTCACGAAGAACGTCTCGCGCAGCGTGCCTACGTCCGCGCGCGGGACAAGCGCGCGCATCAGATTGGCGTTGTCGCAATATATCTTCTCGGGCGAGGACATCCGCTTGAGCTTGTCCTTCTCCGTCTTGAGGAGCGAGACTAGCTCGGCGCGCTCGAGGACATCGAGCATCTTCAGCCCCTGGTTGCGGTCGGTCTCGAGTTCGCGGTAAAGCGCCTTCATGTTGGGCTCCTGCGGACAGCTCTCGGCAAGGACGGCAAGCATGCGCTTCGTCTTCCTTATCGTCGCCGGGGTCACATCCTCGACTATCGGAAGGTCGCTTTCTATGACCTTGTTGACGCATTCGACGATTCGCTGGTAGTATCCGCTCGGTGACTCCTTGTAGAACGGATAGTAGCCGTACTCCATGTATTTCGCGAACTGCGCGATGACCTTAATCCCGCGCGTGACTTCGGCGGCGATTTCGCGGTGGTTGGCAAGCAGATCTCCGAGCCCGACCGGCTCCACCGACTTTACGCCCTCGTACGAAAGAAACTCGCGGAAGGACAGTCCCTTCAGGTCGTAGCAGACCTGGCGCCGCGCCATGTCCCCTTCCCGACTGCCCATGCGCAGTATCGACGAACCGCTGTATGCCACATGCAGATCGGGATAGAAGTCGAAGATGTTCTTGACGACCGTCTCCCAGTGCGCAAGATGATGAACCTCGTCTATGAAGAGATGGGTGACGCCGTTCTTGTACAACGTATCGACAAGATCCAGCGCCGAGTGATTGGTGAACCACAAATGGTCAAACGAAAGATAGTACGCCGACTCCGATAGGCCGAATTCTTCCTTCATGAACTGCCGGAGAATCGTCGTCTTGCCTGTTCCCTTCGCACCCTTGAGGCAGACAAAGCGATTGCGCCAGTCAATCTTCGGATAAAGATAGCGCTTAAAATCAAGTTTTGTCCCCGAAACCAGCCGATCGGACAATTCCTTGAGCATAAGAATATCTTCGTTCATTCAATTCCTCCAATATTAAGTGTTTATATTCATTCTTTCTGTCAAGAAAAGAGTGTGTATAAACATTTCGAGGTGTAGTATATCATGTTTAAGGTTGAACTGTCAACCGCTTGGCTCGGGGATAGTTATAACACACGGATTTGCTCAGGTCTACGACCTTTGCCATCTGTGATCGACGTATCGCGAACAAATCCGTGTGTTAAAACAACTGCCGCGCCGTTCCCCATTCCCCATTCCCCATTCCCTATTCCCTGTTCCCTATTCCCTGTTCCCTATTCCCTGTTCCCTATCTACGACGAAGGGTGATTTCGGTGATCTCGGCGGGGTTGAGGATACGGAGCGGGAAGCCAGCCCACTGGCCGGTGCCAGGCGAGACGTGCAGCCAGCGCCCTGGCGCGAATTCGTGGAGCCCGCGCAGCCGGCCTTCGTTGAACTTCGCCACCAGCCAGCCCAGGAACGGCATTGCGCCGCCATGGGTATGGCCGGAAAGCTGCAACCGCACATCCGCCGCCTCCGCCGCAGTCTCCGCCGTGAACGGACGGTGACAGAGAAGCACCCTGAACGCACCTTCGGGAACCCCGGCGAAGGCATTGGCCGCGTTCCAGTCTTCCGCGAACCAGCAGAACGACCGGTCGAGAATGCCGCCAACGGCAATCACGTCCTCGCCGCGGCGAATCTCCTTCGCCCCCGTCTCCTCGGGAAAGGCTATCCCCAGCCCCTCCAGCCGCCCGCGCCACTGGTCCCAGTTCCAGTACAGCTCGTGGTTGCCGGTGCAGCCCACGACGCCGTCGCGGGCGCGGAGGCCGCCAATGGGCGCGAGGTCGCCGAAGCGGTCGGCCGGGCGCCCGTCAACGAAGTCTCCGGTGATCGCCACCAGATCCGGCTCCAGCGCATTGACACGCGCGGCTATCGCCTCGAAGCGCGGCCGGCGCGCGGCGCTCGAGCAGTGGAGGTCGCTCAGGTGGACGATGCGGTAGCCGTCGAACGCCGCGGGCAGTTCGCTCCACGCGACTTCGATGCGGCGCACCGGCGGCGTGCGCACGCCCTCGAACACCCCGTAGAAGGAAATCGCGACCGCCGCCGCCGCCAGCACCGCCGCGCGCCGCCGCCTGAACGCGACCGAGACCGGGCGGCGCAGGGCGAGCGGCACGAGGTCAGCCGCCCAGGCGATGCCGGCAAAGACCGTGAAGATCATCGCCGCGCCGTAAAGCCAGCCGAGCAGCCAGATGACCGGCGCCGGCAGGTCGGGCGTGAAGGCGTCGCCGCCGACAAGGGCAAAAACCGCGAACTTGGAAAAGGCCAGCGCAAGCGCGGCAACGACAATCCACCACGCGCGGCGCGGCAGCCGAAGCGGCTTAAGTCCGAATACCGCCGCCGCCGCCAGCGCAACCAGCGGAATCACCTGAAACGACAGCTTCCACAACATATCTTCACTCCCCTTCTAAACCAGCTCGGCGAGGATGGAGTCGCAGACCTCGGCGCCGCGGCGGGTGAGGCGGAAGACCTCGCCATCGCGCGCGAGCAGCCCCTCCGCGGCAAACCGCTCCAGCGTCGGCTTCCATTCAGGACGCAGCCGCGCGTCGATGCCATCGCGAGTGCGCAGACGGAAGACGAGCCGCTCGACGCGATCGGCTTCTTCCGAAACCTCCTCGACTTCCGTCTCGCCGTCGCGCTCGGGCTCCAGCGACCACGCGTTCAAGGTGCGCAGGCGGCCAATGCGCCCGTGCGCGCCTTCGCCAATGCCAAGATAGTCTTCGCCGCGCCAGACCGCGTAATTGTGATGACAGTAACGATCTGGCGCGGCGAAATTGGAAATCTCGTATCTCTTCAATCCGATCGAATCAAGGAACTCCGCCGTCTCGCGGAAGCGGTCGAGCGTCGCGTCGTCGGAAGGCGGCGGCGGACACTTGCCGGCGTCGATCCGATGCCGGAGAATCGTTCCCTCCTCAAGCTGCAGGGTGTAGGCGGAGCAGTGGGCGAGTCCCCATTCCCTCAGCCGCCCGAGCCACTTGCCCGGGTCGCCGGGATAGCCGACAATAAGGTCGATGCCGGCGTTTTCGAACCGCCGCCTGACGCGCGCGAAGGCGCACTCCGCCGCGTCGGCGGTGTAGCCGCGGCGCATGTCTGCGAGCGTCGCGTCGTCCAGCGACTGGACGCCCATCGAAATGCGGTTGACGCCATGGTCGGCAAGCAGGGCGAGGAGCTCGTCCGAGACATCGAGCGGATGAAGCTCCACCGTCACCTCGGCGTCCGGCGCGACGAGCGGCGCGAGCGCGGCAAGCACGGGGCCGAGGCCGCAGATCGCCGGGGTGCCGCCGCCGAAGTAGACGGTCCGGAAGCGAGCGGCGGAGTCGTCTGCGAGCGCGGCCAGCGCATCAGCCATCCGGCGCGAATACTCCGCGCGCACCGCGTCGGAAGCTCCGCCGCGCGAGTGGAGGGCGCAGTACGAGCACTTCCCGCGGCAAAACGGGAAGTGCAGGTAGAGGTTGCCTGGTCTTTCAGCCAATCTTGAAGATCTTCTTCAGCTTCTCAACGCGGTCGAGTCGCTCCCAGGGGAAAAGGTCGCGCCCGAAGTGGCCGTACGCCGCGGTGTCCTCGTAGCACCAGCCCTTCGGCTTGAGCAGCCCGAGGTCCTCGATAAGCGCGTAGGGGCGGAAGTCGAACACCTTGCCCGAGGCGAGCATCTTCTCGATCGCGGCGTTGGTGACGGAGCCGTGCGCGGTGCCGAAGGTCTTCACGCAGAAGCTCACCGGATTGTCCACGCCGATCGCGTAGGCGACCTGGATCTGGCAGCGGTCGGCGAGGCCGGCGGCGACGATGTTCTTCGCCGCGTAGCGCGCGTAGTAGGCGGCGGAGCGGTCGACCTTCGACGGATCCTTGCCGGAAAACGCGCCGCCGCCGTGCGCTGACACGCCGCCGTAGGTGTCGACGATGACCTTGCGCCCGGTAAGGCCGGAGTCGCCGCAGGGCCCGCCGACCACGAACTTGCCGGTCGGGTTGATGAGGAACTTGGTCTTGCCGTCCAACAACCCGGTCTTCGACAGGTAGTCGCGCGCCAGGCGCTCGATTTCCTCGTAGTTGAGCTTGGTGGCGCCGCTCTCGGTGGTCTGCTGCGAGATGACGACCGTGTCGACGCGCTTGGGGCGCGCATTCTCGTAGACCACGGAAAGCTGAGCCTTCGCGTCCGGCCGCAGCCAGCTGTACCGGCCGCCGCGCCGGCGCAGGCGCGCGAAGATCTTCAGGAGCTCGTGCGAGTAGACGACCCCAACCGGCATGAACCGCCGCGTCTCGTTCGTCGCGTAGCCGAACATCATGCCCTGGTCGCCGGCGCCCTGCCGCTGGCGCGTCTTGCGGTTGACGCCCTGGGCGATGTCGGGCGACTGCCCGTGCAGGAAGTTCTCGTACTTGAACGTCTGCGCGGCGAAATGCTCCTCCGGCACGGTGTAGCCGATCCGCTTCACGACCCGGCGGGCGATCGCCTCGGTGTCCACCTGCCCGAAGCCGCGGCAGGTGATCTCGCCGAGGTTGACGACTATGTCCGGCCCCACCGCCGTCTCGCAGGCGACGTGCGCCTGCGGATCGCGCCGCAGGCACGCGTCGAGGATCGCGTCCGATATCTGGTCGGCGACCTTGTCGGGATGCCCCTCCGAAACCGATTCGGAGGTGAACACGTGGGAGTGTGGTTGCTCTTCGTTCATTTTGTCTCTCCTCTCAATCCTTTCGCCAGCCTTCCGGCAGCGCCGCCAGGACGGCCTCGACGACCTCGTCCAGCGTCATGTCGCTTGAATCGATCTCCATCGCGCCGTCGGCCTTGCGGAGCGGCGCGTAGCGGCGGGTGGAGTCGATGCGGTCGCGGTTGAGCAGCGACTCCTTCACCGCCTCCTCGCTCGCCGAAGCGATCCCCTTCTCCACCTCCTCCTTCCGGCGGCGGCGAGCCCGCGCCTCGGCCGAGGCGGTGAGGTAGAACCGCGCCGGCGTGTCGGGGAATACCGCCGTGGTGATGTCCCGCCCCTCGACGACGAGGTCGCCGAGCGCGGCCATGCCGCGGAGCGTCGCGGTGATGCGGTCGCGCACCGCCTTCACCGTCGCCACCTCGGACGCGTGGGCGTTGATCTCCGGGGTGCGGATGCGGTCGCCCGGCTCCTCGCCGCCGACAAAATATGCGACCTTGCCGTCGACGGGACGGCACTCCACCTCCACCGTCGGCGCGAAGGCCGCCACCGCCTCCGGGTCGGACGTGTCCACCCCGCGCGCAAGCGCCTGCCAGGTCATGATGCGGTAGAGCGCGCCGGAGTCGACGTGCAGAAAACCGAGCCTGCGGCCCACGAGCCGCGACACGCTCGACTTGCCAGCGCCGCTGGGTCCGTCTATGGCGATTATCCTAGACATATCAATTCCTCCTCACAGCTTTCCCGTCTCCTGCAGCACCATCAGCACCGTGTAGACGGCGAAGGCGACAAGCCATATCGCCCCCTTGACGCGTCCGATCCGGCCCGGACGGAAGGGACGGCGCCAGTTGAGCCCGAAGACGAGAATCGAAAGCGAAAATCCGAGCACGAACGGCAGGTCTCGCGACAGGATGTAGGGCGAGAACGCCTGCGCTCCTTTCCCGGGCTCGAGCGGCGAGATGGCCGTCGCGACGCCGACCACCGCAAGCGTGTTGAAGAGGTTGGAGCCGATGATGTTGCCGAGCACCAGCTCGTGCTCGCGGCGCCGGGCCGACTGCACCGCGCTCGCGAGCTCCGGGAGCGAAGTGCCCACCGCCACCACCGTAAGCCCGATCACGAGGTCGCTCACGCCGAGCCACCTCGCGACGTCCACGGCGCCGTCGACAAGCAGACGCGAGGAGAATATCAGCATGGCGAGGCCGACGACGAGCTTCACCGCGTCGACCGCGAGCGAACGGACATCGCGGCGCACCGCCGTGGGCGGCGGCGGCGGGGCAGGGCGGCGGGTTGCCTGGTCGTACCAGCAGTAAAGCGGCATCAGCACCAGGAACGCCCCGATGAGCGCCCACGCCTCGGCGCGGGTGCAGGAGCCGTCGCGCACGACCAGCATGGCGAAGACGGTGATCGCAGAGAGCCCCACGCCGGCCACCACCGACACCTTGGGCCGCACCAGCAGCGGGTAGATCAGCACCGAGATCCCGAGGATGCAGGCGATGTTGAAGATGTCGCTGCCGTAGGCGTTGCCGAGCGAGAGGTTGGAGTGGCCGCCGAGGCCGCTAAGGACGCTGACGCACAGCTCCGGAGCGCTGGTGCCGAAGCCGATGATCACCATGCCCACCACGAGCGGCGAAATGCCAAGGGCGCGCGCCAGCGACGCCGCGCCGTCGACGAATAACCCGCTCGACCACGCCAGCACCACCAGGCCGACCAGCACATACGCCATCGAGAGCCATGGAATTCCCTGTTGCATTATGCGTATTATACCAAATTTTCGCAGTCTGCGGTTCTCTATCCCGCGGTCATTGTGGTATAATACGCCAAGATGAACGCAAGACTCAAGACTACATTGAAGGCATGGCCGGCAATCGCGGCGGCGACGATCGGCCTGTGCTTTCTCACCAAGCTCGTCGCCGGCTGGTTCGGAGTCGACCTCCCCGACCAGCAGAACGTGGGCGTTGCCCGCCAGCTGCTGCTGCATGCGTTCGACTCCGGCAGGCACTTCTTCTCCGCCGCGTTTTTCCTTGCGCAGGTAGTCGTGCTGCTGCCTGCGATAGAGGAGCTGATCTTCCGTCTGCCGACGCGCTGGCTGAGGCATCAGGCCTGGTGGGTTATCCTCTCGGCGATCTTCTCCGCCGTGCACTACATCGCGCAGCCCTGGCCCGACGCCGCCTTCATCGCGCTGTTCTTCTTCGGACTCGCCCAGTGCTGGCTTTACCGCAGGGCCGGGCGCATCTGGTGCCCAATGCTCAACCACGCCCTCTTCAACCTGACGAACGTGGTGCTGCTGCTGATAATCGGCGCATGAAAGTCAGGTTCGAGACCTTCGGCTGCCGGCTCAACCGGGCCGAGGCGCTGCAGCGCGAGGCCGACTTCCTCGCCGCCGGCTGGGAGCGCGTCGACGACTTCATGGACGCCGACCTCGTGGTCGTGCGCGGCTGCAGCGTCACCTCGAAGGCACAGACGGAGTGCGAACGCCTCATCGCACGCATCCGCCGCAAGCGCCCCGACGCCAAGGTCCTGGTCGAGGGCTGCCTGCACGACAAGGGCGACGACGACCCGCTGCCTCCATCGGACGGCTCCGCGCTGCCGAAGCGCACCGCCCGCGCCTTCCTCAAGGCCCAGGACGGCTGCTCGTGCCACTGCTCGTTCTGCATTGTGCCGCAGTTCCGCGGCGAACCGCAGTCGACGCCGTTCGACGACCTCCTGCGCCGCGCCGAACGGCTGCGGGACGAGGGCGGCTACGGCGAAATCGTGCTCACCGGCTGCAACCTCTCGCTCTACGCGAGCGGCGGCAAGCGGCTCCCGGACCTCGTCGCGGCGCTCGCGGCGCTTGGCGGCTTCCGCCTGCGGCTGGGGTCGATCGAGCCTGGCGCCGTCGCGGAGGAGACCGTCGCGGCGGCGGCCGAAAGCCCCAATGTCTGCCGCTCGCTGCACCTCGCGGTGCAGTCAGCGTCAAACGCCGTCCTCCGCGCCATGCGCCGGCCCTACGGCACGCAGGAGCTCGAGTCCCTGCTCTCGCGCATCGGCGCGCTGCTGCCGGACTGCGGACTTGGCTGCGACATCATGACCGGCTTCCCCGGCGAAACGGAACTCGACTTCCGCCTGAGCGCCGCGTTCGTCGCGCGGCACCGCTTCTCGAACGTCCACGCCTTCCCCTTCTCCCGCCGGCCCGGCACCGTCGCCGCCGCGCTCCCGAGGCAGTGCGACCACGACACGAGGTCCAAACGCGCGCACGAGATCGCCGCGATCGCCCGCCGCATCCGCGCCGACTTCGCCACCGCCCTGCGCAACCGCGAGGTGGAGATTGTGGTGGAGGACGAGGAGAACGTCGCCGGCTGGACGAGCGAATACATCTGGTGCACAGTGCCTACCGCGAAAAGCGGCGACTTCCCGCGCAAGTCGATCCGCCGCGTCCGCGTCGTCTCCGCCGAGTCCGGCAAGCTCACCGCCGCGCCGATCTCAGCTCTGTAGGCGGCGGACTTCCGCGAGGAAGTCGCGGTCGCCGGTGCGCACCTCGACGCGGTCCGCCACGCCGAGCCAGCGCGCCATGCGCAGGAAGTCGCAGACGAAGCGGTCGGCGCGGTGGGGTCCGGTGCCGCCGGTGTAGGTTATCCGCACTCCGTCCTCGACCGCCGAAGACGCGTGCGGCCCGTCGAAGACGATCCAGACGCGGTCGTTCGGATTCGCCGCAGCCATGGCCTTCGCCTGGCGGACGAGATCCTCGCGGCTCATAGCCGTCCGCTGCGAGCCGAGGATCATGTTCCAGCCGTCGAGGACGACGATCCTGCCGCCTTCGCCAAGCGATTCGAGGTCGCGGGCGGCGACAAGCGCCAAGTCGAAATGGGTCTTTAGCGACTGCGCCTCGTCCCTCAGCCGCTGGTTCTCGGCGCGGAGCTTCGCGATCTCGGCCTTGAGTTCGCGGATGTGGACGGCGCGAGCGCCGATGATGGCGTCCTGGGCGCTCATGTCAGCGTGGCGGACGCGTAGCGGTCGCGTCCCGAGAGATCCTTGGCAATGCGAATATCGCCGAAGCCGTAGCTTTCCATCATCCGGCGGACCGCCTCGCCCTGGGTGTCGCCGATCTCGAAGAACACCGCGCCGCCCACCTTAAGCAAGTTGAGCGCGTCGGCGAGGTAGCGGTCGTAGAAGTCGAGTCCGGTGGCTCCTCCGTCGAGCGCGAGGCGCGGCTCGAAGTCGCGCACCCGCGGGTCGAGCGTGTCCACGACCGCGCTCTCGATGTAGGGCGGGTTGGAGACGATCGCATCCACGCACTGCGGCTCGTCGAAGTCGTCGAGCCCGTCCATCGCCGCGAAGCCGACGCGGTCCGTCAGCGAGCAGCGCTCGGCGTTCTCCCGGGCGAGTGCCACCGCTTCCTCGCTCACGTCGGTGCCGAGGAACGTCGCCTCGCCGGCATACTCCTTCGCGAGGCTGAGGACGATGGCGCCGGTCCCGGTGCCGACGTCGACGACGAGCGGCGCGCCGGGTCGGCCGGAGCCGCGGAGCCATTCGAGGACGAGCGAGACCAGCCCCTCGGTCTCGGGGCGCGGGATCAGCGCGCGGCGGTCGCACTTGAGCGTAAGGGTGCGGAAGTCCCACTCGCCAAGCACATACTGGAGCGGCTCGCCCTTGGCGAGGCGCGCCATGCCGCGGCGCATCGCCGCGAGGTGGCGCTCTTCGGCGACACGGTCGAACGCGCCCGCAAGAAGCCCACGCCCGACGCCAAGGAGCCGCGCCGCGAGCAGCTCCGCGGCGACGGTGGAATCTGGCACGCCCTTCGACGCAAGAAACGAGGCGGCTTTGCCGACCACCTCGCGCCATGCAAGCCGCGACGACTTTTCCTCAGTCTCCATCCCGCGGCACCAAGGCCGTCAGAACGGCATGTCGTCGATGTCGCCGGCGTCGACCGGCGCGTCCGGCTCGGCCGGCGCCGGCACCGGCTCGGTGGACGAGCCGTCGGCCTCGAGGACCTCGAGCTTGAGCGCGGTAAGGTCAATGAAGTACTGCACTCCGCGCTGGCCTTCCCAGCGACGGCCGTCGATGACGAAGCGCACCTTCACGCGCTGGCCCTTCTGCACGCTGTCCAGCAGCGAGCAGTTGTCCTTCTTGAAGCTGAACTTGACCGGGTTGGGGTACTTGCTCGGGCTGTCCACGTCGTTGCCGACGATGAATTCGCGCTTGGTGAAACCGCTCGCGAAGGTCTGCACGGGGAATACTTCCTCCACCACGCCGGTGTATTCGAATACCTGAGACATCTTTCTCGTTGCTCCTTGATTGTTGCTTTGGGCGTATTATACCATAATTCCGGCGAGGCGGCGGGCGAACGGGGCGAGGCCGGGGTCGCGGGCGCCGCAGACGGCGAAGGCCGCGAAGTCGCCGCGGTGGGCGCGGCACCAGGAATACGCCTCCTCGAAGTCGCTGACCGCCACCGCCTTGTCGCCGAGCCGCGCGACGAGCGCGTCCGAGTTGATCGAGCGGTCGGCGGTGCCGCCGGCGTCGTAGACCGGCAGCACGAGCAGGCGGTCCTGGGGGCGGATCGTCGAGGTGAACATCTCGACGAGCGCGTCAAGCATCTTGCGGAGCGGCGCGTAGCCGTGGGGACGCCACACCGCGCAGAGCCCGCCGGGATACTCCTCCGCCAGCGTCGTCCACATCGCGCGGAGCTTCTCCGGGTTGTGCGCGTAGTCGTCGAAAACGTTGCCGCCGACGCGCTGGAGGCGGCGCTCGACGCCGCGGAAAGTCAGAAGCGCCGCGCGCGCCTTCGCCTCGTCGCACCCGAGCGCCAGCGCCATGCGGAGCGCCAGCGCGGCGTTCTGCCGGTTGTGCCGCCCGGGCATCGTGGTCTCCGCCTCGCCGGGATCGCATTTGCGCCCGTCGACGACCGGGCCTGGACAGTTCCGCACGAAGTCGTCGAACACCTGGTCCATCTCCTCCTTCGAGTAGTGGTCGGCGGAGGCGTTGGTAACGATCGCAGCGTAGGGACTGAACGCCACCAGCGAGCGATCGCTCTCGTCCACCTCGGCGACGGCGTATTCGCCGCGGCCGAAGCGCACCGCCCCTTCCCAGCCGGGCACGTTCGCGCCGTTGACGCAGAACGGGTCGAGCCCGCATTCGGCGAGCACGTGTCCGAGCATGGCGGTGACGGTGGACTTGCCGCAGGTGCCGACGACGGCCACGAGGCGATGTCCCGAAAGCGCGCGGGCGAGCGCCTTGGCGCGGTGGACGACGGGGATGCCCAGCTCCGCCGCGCGGACGAGGCCGGGGTTGTCGGACTCGATCGCGGTGGAGACCACGACCTCGCCGGTCGCCGCGTCGACGCCGGAGCCGTCGTCCGGGAAAACCTTTACGCCGAGCGATTCGAGAAAGCGGATGTTCGGCGTGCCGAGGGTGCGGTCGGCCCCAGTCACTTCGTCCCCGAGCCGGACGAGCGCGGTCGCGAGCGCGCTCATCCCCACTCCGCCAATGCCGATCAGATGACGCTTCAAGGCGCTCAGCCCTCGACCTGGCGGCGGATGACGCGCTTCGCCTTGCCCTCGGTGCGCGGCAGCGCGCCGATCGGGAAGACGTCGCCCTTCGGGAGAAACCCGAGGCGCTCGCGGAGGTGCTTGGCGACCTGGTGGCCGGTGACACCGGGCTCGGCCTCGACGTTGACGGTGACGTCGGTCATGCCGTTGTGCTCCTCGAGGATGATCTGAAACTCGTCGGCGACGCCGGGGATCTCCTTCAGCGCCTGCTCCACCTGGCGCGGGTAGAAGTTGACGCCCTTGACGATCAGCATGTCGTCGGTGCGGCCGGTGATGCGGTCAATGCGGAGCGAGGTGCGGCCGCACTCGCACTTCTCGCGCGAGAGGATGCGGGTGATGTCGTGCGTCCGGTAGCGGATGATCGGCATCGCCTCGCGAGTGAGGGAGGTGAAGACGATCTCGCCGTACTCGCCGTCGGGCACGAGCTTGCCCGTCGCCGGGTCGATGATCTCGGTGATGTACTGGTCCTCGAACACGTGGAGGCCGCAGTGGAAGCGGCAGTCCTGGCCGGTCGTGCCGACGCCGCCGGTCTCGGTCATGCCGTAGATGTCGAAGCACTCGATGCCGAGGCGCGACTCGATGCGCCGGCGGGTCTCGTCCGAGAACGTCTCGGAGCCGAAGATGCCGACCTTGAGGTAGGGGAGGTCGCGCTCGCCCTCGGGGCACTCGTCAAGCTTCTCGATGAGCCGCGGCACGTAGGAGACGACCGAGGCGAAGCCCTTGGACTTGAAGTCCTTCATCAGGCGGATCTGGCGCTCGGTGTTGCCGGAAGAGGCGGGCACCGTGAAGAGCCCGGCCTTGCGCGCGCCGTGGTAGAAGCCGAAGCCGCCGTTGAAGAGGCCGAAGGTGGGGATGATCTGGAACGCGTCGCCCTTCTCCAGACCCGCCATCGCGTAGCAGCGCGCCATGCACTCGGCCCACTGGACGAGGTCGCCCTTGGTGTAGGCCATGACCACCGGCGTGCCGGTGGAGCCGGAGGACATGTGGAACTCCAGGAGGTCCTTCCGGTCGGCGCAGTTCATCTTCAGCGGATAGGCGTCGCGGAAGTCGTCCTTGGTGTAGAACGGCAGGTTGGCGAGGTCGTCGAGCGACTTCACGTCCTCGGGCGAGCCGACGCCGCCCTTCTTCAGGCGCTCGCGGTAGAATTCGTTGTTCCAGACGCGATTCAGGGACTTCTTCAGCCCTTCCAGCTGCACCTTCGCGAGCTCGTCGCGCGAGAGCGTCTCCTTTTCGCGGTTCCACATGCCCATGTATGTCTCCTTGTTGTTGGTGTTGGTCAAGTAGTATAGCACATTTCAATCAGGCTTGTAAAGCGGACTCCAGCGCCGCACCAATTGACCCTTTTCACTTGGAGTTGAAATATTTGCGGACGGTCTCAGCCGACGTCTTCGGCCTTCGAAAACGGTCAAACACACCCGCAATGGATCCTCCGAACATCGCAGACACGGCTTTGTCGCCAAAGCGCTCGCGCGTTCTGCCGTCGTTCATCTGCCAGATCGAAAAGCCGACGACATCGGGATTCGCCCAGAGCGTCTCGAACACGTTCGTCAGGTACTCGTCCTGGAACTCCTCCGTGTTCGGCGAGGCATATTCGCCGCGCCGTCCAAACTCGCCGCCGCAACCGGACTCCGACACCATAATGGGCTTGTCCGGATATTGCGCACGAAACTTCGAGACAATGGCGTTGAACCTGTCTTTCACCCGCATCTCGAGAGAGGTCGCCGTTCCAATTTGCAGAGGGAAAATCCCTGGATACGCATTAAACGCAACAATGTCCGTGTTCGCATTGCAGATATCGTCATCTACGATATTGCAGGCGAATGTCACGAGACGCCCCGAATTCTCGGCGCGGACCGTCTCGATGAGCCTGTCGACGAGCGCCTTGCACTCCGGCTTCAGGCTCGCGCACTCGTTGAGGAATCCGTAGATGATGACCGACGGGTGGTTGAAGCTCGTCCTGACCATGTCGCGCGTCTGCCGCACCTGCATCGCGCAGAACTCCTCGTCCTGAAGCTCGTTCGGCGGGAAGTCGACGCCCCAGCCGTTGCCCCAGCCGAGCGACTCCTCCCAGACCAGAACGCCGTTCTCGTCGCAGAGGTCGAGGAACCTTTCGCTCTGCTGGTAGTGCGCGCCGCGGATGAAGTTGCCGCCGAGGGTCTTGAGCCGCTGGATGTCCTGGAGCATCAGCGCCTCGCCGGTAGCCGCGCCATTGAGCCAGTCCGACTCGTGGCGGTTGAAACCCTTGAGGAACAATTCCTTGCCGTTCAGGTAGATCTTCCTGTCGCGCGCCTCGATCTGGCGGATGCCAAAACGAGTTGAAAGGTTGAAAGGCCGAAAAGTTGAAAGGCTGATGGAAACCTTGTGAAGCGCAGGCCTATCTGGCGACCAAAGGTGATAGCCTGGAACGGCGACAATCACCTTCCCTTTGCTCAGTTTCACGTCTGTTTCCGCGCCTCCGTCGAAAGCAATCGTCGCCGTGGAATCGCCAGCGCCTTCGACCTCCACCTCCACCTTGCCAGTCCTGTAGTCGAGTGTGCGGACGAACACCTTCGGCTCGCGCTCGACGAGCTTCACGCCGTGGTAGAAGCCGCCGTAGAAGTAGAAGTCGTAGTACGGACGCGCCAGCTTGACGCGCGGCCACGAGAGGATGTTGTCCACCGCCGCAACGATTTCGTGCTCGCCCGCCGCGAGCGGCCCCACGGGTATCTCCAGCCGCGCGTATGGGTACGGATGGAGCCCGAGGTCCTTCCTGTCGATCTCGAACTTCGCCCTGACGCCCATTCCGTCCACGACGAGAACCGCGTCCTTCATCTGCGCGTCAAGAGTAAACGAGCGGCGGTAGAGCCCCGTGCCGCGTTTCATGTACCACTTGGGCATCATGTCGTAGCACGCCGGGACGGGAATCACGTCCGTCGCCGCGAAGTCGGCCTTTGCGACCTCCTCGAGCGGCTTCCCCTCCTCGAAGCGAAACCCCCAGCTGCCGTCTAAGTCGACGCCGAGAAGCTGTGATGCGGCCATCATCACGGCAATGGACACCAGCCACGGCTTCGACTTTTGCCGCATACTATACACTGCCGAAACACTGTTTGCGATCATGTTCATTTTCCTTGTGAATCCTCGATCAAGTCCGCCATCAGGCGCAAAGCGGGGTTCTTGGGCGTTTAGCTCGCGGCGGGGATCTTCAGCGTCTCGCCGCCGCGCAGGGCGGAGAGGTGGGCGTAGACGCCGCAGATGGTGGAGTCGACCGCCACCTTCTCGTCCACGACATGGCGGTGCTTCGGATCGAGGATCGCCCGGAGGAAGTCATCCGTGAGGTAGCCGTGGGAGCCGCCGTGGGAACCGGCCGGCATCCCCTGCGGGAGTCCGTGACGGCGGTAGTCCACCGCCTTCGCCGCGGCCGGGTCGCCGAGGAAGGACATCGACGCGTCGTCGTAGCCGCCGCGCTGCCCCCACACGCGCCCTCGCTCGCCGTTGACGCAGGGCATGTCGTAGGAGACGAGCATCCGCGCGCAGCCTCCAGTCTCCATCTTCATCAGCGCGAACTCGCTGCCGAACGGGTTGTCGTAGCGGTTGCCGTCCCGGTAGCACTTGACGAGGCTCGGCTTGCCGATGCAGGTTACCTCGGTGAAGCGCTTCCGGGTGACGCAGGTGTAGAAGCCGGTCGGATGGGTGGGGTAGTACATCGGCGGGACGCCGTCGCGCCAGCCCTTGTAGCTGCCGACGCCGAGGCCGGATTCGAGGTTCGAGCAGTGGAAGTACTCGCCCTCGGCGTAGACCACCTCGCCCATCGCGCCGGCTTCGTAGAGGCGGCGCATCTCGTAGCAGGACTGGCGGAAGGCGGTGGTCTCGTTCATCTGGTAGACCTTGCCGCTGCGCTTCACCGCGTCGATGAGCTTCGGCACGTACTCGAGCTGCTCGCGGCCGAAGAAGGCCGGCACCGCGCTCACGACGTGGAGGCCGTGATCGAGCGCCATGATGGCGAGGGAGACGTGGCTCGGCGCGTCGGTGGCGATGTAAACGGCCTCGAGCTTGTCCTCGGCGGCGTGCCGAATCATCTCCTCGCAGCTCGGATAGGTCTTCGGCGCCTTGGTGCGCTCCTGGAGGAGGCGGCAGCGCTCGGGGTCGAGGTCGGTCACCGCCACGACCTCGGCGTTGGGGTGGTTCTGGTAGCCGAAGGCGGAGCCGAAGGAGCAGAATCCCTCGCCGGCGATGCCGACCCTGACCTTGCGATCGGAATATGGCTGCCAAGGCTCCGCCGTCTTGAGGTCGGCGGCCTCCTCGTCGAAGCCGCCCTTCACCTCGTTCCGCTCCGGCGCCTTCCATTCCTCCGCGAATGCCCGCGCGGCGAGAAGCGCCGTGCCCGCTCCGACAAATCCCCTTCTGCTGATCATGGTCTCTGTTCCTTTCCTGGTTGTCGGTGAAATATTACTGTATATGCTGTGTTCATGCTGGCCTTGGTCTCCGCCGGCGAGGCGGAAACGGCGAACGGCGCAGTAGAGCGCATGCGCATGGTGTTGTTCAGTTTCACTAATGCGTATTATACCAAAAATCTGCCGCGGAATCTGCCGCGGGACTGCGAGCCAATTTCCCAATTATCGGCAATTTTGGAATTCTGCCGAGGTTTAAGTGATTTAGCGAATAGTGCGAATAAAATCAAGGATGGCCTTGGTCGCAACTGCCGGAGCTACGTTTAGCCAGGCAAATTTCTTGTTGCGAAGCTGCCTTTTGAATGTAGCGTCCTCAAACACCTCGGATAGACGAGCGACAATCTCTTCTGGATTTCTCTCACGCATCTTCTTGTCACGATAGACATAGAGGCCGAAATACTCTCTGAGTGTCGCGCGATTCATCTTGCCAATCAGATAGTACATGTCAAAGACATCTTTATATCGAACAGAGAGGGTGCCCAATCGCAGGAGGCTCTTCATCTTCTCTGCGAAAATCTGCTCCTTCGAGTTCGCCAAGAGCTTGACGCTCCTCGCGTCCGTTACAATGTCAAACTTGAAATCACGCTGAACGACTTCCATCTTCGCATGAACGCCGAGATCGACCTTGGTAATGACCTTATATCCCGAGACATCCGTTATCTGCAGGAAGATCCGCTTTCCCCTGTACTCCTGCTGCCTGAGGTCTACAATATCCCCTTTTATCTCAATCGTGCAATCCGAATGCTTGTTGAGCTTTGCGACGAATTTCGCGATGGCGGCATTGCCAAGGGAGTAATGGACGAAATCAGCATCCATGTCCATCGTGGCCCGACGAACCTCCTTGGTGATTCCACTCATTACGACGCCGCCCTTAATGGTGACGCTGTCCTTCATGCCGGAGGCCTTGATGGCGGCCAGCACCACGTCGTGCGCGATTTTCGCACGAGCAGACGCTCGCTTATAGCCCAATGCCATCAATTCCGAAACCTTGGTCTTGAAATCCATCAATACACCTCTTTCCTGATTGCTTCCATGAGGGCTTCCTTCCTCGGAAGATGCTTCAGATAGTCATCGATCCTCGAGCCATACAGCTCATTGCGGATTTCACGAAAGCTTCCGACGACTTCCCTGTAGAGGTCATAGGGCAGCTTCGTCCGATACCGCATCGTCTCGATGAGGAGTCGTTCCTTGTCGTAGATGCGCAGGTGCTCATCAAGGACATCCATCTCCGTCGCACCAATCATCAGCGTGCCGCAGGGGACATAACTCTGAGCGACGCGATCGTCGACAATCTTCGCCGACTTGCGATCCGTGGCAAGGTGATACTCGTCCGGAATCTCGTCGCTCATGTTGTAATAGTAATAGGCGCTCTCCAGCGTCAGCACGGACGACGGATACTTCGCCAGCACGACCTCGACCTCTGGCACATCTGCCCTATCAGCATAGATTCCGTCCTCAATGCGAAACAACTTCCCGGCGTGAACGAGTTCGCCCACCTTGTACTTTGTCCCGTATTGCTCGGTCCATTTGCTTAACTTCGCTACCATTTTCCAATTATCGGCAAAATGTGGCTTTTGCCGAGATAGGGAAAGTATACCACAAATTTGCTGCGCAAGTCAATGCCGCGGTCATCGGGCCGCGGCGCTTCACGACGCCAGGCAGAGCAGCGAGACGCCGGCGACGATGGCCGCGAGCGCGATTCCCTTGCGGACGAGGTTGGTCTCGTGGAAGAACCGCGCGCCCAGGAGGAACGTCAGCACCACCGAGAGGCGGCGCATCAATTGGACAAAAGGGTCAGACCATTCTGTATATGTTTTTACTGTATATGCTGCGACACGCGGGTTAATCTGCGTCGGGGTTTCCACCGTCACGGATGCGTCACAGCGCATGCCAGCCGCGATTCCGCCCACTATGGCGAGGGCGAGCGCAAGCGCGGACTTGGCACGATTCTTCATGGCTGATATTATACCATTTTTGCCGCGGTCTGTGTTGGCTTTCGCGGCAGATTTCCGTGGCCGCGAAAAGGAAAATAGTAGCACTACCCGAGCGCTGTGCGCCCATTCTCCCTCTCAATCCATGCCATGAGGAAATCGACGATCCCCCGCTGTCGCTCGGCGGGGATCGGGACCCCGAGCGGCACCTTCCACCACTTGGCGAGGCAGTCGCGGCAGCAGCACGCGCAGGCGTGCTGCGCCTTGAACACGGGATGCCCGCGCATCGGCGTCTGCTTCCCGTCGTTCGGCGGGTTAGCGGGAGCGAGCCTCGTTCGGATGAAGTCCTCGCAATGGGAGCGTATCGTCTCCATCCCCTTCTCTGCTATGTACTTCCTGTCCGCAGACGAGAGGTGGAAGCGACTGCGAAAATTCGACTTCGACAACCGCGTGAAAGCCGCATCATAGCGGTCTATCAAATTTCCACCCATGTCGGCTCGTAGGCGATTTCGTACCGTTCGTCGAGGCGGGAGACGTTGTAGACACGGGTTGACTCAAAGTCTACACCTCCGTGCTGTCCTGTATGGATATGGCCGCAGAAAACGAATCGCGGATGCTTCTCGACGATGGCCTCTGTCAGCTCCGACGAGCCGAAATGCTCGGAGTCCGTCTGGAGCGAACGGTCGACGTCGCTTCCCGGAATGCGCGGCGGCGAGTGTGTGACGAGAACATCGAGACCAGGGGGAATCTTCGCGAACCACCGCTTCAGCGTGTCCGACTCGCCCTCGAACGCCCAGGAATAGGAGATGATCGGCACCCAGGGCGTCCCGTAGAACCTTACGCCGCCGATCTCCACTCCGGAATCGCCGAGGAAATGGACGTTCGGCGAGAACTCGTACTTCCAGTCTATCCCCTGATTCTTGAAGAGTATGTGTGCAATCGGATAGAAGTCGTGGTTTCCGGGGATGACGACAAACTGTATGCCGTGGTACGACGACGTCCATTCCCTGAACCGCTTGTTGATCCACTTCTTCTGGTCGTTTATGTGCCACGGCCCGCGACCCTTGAGCGGAGCGATGTCGCCCGCCAGCACCACGACGTCTGCACCCTTGGGGTCAAGCCCCTCAAGGTTGCCGTGCAGATCAGATGTGGCCATTATCCGCATTGCAGTTTCTACGCCTTGTTGATTGAGACTATCAGGTCATTCGCCCACGCGACCGCCTCGTCGCAGGTCGGGAGAACGTCAAGCCCATTCCCCGCATCTTCGTAAAGGGAATCCCATGCCGAACCTTTCGCCACGGTCGGCGGCCAGGGCTGCCTACGCCGATAGTCAAAAAGCCTAATGCAGATCGCCCTTGCTTCGGCTAGGTCAATCTGCGAATGCCCGCACATGAGCTGAAGGTCGACAAGGTCGTGCGGACGATCCGCACCCGCCGTTGTGACAGCGTGCAGTTTCTGTGCAATCTGGTACGACAGCTTCATTACTGGGATCGGATTCGGACGAGGAAATCCAAGTTGCTCAAGCACCTCGGCGATGTCGGACGGATATTCAAGCTCTGCTTCGTCGGCGTCGCCAATCTCGTTGTGGCCGATTTCAATTCTGACGGTCTGCCACGATCTGTCGTTGTATGCGAGTCTTATGTCGTAAGGTATCATGACATAACCCTGCGGAACGCCTGCCGGATGAGGCGGCTCGACGCGCTGCAACCTTCCTGTAAAACCGTTCCATCCAGCCTTGAGACTCGATTCAAGCTTGTCTAGATATGCATCCAACTCCATGACGCGGGCCGTGTCCATGTCGCGGGTGTAGCGCGTCATGTTGCCGCCGTAGCGGAACATCAGTGAACTGCCGCCCTTGACGACGCCGTCGGGGAGCATCTGCGCGATGATCACGTTGGCAAGTGCGCGGCAGAGCCGCAATGCGTCGCGTTCCGGCCCTGCGATCCTGTTTATCGCCTTGATGAGATTTGTGCACGTATTTGGACGGTTCATTGGGCAAACTCCCTCTTGAGTTCATGGTATTCCTGCCGGCCGACAAGCCCCTGTCGCTCGGCCTCGTCGATGGCATCGACAAGACGCTCCCTCATGACGGTTCCCCTGCATGCACGAATCGCGTCGGCCACCGACTGGCAGGCAATCCCCTCGAACATCTCCTCCTTTACGCCTTCGGACTTTTTGACAAGGCGTATCCACTCGGGAAGGTTTCGACGGACGCGCTTCTCGACCGCCACTTGAATTTGCTTTGGATTCACAAGGGCGAGGTTGTGCATGGCCAGCACACCGTCGCCATAGATGATGGCGCCCCGCCCGACGAGGGCGATTGCCTCTGCGTAGTGGTCGTATGGCGTCGGGACATGATACTTGATTCTGTACACGCCGCGTCCGCATCTCTCCAGTCGACCATTCGCCTCCCAGAAAAGCAACTGCTTGCGGTGAATACCCAGTTCAGCGGCATCCTCCACGGTTATGAGTCCATACCGTTCTGCGGCAGCCTCATAAACTTTATCAAAGTTTTTCATGTCAATATGATACCATAATCGAGAACATTTTGTCAATAGCCAAAAGGTGAAATTGTCAAATTGATACCACAATCGCCAACAAAGTGACAAAGCAAAGCATCAAAAGGGTCAGACCCTTCTGTATATGCTTTTACTGTATATGCCGCGGGGCGCGGGGTGTATTGCGACGAATTCTCCACCCATTCCGACGCGTCACAGCGCATGCCAGCCGCGATTCCGCCCACGATGGCGAGGGCGAGGGAAAGCGCGGACTTGGCACGGGGTTTCATCGCGTGAATTATACCATTTTTGCCGCGGGCCGTGTCGGCTTTCGCGGCAGATTTCCGTGGCCGCGAAAAGTGAGCGTCGTTAGACGCGAACAAATCCTCGTGTTAAACCAAAACCGCCGCGGCCTTTCAACCTTTCAACCTTTCAACCTTTCAACTTTTCAACCTCTCAGGTGCCGCGCAAACTGCCGCCGCAAGCACCGTCTTCACGCCGTCCGTCTCCGTTCGTCAGACGCCGATGTCGATCTGGTACGAGTCGTCGCCGGCCATCTTGAGCGCGTCGTCCTTGATGGCCTGCACTCGCGTATCCTCGCCGGCGAACCAGCCCGCCTTCAGCTCGCTGGACGTGATGGTATAGACGTCGGCCATGAGCCTGGTCTTGGAATCGGCGAACGTATTGGACAGCATGTCGAAGTTGTTCATCAGCGTCGTCATGATGGCGTTGGCGAACGAACTCGGCTTTTCGACCGACTCGAACGTGCGCATGTGCACAAGCTGGCCCTCGGAGTTCTGTATGGTCTGGAAGATTTGCTTGACCATGGAGCAGTACTGGGAAGCGTACTTCTTGACCGCCGCCGTTTTCTTCTCGGGCGTGTCGGCTGCGGCGATTTCCGTCTCGAACGTTGCGAGAGCCGTGTCCACCTCGATGAGCCAGGTGCCCAGGATCTTGTCGCGTTCGGTGTCCACATTGGCCCTCAGCATGTCCCTCAGCTTGCGGGCCTCTACCGCAGGGTCGGCCGCGTTCTGGACGCGATTGACGAACCTCGTATAGTAGGAGCCTCCGGGATTGAGCGCGCCTTCTTCGAGGGAGTATTCGCCGAAGCCCTCGGCCGAGAGGTGGTGGCAGAAGGCGGAAATCTGGACGTCTTTGCCGTCCTTCGCCAGGCCGACGACGGTTTCGTCATCGTCCACCAGCACCTTGCCTTCCGGCGACGCACGGAAGTCCATCGCCATGCCGAGGATGTCCAGCTCGTCGCGCGGCGGGTCCGGCGGCGCGCTGACATAGCCGTTTGCCGCCTCCAGGAGCTCGCTCGCCTGGTTCAGTATGGTGTTCATTTCGACCATCGTGTTCGAGAGGCGCGCCATGGACTGCACGAAGCAGTTGATGGCGGGCGGCAGCTCGATGCCCAGCTTCTGCAGCTCTGCGACTGCCGCGTTCAGGCGGTACACCATGTCGTACGAGAAGCGTCCCTTCG
>CADCCW010000021.1 GCA_902800055.1 uncultured bacterium
TACCCTGCCGAATTCCCCGACAGCCTCTGCATCGACATAATGACCGCCGACTACGAGCGCAACGCCATGCCCAAGCCCCCCGCCAAATAACCGAATATCGCCCGGCCGAAGGCCGTCCGCGAGATTCGCCCGCGCCGAAGGCGTCGGGTTGGCCGAGGCCAAAGGCCGAGCCGCGAAGCGGTCGCCAGGGCCCGAGCGGATGCGCTAGCAGGTGTGCACTTTGAGAAAGGGAGAGAAATGAAATACTCGAGGTTGATTCTTGTTGCGGTCGCGGCAATCTCCGCGGCAGTTTGGCCGCTGGGGTATGGACGCTAAGGCAAATCTTTTGGTATAATACAACATATGAAAAGAGGAGAGACAAAACTTGTCTACAAGGCCGTTATAAACTGCGGATGGCATGCGCTTATTTCGGCATCAGGCATCCTCTACGTTGATTGACATGACGGTGAACCTAGAACGTGTGTCGAAGAATGAGGCCAAGCGTTTGCGGGCAGCGGCTGACCGCGTTCAGATTGTTGAGCGGCGTCTTGGATGGCGTCGAATTGAGGGTGGAGTCGTTTCATCTGGTCGTCAGAGTTCAGGCATCTTCAAGGATGGAAAAATTTTGCCTGGAACGCATCTGTATCGTGGATGTGGAGGTCAGTTTTTGTCATCAGATGTACATTGTGACGTTATAGATGAAGACGTTGTTTTCCTTGGTGTTTTTCATAGATGTTGGGGACATTGTATAACAGACTGCCTTAAGCATCTCTGGTTCGTTCTTGGCGGGTTGCCCAATGAGTTCTCTGGAATGCGAATGGTGTATTGCACATACGATTGCCAGGAGGAATTGCCGGATAATCTTTTTGAAATGCTTTCATTCCTTGGCATTGAACTTAATAGCGCAATGAGAATTGACCAGCCAACGCGGTTCCGTTCGGTGATAATTCCTGACGAGTGTTTTTATGTTCCCGAGTCAGAAGACACTCTCTTTCGATATATGACGCCTGAATTTGGTCTTCTCATTGAACGCCTTATTGATGCAGTTGGTGTTGATCGCTCAGGAAGACCACATCGCAGGGTTTTCTTTTCAACCACACATTTTCATTTTTGGGATTATGGCGCAGAGGATTTTGATGTTGCGTTTAATAATGCTGGTTATGAAGTAGTGTTCCCCGAACGACTTCACTTTGCAGAGATGGTTCGTTTATTGAATGAGACTAGTATTTTTGCTTCACTAGATGGGTCATGCGCGCATAACTCGATATTTCTCCGCAAGGAATCACAGTTAATCATTGTTCGAAAATCCCGTGAGATATTCTGGCATCAGCATGATATTAACTTGTTGCGCAATTTATCCGTTACGTATGTAGATGCTTTTATTTATGCCTCAATCCTTTTATACGAACCTAATGCGCCAAAGAGAGGGCCTTTTTTCGTATGGATAAACAGCAAGATGGCTGATGTTCTTGGATGCAAGCCGACGCTGCCTGTGCTCAATATCATTAAATTCTTGTGTTGGGGCATAACGTTACATTTTGGTCACAAGTATGGAGAATGGCGGAGGAACCGCGCAAGACACATTAGCATGAGATAACGATGATTTTAGGGTTGGAATTGCTGCTCGGCAGTGCAGGTGAGTAATATTTTCAGTAGTTTTGGGCATAGATAACGCCGTGCCTGAAGTATGGATAGTGGATTCCGTTTAGTTGATAGGGAAGCATGTATCCGTCGGAGAATCGCGTTTTATATCCCATGCCCTTAAGCAATGCTTCAATTGCCTGCGCGTCGTCTTGCCGGTGGTAGGTGCAGCAACTCAATTTTACCTTTGCTGATTTAAAGAAATCGTCATTTCCTTTGATTACGGTTTTTTCATATCCTTCGATGTCCATCTTGACAAAGAAGTGTGATGTTTTAATTAAATCTGTATCAATGGCGTCAATCAGCTTTGTGGACATTTTGTTGGTCTTGTCATCGACAAGTTTCTTTACCAATATGCATTTGTCATTGTAAGGCGCGAATGTGCGTTCCAATGGGCGGTGCCATTTGTGAAGATATTCAAACAGGTAAGCTTTTGACACTTTGGAGATGCAGTCAAGGGCAAATATGGCCTCGGCACAACCGACATCTAGAAGTATGTCGCCATTTTCAACTTTGAAGTTATTGTCCTGATAACAATGTGGAGACTTGGAGAGAATGCCGGTCCCTAGCAAGCCTTCGCGCTCGACAAGATATTTGTAGTATTCAACAGCTTCATTGCAAGTGGGACCATGATTGAGGAAAAGCCTAGCGCCATTTGTGTGTACAACATACGGGAGTCCACTTTCAATGCCGGATTGCACTTTGTCGGTATGGTGATTATCTCCGGCAATAGGATATGGGAATACAATGTTGGGAAGTTGGTCGAGTGGGATATTCTCAATGAATGTACACTCGTCAGTGAACATCGCCCTTATTTCATGTGGAAGAGAAAGGACTGAATTTCGTAGTAGAGCAACATCGTTTTCGTATTGTGAACGATTGCGAAAGTAGAGAAGATTGTAAACGAGCGTTTGCCATTTTGACAATGCATCGCTTAAGTGGGATATAGTTCGATAGTGCATGGTTGGTTGTTAGGTTGAGGGATTGGGTAGATAATTACGCTGTTTACGTAGCGCATCAATCAATGTGAAAGTAATCCGAATAGCATGAGCTATGAACTGGAACCAGATGATGTTGCGCAGAGTCGCGAGTTTTACAGAACCCATCCAGTCAACGATAGATGAAGGAAGGATGCCGTAGAAGAATGTGTAGCCGGTGAAGGAGACCAGCACAATTGATTGGAGGATTATCAAAGGCACTCCATACCACAGGAAACCAAAACGCTCTTTGGCGATTTCGTGATTGGTGAAGTTGCTCCATAGTTGTCCAAGCACAAGGGTCGCGCACAAGATGGCCATGTCAGTAGAGAATCCTGAATATGGTGCGGACGTCGGCAGAAGGTTGAGGATGAAGCCGCCGAAGAAGTAGAGCCCAGCGGTGGCCACGGCGCCAAACGCAATAGTGCCTAGGTTGGCATGGAGCAGTATTCTGTTGGTCTGCTTGCCTTGGGTGTGAGCCTCGGCAACGAGTGGAAACATTACCAACGCCATTGTTACTCCGGCGTAGGTGCCGAGTTCGGCAAAGCGGGAAATCATGTAGTAGGCGGCTGATTCAGTGTCGGGGAGACGTTGGCGGATAATTATTGCGAGCAGTGCGGCGTAGGGACCGCCAGTGAGGAACCATATTGAGACGCATCCGAGGTACTTGAGGATTTTTCGCGTTTCACCTTTCCAGAATGGAACAGCTTTGATTTCTGAGCGTAGTTCTTTGCGGAGGCTGAAGCTTGCCCAGCCGATTGTGAAAAGCGGTGCGGCAATCTGCCCGAGCATATAGCCCGAAAGCGCGCGGAAGGGGATGGCGACAAGCATTGTGACGAGCCGGATTGGTGCTGATAGCAAATTCTGTATGGTTAGCGCGTTGAACTTCTTTAGCCCCTGAAGCGCGTTGGAGAACACTGGCGTCACTGCTCCGATAAGTCCATAGGCGACGATGAGAATGCCGAGAGAGCCGGAGACGATGCGGATGCGCTCGAAGAACATTGGCAGGATAACAAGCGAGAGGAGCGAGCTGACGACGACGAAAATCGCGGAGGCGCTGATGAACCAGCGGAGAAGGGATTTGACCTTGCCGATTTCGCCAAGCGCCTGATAGCGATTAAGGAATTTGGTGTAGACGGTGACGAGGATCGTGATCGGGAGTCCGAATACGCCGGCGAAGTTGGTGAGTGCCAGCACCGCGCCGAGCTCTTCCTGGGGAACGTACTTCGGCACTAGCCACAGGCCCACGAAGGCATTGATCAAGTCTCCGCAGCGAAGCGCGGCGAAGAGCAGCAGCGAATACCACCAGAAATCGCCGAGCCGGGCGTGGAGCTTGGAGAGCAGATGCATCTATCTATGTTTTCTATGGCAACCGCGGCTACCGTAACCACGATTGCCGTGAATTATACCATATTTTGGGAGGAAACGGCATTGGCAGGGCATAATTTGGTATAATACACATCAAATGCGAATCACGCGCGTAGTTTTGCACATGCATGTCTTCAATCTCGAGGTGCTGCCCGAGATTGCCACTGCCGCCTTGAATCTCAAGCTGGCGGTAGGCAAGGACAACCTGCGCGCGGTCGTCACCTATCCAGAGGGACGGTCAGACATTGAGGCGGCCGCGCGCGCCGCGGCGCCAGACTGCGACTGTCATTTCGCCGCCGTGCCAAATCGCGGGTACGACATCGGTCCATTTGTCTGCGAGGTGCTGAACAAGGAGGATCTCAGCGGCTTTGACCTAGTGGCAAAATTGCACACCAAGCGCGATCTCGACACTTGGATTAATTTCCGTAAGTTCTCTGGCCCGGAATGGAGAAGGGAGCTGTTGCGTCCATTTTCGGCCGATCCTTGGGCGGCTAAGCGAGTGATGAAGGCGTTCGCGCGGTGGCCTGAATTCGGCTTTGCGACCGGGCATGGCGTAATCAACTACTGCGCCACGGACGGGACGGCCGAGGCGTTAGAGGTAAAGTCTTGGCTTGAGCGGGAGTTCTCACTGCACGTGCGGCATCCGGTGATAGCGCCAGGATCGATCTTCATTGCGCGGTCGAAGGTGTTTCTTCCGTTTGTCGGAAAGTTCTCGTGGGATGATTTTGTCGCAGTGACGGAGCGAAATGCGCACCGCGAGTATGGCCTGGCATCGCGGCTCGAACGCGCGTTCACGATGGCGGCGGATGCAATGGGCATGGTGGTGTCGGAAGGGGTGAAGTCGCCGCGGCAGGCGATGCTTGGCTACGCCGTGCAGTCCGCATGGTTCCGTACCTTGAGGCTACTGACAAAGGCGGTGGGAAGATGACTGCGAATCTTGAGAACGAGGTGACCGTACTCGCCTATCATTTCTGGGACGATCAAGGATATGATGCGGCGTTTGAGCGGCTTGCGCTGGCAGTGCGCGAGACGTGGCGTCATTGTGGACGACTGAAGACAGTGCTGGTTGTGAACAAGTCGATGCCGTGCGTCGAGGCATTTGCCGCGGATAACCGCGAGGTAGAGGTCCAGGTTGAGCCTTCGCTCGTCCCGGGCGACATCAATACGATGAGCGCCGACTGCAACTCGAAGCTGTGGACGCGGTTCTCGACGCCATACGTGCTTGTCATCCAGGCTGACGGCTATCCGCTCCGCGGCGGTTTGGAGGAGTTCGTCGGCAAATACGACTTCATCGGCGCGCCGTATGTGCGCGACTCTTGGTGGAAGAACCTTGTCTGCCGCGTGCTGAACTACTGGGTGCAGAACGGCGGATTCTCGCTGCGCTCGCGGCGGATATGCGAGGCGGCAGCTAAGTACTGGAACGGCAAATACGCGGCGAAGGGGTGGTTCCCCGATGCGACCGAAGATCTCTATTACACCAAGTTCCTGCCGCTGCATGAACGCGAATACCGCCGATCGTTCCGGTTGGCGACGAATCGCGAATCGTTGAGGTTTTCGTGGGATGCGCTGGTGCCTATCCCCAAGCCAGAGACATTGCCATTTGGGTTTCATCGCATGATTTCGAAGGAGGCTTTGCTGGGAAATGAAGCTTAGCGAGAGATTGAGCGGAATCGCCGCGCGGTTAAGGCGGTGGGGCCTGAAAGGGGTGTGCGAGTGGGCGGTCAAGAAGGTCCGCATGGCGAGGAACCGCCAGTTCATCGTCGCCAATGCGCGTCGTCATGGCGACACTGTGCCAGTCCGCGGCATAACGGTGGTGGGTCCGTTGACTCAGTCGTGGAGCATGAGCAAGACCCTGCGTGACTTTGTGATAAGGCTTAGGGAGTGCGGAGTGCCGTGCCAGACCTTCGACACCGGCGTGATCAGCGAGAACGTAGCCAAGGGTGACTTCGATGGGTTGCTTACTCCCCGCGGCGAATTTGACGCGAGGAAGTTCTCGGTTGTGGTCGAGCTACACTACAGCACGTTTCCGAAGGGGCTGGGACCAAAGTGCGGAAGACTGTGCTTCTGGGAGGCCGAAAAGGCGTTTCCAGAATTCAGTCCCGATCCGTTGTCGTCTGATTTCTTCCTTACGATGTCGGACTTCAACCACGACGCGATTGGGAAGGCGTTCAAGGAATCCGGCTTCCCGGTCAGGAAGGTGCTGTACCCGCTTTTGCAGGTGCCGCGGCCGTTTCCGGGAGCGGACGAGGTGCGCAGGAAATATTCGCTGCCAGAGGACGCATTCGTTGTGTTTTCCAATTTCGACCTTGGCTCGTTCCATCGCAAGAACCCGCTCGGGATGGTGAGGGCGTTCGCCGCGGCGTTTGTGGATGCCAAAGATGCATGGCTGGTCTTCAAAGTCAACCATGCCGGCGAATTCGGGAAGGAGCTTGCGGAGATCGAGTCGCTTGCCGCGGAGCTTGGGGTCGGGGAAAGGTTGAGGATTATTTCCGCATATATTCCTCAGCCAGACATCTACGCGCTCACAAACGCCGCGGACGTCTACATCTCGCTGAACCGTGGCGAAGGGTTCGGACTTGGGATCGCAGAGGCGATGTCGCTCCGGAAGCCGGTGGTTATAACGGACTTTGGAGCTCCGCTCGAGTTCTGCACCAAAGACAATGCCATGCTGGTTCCATTTAGGCGCGTCGCGATCAAGGAGGGTGAATACTTCATGAAGGCTGAGTCCTGGCCAGAGCCGGACGTCGATGCCGCCGCGAAGTTCCTGCGTTCGCTTTACGAGGACCCTAGTCTTCGCCAACGTATCGGCGAATGCGCGGAGAAGACGATTGCATCACATTTTTCTGACGAGAGCTTTAGGCGTTCGATTGAAACAATTGTTCAGGAATTCGTCAGCGCAGAGAATGGCCGTGCCATTCCCGAATATACTTAGCCGTTACATTCTGCTAGATGTGATTGCGGCATAGTGCCGATGATAAGTCATTGTTTTAATCCTGCATGACAGGTTTCAAAATTTTTGATTTTAGCATGTTTATGGCAGCTTGAGCTGCGCGTGGGTGATTGACCATGACTTTTGTGGCGAACGCGTCCCGCTCGGGTTTCATGGGGTCGTTCCCGCCAATGATGACTTCTTCGATGAATTTGACAATGTCTGATTCCTGGTATGCCTTGTAGCAGTTCTCTATGCACTCTTGGCCAAATGGCGTGAATGCCCGTTTGGAATCGTCCTTGGATTTGAGCATGTAGCATTGCGGCTTGCCGGTATAGAAATATTCGGCAAGGAAGGAGCCGCAGTCCTGAATAAGGCCGTCGCTCATGGCGAATTCGCCCATGTACTCCCCAGTGCTTATTGAGGCATTCTTCCACGAGGCCATTTTTTGAAAGTAGGCATCCGTTCGTTTCTTGCCCCATTTGGCCGAATTCTCAAGCGCGGCGCGTAGATATGGGTGAGGACGGAACACGAAATCAATGTCTGGGTACTTCCCAGGCAGCGTGGCAAAAAGTTCCGAGTACTTAAGGAAGTTGGATATGGCGAGAGAGTCGTTGAAGCCTCCCTTGAAGGAATGGTGGGGCGCGATGATGACGCGCTTGCGTTTCTTTGCGTAGTTGTCGGAAGTGTGAAGCGCAAGGTCATCCATCTTGAAGTATCCAGTGACATAGGCGTTGCTGCCATGTGAAGCGGATAGACGAGAAAATTCCTGTAAGGCAGATTCGCTTTCGAGCAGAACCCGCCAGAAGTTGGCGAATACTTCGTGACGATAGTAGCCTATCCCATATTGGGTGACATTGTAGGAATAGTTCGCATAAAGCGAGAGGACGCTCTTGTTCAGATCCCAGCCGGGATTGTAGCGCATGTCCGAGAGCGCGTATGGCGTGGAATAGAAGACGAAGTCGGCGTCGTCTAGATAGTCCGTCCACTTGCCGTCCTTTGCCTTAGAGGCTTTTGTCACGCGCCTATTGCCAAATGTCGCGGAAAGGTCGGCATAGCAAGTCTCCATGGCGGATTCGGTTTTTGTGCGGTCGCTAAAGTCAGGGATGACCACTATCTCTGGGTCAAACAACTCATCTGCAACCATCGCCTCAAAGACGGGGCGCGATTGGAATATTGAGGCGTTGAAGACGAAGAATTTTACCTTGATGCAGCCTCTGGCGCGGATCCTCGATTGAATTTCTTTGAGTTTGCGTTGTCGGTCGGATTCAAGAGTTTCAAATGAGAAATTGGCATGTGAAGTGCATCCGGTTCTCTTGCCGCCGTTCGCGGCCAGGTCGCGGTAGGAGATCACATATCCATGTTTCTTGCCGTATCTTTCGTAGTGGGCGAGAGGACTGATTAGAAGGGGGTTAATGCCGTGAATTTCGGTATACTCTGCGCCAATAAAATTGCGGGATGGATTTTGCCCTCCCCAGTCGTCGACGATATACGCAGTTGCAGGGTCGTAGTCCTCGGTCAGGTTGCTTTGAAAGGCATACCATTCGCGGTCGAAGAATTTCGACTGCTCCACGATGCGCCGGTCTCGAAGTACACGGAACGCCTGCAACAGCGTTCGGGGATGCACAACGCATCTGAAAGCGATGTTAAATAATCTCGAAACCTTCATTGTGCGGTTGTACTGTCATGTCAAGGATTCACTCGCCGCGAAGTTTCTTGAGGGTTTCGTTGAGAATTGTTGAACTTGTGCCTTTAGTATACGGGAAATAAACAACCCTGACTCCAACCTCTGAGAACTTTGCTTCAAGTTCCTTCCACTTTGGGTGTTCGTACCAGTCGTCGCCGACAAACAGAATGTCGAAGTGCAGTTTCTCCCAAGCCTTGAACTTGTCAAGATCCTCTTGGGGGATTGCCGCGTCGACACATTTTATGTTCCTGACGATTTCCAGTCGCTCGGCAAAGGGGATTACGGCTTTCTTGTGCTTGTATTCGACGAGCTTGTCTACCGTCACACCGACAATCAGCTTGTCGCAAAGCCCCTTGGCGTTTTTGAGCAGGTTAAGATGACCTATGTGGAAAAGGTCATACACACCGCAAGTATAGCCAACCGTCATAGTTATCTACTCCTTGTCGTATTTGTTAAGAAAGCGCTCAAGGCACCAGAGCTGCCACTTTTGGTTGCCGGTGAAGTTGGACATGTCGAGGTCAGGCTTGAATTCCTTGCGGCTTGGACCTTTCCAATCGGCAAAATATGTATCGACCGGCCTGGGCATCGGATTCTTGTTAGGTACGGGGATGTCTGGATATCGTTTTGCCATTAGTTCCCTTATAAGGTATTTCGGTTCGCCGTTGCGGACGCGCGAAAGGTCTAGGGGAATAGACATCATTTGCCGCGCGTAGGGGTCGAAATACGGCAGCCTGGCTACGCCAAAGGCGTTTAAGTACGAGCTTGAGCTTTCCACGGCGAACACGTCATCCATGAATGACATAAAGTCAATTTTGTCGCCTTTGCGGTATTTCTCGAAAAGGTGCCGCGTTTCGCATGGCTCGACCAGTGCGCTTTCGGGCTTAAGGAATGTGTACCTGTCGACGAATTCGTCGAAGAACCAGTCCTTTGACAAAAGCTTGTCCATGCCGCCGAACACGAGGTCGCTGCTTTCGCCAACAAGCATTATATTGACACCATCCGCCTTCGCCTGCAATGCAGCTTGCAGAATCTGCGGCTCAATTGAGTGGACAGGCGCGCACTTGGCGGCCATGACTGCGTCGACATGACGCTCCACAGTCTCCCATGTGATGTCTACATAGTGAAGGTTGAGTCCGTAGTAGTTGGCGTAATATTCGGCGCGTGCGAGTTCCTCTTTTTGGAAGTCGCCTCCGAGAAACCGAAAAGTGTAGGCTTCTGCGCCAGGCACATACGAGGCGACGATTGCGCTGTCCATGCCGCCGGAGAGCATGACGCCAATCTTCGCTACACCGCGCAGCGGCGCAAGCTGTGCGTCAATTGCCGCGCCAATTGCGTCGGCGGTAGCTACGGGGATTTTTCGCGAGGCAGGCATGACCTCGATGTTTTTGTGGTGCATGCCTTCGAAGAAGTCCTTGTCGTCCCGATCGATGTACCGGAACGCAAGATACGAACTCATGCAGTATTTCTTGTCGATATTCATGCTTTGCCTTGTTCTTCTTAGATGATGGTTTTGAGTGTTCGTGAATACGACGCGATTATTCCTTGGCCGGTGCGGGCGGGACCTTGTCGTAGTCCCAGATGCGGAAGCTGTCGATCAGGTAGGGGCTGGCACTTCTGCCGCGGGTGAGCGGGAAGCCAAGCTCCGCGCCTTTGGCCGCGGTGTTGACGAGCGAGGCGACGCTGTCCTTGGGGCCTTCGGGCATGAGGTTCACGTCGCAGTGCGGCTTGCCGTCCACGAACATCACCGCCGGAGTGGTCTTGCCGTCCTTGGTCAGGTAGCCGGTCACGCCGTCGGTGTTCCAGACGAAGGCGTAGTGGTGCCAGCCGGAGATGTCCTTGCCGAGAATGGGGGCGTAGCTGCACTGATGCGAGAAGCCCTGGTAGGTGACGCGCTCGTGGTGGACCATGCGCCCGTAGAGTCCGCGGCAGCCGACGCCGTTGTTGGCGGTGAACTGGACGAGGTTCTCCTCGTTGTTCGCGAACTTGATGCAGTAGAAGCTCGGATCGGCGCAGCCGTAGTTCTTCTTGCCGCTTTCGAGCTTGGCCCAGAACTCGACGCAGCCGGTCTTGCCGAGGAAGTTGGTGGGCAGCATATAGGAGAGAAGGGGTCCGCCGGCCTCGACGCGCAGGGCCTTGCCGGACTTGCCGTCGGCGAAGGTGAGGGCCATTTGCTGGCGCAGGGTTCCCTTGGGCCCGACGCAGGGATTCAGCACCTCCTGCTCGGACTCGAAATCAAGCGAGAAGATGAGGCCGGGGGTGGTGGAGCGGCATCCTGCGAGCGCGAGCATCGAGGCAGAGGCAGCGAGGAGAAGCAGCTTTTTCATGGCGGTTCGTTCCTTGGGGTTGGTTAAACGGTTTGGATGTTGGTATTATACCATATTTCGTGGTTCGTGGTTCGCCTGCCCGCCGTAGCCTTGGCGAAGGCGGGTGGCTCGTGGTTCGTTAGCCGCAAAGAACGCAAAGGACGCAGAGGGTTATAAACTCCGATGGTTGGGGCTCTCGTTACCACTCCGCTGCTTCGCGGAGGACAACCACTATTCAGTTCCGGGGCAGATTGGGCTCACACAGAGGCGCAGAGACACAGATGGTTGAGGACAGGATTAACAGGATTTACAGGATTGTTTTAGCTGGGGGTGCCCCCCAGACCCCCTGAGGCGGGTGAGGCTGGGAGGTCAAGAAGCTGGCTGACGCGGTAGTGTCTTGAGTCCTTCGTCGAGCTTTGGACCGTTGATGAGAACGTCAATTGGAGACTGAGATTTCTCGAGGCGAGTGACGAGAAGGATCTCTTTTGCCTGTTGTTCTGGATATTCCTTTGAGAAGCCGGCGTGGACGAAGTGCCGTTCCAGCACCTTTAGCCCGGACGCTGTTGCCCATTCGGAAATTTCCGAAGCGGTAAAGCGGCGGTCTCTGATTAGATATTCGCCAGGCAGCGCGCCTGGTGTGCCGTGGAACTGCTCCTTGTGGCAGACTATGTGTCGAGTCTCGTCTACAAGGACGTAATGCGGATCGAAGAATTCTCCGCTGCGCTGCATCGTGTCCGACGGCGGCAAGGCGAATATCTTTGGAAGCGAATCCGACGAGTCCTGCAGATCGACGCGCTGCGCATCCTTTAGCGGCGCGTAGGCGAAGTTCGAGACCGAGATGACGGCGTGGCCGCCAGGGCGCAGGTTGGCGACGATGTTGTCGAGGATCGCCCGGTTGTCGTCGTCGCTGGGGAAGGAGCCAATTACGTCGTAGAGGCAGAGAATGAGGTCGAACGGCCTCGGTGCGCGCCATGAACGGCAATCCGCCGCGAGCACGTCCTGCGCCGCCGACGCAAAATCGATGCCAGTCATGTTTTCGTAGCCGCGCTTCCTGAAGGCGGCGATATGCCTTCCCGAGCCGGCGCCGAAATCGCAGATTGATGCGTCTTTGGGAAGTTGTGGCAGCCAGCCGAGGATTGCCGACACCTCTTCGTCTGCATTCGCGGCCCATTGATGCTCAGACTGCGGCATGCGAGAGTAGGCGTCGGCGACGAGATCGGACGATGCCTCGACCATTGCATAGTAGGACGAGAAGTCGTCTGGCGGCTGTTCGCGGAAAGTCATCGCCAGCCATTCCTCGCCCTCCGCCAGCTTGCCGAGGCGGTTCGAAATGTCAAGCGTCGCCTGCGTGGCGTTGGTGCGGTCGGTGAAGAAGTTGGTGTTCACGCAGCTTTCCGTGGCGGACATGCGCCACTCGGCGTCCCTGAGGAAGGGGATGCGGCTGAGCACTTCGCCGCGGATCCAGTCGGCATGCTCCGCAATACGCTTCGGGTCGGCTCGGCGGAACGTCGCGCTTTCGAGCGCCTCGACTGTAAAGGCGTTGGATGTTACGATGCCCCAGGCATAGAAGTCGGAGAATCCCCAGACGGCATGGAGAAGGGTGCTGGCTACTCCTTTGCGGCGGTAGTCGGCGTCGACGACAAGCTGCACGACGAAGGCGACTTTCCCGCAGGACGTCGCGCATTCGCAGTAGACGATCTGGCCGATCAGCTGGTCGCCGTCAAAGCAGAACGCCACCTTGTATTCGTCGTTGGCGTAGGCGCGGCGGTAGTATCCAGCGCCAAGGCGAATGCTGCGCCCGGCCTTTCCGTCCGGCGCCGACGAACTGTAGACGCCGTAGGAACGCGAAAACAGATCGGCCGCCTGGTGCCATTGCGCGTCGGACACGCTGGCACCGGAGTAGACGGAGAATCTTAGGGTGGGCATTGCCATTTCGAAAGTGAGTGTATTATAGCATAAAACGCGGTTCGTGGTTCGTGGCTCGTGGTTCGTGGCTCGTGGTTCGTGGATAGAGAAACTCCGATGGTTGGGGTTCTCGCTACCGCTCCACTGCTTCGCACTCAACAACCACAATACAGAAGACAGCATTATTTGGTTTCATATCTGGGGGGTGCCCCCCAGACCCCCAAGACCCCCTGCGGCGAAGCCGCAGATATAAAACTAGGAATGAGTGGCCGTGTAAGAGGAATGTCACATGCGAAGCGATGAACATTCTGCGGAGCGGTAGCGAGAGCCATACGGATCGGAGTTTATAATCACAAAGCGAGAGAGCCACACAGATCGAAATTTTGTTGTGGGATGTCAATGCCATGGCTCGTGGTTCGTGGCTCGTGATTCGTGGATAGAGAAACTCCGATGGTTGGGGCTCTCACTACCGTTCCGCTGCTTCGCGGATGACAACCACTATTCAGTTCCGGGGCAGATTGGGCTCACACAGAGGCGCAGAGACACAGAGGGTTGAGGACAGGATTAACAGGATTTACAGGATTGTTTTAGCTGGGGGTGCCCCCCAGATGGCGGATGACAACCACTATTCAGTTCCGGGGCAGATTGGGCTCACACAGAGGCGCAGAGACACAGAGGTTTTTTAGCTGGGGGTAACCCCCAGACCCCCTGAGGTGGCGTCTAAGGCGTTAAACAGGCAGATTGTTCAATATCACAGAATATTCGTTAGTTACGGACCGATTAAATTCAAGGTAGAGCACCGATTAAATTAAAGGTAGAGTGTCGATTAAATTCAAGGTAGGGCAGTGAAGATGGGTGATTTTAGGGCGGAAATTTCAAGTACAACTTGAAAATTACGCCCTTAACGCGCGGCGGATTAGGAGAGGAGCTCGTCGAAGTCGGCGGCGGAGAGGGCTACATCGGGCTGGTGCGGCGGAGGTGGTGGGCGAAGACTGGGTCGAGGTGGCGGTAGAGTCCGTCGACCATGTCGATGCGCGAATCGGCGACAAGGCGGCGTATCGCAGTGCCTACGGTAGATGCGTTGGGTAGGAAGTGCCGCGTGCGGTATTCGTCGGTCATGACCCCGGCCGGCTCCAGCGCCAGGGCGCGCGCCACCAGACGCTGGGATTCCGGCAGGGCGCGGAACATGCTCTCGAAGAGGTCTCGTTCGGCGTCGTACATCATTTCGAAGGCGTTGTCGACGTCTGCCGCGGAAATCTTGTTCTTGCGTAGTTCGCTGGCGACGCGGAAGGTCCAGGAGCCAAGCGCCTGCAGGTAGTAAGGCACGTTGCCGGACAGTTCCACGATCTTCTTCGCCACCGGCGCGCCGATCGACATTCCGACGGACGCGAACTTGTCCACCAGGAACTTCAGCCCCTCGTCCTCCGGCGGCAGCGCGAGCGAGAAGGTCTGGGCGCTGCGGTAGAAGGGACGCGAAGGCGCGGCGAACATGCGCTTGAGCATGTGCGTCTTGGAGCCGAGGAAGACGTAGCCAATCTCGGAGTGGTTCTCGATGACGCTGCGCATGACCTGCTCGAACCTGGCGCCGAGGCCGAATTCCGCCACCTCCTGGAATTCGTCGAGAACGATCACCAGCCGGCTCCGGCGTGGACGCAGCTTCTCGGGGAGCTCGAAGGCCTCGCGCAGCTCGGCGACGCCGATCTTGCCGGAGTCGAAGGAGAACGACATCTCCGGCCGTCCGTCCTCGGACATCCTGACGACGGGACGTATCCGCCTGAAGAAGCCGGAGATGTGCTTGAGCGCCGCCGCCGCAGGCGCGAGCTGGTCGTACACCGCCTTGGTGTAGGCTATGACGAAGTCGGCGAGCGAGGCGAAGTTCATGATGTTCAGGTAGACGCAGACGGTTCCGCGCGCCTGGAGCTCTGTCATCATCTCGGCGACGAGCGAGGACTTGCCGTAGCGGCGAGGCCCGTAGAGGACGACGTTGTTGCCGCCGTCGATGGCGTTTTCCATCGAGTTCTTGATTTCGCGGCGGTCGTAGAACGCGCCGCCGGTCACCTTGGCGCCGTACCTGAAGGGGTTCTGTGTTTGGTGCTGCATGGTCATTCAGATTTGAATCATTCAATTTTGAATGAGTTGAGTTGTGCGTATTATACCATATTTAGTTGCTCGTGGTTTGGGATAGTTGAAACTCCGATGGTTGGGGCTCTCGTTACCACTCCGCTGCTTCGCGGATGACAACCACTATTCAGTTCCGCGGCAGATTTGGCTCACACAGAGGCGCAGAGACACAGAGGGTTGTTGACAGGATTGACAGGATTTACAGGATTGTTTTAGCTGGGGGCAAGCCCCCAGACCCCCTGCGGCGAAGCCGCAGATAAAACCTATGGCCAGTATGGCTGTGAAAAAATGAATGATATGCGCAAAGCACAAAACATTCAGCGAAACGGTAGTGAGAGCCACACAGATCGGAGTTTCAAAATTCAACCGTTGGCGCGGTTCTATGAGGGCGGGTGGTCATTCAAATTTGAATCATTCAATTTTGAATGAGTTGAGTTGGTCGTTGCTCGTGGTTTGGGATAGTTGAAACTCCGATGGTTGGGGCTCTCACTACCGTTCCGCTGCTTCGCGGATGACAACCACTATTCAGTTCGGGGGCAGATTGGGCTCACACAGAGGCGCAGAGACACAGAGGGTTGAGGACAGGATTAACAGGATTTACAGGATTGTTTTAGCTGGGGGTGCCCCCCAGAGGACAGGATTAACAGGATTAACAGGATTGATTTAACTGGGGGTGCCCCCCAGACCCCCAAGACCCATGCGGCGAAGCCGCAGATATAAAACGAGGAATGAGTGGCCGTGTAAGAGGAATGTCACATGCGAAGCGATGAACATTCTGCGGAGCGGGAATGCGCCCGCGCCGAAGGCGTCGGGTCGGCCGAGGGCGAAGCCCGAGCCGCGTAGCGGCCGCAAGGGCCCGCGCGAGAGCCATACGGATCGGAGTTTATAATCACAAAGCGAGAGAGCCACACGGATCGGAGTTTCAAAATTCAACCGTCGGCGCGGGAGATTAGGAGAGGAGTTCGTCGAAGTCGGCGGCGGAGAGGGTTTCCATGATCGCGGCGTCGGTGGTGTCGACGGTGGCGTTGATGATCGCCTGCTTGCGGCGCTGGAGCGCCAGCACCTTCTCCTCGATCGAGCCCGAGGCGATCATCTTCATCACGTAGACCTTCTTCTTCTGGCCGATGCGGTGCGCGCGGTCCGTCGCCTGGTCCTCCACCGCCGGGTTCCACCACGGGTCGTAGTGCATCACCATGTCCGCCGCAGTTAGGTTGAGGCCGGTGCCGCCGGCCTTGAGCGAGATGAGGAACACCGGGATCTGCGGCGTGCGGTTGAACTTGCTGCACTGCCCGAGTCGGTCCTTGGTGGAGCCGTCGAGGTAGCAGTAGGCGATGCCGGCCTCGCGCAGCCGCTTCTGGATGAGCGCGAGCATCTTCACGAACTGGGAGAAGACGAGCACCTTGTGGCCGGAGTCGATCGCCTGCTGGAGCTGCTCCATGAAGGTGTCGATCTTCGCGCGCGAGGCGATCATGCGCAGCTTGGTGAGCAGCGCCAGGAGCTCGAAGCGCGACTTCTGGAAGCCCTTGGCCTTGATGATGTCGCCAGCCTGCACGCGCGCGGCCATCAGCGCCTTGGTGTACTCGCGCTGCGAGTCGTCGGACATCGGGCAGTAGGAGACCTTGATGATCTTGTCCGGCAGGTCCTTTGCCACCGTCTTCTTCACGCGCCGCATGATGAAGGGCGAGATCTTGCGCTTGAGGCGCGCGAGCGTGGCCTCGGCGTCGGCGTCGCCGTCCGCGATCGGGTCTTCGAACCGGCTGCGGAACGACTCGTAGTCGCCGAGGTAGTCCGGCATCAGGAAGTCGAAGATCGACCAGACGTCGGCGACGGTGTTCTCGATCGGGGTGCCGGTGAGGACGAGGCGCTGGATGGTGTGGACGCCCTTGACCGACTTGGCGCTGCGCGTCTGGCGGTTCTTGATGTTCTGGGCTTCGTCGAGCACGACCACGGAGAAGTCCTGGGTGACGTAGCCGGTCTCGAGGTCGCGCAGGAGCAGGGCGTAGGAGGTGATGACGACGTCGACTTCGGGGATCTTGGCGAAGAGCGGCTGGCGGTCGTGCCCGGAGACGACGAGCGTCTTCAGCTCCGGGGTGAAGCGCTGCGCCTCGGCCTCCCAGTTGCGGACGAGCGAGGTGGGGCAGACGATGAGCGCCGGCAGGTTGCGCCCCTTGGCGTCGTGGGCGCGCGGGTCGCTCCGCGGCAAAGTGAGCCAGGCGAGGGTCTGGAGCGTCTTGCCGAGGCCCATCTCGTCCGCCAGCAGCCCGGAGAGCCCGGCGTTCTCGAGGAAGCGCATCCAGTAGACGCCCTGCTTCTGGTAGGGGCGGAGGATGCGGTCGAGGTGGCCGAGCGGCACGGGCTCGAACTTGGCGTTGGTGTGGCGTCCGTGCTGGCGGGTCATGGTGCGCCAGAACTTGGCGCGGCCGGCGTTGACCTCGCAGTCGACGAGGTCGAGCGAGCTCTTGACGTAGGCGGCGTAGGCGGACTTGACGCGGAACCAGCCGCGCTCGGCGCCGTTCTGCGAGGGGGCGCAGTCGCTGAACACGTCGCGCAGCGCCTCGATGCCGCCGGAGTCCATCAGGACGACCTTGCCGTCCTTCATCAGGTAGCCGTCGCCGCGGTTGAGCGCGGCCTGGACGTCGGCGGGCGAGACCGCCTTGCCGCGCGCGTCGAAGGTGTAGTGGATGTCGAAGGCGCCGCCGGGCGCGTCCTTCACGGTGACGACGGGCACGATGGAGGGCATGCCCTCGGTCAGTTCCATCAGCGCGTCGGAGAGGTCGAACCGCCAGCCGGCGCGGCGGAGCTCGGGGATGCCGGCGCCGAGGAAGTTGAGCACCTTCTGGGGATCGGTGATGTAGTGCCGCGGGTCGCCGTCCTTGTAGCCCGGCTCGAAGCCCCACTTGAGCAGGCGCTTCACCGCGCTGCGCTCGGCGCCGATCGCGCGGGTGCGCCGGACGAGCGGGTCGTCCTCGTCCTCCAGCCACACCGCGCGCGGCGGCTGGAGCGAGCAGGCGTGGAAGCGGACGTCGCCGTACTTCGCGTCGACCATTATCGAGAGCGAGGCGCGCGAACCGGCGAGCGCGGCGTAGAAGCGCGGCTTCATCGGAACTTCGATGAACTCCGGCTCCGGTTCCGGCGGCGGCGCGGCGGGCGCGGGGGCGTCGGAGCGCGGGCGCTCCTCGGGCTCGTCCATCTCCATCACCATCTGCGCGATGCCGATGGCGACTACGTGCGGGCAGACCTTGCCGAAGCGCTGGTTGGTGGGGCAGGGGCACTTGGAGTCGATGCGTCCGTTGGGCTTGAGCTTGAGCGCGACGGGCATCTGGTAGCCGCTCGGCTGGAGGATCTTGCCGGAGATGACGAGGGTGTCGTCGTCGTACTTGACGTCCGAGACGTCGCCGGAGTTGCATAGCGCGAGCGCCTGGTTGAATACCTCCTGGCCGCCCCACTGGATTATTTCCTCGTGGGTGATGCCGCTCTTGACCTTGGCGTGCGGCTTCATGTCGCGGCCTCCCTTGGCGCGGCGGCGCGGCGGAGCCGGAGCTGGCCGCAGGCGGCGTCGGCGTCCTTGCCGCGGCTGCGGCGGAGCATGGTCTGGACGCCGCGCTTCATGAGGACATCGAGGAACATGAGCATGGTCGACTCGTCCGGCGTGCGGAAGTCCGGGCGGTGCGCGACGGGCGAAAGGGGGATGAGGTTCACCTTCGCCATCGGCACGCGGCGGACCTGGCGGGCGAGCTCCTCGGCGCAGGCGCGGGAGTCGTTGACGCCGGCGACGACGGTGTACTCGAAGGTGATGATGCGCTTGGTGGCGGCGGTGTAGGCGGCGCAGGCGGGGAGGAGCACGTCGAGCGGCCAGCGGCGGTTCACCGGCATCAGCTGAGAGCGGAGCTCGTCGTTGGGCGCGTGGAGCGAGACGGAGAGCTCGAACTGGATGCCTTCGCGGGCGAGGCGCTCGATGCCGGGCACGACGCCGCAGGTGGAAATGGTGATGTGCCGCGCGCCGATGTTGGGCCCGCGGCCGGAGTTGATGAGCCGAAGGGCGCGCAGGGTCTCGTCGTAGTTGGCGAAGGGCTCGCCCATGCCCATGACGACGATGTTGGTGACTTCGCCGAACGAGCGCGCGAGCATGTGCTGGGCGACGATCTCGTCCGCGGCGAGCGAGCGGGAGAGCCCGTTCGCGCCGCTGGCGCAGAAGGCGCAGCCCATGGCGCAGCCGGCCTGGGTGGAGATGCACTGGGTGAAGCGCGAGGCGGCGGGGATGAGGACGGTCTCGACCGCCTCGCCGTCGGCGAAGGAGACGAGGAGCTTCTTGGTGCCGTCGGAGGACTCGGAGACTGCGGCGACTTCGCAGGGCGTGATGGGGAACTCCTCCTTGAGCGTCTCGCGGAAGTCCTTCGGGAGCGTAGTAGCCCCATCCCAGTCGCGTATGCAATCGCGATACAGCGACTGGAGTATCTGGTCTGCCCTGAATGCGCGCAGTCCCCGCTCCGCAAGGATCGGCTTCCACTCGTCGGGCAATATGCTCCAGGCGGGTTTGGTCATCGGCGCGTATTATATCATAATTTCGCGAGTTGTTGGGCGGGGGATTTTTGCGGACCTTGTGAGCTGGGCAAATGTGCGTCGGCGAAAATGATATAATACACTTCACTATGTCAGATATCAGAGTCAGATTCGCCCCGTCGCCGACGGGAAAGGTGCACATCGGCAACATCCGCGCCGCCATCTACAACTGGCTTTTCGCGCGCCACACGGGCGGGAAGTTCCTGCTGCGCGTCGAGGACACCGACCTCGAGCGCTCCACGCCCGAGGCGATCGCCGTCCTCTTCGACTGCATGAAGTGGCTTGGCCTCGACTGGGACGAGGAGGTCTTCTACCAGACGAAGAACGTGAAGCGCCATCTCGAGGTCGTCGACCAGCTCCTCGCGAGCGGCCACGCCTACAAGGTGGAGCGGACCTCGCGCGATGGCAAGACCGGCGTCGTCACCATGTTCAGGATGCCCAAGGAGGGGACGATCGAGTTCGACGACATCGTCAAGGGCCACATGGCAAAGAAGGCGGAGGACATCCAGGACTTCGCGATCGTCCGCTCCGACGGCTCGCCGATCTTCCACATCGCGAACGTGGTGGACGACATCGACCAGCGCGTCACCCACATCATCCGCGGCGACGACCACGTCGAGAACACGTTCAAGCACATCTGCATCTTCCGCGCGCTCGGCGCCGAGGTGCCGCGGTACGCCCACCTCTCGATGATCGTCAACCAGCAGGGGAAGCCGTACTCCAAGCGCGACGGCGCGGCGTTCGTGGGCGAGTACCGCGAGCAGGGGTATCTGCCCGAGGCGCTCTTCAACTACCTGCTGCTCCTGGGCTGGAACCCCGGCGACGACCGCGAGGTGCTGTCGCGCGAGGAGATGGTGAAGCTCTTCGAGCTCGAGAAGGTGCACGTCACCGCGGCGATGTTCGACCCCAAGAAGCTCGCCTGGATGAACGGCGAGTACATCAAGAAGATACCGGCGGCGGAGTTCCGCGACATGCTCGTGCGCTCGTCGGCGTCCGAAGGCTCCTCCTCAGGGTCCCTCGGCGAATACGCCGTATCCCTTCGCTCGGACCTTCGCGACGCCTCCGAGCGGATTGCCTGGTGGGACTATCTCGCCGCGCAGATACAGGTGAGGACAAAGTTCCTTACGGGGCTTGGCGACTCGATTCGCTGCTTTGTCTCGGACGATTTCCCGTTCGACGAGAAGGCGGTCGAGAAGCGGCTCAGGAAGCCTGGCGTGAAGGCGTTGCTCCTCGACCTCGCGGAGCGCTTCGAGAAGGTCGCCGACTGGTCGGCGCCGGCGCTGGAGGCGGTGGTGAAGGAGCTGTCGCAGGGCAACGGCATGGGGCCGTGGGTGCATCCAATCCGCGTTGCGGTCTCGGGCCGCGGCGAGGGAATCGGCCTCTTTGAGATGCTCCAGCTCCTCGGCCGCGAGACTACTCTCGCGCGCCTCCGCAAAGCAGCCGAGACAATGGCCGCGGATTGATGATGCGCAGATTACTGCTGCTCCTGCCGCTTACATTTTCCGCCCATCTATTCGGGGCGAACTCTAATCTGTCGCCGGATTTCGAGGAAATGATCGATCGGTGGACTGAAAACGCTCGCACCAACTTGACTGAGGAGACGACTGTCAGATTCCGCGACAATGTTTTGATTCCATTTGTGCGGCGTGAAATCCCCAACCCGTTTTCGCCCGGAGGCGAAGAGCATGGCAAGCCGTGGGCCGAAAGGGCGGAGAAGGTCTACGAAACAGGACTGAGAGACATGTGCGGTGGCTGGGACAGCCTGAAATATCTCACCCCAAAGAACTGCGAAGAGGCAGCTAATCTTCGCAAGGATGGATGTAACGAGCCTTTTATTACATTATTGTCGGCATTGGACAATAATCTGCAATGGCACATTGATCCCAAAGAGTCGCTTAAGCGCATTGAAGAGGCGGATAATGCTATCGGAGCAAGGCCGAGTTCGGCGTTTCTCAAGTTGCTTGTGTCGCAATTCAAATGTCTTATCTGGCGCGAGAACTATGATGAAAGAATCACCCGGTTCAAGGAATGGCTCAATTCGCGTAAATTCTCATCCGAAGACGAGTTGCCGGTATACTATCTGCATCGCACCTTCTTCGGCAATGACATAGGCTGTCTGGAGGGATTTCCTTTTCTTTCATGGGCATGCACCGTGGAAACTGCCTATGCGACATTTTCCGAAGCCTCGGCTGTCGCCGGGAACGGCATCGCTTCATCTTTTTCGCACAAGGGGCGTCAGATGATGCTTGAACGAAGTGGCATTGCCCTTGAAATGCTCGACGATGCCGACAAGATACGACCGGGTCGCATCGAGTCCATGTCGCGCCGTCTGTATATTGCCGGCGAATGTCGCAGGGGCTATTACGATATGCGCCAGAAAATATTCAATGAGGTTTCGGCGCTGAGGCTTGACGACCCCAGGACAATCGGCGACTATACTTGGTTCAATCTCTATCAAAGATGGGGCGGAAGCCACCGCCAAATGCGCAGGTTCGCACAGGCGTGCTACAATACCAAGCGGCACGACACCCTGCTTCCCTATTTTTATGCCGAGACGATGTGTAAATTCGTCCGGGATTCCAAGAGAGATCCGTACGAATACTTTCGCACCCATCCAAGAGTCGTCGACAAGTGCATTGAAGTCTGCATGCGCCAGGCGACAAACGAGCTTGCCCACGGGTATGTTCGCCTTCGAGCGCCCGCTGTAGGTGCGGCTGTGGCATACTATGCAGGTCGTTACGAGAAAGCGATGGAATTTGCACCATACCTACAGGGCTATTTTGAACACTTCTATTCCAATTACCGAGACGGGCTCAACATTCTTTTCTTTGATTGCACAAAAATTTATGATTCTATTTGGGCTATCTACTTAGGAAAGTATAAACAGATCGCCTTGTCGCTCCAACGCCTCTATGACGAGGGCAAATACAAGGAGTTGCTTGAACAAATCCCCGCCATACCCGGCGATGCCTATGATCGGCATAATTTTCTTCGTCATGTGCGTACGCTGGAGTTCAACGCCAGGATGAAGGTGGACTTTGAGGAGGGGAAGGACGTCAGAGCCAAGGTGCTGAGCTATTTCCCCGGCTGGTGCGACGAAGGATGGTGGCGAACCGACGACTGGTCGTGGCAGACGTGGAAGAGTTTTGGATTCAGAAACCACGTTTCATGGCGCGCCCAAATCCCGAAGAACCACGAACTGGAGCTGGTTTTGCGCCCAAAGCCTGGGACGAAAGGTCGGCATGTGCTGGTCGTGGTGCGTCGAGTGTACGAGGAGACCCGCCATTTGCCGTTGAACGGCATTCCGTTCGTGACCTTCATCTGGGAGAAGGACAGGACCGGCGTCTATCTCGAAAACGACTACTACAAACTGGAGAAAATCGACCCTGACCGGGCTGTCTGGAAACCTGCCAAGGGCGAAGAAAGGAAGATAAGATTGGTCTTAAACGACTGGCGAGTTGAAGTGTTCGTGGACGACGGCGATGAACCAGTCGTATCAACGCAAAAATATGCCATGACAATTGAACGTTCGCCTGAAATCGGATACGCGAGTTTTGTCGGCGACAATGTTAAGATATCCAACATAGCTGTGCGCAAGCCACAGTTGCATACAGGAGGGAAGTGAGGAAGGTTTCGTCTGATGGCTGATGTCCCCAAAATCGTGCTGCCGCACGGAGGCTACAAGAAGCTCTTGGTCTATCGCAAGAGCGATGTGGTCTATGAGGGCACGGTAGTGTTCTGCCGGCGGTTCTTGCCTCCTCGCGGCGACCGCACCGTCGACCAGATGGTGCAGGCGGCGAGAAGCTGCAAGCAGAATATCGCCGAGGGCAGTTCTGCTTCGGGTACCAGTAAGGAGACGGAAATCAAGCTCACCAACGTCGCCCGCGCCACGCTTGACGAGTTGATGGAGGATTATCTCGACTATCTGAAGCGGAACAACCTCGCGGAGTGGAGTGCAGACGACCAGCGAGCAAGCTTTGCCAGGGACTACGCGAAAAAGCACAACGACTGGAGCGACTGGCAAGAGATATTCGAGACGCGGCCGGCCGAGACGCTCGCAAACCTGATGCTGACCATCTGCAACCAAACCAGCTACATGCTCGGACGCATGATCGAACGGCAAGAGGCCGACTTCAAGAAGTTCGGCGGGGTTCGCGAGCGGATGCACGCCGCCAGGACTTCAGCGCGGGCAGAGGACTTCAGCCGCGGGATATACAGCCGCCTTGCAGGCGCGGCCACTTCAGAGGAACTGGAGAAGACCGCTGAATTGATTCGCAATGAGATCGACCGTATTTCGGCAAGCATTGCCAGAAAGAGAGGCTGGCGATGATGGTTGGGAGTAGGACGGGTAGGACCGGTAGGACGGGTAGGACGAGTAGGACGACACTGTGTTGCCGGGCCTTTTGTCCTGCGCGTCCTACTTGTCTTACCCGTCCTAGAAACGAAGGAAAGGCACTGGCATTCAAATGAAAAACAATTCGTTCACAAGGAGGTGCGCCTTTGCGGGCGCGGTGGCGGCAGAGGGCGGCTTAGCCGCCTATTCCCATTCGATCGTCGCCGGCGGCTTGGAGGAGATGTCGTAGACGACGCGGTTGATGCCGCGCACCTCGTTGATGATCCGGTTGGAGATCGTCGCCAGCGTGTCGTAGGGGATGCGCGACCAGTCCGCCGTCATCGCGTCGATCGAGTCGACCGACCGGATGACGCAGGTGTATTCGTAGGTGCGCTGGTCGCCCATCACGCCGACCGAACGGCACGGGAGCAGGACGGCGAAGGACTGCCAGATCGACTTGTAGTTCGGCAGCTTGCGCATTTCCTCCTGCACGCGGACGTCCGCCTGCTGGAGCAGCTTCACCTTTTCCTCCGTCACCTCGCCGAGGATGCGCACGCCGAGGCCGGGGCCGGGGAATGGCTGGCGGTCGAGGAATTCTGCGTCGAGGCCGAGCAGCCTGCCCACGGCGCGCACCTCGTCCTTGAAGAGGTCGCGGAGAGGCTCGACCAGGGCGAACTTGAGGTCGGGCGGCAGCCCGCCGACGTTGTGGTGGCTCTTGATGGTCTGGGAAGGGCCGTCCTTGGAGCTGGAGCTCTCGATCACGTCAGGGTAGATGGTGCCCTGCGCGAGGAACTTGCAGTTCTTGAACTTGCGCGCCTCCTCGGCAAAGACGTTGACGAACTCGCGGCCGATGGCCTTGCGCTTGTCCTCCGGGTTTTCGAGGCCCTTCAGCGCCGCGTAGAAGCGCTGCGCCGCGCGCGCGACGTGGAGGTCGAGGCCGAGCTTGGCCCTGAACATCTGCTCGACCGCCTCGGCTTCGTTGTGGCGCAGCAGCCCGTTGTCCACGAAGATGCAGTGGAGGCGCGGGCCGATGGCCTGGTTGAGGAGGACGGCGACTACGGACGAGTCCACGCCGCCGGAAAGGCCCAGCACAACCTCGTCGTCGCCGATCTGCTCCTTGAGTGCGCGCACCGTGTCGGCTATCCAGGTGTCCATGTTCCAGTCTGGGCGGCAGGAGCAGACGCCGAAGAGGAAGTTCGAGATGATCTTGCCGCCGTATTCGGTATGCACGACCTCGGGGTGGAACTGGAGCGCGTAGAACCTGCGCGCTTCGTCGGCAATCGCGGCGTAGGGGCAGTTTGCGCTGGCGGCGGCGGGCGCGAAGCCCTGCGGAATCGCCGCGACGGAGTCGCCGTGGCTCATCCACACGGTGAACTTTTCCGGCAGCCCGGAGAAGAGCGCGCCGCCCTTGGAGACGGAGACGTCGGTCTTGCCGTATTCCCGCTTCGCGCTGTGCTTCACGGTTCCCCCGAGCTTGTGGCAGATGAGCTGCATGCCGTAGCAGATCCCGAGCACCGGCACGCCCAGCTCGAATATCGCGGGGTCCACGCCGGGAGCGCCGTCGTCGAAGACGCTGTCGGGTCCGCCGGAGAGGATTATGCCGGCCGGCAGGTTGCCGCGGAGCTGCGCGGCGGTGGTGGTGAAGGGCAGTATCTCCGAATAGACGTGCTGCTCGCGCACGCGGCGGGCTATCAGCTGCGTATACTGCGAGCCGTAGTTGAAGATGACGATTCTCTGCGTTGTGGGTGTCTTTTCCATATTGCTATTCCCTGACGGGGACTACCTTTGAGAACATCGGGCGCGCGTTCGCCCAGTCCGCGAGAAGGCGCTGCGCCTTCGGTGAGCCGGTGCGTGCGACGTGCTCCCTGAGCTTGGCGACGAGCTCGGCTTCGTCGTCGCTTCCGGCTTCGACCGGGAAGATGTCGACGGAGTCGAGGTTGGAGTTGAGGTCGAGCGTCGCCGTCTCGTCGTAGACGTAGGCGACGCCGCCGGTCATGCCGGCCGCGAAGTTCACGCCGACCGGGCCGATGACGACGGCGATGCCGCCGGTCATGTATTCGCAGCCGTGGTCGCCTACGCCTTCCGCGACCAGCGTCGCGCCCGAGTTGCGGATGCCGAAGCGCTCGCCTGCGAGGCCGTTGATGTAGATCGCGCCGGAGGTGGCGCCGTAGGCGATGACGTTGCCGGCGATGATGTTGTCTTCAGGCCGGAAGGCCGGAGTTTCCGGAGATTCCGGATTCTCCGGGGGGCGTATCGTAACCACGCCGCCGGAGAGCGACTTGCCGATGTAGTCGTTGGCTTCGCCGCGCAGGTTGAAGGTGACGCCGTGGGCGAGGAACGCGCCGAAGGACTGTCCGGCGACGCCGGTGAAGTCCACCACTACCGTTCCCCGTTCCCCATTCCCCGTTCCCCGATTCTCGACTAGCCAGCCGGAGAGCGCCGCGCCGACGGAGCGGTCGCGGTTGGCGATCTTGCGCTTCAATTCGGTCTCGCCATGTTCCACGGCCGGAATCAGCTCGCGGAAGTCGTAGTTTTGTTTTATCACAGAGTCACAGAGGCACGGAGACTCAGAGGATGTTTCTCTCTGTCCCTCTGTGTCTCTGAGTCTCTCTGTTGAATCCTGCGCCAGCATTTCGCTGAAGTCGAAGCGCGAGCCGTCGACCGCCTTCAGCAGGTCGGTGCGGCCGCGCGCTTCGGCGAGCGACTTGAGCCCGAGCGAGGCGAGCACCTCGCGCACCTCCTCGGCGAGGAAGCGGAAGTAGCGCTGCAGGTGCTCGGGCTTGCCGGCGAACTTGCAGCGCAGCTCCTCCTTCTGGGTCGCGATACCAACGGGGCAGCAGTTGAGGTTGCAGTTGCGGCACTGGATGCAGCCGAGCGAGACGAGCATCGAGGTGCCGAAGGCGAATTCGTCCGCGCCGAGCATCGCGGCAATCACGATGTCGCGGCCGGTGCGCAGCTGCCCGTCGACCTGCAGCTTCACGCGGTGCCTGAGGTTGTTCTTGACCAGCGTCTGGTGGGCTTCGGCGAGGCCGGCTTCCCACGGCAGCCCCGCGTGCTTGACCGAGGTAAGCGGCGCCGCGCCGGTGCCGCCGTCGAAGCCGGAGATCACCACTACGTCCGCGTGTGCCTTGGCGACGCCCGCGGCAATGGTGCCGACGCCAGCCTCGGAGACGAGCTTGACCGAGACGCGCGCGGCGGGGTTGGCGCATTTGAGGTCGTAGATGAGCTGCGCGAGGTCTTCGATGGAGTAGATGTCGTGGTGCGGCGGCGGCGAGATGAGCGTCGTGCCGGGCTTTGCGTGGCGGAGGCGGGCGACGAACTCGTTCACCTTGTGCGCGGGAAGCTGCCCGCCTTCGCCGGGCTTCGCGCCCTGGGCGAGCTTGATCTGCAGGTCCTTGGCGCTGCGGAGGTACTCGATCGTCACGCCGAAGCGCCCGGACGCCACTTGCTTGATCGCGCTGTTCTTGTCGGTGCCGAAGCGTTCCGGGTTCTCGCCGCCCTCGCCGGAGTTGGACATGGTGCCGAGCCCGTTCAGGGCAAGCGCGATCGTCTCATGCGCCTCGGGCGAGAGCGAGCCAAGGGACATCGCGCCGCCGAGGAAGTGCTTCACGATGGAGTCGACTTCTTCTATCCCCCGTTCCCCATTCCCTGTTCCCTGTTCCCTCTTCCCTATTCCCTCTTCCCTAAACTCCAGCTGCGAGCGGAGGGTGATGCGGCTCGTGCGGTCGATGTCATCAGTGTAGCGGTGGAAGCGGGCATAGTCGTCATTGCGCACCGATTCGCGGAAGTCGACGAGCCGCTGCGGCGTCCAGAGATGTTCGACGCCTTCCTTGCGTGCGCGGTATTCGCCGCCTGGACAAGGCGAGACGCCGTTTGCCGCGGACTTCAGCATCGCGGTCTCGATGTCCTCAAGCTCGAGGCCGCCGACGGGCGAGGTGACGCCGTCGAAATACTCGGCCATGACCTTCGGTCCGAGCCCGACCGCCTCGAAGATGCGGGCGCTACGGTAGGAGCGCAGGGTGGAGATGCCCATCTTCGACATGATCTTCATCACGCCCTTGCACACGGCGGTGACGTAGTTTGCGGTGGCCTTGACCTTGTCGTCGTGGCCGATCTCCGCGACGGTGGCGAGCGCAAGCCAGGGGTTGATCGCGGTCGCGCCGAAGCCGAGCAGGACGGCGAAGTGGTGGATCTCCAGCACCTCGCCTGACTCGACGACGACGCCGACGGAGCTGCGCACGCCCGATTCGACGAACGCCTTGTTAACTGCCGCGACGGCCAGGAGCGAGGGGATGCGATTTTTGCTTTCGCTACTTGGAGTTTTGGAGTCATGGAGATTTTTGTCTTTCGGGAGCGAAGACAATTCTCTATCGGAAAGAATGATGATCTTTGCGCCTTCCTTCACCGCTGCAAGCGCATTGGCGGCGAGCGCGTTGAGCGCGGACTTAAGCGAGCCGCCGAAGGCCAGGGACAGCGTCTTCGCCGGGAAGTCTGGTATGTTCTTGAGCCGCCGCAGTTCGTCGTCGGTGAGCACCGGGCGCGTCATCTTGACGAGCCGGGCGTGTTCCGGGGTTTCCGCGAGGATGTTCTCGAGGTTGCCGATGTAGGTCATGATCGACATCACGAGCTCTTCGCGGATCGGGTCGATCGGCGGGTTCGTCACCTGCGCGAACAGCTGGTGGAAATAGTCGAACAGGCAGAAGCGCCCGGATTTCCTGAGGCAAGCGAGCGCCGCGTCGTTTCCCATCGCGCCGACGGGCTCGTGGCCGGTTTCCGCCATCGGGCGGAGAAGGAGCTCGACGTCCTCGAGCGTCCAGCCGAAGCGCCGCTGTTCGCTTGCAAGTCCGTTCCCTGTTCCCTGTTCCCCGATCCCCGTCTTCGACGGCACAATCTCGTCGAAAAGGCCGGTGACCGGGATGTGGTTCTCCTTCACCCAGCGGCGATAGGGGCGGCGGCGGGCGTAGAAAGTCTTGAGTTCGGCGTCCTCCATCAGCCGGTGGTTGGCAAGGTCGAGCCAGAGGATCGAGCCGGGGCGGAGGCGACCGTGACGGGCGACTGATTCCGGCGGGATGTCGAGGACGCCGGTTTCGGAGGCGAGGACGAAGAGCCCGTCGGTCGTCAGCGTCCAGCGGGCGGGCCTGAGGCCGTTGCGGTCAAGCGCCGCGCCCAGGCCGATGCCGTCGGTGAACGCGACCGCCGCGGGACCGTCCCACGGCTCCATCAGCGCCGAGTGGTATTCGTAGAACGCGCGCACGTCGTGGCCCATGTGGTACTTTGCGCCCCAGGCCTGCGGGATGAGCATCATCATCGCGTGCGGTGCGTCGCGGCCGGCGGCGACGAGCAGCTCGAACATGTTGTCGAGCGAGGCGGAGTCAGACTGTCCGCCGTGCACGACTGGCAGGAGCTTCTTAATTTCGTCGCCGAACAGCGCCGAGGCGAGCGACGACTCGCGCGCGGCGAGCGCGTTGAGGTTCCCCTTGAGCGCGTTGATCTCGCCGTTGTGGGCGATGGCGCGGAAGGGGTGGGCGAGCTCCCACGAAGGGAAGGTGTTGGTGGAGTAGCGCTGGTGGACGATGGCGAAAGGGGAGACGAAGTCGGGGTCGGAGAGGTCGGGGTAGAACTTCTCGATCTGCGTAGCCAGCAGCAGCCCCTTGTAGACGACGGTGCGCGAGGAGCAGGAGCAGACATAGACGCTTTCCGTCGCCTTTTCGATCTGCCGGCGGATGATGTAAAGTTTACGCTCGAAAGCCGAATCTTCTTTGCCTACCGACTCTTTTGCGTTCTTTGCGTTCTTTGCGGCTATAAACAGCTGCCTTATCCGCGGCATGACGGCGCGGGCATCATGGCCGATGGCGTCGGGATTAGTCGGCACGTCGCGCCAGCCAAGGACCTTGCACTCCTCGTCCTTCACGACTTTCTCGATATTCTTTTCCTCGCCTTCGCCGCCAAAGATCATCGCGATTCCGAAGGGCTCTGCGACCTTTGCGGCTAAAAACTTCCCAAAGAACTGGTGCGGAATCTTCAGCAGCAGGCCGGCGCCGTCGCCGGTCTCGGGATCGTTGCCGGTGGCGCCGCGGTGCATCAGCCGCTTCAAGATTGTCATGCCGTGGACGACGATTTCGTGGCTCGCCTTGCCCGAGAGATTGGCCACCATCCCCACGCCGCACGCGTCGTGCTCGTATTCTCGCCGGTAGAGTCCGTTGATTTCTTGCTGGTCCATGGTCGGATTTTCCTGCCCGTTTTCTTTCCTTATAGTTGCGCTGCCGCTCACCTGCGCGGCATTGGAGATTTATTAGCACAATGCGTGCCAATGTGCATATGGGGCGTGAAACCGCCCGTTGATTACAATTAATGTAATTGCCGCTACGGTGTAGCAACGCAAGGTGTAAGACTTTGCCGCTCAATTCCGTGTACATCTGGCTTGGCACGGCTTATGCTAAGACAACTGCGACCGGCGGTCGATGTCGATTCGCCACCACAGAAAGGAACAACCATGACGGAAGAGACCAAGAAAGCCACGCGCTTCGGCGAAGACGTATTCGGCGAAGAGGCCATCAAGACCTACCTAAGCAAGGACACGGCGAAGAAGCTCCAGGCGACGATTCGCGAAGGCAAGCCGCTCGATCCGTCGATCGCGAACGAGGTCGCGCACGGCATCCGCCACTGGGCGATGGACCGCGGCGCCACCCACTACACCCACTGGTTCCTGCCGATGACCGGCTCCACCGCCGAGAAGCACGACTCGTTCCTGGAGCTGAAGGACGGCGAGCCGATCATGCTCTTCAGCGGCAAGAACCTCATCGTCGGCGAGCCAGACGCCTCGTCCTTCCCCTCGGGCGGCATCCGCTCCACCTTCGAGGCCCGCGGCTACACGGCGTGGGACCCGACGAGCCCCGCCTTCATCAAGCGCCATTCGAACGGCGCGACGCTCTGCATCCCGACCGCGTTCTGCGCCTACACCGGCGAGTCGCTCGACAAGAAGACGCCGCTCCTCAGGTCGATGCAGGCGCTCGACAAGTCGCTCAAGCGCCTGATGAAGCTCTTCGGCCGCGGCGAGGCGCACACCGGCTGCACGCTCGGGGCGGAGCAGGAGTACTTCCTCGTCGACAAGGAGTACTGGAAGAAGCGCCCCGACCTCGTGCTCACCGGCCGCACGCTCTTCGGCGCGCCGTCCGCCAAGGGCCAGCAGCTCGAGGACCACTACTTCGGCACCATCCCGGACCGCGTGCTCTCGTTCATGAACGACGTCGAGCGCGAGCTCTGGAAGCTCGGCATCCCCGCCAAGACGCGCCACAACGAGGTCGCGCCCGCGCAGTTCGAGCTTGCGCCGCAGTTCGAGGAGCTTAACCTGGCGAGCGACCACAACATGCTCATCATGGACGCGCTCCGCAACGTCGCCGAGAAGCACGGCTTCAAGTGCCTCCTCCACGAAAAGCCGTTCGCCGGCGTCAACGGCTCGGGCAAGCACAACAACTGGTCGGTCGCCTACGGCGGCAAGAACCTGCTCGACCCCGGCACCAACCCGGACGAGAACGCCGTGTTCCTGACGATGCTCATCGCCGTCATCGAGGCGGTTGACCGGCACGCGGACCTCTTGAGGGCGTCCGTCGCCGGCGCCGGCAATGACCACCGCCTCGGCGCGAACGAGGCGCCGCCGGCCGTCATCTCGATCTACGTTGGCGACCAGCTCGCGGAAGTCCTCGACCGGCTGGAGAACGGCAGAGGCGCGAAGTCCAAGGGCGGCGGCGCGATGAAGATCGGCGTCGACACCCTGCCGGTGATCCCCAAGGACGCGACCGACCGCAACCGCACCTCGCCTTTCGCCTTCACCGGCAACAAGTTCGAGTTCCGCGCGCCGGGCTCCACCATCTGCTGCTCGGGTCCGATGACGGTCCTCAACACCATCGTCGCCGAGGCGGTCGACCGCATCGCCGGCGAGCTCGAGAAGGCCAAGGTCGCCGGCAAGGCGAAGCCCGGCGAGCACACCCCCGCGTTCCACAACGCGCTGCAGAAGATCCTGCAGGCATCGCTCAAGGCCCACAAGCGCGTCGTCTTCAACGGCAACGGCTACGAGGCCGAGTGGCCGGAGGAGGCCGCCAGGCGCGGGCTCCCCAACGCGCCGGACACCCCGTCCGCGCTCGCCGCGCTTGGGAAGAAGGAGAACATCGCCCTCTTCGCCAAGTACGGCGTGATGACCGGCCGCGAGCTGGAGAGCCGCCACGAGATCTTCCTCGAGGAATACGAGAAGAAGATCCGCATCGAGGGCGCCTGTGCCCGCGACATCGCCTCGGAGATGGTGTTCCCGGCGGTCAAGGCCGAGTACCTCGAGACGGCGGACGCCTTCGCGCGGGCCGAGAAGGTCGGCGTGTCGTCCGGTACCACCGCCCTGCGCGAGAGCCTGGTCGAGCTCGGCGCCGGACTGGATGCGCTGCGGCTCGAGATCCACGACATCGAGGAGGCCCTCGGCGGTAGCGACATCGGCGTGATCATCGCCGCGATGCGCGCGCTGAGGACCACGGTCGACGCCATGGAGAAGCGGGTCGACGGCAAGCGCTGGCCGCTGCCGAAGTACCGCGACATGCTGTTCCTCTACTAATTGCCGCGGACCTCGGGTTCGGACGAATCAGACATGGAAAGAATCAAGGACATATACCGGCCCGCGGAAGAGCGCAAAGGCGACTGGAAGGAGGTCGAAACCCTCCTTCCAGACGCCGCCCTGAAGGAACAGACGTCGCGCTGCATGAACTGCGGCCAGCCGTTCTGCCACGCCTACGGCTGCCCGCTCGGCAACCTGGTGCCGGACCAGAACCGCGCCGTCGCCCAGGGCAACTGGCGGCTTGCCTACGAGCTCCTCTCGGAGCATTCCGACTTCCCGGAGTTCACTTCGCGCATCTGCCCCGCGCTCTGCGAGGCGTCGTGTGTGCACGGACTCGACGAGGAGGCGGTGATGATCCGCCAGTCCGAGAAGCGCATCATCGAGACGGCGTTTGCGAACGGCTGGGTGGTGCCGCGTCCGCCCGTCAAGGAAAACGGCAAGTCCGCCGCGGTGATCGGCGCGGGCCCCGCCGGTCTTTCCGCCGCGGTCACGCTTCGGCGCCGCGGATGGCGAGTCACCGTCTACGAACGGCGCGCGGACATCGGCGGGCTTCTCCGCTACGGCATCCCGTGCTTCAAGCTCGACAAGTCGCTCGTCTCCCGCCGCCGCAAGGTGCTCGAGGACGAGGGCATCCGCTTCGTGACCGGCTGCGAGGTCGGCCGCGACATCTCGGCGGAGTGGCTTGCGAAGGAAAACGATGCGGTCGTCGTCGCCATCGGCACCCCCGCCGCGCGCGACCTGAAGATCCCAGGGCGCGAACTTGCAGGCATCCACCTCGCCCTCGAGTATCTCGAAGGTCAGAACCGGTTCCTGACCGGCGAAATCGCCGCGACGCCGATTGACGCGAAGGGGAAGCGGGTGCTCGTGATCGGCGGCGGCGACACCGGGAGCGACTGCGTCGGCACGGCGATACGCCAGGGCGCGAAGTCGGTGACCCAGATCGAAATCATGCCGCGGCCGCCGGACGAGCGCGATCCGTCGACGCCTTGGCCGCTCTGGCCGTATATGCTCCGCACCAGCTCCAGCCACAAGGAAGGCTGCGAGCGGCGGTGGAACCTCAACTCGCTCAAGTTCACGGGTGAAGGCAAGGTCTCCGGCGTGGAGGTCGAGACCGTGGAATGGGAGTTTTCGCCCGAGGGCAGGCCGCTCAAGTTCAAGGCCGTCGACGGCTCCAAGGAGCTGATCAAGGCCGACCTCGTCTTTCTCGCGATGGGCTTTACGGGGGTGCCTAAGGACAATCCGATCGTTGCGCAGCTCGCCCTTGCGCAGACGCCGCGCACTGCGCTTGTCGCGGCACCAGAGCGCGGCATCTACTGCGTCGGCGACTGCGCTTCCGGCGCATCGCTAGTGGTTCGCGCCCTCGCCAGCGGAAAGGCAGTGCCGGCAGAATAGCAAGCCATGTCCGAGGAACTGAAACACGAATGCGCCGTGGCGATGGTGGTCCTGAGGAAGGCCACCGCCGGCGGCGTCGGCGACTTTGGCGGCACCAAGCTCTCGCTGCTCCTGGAAAAGCAGCACAACCGCGGACAGGACGGGGCGGGCGCGGCAATCATGAAAGACCATCCCGCCCCTGGCGAGGCGCCATACTGGATCGCCAAGTCCGCCTCGGCGACGCCGCTGGCGGACGTGCTGGCGGCGATAGGCAAACGGAACCGGAACGCCGCCGAAAGCCTGTTTGCGGGATCCGGTGTCGAAAGGATCTTCCTCGGTCATCTCCGCTACGCCACGTTCGGGAAAAACGACGTGGCGTTTTGCCATCCGTTCGTCCACGAGTCGAGCGAGCTTGCCCACACCCTGCTCCTTGCGGGCAACTTCAACCTCACCAACGCACCGGAGCTGTTCGAGGACTACAGCCGCCACGGATTCTTCCCGACCAGCAAGTCCGACGGTTACCTCATCTGCGAACTGATCGCGAAAGAACTTGAGAAATTGCTTTCGCGCGGCGAAAGCAACTTGTCCGCAGCACTCTCCTCCGCGCTCGCCAACGCCGACGGGGCGTGGACGCTCTGCGGCATGACCGGCGACGGCTGGGCGTTTGCGACGCGCGACCCGCACGGCATCCGGCCTGGCTGGTATTACTTCGACGACGAGGTGGTGGCGGTAGCCAGCGAGCGCCCTGCGATCCAGGCCGCTTTCGACGTGCCGCCGGAGGCGGTGAAGGAGCTTCCGCCTGGCCAGACGCTTGTCGTCTCGCCGGAGGGCGAAGTGAAGTTTGAGCGTTTGGGCGAAGAGATATGTCCACCAACCACCAAACCACCAAACCACCAAACCACCAAACCACAACAGCGTAGCTGCACCTTCGAGCGCATCTACTTCTCCCGCGCCAACGACGCCGACATCCACCGCGAGCGCAAGGCGCTCGGCGCGGCGCTGGTGCCGCAGGTCCTCGCCGCGGCGGACGCGCCGATCGAGGACATCTTCTTCTCCTACATCCCCAACTCCGCCCGCATCGCCTTCCACGGGCTATTGGAAGAACTGATCAATGGAATTTTAACACAGAGGCACAGAGACACAAAGACACAGAGAGATAAATTGCTTCCGCGGTTTGGAGAGGTGGCGGTGAAGGACGCGAAGTTCCGCACCTTCATCGCCGACGCCGCGGCGCGGCGCGAGTTCTACAAGCACGTCTACGACGTCACATATGGGCTGGTGCGCCCCGGCCAGGACACTCTCGTGGTGCTGGACGACTCGATCGTCCGCGGCAACACGATGAAGAACGCGATCCTGCCGATGCTGGACCGACTGGGGCCGAAGCGGATCGTCGTCGCTTCCTCCGCACCGCCGATCCGCTATCCCGACTGCTATGGCATCGACATGTCCACCTTGGGAGAACTAGTTGCGTTCAAGGCGCTCGTGAATTTGTTGGATAGGGAAGAGGGAACAGGGAAGAGGGAACAGGGAACAGGGAAGAGAGAAGAGAGGGAAATGGGGAACGGGGAACGGGTGTTGCACGAAGCGCTAGAGAAATCCTTACACGTTTCTTCATGTTCCGCACGGTTTAACAATCCTCTTGCCAAGCTATATGCCCGCTTCACCGAAGAGGAGCACTGCGCGGAAATTGCACGGCTTCTGACGCCACCCGGCATGAAGGCGGAAGTCAAGGTCGTTTACCAAACCGTCGACAACCTTCGCCAATGCCTGAGCGGCGCAACCGGGGACTGGTACTTCACCGGAGACTACCCGACGACAGGAGGCTACAAGGTCCTGCATCAGGCGATCAAGAACTATCTTGACAAAAAAAATGAAAGATCTTACTAGCTGAGCTATGGCAATGAACTACGAGGAGAAATGGAAGAACGAGCGGGAACGGAAGGCGTTCCTCGCGCTGGACGACGGAGCCGTATTCCACGGCGTCGCGTTCGGCGCGAAGAAAGATGCGCTCGGCGAGGTCGTCTTCAACACCGGGATGAGCGGCTACCAGGAGATCCTGACCGACCCCTCCTACGCCGGACAGTTCGTCACCCTCACCACCGCCGAAGTCGGCAACTACGGCATCAACCCCGAGGACGTCGAGTCCCGGGGACTTTTTCTGTCGGGGCTCGTCATCGGCGACCTCACTGAACCCAGCAACTGGCGCAGCGAAAAGAGCCTCGGCGAATATCTCGCCGAGAACGGCGTACCGGGCATCTACGGCGTGGACACCCGGGCGCTGACGCTGCACATCCGCGAGCACGGTAACCGGAAGGCGTATTTGTGTGTTGGGGAAGAGGGAACAGGGAAGAGGGAACAGGGAACAGGGAAGAGGGAACAGGGAACAGGGAAGAGGGAAGAGGAGGCGATTGCGAAGGCTTGCGAATGGGAAGGGCTTGACGGACAAGACTATGCAGCGAAGGTTACTTGCGAGAAGGCGTATGAATTCCTGTCCGCAAAGGGAACCTTGCCCCACATCGTCTGCTACGACTTCGGCGTCAAGCTGAACATCCTCCGGTCGCTTGCGTCATGGGCGAAGGTCACGGTCGTGCCGGCAAAGACGCCAGCCGAGGAAGTGCTTGCTCTGGCTCCCGACGGCGTGTTCCTCTCGAATGGCCCAGCCGACCCGGCTGCAGTCACATACGCCATCGAGAATATCAGAAAGTTGTTGGGGTTGGGGGTCTTAACACAGAGGCACAAAGACACAGAGACACAAAGTGAGAAGAGTCTCTGTGTTAGAAACATCCAGCCTATTCCTATGATGGGTATATGTTTGGGGCATCAGCTTCTCTCGCTTGCCTGCGGCGCGAAGACGGGCAGACTCAAGTTCGGCCACCACGGCTGCAACCATCCGGTAAAGAACCTGAAGACCGGCAAGGTGGAGATTACCAGCCAGAACCACAACTTCGCCGTCATCCCGGAGTCGGTGCCGGACTGCCTCGAAGTCACGCACGTCAACCTCAACGACGGGTCGATCGAGGGCGTCCGGCACAAGACGCTCCCGGCGTTCTCGGTGCAGTACCATCCCGAGGCCTGCCCCGGTCCGCACGACTCCAACTACCTATTTAACCAATTCAAATCGATGATAAAAGCCGCAAAGAACGCATAGTACGCAAAGCCTTTGCGCTCTTTGCGTTCTCTGCGGCAAAAACAACAGCCATGAAAAAGCAAGTCAAATACGTGTTCATCACCGGCGGCGTCGTGAGCTCGCTCGGCAAGGGAATCACCTCGGCTTCGCTCGCGCTGCTCCTCAAGTCGCGCGGCTACAAGGTCTTCATGCAGAAGCTCGATCCGTACCTCAATGTCGACCCAGGCACGATGTCGCCCTACCAGCACGGCGAGGTGTTCGTGACCGACGACGGCGCGGAGACCGACCTCGACCTCGGCCACTACGAGCGCTTCGCCGGCGTCACCTGCACCAAGGCGTCCAACTACACCTCGGGCCGCATCTACTCCGCCGTCCTCGCGCGCGAGCGCGCGGGCGGATACCTCGGAGGTACGGTGCAGGTCGTGCCGCACATCACCGACGAGATCAAGGCGGCGATCCATTCCGCCGGCGAGCACGACTGCGACATCGTCCTCTGCGAGATCGGAGGCGTCTCCGGCGACATCGAGTCGCTGCCGTTCCTCGAGGCGGCGCGGCAGTTCCGCTTCGAGGAGGGCATCGAGAACACCTGCTTCGTGCACCTGACGCTCGTTCCCTACCTGAAGGCCGCAGGCGAGCTCAAGACCAAGCCGTCGCAGCACTCGGTGGGACAGCTCCGCAACATCGGCATCATCCCCGACATCCTCGTCTGCCGCACGGAGATGCCGATTCCCGAGGAGCACAAGCAAAAGCTGGCCCTCTTCTGCAACGTGAGGCCGGAGTGCGTGATCGAGGAGCAGGACGTGACCGACTCGGTCTACGCAGTGCCGCGCGAACTCAGGAAGCAGGGACTCGACGAGCAGGTCCTGCGGCAGCTCCACCTCGACATCTGGCCGGTGAAGCACACCGTCTGGGACACGCTCGTCCGGAAGGCGACGCAGCCGAAGAAGCACTGCCGCATCGCGCTCGTCGGCAAGTACATCGCCATCCGCGACGCCTACAAGTCGGTCCACGAGGCGCTGCAGCACGCCGGCATGGCGAACGACTGCAAGGTGGAGGTCGTGCCGATCGAAGCGGAAGAACTTGTAGCCGCAAAGAACGCAGAGAACGCAAAGAGCAGCAAAAAATTATCAAACATCGACGGCATTCTTGTGCCGGGCGGGTTCGGCTCGCGCGGCGTCGAGGGCAAGATCGCGGCGATCAGGTACGCGCGCAAGCACAAGATACCATTCCTCGGCATCTGCCTCGGCATGCAGTGCACCGTCATCGAGTACGCCCGCGACGTCCTCTCCTGGGCTGACGCCAACTCGACCGAGTTCGACGAGCACACGACGCATCCGGTCATCGACCTCATGGAGGAGCAGCGCGGCGTCACCCAGAAAGGCGGCACGATGCGCCTCGGCGCCTATCCCTGCGTCCTGAAGAAAGGTTCGCTGGCCGCAAAGCTATACGGCCAGGCGGAAATCTCCGAGCGCCACCGCCACCGCTACGAGCTCGCCTACGACAGCGAGGCGTGCGAGCGGCTCGAGGCGGCCGGGCTCAAGGTAAGCGGCCTTTCGCCCAACGGCAAGCTCGTGGAGATCGTCGAGCTGCCGTCGCACCCGTACTTCATCGCCGGACAGTTCCACCCAGAGTTCAAGAGCCGCCCCACCGCCCCGCACCCGCTCTTCCTCGGCCTCGTCGCGGCGGCGCTGAAAGGCAAGAAGCAGAAATGAAGCGCACGGACCTGAGGAAAATCCTTATCATCGGCTCGGGGCCGATCGTCATCGGCCAGGGCTGCGAGTTCGACTACTCGGGCTGCCAGGCCGTGAAGGCGCTGCGGCGCGAGGGATTCGAGATCGTCCTCGTGAACTCCAACCCGGCGACGGTGATGACCGACCCGGAGATGGCCGAGGCGACCTACATCGAGCCGCTGACCGTCGACTCCGTCGCCGCGATCATCCGTAAGGAGCGCCCGGACGCGCTGCTCCCGACGCTCGGCGGCCAAACCGCGCTCAACGTGGCGACGGGGCTGGCGAAGTCCGGCGTCCTCGCGGAATGCGGCGTCGAGATGATCGGCGCCAACGCCGAGGCCATCGCGCGCGCCGAGGACCGCAACCTCTTCAAGGCCGCCATGTCGGAGCTCGGACTCGACATGCCGAAGTCGGGGAGCGCCCATTCGCCGGAGGAGGCGCAGCGGATCGCGGCGGAGATTGGCTCGTGGCCGCTCATCATCCGCCCCGGCTTCACCCTCGGCGGCACCGGCGGCGGCATCGCGCACGACGAGGGTGAGTTCCGCGAGATCGTCTCGCGCGGACTCGAGGCGTCGCTCAACCATGAGGTGCTGATCGAGGAGTCGCTCATCGGCTGGAAGGAATTCGAGATGGAGGTAATGCGCGACAAGGCGGGGAACGCCGTCATCGTCTGCTCCATCGAGAACATGGACCCGATGGGCGTCCATACCGGCGACTCGATCACCGTCGCGCCGATCCAGACGCTGACCGACCGCGAATACCAGGCGATGCGCGACGACTCCATCCGCGTCCTCGAGAAGATCGGCATCGAGACCGGCGGCTCCAACGTGCAGTGGGCGGTCAACCCGAAGACCGGCCGGCGCATCATCATCGAGATGAACCCGCGCGTCTCGCGCTCGTCCGCGCTCGCGTCGAAGGCGACGGGCTTCCCGATCGCCAAGATCGCCGCACTCCTCGCCGTCGGCTACACGCTCGACGAGCTCAAGAACGACATCACCCAGGTGACCCCGACCTGCTTCGAGCCCGCGCTCGACTACGTGGTCGTGAAAGTGCCGCGCTTCACCTTCGAGAAGTTCCCGGGCGCCGACAAGAGCCTCGGCACCCAGATGAAGTCCGTCGGCGAGGCAATGGCCATCGGCCGCACCTTCAAGCAGGCGTACCTGAAGGCGGTCAGGTCGCTGGAGGCGCCGCTCGCGGGACACGACGCCGCCGGCTTCGACCCGTGGTTCAAGCGCGAGCTCGACGAGATCGAGGCGTTCAGGAAGTATTTGGCCGCCAAGAACGCAAAGGGCGCAAAGCTGGATGAGGATTTGTTGCGCCAGGCGAAGGCGTTCGGCTTCAGCGACAAGGAGATTGCCGCGGCGATCGACACCGACGAGATTACGGTGCGGAAGAATCGCCTTGCCCTTGGCATCCGCCCCGAGTTCGGCGAGGTCGACACCTGCGCCGGCGAATTCGAGGCAAAAACACCGTATTACTATTCATATTATTCGTTAGCCGCAGAGAACGCAGAGAACGCAAAGACAGAACGCCCTTTGCGCTCTTTGCGTACTTTGCGGCAAAAACATAAAATCATGGTCCTCGGCGGGGGGCCAAACCGCATCGGCCAGGGAATCGAGTTCGACTGGTGCTGCTGCCACGCGGCTTTCGCGCTCCGCAAGATGGGCATCGAGGTGGTGATGGTCAACTCCAACCCCGAGACCGTCTCGACCGACTACGACACCTCCGACAGGCTCTACTTCGAGCCGCTAACCTTCGAGGACGTGATGGAGATCTACGAGCGCGAGCGGTGCGACGGCGCGATCGTCCAGTTCGGCGGCCAGACCCCGCTCAACCTCGCCGAGCGCCTCGCCGAGGCCGGCGTGAACGTCCTCGGCACGTCGCCCCACGACATCGCGCTCGCCGAGGACCGCGACTTCTTCCGCGCCCTCGTCAACGAAGTGGGCGTGAAGCAGCCGCCGAGCGGAATCGCCCACTCCGTCGACGACGCCCTGAAGATCGCCGGGGAGATCGGCTATCCCGTCCTCGTGCGCCCGAGCTTCGTCCTCGGCGGACGCGGCATGGCGATCGTCTACCACGAGGACCGGCTCCGTGAGTACGTCGAGGAGGCGGTCAAGATCTCGGAGGGCCGCCCCATCCTCATCGACAAGTTCCTCACCCACGCGATCGAGCTCGACGTGGACTGCGTCGCGGACGGCAAGACCTGCGTCGTCGGCGCGATCCTCGAGCACGTCGAGGCTGCGGGATGCCACTCCGGCGACGCCGCCGCGGTCACGCCGCCGGTGTCGCTTGCGGCGGAGACGATCGCCGAGGTCGAGCGCATCGCGCGCACCTTCGCGGAGAAGCTCAACGTCTGCGGACTCATGAACATCCAGCTGGCAGTCAAGGACGGCGAGGTGTGGATGATCGAGGTGAACCCGCGCGCCTCGCGCACCGTGCCCTTTGTCTCAAAGGCTGTCGGCTGGTCGCTCGCCGGCACCGCCGCCAGGTGCATGGCCGGCGAGCGGCTACACACCCAACCACCTAACCACCAAACTACCAAACCATATTTCTGCGCCAAGGAGGCGGTGTTCCCGTTCGTGAAGTTCCCGGGCGCGGACATCACGCTGACGCCGGAGATGAAGTCGACCGGCGAGGTGATGGCGTTCGGCGCGGACGCGGCGACGGCCTACTACAAGAGCCAGATCGCGGCGGGGAGCCCGCTGCCGCTGCCGGGCCAGGGCGGAATCGTCCTCTGCATCCGCGACGAAGACAAGGCCGAGGTCGTTGAGCTCGCCAAGACGCTGGATAAGCTCGGCTACGAGATCTGGGCGACCCGCGGCACTTCCACGGCGCTCTGGAAGGCCGGCATCGAGTCGAACGCCCTCTACAAGATCCCGCTCGGCAGCCCCAACACGCTCGACCTCATCCGGCGCGGCAAGGTGAAGTGGATCGTCAACACGCGCGAGGACGGCGAGAGCGCCGCGCACGACAGCGTCAAGATTCGCACGGCCGCGACGCTCGCCGGAGTCCCGGTGACGACGACGCTCGCCGGCTTCGCCGAGGCGGTGCGCGGCATGGCGGCGACCGCCTCGTTGGAAGCCGTGCCGCCCCGCTCGCTGCAGGAGTGGCATTCGACCGTCAAGTAGCCGGCCGCGGCGATGATTTTTATGGTATAATATGCTCCATATTCCAACCACTGGAGCAGAAAAACATGAAAACCATCGCCATCTCCGCCATTGCCGCACTTGCGTTTGGCGCTTCTTTCGCCGCCGACGAGCCGCCGACGACTCCCGCCGAGAAGACCGCCGCAGTCGAGAAGCGGACGGCAAAAACGCTTAAGGTGTCCGACGTCGCCAAGGACAAGAAGCTCACTCCGGAGGAGCGCGAGGCGAAGATCGCGGAAATGAAGCGCAAGCAGCAGGAGCGTATCGAGGCGCGGAGGAAGGCGATAGAGGCTAGGGTCGCCGCCGCCGAGGAGGCCGCTGCGAAAGAGAAGGGAATTACGGTCGAGGAGCTACGCCGCCAGCGCGGCGAGAAGATGGCCAAGGCCGCAGGCATGAGCTTCGAGGAATGGTCCAAGCTCGACAAGGAGGCTCAGAACGCCAAGCTGCGCGAGGTCACCAAGGCGAAGATGCTCGAGCGCGACAAGATAGCCGCGGAGAAGGCGGGGATTTCGCTCGAGGAGTACCTTCAGCAGCGCGAGGCGAAGCGCAAGGGCGTGAAGCGCGCCAAGGCTGCGGACAAGCCCATGCCCGGCGCCAAGCGCGTCGAAACGCCCGTGTGCAACGGAACGAGCTGCGAGCTGCCGAGCGCCGAAGCCGGAAAATGAATTCCCTTCCCGAATACCAAATCGGACGCACCGTGATCGGCAGCGAGGCGGCGATCCGCGCCGCCTACGAGGCCTTCCGCGCCCAGCCGATCGACGAAACGCGGCTTGCGCCATCGCGCGAATGTCCGTTCAGCCTTAGGCGCACCACCCTCGCCGGCGAAGCATCTGTCGCCGGCGTCGGCACCTTCGAGGGGAGCGAGAAGCAGACGCTCACCTTCGCGCCGTCCGCGAAGCCCGGCTGGTGGATCCGCCGCATGGACCACCCCGAGCAGCTTGACACCCAGGTTGACATCGCCAACCTCTGGACGAGCGCGCAGAACCTGGTGCTGCGCTCGGGCTCATCCCACAACTACCTGCGCATGGTGGAGCACATCATCGCGCTCCGGGCGGGGCTGGGGGTGGACAACGTGCTCATCAAGGTCAATTCCGGCGACCCGCCGCTCTTCAACGACTCGTCAATGCCGCTCGTCAAGGCGATCGACCACGCGAAGGTGGTGGAGACCTTGGCAGACGCCACCTTCGTCACCGTGCGCGAGCCGGTGGCGTTTGGCGGCTCGCGCGGGGACTTTCTCCTCTTCCTGCCAGCGGAGGACGGCGAGCGCAACCTGCGCATCGACTGCGCGATCCGCTGGAACACGGTAATCGGCTGCCAGCGGGTGCTCTTCGACGCGACGCCGGAGACTTTCCGCTACGCCGCCTACGCGCGCACCAACGCGACGCGCAAGCAGTACATCCTAGCCAAGACGGTGGGCAAGCTGCTCGCCTCCACCCGCAACCTTGGCTATAACGACAAGAACATCCTCATCCATGGCCGACGCAGGTACTACACCTCGCCGCGCTATCAGCTGGGGACGAAGTACCTCGAGCCGGTCTGGCACCGCGCCACCCTCGACCTTATGGCAGCGCTCTCGCTGACCGGGGCAGACCGCTTCGTCGGCACGGTGGTGAGCTTCCGCGCCGGGCACACGCTTGACTGCGACGCGGTGCGTGCACTCTACCGCAACGACCTCCTGACCAGGCTCTGAGACAGTTTTCCAAAAGGACAAAGACAATGGCAACACAGCAGAACGCAAGCAACTGGACGCTCTTGCAGCTCGTGACGGCCGCGGAGAAGTTCACCTTCGAGGACGGACGCGCGGACATCAACGAGACCCGCGCGCTGATCGGGCTCGTCCACCCGTTCGCCGCGGCGGATCCGGACCTCGCGGCCTTCGAGAAACTGCTCATCGACATCGAGGAGGACGGCATCGTCACCTCCGAGGAGTCCGCGGCGCTGGCGAAGGCGATCGCCACCCTGCGCGCGAAGTTCCTGATGTCCGACGGCGTCTACGACGCACGGACGCTCGGGCTTCCCAAGATGGGCGTCCTCGGCGTCCAGCACATGTTCGCCATGTTCGGCGCGACGATCCTCGTGCCGATCCTCACCGGCCTCAGCCCGAGCGCGACGTTGCTCTGGGCCGGCCTTGGCACGCTCCTCTTCCACCTCGTCACCAAGCGCATGGTGCCGGCGTTCCTCGGCTCGTCCTTCGCCTACCTCGCCGGCTACTTTGCGCTGGCGGGCATGGCGGGCACTGCCGGCTACGAGACGGCCTCGAAGTCGACGATGCTCCAGTACGCCTGCCTTGGCGTCGCCTCGTCCTCGCTCGTCTACTTCATTGTGGCCGGGTTCGTCAAGGCGTGCGGGGTCAAGACGGTGATGAAGTTCTTCCCGCCGGTCGTGACGGGGCCGATCATCATCGGCATCGGCCTTGTGCTCGCGCCGGTCGCGATCAACAGCTGCACCTCGAGCTGGCCCGTCGCCGTCATCGCCATCGTCACGGTGATCGCGTTCTCGATCTTCGGGAAGGGGATGTTCAGGATCATCCCGATCCTGATGGGCGTGATTGTCTCCTACCTGGCGGCCGTCGTCTTCGGCAAGTTCGGCTGGTGCGACGCGATTGACTACTCTGGCGTCGCCAACGCCGCGTGGATCGGTCTGCCGGTCAAGTGGGAGAACACGGTGTTCCCGCTTTTCTCCAGCCCCGACTGGGGACGGATCGTGAGCGCCATTGCGATCGTCTTCCCGCTCGCATTCGCGACCATCATGGAGCACGTCGGCGACGTCTCGGCGATCTCCTCCACGGTGAAGCGCAACTTCTTCGAGAACCCCGGTCTGCACCGCACGATGCTCGGCGACGGCCTCGCCACCTGCCTCGCCTCGCTCTTCGGCGCGCCGGCGAACACGACCTACGGCGAGAACACCGGCGTCCTCTCGCTCTCCAAGGTCTACGACCCGCGCGTCATCCGCATCGCCGCCTGCCTCGCGATCCTGGTTTCGTTCTGCCCGAAGTTCTCTGCCTTCATCGGCACCATCCCGGGCGCGACGATCGGCGGCGTCTCGTTCATCCTCTACGGCATGATCTCGGCGGTCGGCGTCCGCAACCTCGTCGAGAGCCAGGTAGACCTCGGCAAGAGCCGCAACATGCTCATCGCGGCGCTCATCCTCGTCCTCACCCTCGGCATCTCCTTCTCGAAGGCGGGCGCGATCGCGTTCATGGTCGGCTCGCTCAAGATCTCGCTCTCCGGCCTCGCCGTCGGTGCGCTCCTCGGCATCGTCCTCAACGCGATCCTCCCGGGCAAGGACTTCTCCTTCTCCGAGACCGCGCCGTCGATCAAGGACGCCGACCGCTTCGGCGGGCCGAAGCCGAAAAAGGACTAAGGGGGTGGAAAGATGAGCTGGTTTCTCGGAGGCATCGCGTTTCTAGCGCTTGGGTACTTCACCTACGGCAAGGTGGTGGAGCGGTTGATTCCGCCGGACGACCGCAAGACGCCGTGCATCGCCCATCCCGACGGCGTGGACTACGTGCCGCTGCCGAAGTGGAAGAACATGCTCATCCAGCTCCTGAACATCGCCGGGGTGGGGCCGGTCATCGGCGTCATCCTCGGCATCAAGTTCGGCAAGGTGGCGCTTCTCATCATCCCGGTGGGCTGCGTGTTCATGGGCGCGGTGCACGACTTCTTCGCCGGCATGATTTCGATGCGCATGAACGGCGCAAACATGCCGCGGATGGTGCGCGAGCACCTCGGCGCGGTCTACTCCCGAGTGTTCACCTGGATCATGATGCTTGCGCTTCTACTCTGCGTGACCGTGTTCATAAACACCCCCTCAATGCTCATCGACAAGCACTGGCTGCCGGGGACAGACGTCTTCTGGTGGGCGGTGATAGTGATCTTCGTCTACTACATTGCCGCGACGCTCTTCCCGGTGGACAAGATCATCGGTCGCATATACCCAGTTTTCGGCGCACTGCTCATCGTCGGCTCGGCCGCCATCTCCGTCGCGCTCGTCGTCGCCGGCTTCAGGACTCCGGAGATCTTCGCCGACTGCGCTGGCTTTGCCGGATTCCAGTCGAAGAACCCGCTCTTCCCGTGCCTTTTCGTGACCATTGCCTGCGGCATAGTTTCCGGCTTCCACGCCACCCAGTCGCCGATTGTCGCCCGCACCTGCCGGTCGGAGCGCGAGGCGCGCGCGACGTTCTTCGGCATGATGATCGCCGAGGGCGTCATCGCGATGATCTGGGCGGCGGCGGCGCTTGCCATCTACAACCTCAACGCCGACTACATCTCGCTCCCGGGGCCGGTCGTGCTCGGCTACATCGCCACCCACTTCCTCGGCACCTGGATGGGCGGAGTGACGGTCGCGGCGATCGTGGTGCTGGCGATCACCTCCGGCGACACCGCGCTCAGGTCGGCGCGGCTTTCGCTCGGCGAGGAGGCGGGGATTGACCAGGTGAAGGTTCCTACGCGTGTCCTCACCTGTCTGCCACTCGTCGCCATCGTCGCTGCGCTCCTCTGGTGGTCGAACAAGGACAAAGGCAGCTTCGGCCACCTCTGGAACTACTTCGCCTGGATGAACCAGCTCGTCTCGACCACCATGCTGATGACGGCGACGGTGTGGCTGCTCCGCCTCGGGCGAGGTGCGAAGTCCCTGTTCACGCTTATTCCCGGCATCTTCATGTGCATGGTGATCACGACCTTCATCTTCTGGGCGTGGCCGTCGAAGGGACAGGTCTGGGGCGTGATCCCCGGCGGACTGTCCCTCACTGCCGCGACCTGCGTTGGCGCGGTCGTGACGGCCGTCGTGGTTGCCGCGGTGCTGCGCTCGGGCCTGCGCGGCGGCGGAAGGGCCGGTGCGGATGCAGCGGCGAAGTAGCCCCGCACCTGCCGGCCGCGATCCGTTCGGCGAGCTCCGCGCGAAGCACGCTCTGCCGCCGGGACTTCTCCGCCGCTTCCGCGACCGGGTGCTGGTGATGACCACCAACCGCTGCTTTGCGCGTTGCCCCCACTGCACGCGCGCGTTCATCCTTGGCCGCGCGCAGGTCGTGGACACGCCCGAGCGCCTCGCCGCCTGCGTCGAGTTCGTGCGCCGCCACCGCGAGGTGCGGGACGTGCTGCTTTCCGGCGGCGACGTGCTGACGCTTTCCGATCGCGAGGTGATGAGGTTCGTAAATGCCTTTGCCGCGCTTGACCAGGTCGAGGTGGTGCGCATCTGCACCCGCGCGCCGGTTGACGCGCCCGACCGCGTCACCGCCCGCCTGGCGCGACTGCTCGGGCGCTCTAAGAAGGTGTGGGCCAATGTCCACATCAACACCGCTGCCGAGGCGCGGAAAGCCGCGCCGGCCGCGGCGAGGCTGGTAGAGGCGGGGATTCCCGTCTCCTCGCAGACCGTGCTTTTGAAGGGTGTAAACGACACGCCGGCGAAGATGCTTGCGCTCATCCGGGCGCTCTCCGCGGCGCGGATCCGCCCCTACTACGTCTTCCAGTGCGACCCGGTCGCTGGCGTCATGGAGCGCTTCGCGGTGCCGCTTGCGCGGGCGCGCGAGATCGAGGAGTGGTGCGCCGCGCGGATTGGCGGGCTCGCGCTGCCGCGGTTCGTGGCCGACGTCCCCGGTGCGCCGCGCAAGGTACCGATTGAGCGACTGTAGGCTTATGTCCGCGGAAATGTGAAAGCCGCCGCATGGCGATTTTTGCTATAATACGCGCATGGCACTGCCGGAGTGGCGAAATGGCATACGCGGCGGACTTAAAATCCGCTTCTCGGTAATCGAGAGTACGGGTTCGATCCCCGTCTCCGGCACTAACGACAACGACTGAGGAGAAACTATGACGCCCTTGCCCTTGCTTTGCGTGGTCCTGGCTACGTCTTGGCCTGCGCTGGACGCCTCGGACGCGGCCATCTACCGGTCGATCCGCGAGCCGCGCGTTGTGGCCGTGCAGCCCAACCACACCCACAAGGAGATGGTGGTGATGCCGGACGGCGAGATTCGCTACTACGGGAAGGACCTCGTGGACGGCCGGCCGCGCGAAGTCTACCTCTCGTCCCGCGACCGCGGGCTTTCGTGGAAGACGAAGCTCTGCCAGCCGGGCGATCTTGGCGCAATGGCCAAGTGCCCCTGGGCCGACTACTACATCACCGTCGTCGAGCCGGCCGAGAAGGGCGGCTTCCTGCGCTGCATCCGATCCAAGGACGGTCCTGACGGCAAGGTGGACGTGAGGACCAACGACACCGCCTCAACTTCGCTCAACTTCTTCCGTCCAGTGCAGCCCCTGGAGAAGTCCCGCCGCTGGATCTTCGCCGGCGCGCGACGGATCGACGGCTACGAGCGCCCCGCGCTTGCGATCTCCGCCGACGACGGCGAGACCTGGCACGAGGTGGTGGTCACCAACGCCGTCTCCGCCGACCGCATCCTCTACCACGACAAGTCGCTCCGCTGGAACAACGGCTGCTGCGAGCCGACGATCGTCGAGCTTGCTAACGGCGAGCTCCTGATGGCCGCGCGCGCCTCGTTCCGCCACCACTACCTCTACCGCTCGAAGGACGCCGGCGAGACTTGGGAGGGCCCGGTTCCGGCGCCGATGTTCTACGCCTCCAACACCATGCCGACGTTCCTGAAGCTGAGGGACGGCCGCATCCTCTTCTTCTGGAACAACACCGAGCCGCTGCCGAAGCGCGACCCGTCGGAGTACCCGGAGCTCTGGGAGCCGGAGCTCGACGGGCGCGGCGAGACTGTCTTCACCAACCGCGACGCGCTCCACGCGGCGATCTCCGAGGACGACGGCAAAACCTGGATTGGCTTCCGAGAGGTTGCGCTCGACCCCATCCGCAACTGCGCCGACTTCCGCGAATACGGCAACCGGCCGTGGCGCGAGGCCGACAAGAGCGTCCACCAGACCCAGCCGATGGAGATGCCTGACGGCAAGATCCTCTTGCCCTACGGCCAGGGCGCCGCGGCTCGCATCTGCATCTTCGACGTCGCGTGGCTCTACGAAACCGAACGCTTCGACGACTTCCGCTACGGCCTTGACGGACTCTCCAACCACCTGTACGTGAAGTCGCTCAACGGCAATATCCGCGGCTGGAGCGGACACTGCGCGTTCAACCGCGTGCCAGGGGCTCTGCTGGTGCGCGAACCGGACACGAATCCATACACCAAGCGCGAGGCGCTGCAAATCTGCCGCATCCGCGACGAGCGGCTTGTCTCCGACCGCCAGGGCGTGGCGTGGAACTTTCCGGCAGGACTCAAGGGCAAGGTCGAGCTCGAGTGCCGCGTTGACGGCGAGGGCTTCCAGCTTGCGCTCTGCGACCGCTGGTTCAACCCCTGCGACGAGTTCGTCGGCGAGGAGGCGGCGCTCGCGATTCCGGTGACGGCGGAGACGCTGGGCGGGAAGGGGAAGTGGCAGGTTCTCCGGCTGAGCTGGGACTGGTCGGCCGGCACGGCGGAGCTCTCGTGCTCCACCAACGGCATCGCCCGTGCGCTTTCGCTCAAGACCGAGGGCAAGTCGCCGTTCGGTCCATCCTACCTGCACCTCCAGACGCTTGCGACCGGCCACGACCCGAAGGGTGCCTATTTCCGCTCCTTCCGCAAGTCCCATCTGCCCTAGCGCGACGCCGTTTTTGCGGTCCTATAAACCCTGCCAAACGGCTTTTAAAAATTTTTTAAAATACCCCCTTGCGCACCAACGACGATTTATGATATACTACACACCCGTTCGCCCCCAAGGGGGGGGGACATCGCTCTTTGAAATATGGATGTTTGAGAAGACAGTAGATGTTTGTGTGAGAGCATATTAAAAACTCAAGATCTTTTTCTGAGAGTTTGATTCTGGCTCAGAACGAACGCTGGTAGCGTGGATTAGGCATGCAAGTCGAACGGGATCGCTGGGTTAGC
>CADCCW010000022.1 GCA_902800055.1 uncultured bacterium
GTACCAAGAATGCGATTGCTGCGCCGGTTGGCGGCCATGGCGGCCGGATGTGCGCTGGCCTTGACGGTGAGCGCCGAGATGATGATTCCGCGCGGTCCGCCATCGCCCTCTCAGCACCCGCCAACGCAAGCTCAAGAGTGTCCAGCAATTGACGAACCAAAAGAACAAACGTCAACTACAGGGTGCACGTCCTACTTGACGAACCGGGTAATGAAGACCCCCGCCTGTTTTGCCTTTGGCAATTCAGACGGGGATTTTGCCGCGGTGTAAAAGCGCCGCGTTTAGCGCAGGGAGAAGACAAATCCCTTGGGCTAGGTCAGCGGAGAATGTAGACGGATCCGATGCCAGTCAAAACCTCCCAGCAACCGAGGTCGATGCGTCTGTTGATGACGCGCTCGTTGCCGTCGAGGTCCAGCGGCGAACAATCGGAGGGACGATAATTCTCATCCGTTGTGCCGCGGCCGATGAGCCTCGAGTCGCGCTTTTGGCGCATATTGCCAGCGGAGACATTGACAAAGTCCGCGTCCGTCAGCACCGTCCATGTCGCGCAGGACTCGTTCGTCACCGCCGAGCCACAGTAGAAGAATCTCCCGAGGTTCGCGGTGCCGAAGTTGGACAGCGCGGAATTGTCGCCGTTGCCGTATATGACGCTGTTCACCACCATTGCGTTTGCACTGTTGACATAAATGCCCGCCGAATAGTTGTATGCGCCGCTGCTGTATGATGATGCTGTGTTGCCGGCAAGAGTGCAGTTGACGACTTTCGCCGTTCCATCCGCACAGATTCCGGCACCGGTGCTTTTGTTATAGCATATGTTGTTCTTCATGAGGCAGGAGTCCACAACGCCACCGGACGCATAAACGCCTGCTCCATAGCTACGAAAGATTGCCCTCCAGAATCTGGCAACGAACAAGCCGGCCACCAGTCATATAGACGTTGCCGCCCTTTGCGCCCCGGTTAACACCTCCGCCGCTGATGATGCAGTTTTCAACCGTGCCTGCGGACAAACTAATGTGACCGCCCTGCCCTCCATCCGGAGCCCCACCCGTTCCATATCCTGTTCCAGAAATCGTCAAATTCGCAACGCGCGCCTGCGGATGCGTAATCAAGAATGCTCGTTTGCCGCTGACACTATCGACGATCGTTACATCGCCAGGATTGCCGGAATCGCCGACCACGGACACGGCGCTCGCAAGACGCATGTCCGTTTCCGTCAGGCTGGTTCCTGCAAGAATCCTCACTTCAACGCCATCTATGCACATCACATTGCCGGAGACGTTGTTGGTTAGCGCAGCCAGCGCCGCCGTTAGCGTCGTCGACGCCGTGGCCTTAGTTTTGAAGGGGAACGTCGGCGTCGCGCAATTCGAATCAACATACATCACCTCTGGCGCGACAACGACAAGGGTCGGCACCGTGTACCACTCGCCCCAGCTCGTACCGCCGTCAGGAGACGCCGAAAGCCGAACGGTGAAGAGACCCGCATCCGGATAGGCGTAAACGTGTACCGCATCCTGTGTATTCTCCACAATCCCGTTGCCGTAGTCCCACCGGAAGACAATGTCACTCGCAGGGCCAACGGCAGAGGCATTGAATGTTACATTGGAGCCCTCAAGCACCGCGTAACTCGATGCAAAGCCAGCATACGCAAACGCCGACTGGTCAAGTTCATAGCAGCCGATATCGATCGCCGGTCCAGCAACGCGGGCGTTGCCGTCAAGGTCGAGCGACGAGCAATCTACTGGAAGATAGGCGGTACCAGTTATACCGAAATCGACGAGCTTGGAGCCCACGATCGGACGAAGGTTCCCAGTGGCGAACTCGGCAAAGTCATTATCCGTCAGCACCGTCCATGTCGCACAGGACTCGTTCGTCACCGACGAGCCGCAGTAGAAGAATCTCCCGAGGTTCGCAGTGCCGAAGTTCGCCAGCGCGGAATTGTCGCCGTTGCCGTATATGACACTGTTCACCACCATTGCGTTTGCACTGTTGACATAAATGCCCGCCGAGTAGTTGTATGCGCCGCTGCTATAGGTTGACGGCACGTTGCCAGATATCGTGCAGTTGACAACCTTCGCCGTTCCCCCTGCAGTGATTCCGGCACCTGCGGTTTTGTTGTAGCATATGTTGCCCTTCACAAGACAGGAATCCACAACGCCACCAGACGCATAGACGCCTGCGCCCAACCCCGTATTGCCGCCAACATTACTTGGCGAAAGCCGGCCATTCAGAATCTGGCAACGCACAAGTTTGCCACCCGACATCCAGACATTGCCGCCTTGCGAAGCACCGCGACCAACGCTACCACCGCTGACAACGCAGTCCACAATGGCACCAGCGGTCATGTAAACGTGTCCACCATAACCCCCATCAGAACTGTATCCACTTCCAGATATCGTCAAGTTCGAAACGCGCGCTTCCGCATGCGAGAGGTTAAACGCTCGCTTGCCCTTCGTGGCGTCGTTTACAATGACATTGTCGCGATCCACGCCGACAATGGCAATCGGACCGTCAAGGGCAAAATCAGTCTCTCCGTACGTGCCGACGGCAACGCGGATTTCCACGAACTGCGCACCAGCCGCAATCGCGGCCTTCGCATTCTCTACCGCACTGGAAATCGTCGCAAACGGCAACGCTTCGGAGCCATCGCCGCCAGAAACCGCATCGTCGTCTACAAAGTAGCGAAGATAGATCTTGAAATATATTTCGCTGGCCTTGCCGGCGTAATCATTGATGCCCGTGACGGTCAAGATGGCAGTCCCCGACTGCGTGTTGCTAGTGTAGGAAACCGTATAGTCCTGGTCTTTGGTTAACACCGTAACGCCGTCGCTCGTCCGCACAACGGGCTCGGGCGTGCATTCGCTTGCCCCCACATCCAGATACTGGTCGGGAATCGACTCGATATTGAAGTCCCCCGGCCGCAGGGCGAGGATCACGGTTCCCGAGCCACCGTTGCCGCCGCAATTTCGACTATCGGAATTAACGCCGAGCCAGCTGCCACCGCCGCCACCACCGCCGAAACCATCGGTACCGGGTTGACCTACGGCTTTCTTTTTACCGTCGCCGCCGCCGCCAAGACCGCCGAATCCGGGATCGCAAGAGTCAGAGCCGCCGCCGCCGCCGCCGCCGTAGTAAACCGCTTCGCCGGTGATGCTGCTCACGATGCCCTCGCCGCCATTGCCCGCGCGCTTGGGGCTGTCCGTGTACTGATAGCCCTCATGGCCCGCGCCGCCGCCACCGCCACCGGTCCTGCTGTCGCCGCCGCCGGTCGCACCGGCGTAGCCGATGCCGTCGATGCCGGCACCTCCAGCTGAAGACTGTGTTCCGCCGCCTCCGGATGCGCCGGCCGCGCCGGCTGTATTGAACCAGCTGCCGCCGCCGCCACCGCCCACGACCGAGACGGAGATGTCCCCGAACGTGAACGATGTCGCCTTGCCATTGGCACCTTTGCTGTTATAGTTGCCCGCACCTGCGCCGCCCGCACCGACGGAGACCGTGAAGGTATCGCCCGCCGAGAGAAGCGCGCGGACAATGCCAGTCGCGTTGGTGACGCCGCCGCCGCCGCCGCCGCCGCCCATGGCGTTGCCGCCGCCACCGCCACCGCCGACAACCAGATAGTCGGTCATCGCGAGATTGCGCTTCACTATCGCCGTTTTCGCGGACGAGGGGTCCTTGAAAATATAGACATACCTGCCGTCGACGATTCTCCGCAAGGCCGTCGGGTCGGACGAGATGATGTTCTCGTCCTCTTGCTTCGTAGCGACGATATTGAATGTCTGCGACGCCAGCATCCCCGCGTATTCGCCCTTGCCCGTCACCGTTACCACCGCCATGCCAGCACCCTCGTTGTCAGCATACTCGACATCGAAAAGCGAACTCACGATATCGCCGCCAACGGTCCAGAAGGCGTTGTCGCTCGTATTGGAAACGACGCATTCGGGACGACTTGCCACGAAGGTTTCGTTGGTCTGGTCGGCAATCGGAAGGATGACCAATTTTGGGGTTGCGATATCCGCGCCGGCGGTGAAGTCGGTTCCGCCGGACAAGTCGCCGTAGAAGCGGGAGTTGACTTCGTCCCAAAGCCCGTTCTTCGATACGGACGTTCCGGCGTCCGTGTCCGTAATCGTCACGCGGCAGGGATGGAAATCGCGGACGAGAGTGCCGCTGTCGTGGAGTGTGAGACCATAGACACGGGAGGAAAGCGCGCGATTGCTGGCCTGGTCGAGCCCCGACGACGTGTTGAGAAAGAACATCGTCAGTGTCAGACTCGAAGTAAAGGTCTGATCCGCTCCGTCGTGAATTTTCGTGGGAGTGCCGCCGTTCACGGCCACCCAGAGCCGGCCGTTCTCATTGCTGACGACGCACCGGCTATTCTGATAGCTTATGCTACCAATCCAGCCGGAATCGATTGTACCACAGTTCAAGGCCCACTTGTACGAATTGTTAATCCAAATGCCGAGCCTTAGGTCTCTGCCCTTGTTAACATCAGTACCCGGTCTCTCACCAATAAAGCAGCTCGAACCGGCACTGGAGAGAACCATTACGTCTGCGGCCATGTTCACAGTTGACTTGCCGATTACACCGGTGTCGATCCACTGCGTACCGGACGACTGGATGTACTCGACATAACTATCGAGGTTGGTCGTAACCGTAGCGCTTGCGATCATCGCCGCAAAGCACACAACGCCACATGCGAGTTTTCTCACCATGTTCATCTTGCCTCTCCTGTTTGGTTAAATCCCATTTCCAGTTCAGGCATACACCCTCCCCCGAGATTTTGTCAGTATTTTACCAAACCCCCGCCGCCCTGCCAACCCCTACCAAAGTAGGGGGTGGTCATCAAACACTGCCTACAACTCCAATGGCTTGCCAATGTCATATATCATATTTGCCGGAAGCGAGTCCTTCTTGAGAAACATCACCATGTAGATTGGCGCATAGAAAACCTTGCCGACAACATCCATCGCATCATCGTCGAAAACAATCGCGGACTCGATTCCGTATTCATCGCATTCCATCAGCTTGTTCAACGCTCGGTGACGCTTATAGTGCTTGCCGCTCTTGACCTCGATCGGCAGAATCTTCCCGCCCGTCTCCAGTACGAAATCTATCTCGCCATGTTCCCGCGACGAGTAATACGAAGGCAAGAATCCATGTGCAACAAGTTCTTGCGCCACAGCATTCTCGTATACCGAGCCGAAATTGATGTCCAGTTCCGAATTGAGTATTCTCAACTGGATGCCGTCCATGTAGGATGCCGCCAGCAGCCCGACATCGTTCATGAACAGCTTGAAAAGATTGGAGCGCTTTGAGAGAACAAGCGGAACTACCGGCTCGTCGACAACGTAAGAAGGGATTGCAACACCCGCCTTCTTCAACCAGACAAATTCGTCTTCCAACCGCTCCGTACGCTCCCCCGGCTTTACGCTGTTCACATAGAACCGCTTGTTCTTCTTGTTGAGCTCCGGCGCAATGCGCTCAAAGACCTCTCGGATTCGCAACGAATTTTCTCTGTCGTATTTCGTTATGTCCTTCCTGTATTCGACAAGGATCTGCTCCTGCTCTTGCACCACGGCGGAGATATCGTGAGTGTCGAGATACCTTTGCACCGCCGCAGGCATGCCGCCGACGACAAGATACAGGCGAAACAGCTTCGACAGCCTTTCGTGGTAAAGGCGGTCGAGCGGACGTCTTTCCTCCCACGATTTTCGCGCCGCCGCTATCAACTCCTCGCGTTCTCCGTTCGCAAGCACGAATTCCTCGAAGTCCAAAGGATACATCTTCACTTCGTCCATAAAGCCGACGGGAACGGAGCGCACGTTTTTCAGTTCGACACCAAGAAGAGAGCCACTGAGGACGTAATGGCACGTACCGTCCTGAACAAGAAACTTTATGTAGGTGACGGCCTCGGGGCATTCCTGAACCTCGTCAAGAAAAACGAGCGTCTTGCCTCGCATGAGGCCTTTCCTCGAAAACGTGGACAGCTTTTCGAGAATGTCGCTTTCATCGTCTACGTTCTCGAATATTCGTCTTGCCGATGGTGTTTTGACGAAGTTTATCTCTATGAAATTCTCGTAATGCCTCCTGGCAAAATCTTCAATTATGAACGTCTTGCCAACCTGTCGTGCGCCATCAACCAATAGTGCATAACGTCCATTGTCAGAAAAGAACTGCTCCAATCTCTTGGATATTTTTCTTTTTAGCATACTAAACCTCCTTTGCCGCGAATTATAGCAAAAGAACTGTCATTTTGCAACCGGCCAAAGTGCTTGGTTTGGTCATTTTGTCAACCGCCAAAACCATCATAATTGTCATTTTGTTATACTCAAGCCGAGTATAACCATACGCCAATGGCTTGCCGATTTTGACAATTTTTGAACCATCTGCAAACTGTCCCCATTGTGTTTGAACACCGTTTTTTGGTATAATACGGGCAAATGGTACCAAGAATGCGATTGCTGCGCCGGTTGGCGGCCATGGCGGCCGGATGTGCGCTGGCCTTGACGGTGAGCGCCGAGATGATGATTCCGCGCGGTCCGAGGACGAGTTTGACGCCAACTTCCGATTCCTGGTAATCCAGAACGAATCCGGGACGCACTACGCGACCTCGCCCAGCGATGACATCAGCAAGGAATTCGTAGACGGACTGGTCGGCGCGGAAGTCACGATCGACGGAATCCGCGACCCCGCGTCGCCGCCCAACCGGAGGTTCCTCGGGCCGACGGTCTTCATCAAGGGGTCCAAGGACATCCATGTCGTCAAGCCCGCACCGACCGACCCCTTCGCCGTTCCCGAAGTCAACCAGGACTTCACCACGAACCCCGCCGGCATCGCCTACCGCGGGCGTCACCGCATGCGCGGACGCGTTCTCGCCGTCTGGCAGGGTCGCTCAGCGCTGATCGGAAGGGAGGGTCAGGCCCCCTTCTCCCGCATCGAGTTCGCCGACGGCGAATCGCCGCGGTGCGGCTCGTTCATCGAGGCCGTCGGCTACCTCGAGACCGACTTGAGCAGCCTCAACCTCACCCGCGCCCGTTGGCGGCCAACCGAAGCGGTGGAGCTGCCGGAGCCGGCTATTACGAACGTCACCGCAAAGGACCTTTTCAGCTTCGATGGACGACCGGCCCTCAACGCCACCTTCTACGGCAAGGCTGTCCGCATCGCCGGCACCGTCCTCAACCGGACCGAAGGCGGGCACTTCCAGATCGACTCCGGCGGCATGCCGGTCACCGTGGACGTGAGCGCGCTGCCCGCCGAGGCGCAGACGTCGGAGATCGGCGCCAAAGTCGAGGTCGTCGGCATCTGCATCCTCGACCTGTCGAACTGGCGGCCGAACGACATGTTCCCGCGCGCGCGCGGGCTCTTCGTCGCCGCCCGCACGCCGGACGACATCCACGTCCTCGCGCGCCCGTCCTGGTGGACGATGAAGCGCCTCCTCTCGGTCATCGTTGTCCTCGTCGGCGGGCTGGTCGCAATCATCATCTGGAACCTGTCGCTGCAGGCGCTCGTCGTCCGCCGCGCCCGACAGCTCTATAAGGCCGACCTCAAGCGCGCGACTTCCGAGCTGCGCGTCAAGGACCGCACGCGCCTCGCGGTCGAGCTGCACGACGCGCTTTCGCAGAGCCTGACCGGCGTCTCGATGGAGGTCGAGGCGGCAATCCGCCACGGCGTCGGCAATCCCGGCGAGATGACGCGCCATCTCGCCGTGGCGGACAAGGTGCTCAAGTCGTGCCGGAACGAGCTGAGGAACAGCCTCTGGGACCTGCGCAGCGACGCGCTGGAGGCGCGCGACCTCGGCGAGGCCATCCGCCGCACGCTGCTACCGCACGTCCGCGACATCGAGCTCAGGATCCGCTTCAACGTGCCACGCTCGCTGCTGACCGACAACGCGACGCACGAGATCCTCAGGATAATCCGCGAGCTCGCCGTCAACGGCATTTCGCACGGCGGGGCTAAGGCGATCCAGGTCGCCGGCGGCGTCGACGGCGGCAGGCTGCTCTTTTCAGTGCGCGACGACGGCGCCGGCTTCGACCCCGACACCGCGCCCGGCGTCCTGCAGGGCCACTTCGGGCTCGAGGGCGTGCGCGAACGCCTGCGCCAGCTCAAGGGGTCGCTGGTCTTCGAGCGCATGCCCGGCGGAGGCATGAGGGCGACGGTCGCGATTCCGCTTCCGGGGAGGAAACCATGAAGCCGATCACCCTGCTGCTCGTAGACGACCACGCCGTGATGCGCATGGGGCTCGCCTCGCTGCTGGAGACGTGCCGGGACGTCAAGGTCGTCGGCGACACCGGCGACGGCGAGAGCGCCGTCCGCATGGCGCTCAGGCTGCGGCCGGACGTCGTCGTCATGGACCTGGTGATGCCGGAGATGGACGGAGTGGAGACGACGCGGCGGATCATCGCGGAATGGCCGGAGGCAAACGTGCTCGTCCTGACCACCTTCGCGTCGTCGGACGACATCAGCCACGCTTTCGAGGCCGGCGCCAGGGGCGCGATCCTCAAGAGCGCCGACCTCGACGGGCTGCTCGCGGCGATCCACGCCGTCGCCGGCGGCAACCGCCACTGCTCCGCGGAGATCGAGCAGATCATGGCCGACGACCCGCCGGTCCCGAAGCTCTCGGCCCGCCAGCAGGAAATCCTCGAGTCGATCGTCCACGGTCTCTCGAACCCGGACATCGCCCGCCAACTCGGCATCAGCCTGCCGATGGTGAAGGAGCACCTCACCTCGCTTTTCGCGAAGCTCGGCGTCTCCAACCGCACGGAAGCCGTCGCCGTCGCCCTCCGCAAGCAGCTCCTGAAGATCTGACTTCACGCCCTGGCGGCGGGCGTCAGACCTTGATGAAGGCGTTCTTGCGGTAGAGGAAGTAGAGGATGAGCCAGCCGACGAGGAAGGTGGTGGCCCCCCACGCCAGCATCGACCAGGCGCCGGACCATTCGCAGAGCCCGCTGAAGCAGTACTTCCGGAGGGCGCCGACGACTCCGGTCATGCCCAGCATGTAGATCGCGATCGAGTTCATGCCGACCACGCGGAGCGGGAAAGTCCACTTCCGCCAGCCCTTCACGTCGACGATCCAGTAGAAGGCCGCCAGCATCGCCAGCGAATACGCCGCCGTCGCCAGCACGAAGGAACTCGTCCACAGGCGCTTGACGACGGGCATCCCGAGGACATAGACGAAGAACAGCGCCGCGGCGAGCGCCGCCAGCGCCGCGCCAAACAGCACCGCCGCCTTCCGCGCGCCCGGGAGCGACTGCGAGCGGAGCAGGTCGCCGGACATCACGCCGGCGAGCGCCAGCGCCGTCGCCGCCGGCACCGAGAAGACCGACTCGGGGTCGTAGAGCTTCTCCAGGATGTGGTTCGGCATCAGCGTGCGGTCGAGCCACGAGACGAGGTTGAACTCCATCGAGTAGGAGTCGGCGCCGGCCGGCGCGCCGGGCGCGGCGAAGAAGTTCAGCACCGCCCAGTAGCCGACCAGGATCGCCGCGGCGACGGCGCCGCGGACCAGGTTCCTCTTCACGTGCATCGAGATCAGCGCCGCCGCGCCCCAGGCGAGGCCGATCTGGCCGAGGACGCTCGGGATGCGGAAAGTCGGCTTGAACGCGAGAATGCCGCCGCTGGACAGCCCCAGGAGAAACAGCACCAGCACCCGAACCAGCACCTTGCGGTGGATCTGCCACGGCGTCCGCCCGCGCGCCTCCTGCGAGGCGAGGGAGAACGGCCACGACACCCCCGCCAGAAAGAGGAACAGCGGGAAGATCGTGTCGTGGTGGGCGAGCCCCGCCCACGGCACATGGCGCATCTGCTGGACGAGCCAGCACGAGTCGTCGCAACCAAGCCCCAGGCACAGCCCGGAGACGATTGCCGCGCCTCCGGTGATGAAAAACATGTCGAAGCCCCGCAGGGCGTCGAGCGACATCAACCGATCCTTTTTCTCCATGTCCTTGCCTTCCCTTTCAGTTCCCGCCAGCCGCGTCACTTCGCCTTGCCCTGGCGCGTGCAGAGCCGCAGGAACGCGACCGCCGCCGCGACGAGCGGGTGGCGGGCGGAAAGCGGAAACGCCGCGAGCGCCTTTCTGACGCGCCCGTCCGCGATGTACTCGCGCCAGCGGTGCCGTGCCTTCAGGAGCTCCAGCGCGGAAAAGACGCAGCTCGCCTCGCAGTAGCGCCAGAGCTCGCCGCCGCAGCGCTCGTCGAGCCGGCGCCGGAAGTCGAGCGCAAGGAACTTGTATTCCCAGTTGCGCTCGCCGCGCCAGCCGGTGGCGAGGTTGCCGTCGGGCCGCGGACGGTAGACGTAGAGCCGGTCGGGAATCGACACCGCCTTCTCCGCGAACGCCGCGCACGCGGAAAGAAACGCGGCGTCCTCGAAAAACGTCATCCGCTCGTCGAACCTGAGCGCGTGGCGCTCGAGGAACGAGCGGCGGAAGGCGCAGCGCCAGACCTGGCCGGGCTGCTTGTGCGCGGAGAGGTCGCCGCCGCGGTTCCAGCGCCGCACGTCGTCCATCGAATAGCCGAAGAACGCGGGCAGGTAGCGCGCGCGCACCGCGTCGGAACCGTCGTCGACCGCGGCGGGGAAGTCCGGCCCGCCCTCGTAGCCGAAGAAGCAGAGGTCGGCGCCGCTTTCCGCGAGCGCGGCAACGGGGCGCGAGAGGAAGTCCGGCCGCGCCAGGTCGTCGGCGTCGCAGAAGAACACATATTCGCCGCGCGCGCGGTCGAGGCCGCGGTTGCGCGCCCACGAAGGACCGCGGCCGTCCGGGTCGTCGACGACGACAATCTCCGACTCGCCGGAAAAGGCGGCACGGGCCGCCTCGACCGAGCGAAGCGTCTCCGGCAGCGTCGCTTCGGCGCGGTGCGCGGGGATGATTACGCTCGCATCCATGCTCGCCCTTCCGCCCTGCCGCGCGCTCACGCGCGCTTGCGCACCTTGGCGATGATCTTCGACGCCCCGAGGTTCTTCATGCCCAGGAGGAGCATTATCCTGCCGAGCGGATGCCTGGACTCCGCCCGCGTCTCCACGATCTCGATCCCCTCCTTGTCGCAGAGCGCCTGGAAGTCCTTGAGCGTGATGCAGTGGATGTTGGGGGTGTCGTACCACTCGAACGGCAGCTGCTTGGAGACGGGTAGCCGCCCCTTGAACATCAGCGTCAGCCGGATCCGGTAGGCCGCGAAGTTGGGGAAGGTGACGATCGCCTCGTCGGCGATCCTGAGCGCCTCGTGCAGCAGCCCGCGCGGATTGCGCACCTCCTGGAGCGTGTCGGAGACGATGGCGGTAGAGTAGTGGCGGTCCGGGATCATGTCGATGCCGTCGTCGTCCACGTCGTCGTACAGCACGTTGTGGCCGTCGGCGAGCGCCTCCTCGAACTTCTCCACCTCGATCTCCACGCCGTCGCCCTTTACGTTGCGGGTCTTGCGCAGCACGTTGAGGAGCGAGCCGTCGCCGCAGCCGATGTCCAGGACGCGCGCGCCGCGCGGAACCATCCGGACGACGTTCGCGTAGAGCCGCTCCTGCCACTTCATCACCTTCACCTCGCGGGACGAGAGGAAGCCGCCCACGAGCTTGGAGAGCTCGTCGATGTGGGTGAGGAACGCGTCGTGGCCGATGCCGTAGTCGAGATGGCAGTAGGAGACGTCCTTGCCCGCCTTCATCAGCGAGGCCACCATCTCGCGGCTCTGCCACTCGGTGAAGAGCACGTCGCCGCCGTAGGAGACCACCAGGCACTTCGCCTTGATCCGCGCGAAGGCGGCATCGATGGAGCCGTAGGCCTTGACCGGGTCGGCCTCGTCCATGGAGCCGACGATGTGCAGGTAGCTGTTGGCGTCGAAGCGGTCGATGAACTTCTTCGCCTGGTAGTCGAGGTAGCTCTCGATCTGGAAATACGTCTTGAACAGACGGTCACGCTCGGCGCGCTCCGCCGCCGGCGCGTTGACGAAGTTCTCCTGCAGGCGGCGGTCGAACTTGCCCTGTAGGTGCTCGCGCGAGAGGTAGGAGATGTGGGCGAGCTGGCGCGCGGAGGCAAGGCCGTTCTTCGGCCCCTTGCCGTCGCCCTCGAGATAGTAGTCGCCGTTCTTCCAGAGCGGGTTCTCGGTGATGGCGTTCTTGCCCATCACGTCGAAGGCGAGCGCCTGGGTGTTGAGCGAGGGCGAGGTGGCGACGAGGATCAGCCGGTCCATGTCGTCGGGGAAGCGAGTCGCCCAGTTGACGGCCTGCATGCCGCCGTAGCTGCCGCCGATGAGCGCGGCGAGGCGCTTCACGCCGATCTGGGCGAGGAGCATGCGGAAGACGTCCACCGCGTCGTCGAAGCTGTAGCGCGGGAAGGAGGAGCCGTAGGGGCGGCCGGTGTCGGGGTTGATGGACATCGGACCGGTGGTGCCGCTGCAGCCGCCGAGCACGTTGGCGCAGACGACGTGGTAGCGGTTGGTATCGATTGCGCGGCCAGGGCCGACCATGCCCTCCCACCAGCCGCTGGGCTTGTCCTGGCCGGGACGGATGCCGGCGACGTGCGCATCGCCGGTGAGCGCGTGGCAGATGTAGACGACGTTGTCGTCCGTCATCGGCGCGCCGCACTCCTCGTAGGCGACCTCGACCTCCTTCAGCACGCCGCCATAGGCAAGCCTGAGCTCCCCTTCGGGCAGCTCCAGCTTCAGCCTCTTCGGCTCGACTATGCCTACGCCTTCGTCCATAGTTGTGTATTATAGCATACTCAGACGAGCGGATCGGCGAAATACTCCTCGCCAGGCTCGGGCGGCACCTCCGACGAAGTGTCGTTCGCGGCGTCCGGCGACCTGTCCAAGGGGCGGTCGAAGAAGCGGGTCAGCTTGCGCTGGAAGTTGACCTTCACCTCGCCCGTCTCGCCGTTGCGGTTCTTCGCGATGTCGATGATCGCCAGCAGCTCGTCGGAGGAGTCCGGGTCGTTGGAGTTCCTCGACGGGCGCCGCAGCAGGAAGACGACGTCGGCGTCCTGCTCGATCGCGCCCGAGTCGCGCAGGTCCGAGAGCTTCGGCTTCTCGTACTTCGCGTCGCGCTTCTCGTTGTCGCGCGAAAGCTGCGAGAGGACGATCACCGGAATCTTCAGCTCCTTGGCCATCGCCTTGATCTGCTGGGAGATCATCGACACTTCGATCTGGCGGCTCTGGCGCGCGCCCTCGCGGCAGCGGCAGAGCTGCAGGTAGTCGATCACGATGAGCTCGATGCCGTAGCGCTTCTTCATCCGCCGCGCCCGCGCGCGCAGGTCCATCACGTCGAGCGACGCCGTGTCGTCCACGTAGATCGGCGCGCCCCTCAGCTCGGACGCCGCCTGGGAAAGCCGGGCCGTCATCTCGCCGCGCTCCTTCGCGGGCACCAGGCTGCGGTTGAGCCGCCACGTGTCGATCCCGGCACGGCCGGCCACCATGCGCCGCGTCAGCGCCTCGACCGGCATCTCCAGCGAGAAGATCGCCACCGGGTGCTGCCTGCCGCCGTCGAACTTCACCGGCACGTTGTTCATGCTCCGCCCCAGCGCGCAGCTCTCGGCGATGTTCATCGCGAGCGACGTCTTGCCCACCGAAGGACGCGCGGCGATGACGATCATCTCCGAGTTCTTGAGCCCCTGGAGCTTCTCGTCGAGATGGGTGAGCCCGGTCGAGAGCCCGTCCAGGAAGCGCCCGCCGCTCTCGAAGAGCCGGTCGATGCTGCGGAAGCTCTTCTCCACCGCCTCGTTCCACGGCAGCGTCGTCCCGCCGTCGCCGCCGATGTCGAGGAAGGACTTCTCCGCCTCGCCGAGCACCACCTGCGGATCCGGGTACTGCGACTCGTCGTAGCTCTTGCCGATCACCTCGGTGGCGCGCTCGATGAGCGTGCGGCGGAGCGCCTTGGCGTTGACGATGCCGATATAGTGCTCGGCGTGCGCGGCGGTCGGCACCCGGTCGATGAGGCCGGTCACGTACGCCTCGCCGCCCACCGCCGCGAGCTTGCCCGAGGCCGAGAGCTCGTCCACCAGCGTCAGCGGGTCGAGCGGACGCGACGCGCGGTTCATCTCCATCATCGTCGCGTAGATCGCGCGGTTGCGCGGGTCGAAGAAGCTTTCGGGGGTGAGCCGCGAGGTGAGACACAGGTCCATCACCCGGTCGCCGTTGCGGCTCGTGGTGTCGAGGAGGATCGAGCCGAGCACTGCCCGTTCGGCCTCGATGTTGCTGGGAGGGTTCTTGATGTCGTTCATGGCGGAGATTATAGCAAATCGGACGCGCCGCCGGGCGCGTCCGCTATCGACAGATGCCGATGAGTTGCCTACCAGTTGTCTACCTGATAAGCGTAGAACCTCACGACAACGGTTAGCGCAAGCCACCGAATTACTTCAGAATCACGATGAATCCGGTCGGTAGCTCAGGCAACTCGGGCCCAGCAACCAGCGCCGCCCCGCTACCGCCGTTTTCGTAGAAGCGCTTCGTTGCATTGCGCGAAACATCGTAGAGCCCGACTGTCTCCACTCCACCTTCGACCTTGACGCAGGGAACGAAATCGCGCACCAGCACGCCGTCGTCCCAGATCTTCAGCGAATAGAGTTCCATGATCGCCGGATGCTGAATTCCGTCCGCGCCATGCGTAGCAAAGGCATACGCCGAACGGTCGCAGGAGAAAATGACCGACGACGAGAAGTTATACGCATATTCGTCGAGGTTGAAGACATTTCGGTTGAGCGAGAACTTGTGATACCCAACCACCGAAGGCTTGCCGACAAGAGCACCAGCGCCGACATAACCATCCTTCCCCGAAAGATCCGTCGCACCCGCATCATGACGACAAAAATAGTAGTTAGCACTACAACTCCCACTGACAAAGAACTGTTTCTCGCTGGCGTTGCGCGCGCCAAACGGAGACGAGTAGCTGCCATTGGAATGCATGAGGAACCGGATGTCGGCACGGGTCTTCTCGTTTGGAGTGAACCCGGTATCGATAAACTGCTCGCCGGAAGAGTGCGCATATTCAACTGGCTTGTAGCCGGCAGGGAGCCGGGGAACTATGCTGAAGGTCGCCGTCTGGGGCTTGCCGTCGAAAGACCCAGTGCCAGTAATCGTAACCGTGCCCTTGCCGACGCAGTCGTTGTCCGACCAGGAAAGCGTGTAGTCCGTGCCCTCGCTGAGCGTCGCGCCGCTTTCGATGTCGACGACCGTCGGATGCGGCTCGCATGCCTGGCCGCTCCTGTACGACTGTACGGGGATATCCGCGACCTCCAGCCACACCACCGGCCCGGCATAGAGCGTACCGTAACTCATGACCACCGTATTGCCGCAAACGTCAAGCAGCGTCGGGTTCTCCTGCTCGTCCACCACCGGCACAAAGTCATGGATCAACTTGCTATTGCGGTAGACTTTCAAAGAATAGAGCTTGATGCTGCTGCAGAATGTTGCAGCGCCATTGTACTTTGATCCGAGTATCTGCAATGGGCCAGACCATGACGCAGGAGCCGGATCGGAATTCTCGATGGGCGTGCCGCCCGTCCAGGTCATCCGCCCTCTTGTCACCGTGTAGGTGATCCGCTTGCCGACGGTCGCAGCCAATTCATCCTTGTAGCAGGCCGTTCCATTGCCGATATAGTCGAAACGTATGCCTTCATTCCTCAAGAGAACGCCCTGTTTCGGAGTTGTGTCCGACACGTTCATGGCGGCTGACACAAACAGAAATTGCGCATTGGCGTTACTCGTCAACATAGCTTCGGCGACAATCGTGTCGTTCGAGGGGCCGGGACTGAAATCCGCCACTAGATAGCCGGTCGAGCCGTCGCCCTGGATGTATTCGACCCGCGTGTAATCGTGCGTGCCACCGTCATGAGCGACATAGAGCTGGCTGCCGATGGCGAACAACCGCCGACCAGACGGCGGCGTAATGAGCTCGACGCCGGCAAAGGAAACCGCCGTCATCACTTCGGCGAATTCGTCGCCCTCCGGAATGTCCGGCACCGAAACTCCCGCGCCCGCCTCGAAAACGACCGGACCGGCGAAGGTGCGCCCGATTGCAGAAAGCGTCGTCCCGCCTTTCACCGTTGTCGCCCCGGCGTAGCCCTGGTCTGCGGAGAAAGTCGTCCTGCCATCGCCCTCGAGCGTCAGTCCGCCAGCACCAGTGATGCCTTTGGCGATGGTAACGTTGTAGCCGCCGTTGTCAATGACGCCGCCGTTTGCCTTCACCTCCATAGAGAAGCCGCTCTGCGAGTCAACGAGCGTTCCCTCCGCGCCGGCTTTGAGCGTGCCGCCATTGAAATAGAAGACGCCACTTCCGTTTCTCTTCGTCACCTTGCCGCCAAGCTCAATCGTGCCGCCGCTTTCAAGGTTGACGGTTCCGCTTCCTGCCATTGACGCCCAGCCAAAAACCAGGTTCTCACCAACAGTCACTTTGCCGCCATCTGCGACAGTGAGCGTTCCGTTGCCATCGCTGCCGACGGCAAGGCCTTGCGCCGATCCCAGCACGCCGTTGGTAACGACGACGGCCACTCCCGTCGTCGTCCCGCCAATCAGGAAACGCGTCTCGCTGCTGCTCGTATAGGAGTTGGTCACGACTCCGCCGCTGACAACCAAGGTGGAGAGATTTGCGCCTACCCCGCCGATGGAGAACCAGGATCCGACGTTAAGCGTGCCGCCTTCGTGGACAAAGGTCGCAACTGCGCTATCCGACCTGCCTATAGCCATGTTTTCGCTCACCGACCAGTCACCGCCGGTCTTGCGCAAAGTGACGGTTGCGCTGGGAACTTGGCCAACGTACCAGTTGGCCGGCATGCTCGCCAGCGCCGCGCCGGGCTCAAACGCGAGCGTAACCGGACTACCCCCTGAAGCGCCGAAGGTGAAGTTGGACCAGTCGAGCGTAGCGCCGTCGCTGATGACAAGCGTGCCGCCGGTCAGCGTCGTCGCGTCGGCGCGGTTGGCGACCACAAGCGTGCCTGCGCCGGCCTTCGCAAGTGCGCCGACGGTGGGCGCGGCAATCGTCGCCGTGACGCCGTTGATCACATTGACGACTGGAGACCAAAGCGTCCCGCCGCCCGCGGCAATCGTGGCGTCTGCCCTGAAATCAACTTGGTCCGCCGCGACATCGGCGGCCAGCGTCGCCGTGGCGTTGGTCGTCGCGAAGATGGCGGCATAGCCGTCCGACCATGTCGTCGCCACGCCTTCGAAAGTCCAGACATTGGCGTCACCCCAGTTCGCGGCGGCACCGCCGTTCCACGTGTAGCCCGATGCCTCAATCGTAATCGCCGCATTGCCGGCGACATTCGCCGGGATGTTGACGGCGCTCACGACCATGGAGCCGGTGAAGTCGGGGATATCGCCGTCATCAATCCACAACTTGCCGAAGGTGACGCCGAGGATGTCGGCGTTGATCTCGGCGAGCGGGGCGGCAAGGGTGAAGTCGAGGTTGTCGCCATTACCGGGGGCGACGCCGCCTTCCCAGTTCGCGCCAGTGGACATCCGGTTGTCGCTTCCGCACCCCGTCCACTTCTTGCAGGTGTCGGTCACCGTCACAGTCCTCGCGGTGGAGTCGCTAAACGCAGTGTGGATCTGAGCGTAGAACTTGCCGGTCTTCGTGTCGTAGAGCCCGTAGACGGAATCGGAATCGCGCTGCGCGGGCAGGAGACAGTGCTTCAAGTTGCCGTCGGGATCATAGAGCTCGAAGTAGAAGAGGTGGAATGATCCAGGAAAGGCGAAAACGCTGTCCGCATTGACGCTGGCGCCGTCAGTGTGGGCCGCAAACATAACCAGCGGGCCGGCGGGCGTGTAGGTGCCGGTTCCCCAGTTCGCGCCCAGGGATTGGGACGTGTTGTTGATCCAGGCCTGGGCGGTACCATAGTTGGCAACGACCGCAAATTCGTTGCTCAGCGTCAAGGCCGTCGTATTGCATAAAGTCTTTGATGCCGTTTGCCCGCGATCGAGCCTAATCCTGCCTCCTTCACGAAAAGACGAGAAGGTATTGGCATTGTTGGAAGCTCGCGTGCAGTAAAAGCACTCGTAGGTGTTGTCCGCGATCGTCGTCACCGGCATGAAGCGAAACTTCACGATGTCGGAGGAGGTGGGAACAATGTCGGTGATTATCACCCCGTCGCCGTTGCCCTTGAGCGTCTTGAGCGCCGTGTAGGTGACGTTGTTCGCGTCAGTCCAGTCCGCCGCGAAAGCCGGCGTAAGCGCCGCGCACAGCGCGACGAGCGAAAATGACAATGAACGCAATGTTTTCATGGCTTCTCCCATTAATAGTCCAGTGAAACCATATGTATAATAGCATATTTGCGAACCAATCAACAACCCCATTTCCAATAAATAAAACGCCAAAATTAATAATTCACGATTGTCAATGGCGCGGCGATATGCTATTATTCGCAACCATGGACCAGCCAACCAGACGAATCGTCCTCGCCTTCCGGCTGCTGGGCGAGCCGGGGCGCCGCAAGATCACGAGTCTGCTCAGGTGCATTCGCGAGCAGGAACTCGGCTGGCAGTTGTACATCCTGCGCAACCACGAGGACTTCTCGGCCGAGTTCGTGGAATCCCTGCCCAGGCGCAAGATCGACGGAATCGTCTACTCGATGCCGGAGGCGAAAAGCGGCGCCGCCGCGCTCGCCAGACTGGACATCCCGACCGTCGCCGTCGACATCTACGACGAAAGACTGCTCCATGGGCGGCGACGCAACCTCGTCTACATCCGCGACTCGTCTGACGCGGTCGGGCGCGCGGCGGCGCGCAACCTGACGTCTCAGGGTTGCTTCAGATCCTACGGCTATGTCGCCGACCTGATGGGCAATGCCTGGGGCCGGCTCCGCGGCGATGCCTTTGTCGACGAGCTGAAGCGCCGCGGGCTGGAAGTCTCTCGCTACCGCGCGCGCGGCAAGGGCTACGACCTGCCGGCGCTCGCCAAATGGCTCTGCGGACTGCCGAAGCCGGTCGGCGTCTTCGCGGCGCACGACGACCGCGCGATCCAAGTCATCGAGGTCTGCCACGAGGCGGGGCTCGCGATTCCTGGCGACGTCGCCGTCCTCGGCGTAGACAACGACGAGATGATCTGCATGAGCTCTACGCCGCCGATGTCGTCGGTGCAGCCCGACCACGATGGAATCGGGCGGCTGGCGGTAGAGAGTCTCAAGGAAATGATGGACGGACGGCGGCTGGCGCGGCCGGTTCGCCGGCTCGTCGACATCCGCGAGATTGTCGTCAGGGAATCTACGAGCGCGGTCTCAAACGCGGGGCAACTCGTCCAGAAAGCGCTCGCCTTCATCCGCACCCACGCGGCGGAGGCGATCAAGCCGCGCGATGTAGCCGCCTATCTCAAGGTCTCGCGCAGTCTCGCCGACCTGCGCTTCCGCGAACTGCAGGGGGAATCGATCGGCAAGGCCATTCTCCGCCAGCGGCTGGAGGAAGTTTGCCGACGGCTGCTGACGACGAATGATACCATCGAGAACATCGCCGCACGCTGCCAGTTCAAGCGCATCTACCGCCTGCGCGACGCCTTCAAGGCCGCCTACGGCTGCACGATGCAAGACTGGCGCGACTCCAACCGCGGCTAAGCCGACGGGGGCAGCCCCGCTGCCTTTTTACTGTCCGCGGCAAAAGTGCAGGGGGTTAACACACGGATTTGTTCGCGGCTGACGCCGCTCACATCTCGCAAAGGTCGTTAGACCGGGCAAATCCGCGTGAGGCAAGACACCATTTCCATGCAGGGACAATACGTATGTCATGCCCAGAAATATTTATCGACGACTCCTCGTCATAAGTCACAATCGTCAAATCTTCACATTCCAACTCCTCTGCTGCGGCAACCAGACCATCGATTTCCCGTTTTCTGGTCTTTTGTCCTGCAATACTGTCCTCATCCATGCTCCACGCGACCTGAACGAGCTGGCGCACTTTCTCGTCCTCGCCCAAAACGAAATCGCACTCTCCTCGGTTCTGCCAGAAAGAAAGCGTCTCATTCCCGTGCCGTCGCCGCAACAACTCAAGATAAACCGTGTTCTCCAGCTGCTTTCCGTCATCGTCCGACTGAAGCGGAATTACGGCATTGCGAATACCATTGTCAATGACATAGTATTTGGCGAGCGCTGCCTCCTGCTTGGCGAAAGACCGGGAGAATCGCGGAAGCCGCTGCAGCAGGTATATGTCGCATGCCTCCTGAAGCCAGCAGTACAGTTCGTCTTTCGCAATCTTCATCCCCCTCGACTTGATTTCGCCGTATATGGCGTTGACGGACAGCGGATTGGCTATTCCCGCCATTGCCCGCTTGAGGAAAAAACGGAGCACAAGCGGCTGCTTCACCCCAAAGTGCTCTATGAAATCCTTCAGCAACATTGTATCGAAATACCCCTGAAGCTTCTTGTACTTGAGCGACTTGCTTTCCGTCAGGGCAACCTCCGGCATGCCGCCCATCCGGTTGAATGCGTTAAACGCCTTTCTGATCTTCGCCTTCTCGCTTTCCAGACGGCTATTGCGACGAAGCCCGGCAAAATCGCAATACTCGGCAAAAGAAAGCGGAAACGTCTCGAACTCGACCGGCCAGCCACGAAGTTCCGATTTCATCTCCTTGGAAAGCGTGTGCGCATTAGATCCGCAGATGAAAATGTGCTTGCAATAGCTTTTGTAGACACGCAAGGCGAAAAGCTCCCATCCTTCGACAAGCGGGAGTTCGTCGAAGAACATCCACACGTCCCTGAGTGGAATTTCCGGAAACATTTCACGGTAGGCGTCAAAAATCAAGTCAAGCTCCTTGGCGGAAAACTGCGCAAACCGCTCATCGTCAAAACCGATCCATAGGATGTTCTCCCTCGGGACTCCTTTCTTCAGCAGGTCATTGATCGCCAGTTCCATGCGAGTAGACTTGCCGCAACGACGGACCCCGGGCAATGTTACAATCTGATTGCCGGAAACCGGCAGCGCCTCCGACCTGGGCTTGACGTCAAACGGCATCTCCTGCTGCTTCAACTCAATGACTTCCTGAATTTCCTCTATCGTCATATGCTTCCTCCATTGACGGAAAGAATATCTAAATCTTTCCTTGATTGGCGGAAATTATATCACAAATCCCAATGTCATGTCAATTGCGCCACGTGTGCTCTCACGCTCCGCGCAAGACCATGGGGACAGCCCCCCGGGTTTTTTTGCACTGGTAATTATACCGCAAACCACCGCCAACCCAATCGCGGCAAAAGTGACGCGGTGGGATGGCTTGGGGAAGCGCGGCGGCCGATCAGTCGGCGACGAGCGAGAGGAACTCCTGGCGCACCTTTTCGTCGGAACGGAAGGTGCCGAGCACCGCGCTCGTCGTCATCTCGCTGTTCTGCTTCTCCACCCCGCGCATCATCATGCACAGGTGCTTCGCCCTGACCACCACCCCGACGCCCTCGGCGCCGGACTCCCGCATCACCGCGTTGGCGATCTCCTCGGTCATCCGCTCCTGGATCTGCAGCCGCCGCGCGTACATGTCGACGATCCGCGCGAGCTTGGAGACCCCGAGCACCTTGCCCTGCGAGATGTAGCCGATCGCGCACTTGCCGAAGAACGGCAGCATGTGGTGCTCGCAGAGCGAGTAGAGCTCGATGTCCTTCAGGATCACCATGTGGTTGGTGCCGCTCTCGAACTTCGCGCCGTTCACCACCGCGCGCAGGTTCTGGCGGTAGCCGCGGGTCAGGAACGTAAGCGACTTCGCCACCCGCTCCGGCGTCTTCGCGAGCCCTCCGCGCGAAGGGTCTTCGCCCAGCTCGGCGATCAGCTCCTTCACCAGCGCGGCGATTTTCTTCTGGTTCGGTTCCTTGCGCTTCATGGTGTCCTCCTCCGCTTCAGATGTGGTCCGGCGACTCGATGCCGAGCAGCCCGAGCCCGGTCCTCAGGACGTCGCCGAAGAGCGCGCAGAGCGAGAGCCGCGCGACGCGCGTCCCCTCCTCGCTCTTCAAGACCGGCGTCGACTGGTAGAAGCTGGAGTAGAGTTGCGCGGTCTGGAAGAGGTAGTCGGCGAGCACCGAGGGCTTGTACGCCTCGGCCGCGCGGACGACCGCGCCCGGGAACTCGACGAGCTGCAGCGCAAGCCGCCGCTCCAGCGGCTCCGCGACGGCGAAGACGCGGGACTCCGGCTCGCCGCCCGCCTTCGTCATCAGCGAGCGGACGCGCGCGTGCGCGTACTGCAGGTAGGGGCCGGAGTTGCCCTCCAGCGCCAGCGCCTTGTCCCAGCTGAAGTCGATGTCGGTGATCGGGTCGTGGGAGAGGTCGGAGTACTTCACCGCACCGTAGCCGATCTGCTCCGCGAGGCGCTCGTCGCCGCCGCGCTCCTTCACGATCTCGAACGCGCGGCGCTTCGCCTCCTCCAGCAGCTCGTCGAGCCGGATGAGGTTGCCCTCGCGGGTGGAGATCGCCTTGCCCTGGAAGCTCATGAGCCCGAACGGCACGTGCACGAGCGTGGTGGTGCACCCCATCTTCGCCGCGATCGAGAACCACTGGCGGAAGTGGAGCTGCTGGCGCGCGTCGGTGACGTAGATGATCCGCTCCGGCGCGTACTCGGCCACCCGCGACTTCACGCAGGCGAGGTCGCTCGTGGTGTAGTTGTAGCCGCCGTCTGACTTGCGGACGATCGCGACGCCGAGCTTCTCGGCCTCGAGGTTGACGACGAGCGCGCCCTCGCTCTCGACGGCGAGGCCGGCCTTAATAAGCTCCTCCACCACGCCGGGCATCATATCGTTGTAGTACGACTCGCCGCGGTAGGTGTCGAACTTGACCCCGAGCTTCGCGTACATGCGCTCGAACTCGCCGATGGAGATGTCGATGAAGCGCTTCCAGAGCGCGAGGTTCTCGGCGTCGCCCTGCTGCAGCTTCACGAGCTCGCGCTTGCACTCCTCGTGCCAGACGCCGTCCGCCTCCTTCGCCTTCGCGGCGGAGAGGACGTAGCACTTCTCGAGCGTCGCCACGGTGAGGTTCGCGCGCTCCTCGTCGGTCAGCAGCTCGCGGTAGCCCTTGATCAGGATTCCGAACTGGGTGCCCCAGTCGCCGAGGTGGTTGTCCGCTACGACGTCGTAGCCGAGCGCGCGGAAGATGCGGTCGATGGCGCCGCCGATGACGGTCGAGCGGATGTGGCCGATGTGCATCTGCTTCGCCGCGTTGGGCGAGGAGTAGTCGATGACGACGCGCTTGCCCGCGCCGGTCTGGGGGATGCCGAACTTCGGGGCGGCGGCGAGCGCGGCGAGGCGCTCGTTGAGCCACTCCGGCGAAACGGTGAGGTTGAGGAACCCCGGCCCCGCCACCTCGACCTTGTCGAACACGCCCTCGCCGGCGAGCGCGGCGGCCACGGCCTGCGCCGCCTCGCGCGGATTGCGCCGCAGCCGCTTGGCGAGCTTCAGCGCGTCGTTGCACTGGTAGTCGCCGAACTTCGGGTCCGTCGCCGGCACCACCCTGACCGCGGAGTGGTCCTCGCCCGGGAACGCCTTCCCGAACGCCCCGCGCACGATTTCGCTTAGGTCCATCTCTCCAGATCCTCCCCGTTCACGCCAGCGCCGCCGCGATCTCCGCGACGTCGGTCACGCCCACGAACTCGGCGACCTTCGCGCCGTCCTTGAAGCAGAAGAGCGCGGGAATGGACATGACGCCGAACCCCGCCGCGAGCTCCGGCGCCTCGTCGACGTTGACCTTCACCACCTTGATCTCCGGATGCGCCGGCTCGAGCTCGCTTTCGATCCGCTCGCCCATCATCCGGCAGGGCGCGCACCACGTCGCCCAGAAATCGACCAGCACCCGGCCGGACGCGACCGCCGCGTCCAGCTCACCCCTGCTTTTCACCTCGATTGCCATGTTGCTGTTTCCTCCGTTTGCTCATATTATGTGTATTATACCAAAACCGCCGCGGCTTCACGCCTCGCCGCGCCAGGGCTCGATGTGGACGACGATGTCCTCGACGTCCAGGCCGGCGCCGACCACCGCCTCCTTTACCGCGTGGCCGATGCCGTGGCCCTCGGCGACTGGCAGCGAGCCGTCCACCTGCACGTGGATGTCGGCCTGGAACTGCGAGCCGTAGCGCCGCGCCCGCGCCTTGTGCACGCCCTTCACGCCGGGCACCGCAGCGGCGACCGCGGCGACTGCCGCCGCCTTGTCCGCGATCTGGGCGTCGGTCATCACCTGCAGCGCCGGGTGCGCAAGCTTCCAAGCCACGTGGGCGACGAACGCGCTCACCACCAGCGCGCCGGCGGCGTCCACCCACCACAGCGACGGGAAGAGCCACACCACCGCCACCGCCGCCGCCACGGGAATGGAACTGAGCGCGTCCGACCGGTGGTGCCACGCGTTCGCCTCCAGCGCCGTCGACTTCGCCTTGCGCGCCGCGGACCGTGTGACGACGAAGAGCGCCTCCTTGAGGACGATGCTCGCGAGCGCCACGGCAAACGCTAGCGCCCCTGGCAGCGACTCAGCCCCGCCGCGCAGCAGCGAGACGACGGCGTTCCGCGCAAGCTCCCACGCGGCGAACACGAGCGCGACGGAGATGAACAGGGTCACCAGCGCCTCGATCTTGCCGTGGCCGTACGGGTGGTCGTCGTCCGCCGGCGCCACCCAGTAGCGGACGCTGAACAGCACCGCAAGGTCGGTCACGAGGTCGGAGGCGGAGTGGACGGCGTCGGCGACCAGGGCCTGCGAGGAGAACGCAAAGCCGGCGGCCGCCTTCGCCGCGGCAATGGCCACGTTTACCGCCATGCCGAAGCAGGTGACCCGACGCACCAGCGGAATGCGCGCGTCAATCTCGCCCCTCGAATTCTGTTCTCTCGTCGTTCCAGGCATAGCGTACCTCGTCCGCGTCGTCACGGCTCAGGCTGCCGGCGGCGCCAGTCGTCGAGGCCGTCGGCGATGGCCGCGGCGACCTTGGCGCGGCGCTCGCGGCTCCAGCAGTCGATCTCGCCCTCGGGAGTGGTGACGAAGTCCGCCTCGACGAGGCAGCTCGGGATCTCCGGGTTGCGCGTCACCGCCAGGTTCCCCTTCATCACGCCGTTGTTCTTGAGGCTCTCGCCCAGCGCCGCGGCCATGCGGCGGTTGACGGCCGTGGCCAGCCGCTCCCCGATCTCGTTCCAGGCGTAGACGCAGTGGTAGCGCAGCTTGCGCGGGTCCTTGTCGATCGGCGGCGCGTTGTGGTGGATGGAGACAAACGCGTCCGCGCCCTCGCGGTGCGCGACCTTCGGGCGGTCGTAGAGCTTGGGGAAGGAGTCGTCCTCGCGCGTCATCACCACCTTCCAGCCGCGCTTGACGAGCTCCGCCTTGACCGCCAGCGCAAGCCGCAGGTTGGCGTCCTTCTCCGGCAGCGAATGGGGGGAGAGTGCGCCGGTGTCGTTCTCGCCGTGGCCGGGGTCGATGACCACTACCGGCACGCGGTCAGGATGCTCGGACGGATGCGGGCGCGGCGTGTCGCCGGCGTAATCGAGCTTCTTGTACTCCGGCTGCGTCACCTTGTCCACGACCTTGTCGATGAGCGGCGGCTTCGGCGCGACGACGACCACGATGTTGGTCTCCGCCGCGGCTTCCGCCCCGGGCTCGACGCAGGAGACCGAGATCGTGTTGGTGCCGGGCTTGAGCTCGGCCATCGCCACCCATCCGCCCTGCGGGTGGACGGGGAACGAGCTGCCCGAGACGACCACGTTGGTCGTGCCGGGGGCGGCCGCGCCGAGCACGTAGCAGCGCTCGACCGAGGGCAGCGCGGCGCCCGGGCGCGGAAAGGCGACCGAAAGCGCCGCGAGAATAGCCGGAACCGTCACCGCTCAGTCGGCGAAGAAGCGGTACTCGGTGCGGCTGCGCAGGGTCTCGCCCGGCTTCAGCACCGTGGTCGGGAACTCGGGGTGGTTTGGCGAGTCGGGGTAGTGCTGGGTCTCGAGCGCCACGCCGGCGAACTGCACCAGCTTCGCGCCGGCCTTCTTCGCGTCCATCGTGCCGTCCATGTTCTGCGCGCCGTACATCTGCATGCACGGCTCGGTGGTCCAGATTTCGAGCCGGCGTCCGGAGACGGGGTCCTTCATCGTCGCGGCCGGGTGGAGGACGCCCATTTCGCCGCGGAGCACGAAGTTGTGGTCGTACCAGTTGTCCATCGGCTTCAGGTGCTCGTTCTTCGCCATCCAGTCGGCCATCGCGCCGATCGCGCGGGAGGCGGTGAAGTCGAAGCCGGTCCCCTTCACGTCGAGGTCCTTGACCGGGATGAGGCCGTCGTCGACGTCGGTGTAGCGGTCGGCGAAGATCTGGAGCTCCTGCCCGAGCACGGAGCCGCTCGCCTCGCCGGCGAGGTTCCAGTAGGAGTGGTGGGTGAGGTTGAGGATCGTCGGCTTGTCGGTGGTGGCCTCGTACTCGACGGACCAGACGTTGTTCGGCAGCACGCGGTAGCGGACCTTGCAGGTGACGGTGCCGGGGAAGCCCATCTCGCCGTCCTTGGAGACGTACATGAGCTCGAGCCCGCGCACGCGCGGCTCGTGGAGCGGCTTCACCGCCCAGATCTGGGCGTCCCAGCCCTGGGTGCCGCCGTGGATGCAGTTGTGGCGCGGCGGCTTGTCCTCGTTCACCGGCAGGGTGTACTCCTTGCCGTCGAGGGTGAACTTGCCGTCCTTGATGCGGTTGCCGAAGCGGCCGATCAGGGTGCCCATCGAGAAGCCGTTGCGCTCGTACTCGCCGGCGGTGTTGAAGCCGAGGGTGACGTCCTCGAGGTTGCCGTACTTGTCGGGCGCGTAGCAGCGCACCAGGCGCCCGCCGTAGTCGGAGACGTCGAGGATGAGCCCGCCCGCGCCCTCAATGCGGTAGATCTTCGTCTGGCGGCCGTCGGAGAGCGTGCCGAAGCTGCGGTGCTGCATCATCGGGAATCGCATGCCGCCGGAAGGAAACGGCCGGCCGGGGTGCATGCCGGGGCGCGGCGGGCGGACGCGGGGGCCGACCGCCTCGGCGGCGGGCGACGAAGCCGCGGGCGCGGCGGGGGCCGGATCCTGGGCGAAGCAGGCGCAGGCAAGTGCCGCGGCGAGGACGGAGACGACTGGCTTTTTCATGTAGTTTTTCCTCCTTGGTTTCCTTGAAATCGTGCGTGGCGCTATGCGACCGCGAGCATCGCCTCGATCGCGCGGCGCGCCCTGTCCGCGGTCTCGGCCGGCACCTCCACCTCGACGCGCATTTCGCGGAGCGACTCGCAGAGGTTCTGGAGCGTGTTCTTCTTCATGTTCGGGCACACCGCGCGGTCGGAGACGGGATAGAACGCCTTGTCCGGATTCTCCTTGCGCAGGCGGTGGAGAATGCCAATCTCGGTGCCGACCACGATCTCCGGCGCGGCGCTTTCGCGCGCGAAGCGGCACATTCCGCCGGTGGAGAGCGCGTGGTCCGCCGCGGCGCGCACGTCGGCGGCGCACTCGGGGTGCACCAGCACCGGCGCGCCGGGATGGGCGGCGCGGGCGTCGGCGACGGCCTTGGCGGTGACGATCTGGTGGGTGGGGCAGTAGCCGGGCCATAGCGTGTATTCGCGGCCGAGCAGCCCGGCGATGTGGCTGCCGAGGTGTCGGTCGGGCACGAAGACGATCTCCTCGTCCGGCGCGAACGCGCGCATCACCTTCTCGGCGTTGCCGCTCGTCACGCAGATGTCGCACTCGGCCTTCACCTCGGCGGTGGAGTTGACGTAGCAGACCGCCTTCGCGCCGGGGTGCTTCGCCTTGAGCTCGCGGAGCTGCGCGGCGGTTATCATGTCCGCCATCGGGCAGCCGGCGGAGGGATCGGGCACCAGCACCTTGCGGCCGGGGTTGAGGATCTTGGCGGTCTCGGCCATGAAGTAGACGCCGCAGAAGACGATGACGTCCGCCTCGACCTGGGTGGCGCGGCGGGCGAGCTCGAGCGAGTCGCCGGTGAAGTCCGCCGCGTCCTGCACCTCGCCGCGGCAGTAGTTGTGGGCGAGCACCACCGCGTTCCGCTCCCGCTTGAGCCGGGCTATCTCTTCATTGAGGTCCATGCGCGTATTATACCAAAACTAATGCGACTTGGCGGCGCGGGTCATGAACTCGACCGACTGCACGGAGTGCGGCTCGACGGTAACGAACATGTCGTCGCACTTCGGCTTGACGTCGCACGGAAGCGGAACATAGGTATTCCCCTGCGGCTCCCAGTTCGACCAGGTCTCGTAGCCGGTCTGCGTATCCTCCCAGCTGAGCCTATGCCAGTAGCTGCCTTCGCCCGGAACTTCGCGGCAGTCGACGAACTTCTCGGGGCAGCTCAGCGCGCGGTAGGTTGGCGCGGCGAACTGGCGGCCGGGGATGACCACCCTGACGCGCGCGGCGGCCGGAGTTGAGTTGACCATGAGGAGGCAGTAGCGGCCGCGGCCGTCGCCGGAGAAGAGATACTCGATTTCGGCACCGTCTTCCTTCAAGGTGCCGTGCTGGTAGAGAAGCGGATTGCTGCGCAGCGCCTCGCCGAGGATGCGGTACATGGCGCCGCGGTGCCCGACTTCCATCCGCGGCTGGTCGTAGGCCGTGCGGTCGTTGATGTAGACTGCGTCCGAGAGCGCGGCAAGCCGGTGGGGGCAGAACCAGGACTCCTCCGGCTGCGAAAGCGCCGCCAGGGTTAGGCGCGCCCTGGTCTGCGAGTTGCGGAAAACGCGCTGACAGAGCCTGTGCTCGACCGGAGGCTTGTGCCCGGCGGCGCAGCCGCGCGGCAGCTTGGGCCAGATCTTCTCGGCGCGGGCGAGGAAGTCGGCCCAGCACTGGGCGAGCGCCTCGCTGCGCTGGCCGTCATGCGACTCGTCGTCAGACTCGAAGCCGGCGACGACGTCCTTGTAGCCGTTGTCGGCGATCCACTGGACGATCTCGAGGCTCTCGTCGACCGCGTTGGTGGAGGCGCACTCGAGGCAGACGAACACCTTGATGTCATTGGCTCTGAAGAGGTCTAACGCGGCCTTGGGATTGCTCGGGCGCGTTTTCGGACCAGCCGCGTTCCGCCGCCGGAACCAGCCGTTCATGCCCTCGAGGCGAAGGAGGCTCGCGCCAGCCTGCTTGAGCGCGCGCGCGGTCTCCAGCCGGTTGGTCACGAACCACCAGTCGTCGTCCGCCGCCGACCAGAAGCTCTCCGGCGCAACGCAGAAGCCGATGCCATGGTCGCAGCCGATCTTGCGCATGTCCCGGAACGGCTTGGCGGCGGGATCGAGCGAAATCTCGCAGTCGGCGAATGCCGCCATCGCCGCGATCGCCACGCCCGCAACCAACAAAAAGTACCTTAACTTACCCATGCCACGTATTATACCAAAAATGGCGGCGGGGAACGGGGAACGGGGAACGGGCGGCGCCCCAGCTAAAAATCCTCTGCGTCCTTTGCGTTCTTTGCGGCTTAAAACAACCGCCGCGGCCTACGGCACGATGGCGCCGATCGCCTTCAGCTGGCGCTTGGCGTCCTCGACGGCCACCTCGCGCGGATCTACGTCCCGCTTCGCCGCCAGCGCCGCCACGACCCCGGCGGCCTGGCCGATCGCCATGCACGACGCCTGCACGCGCAGCGCGGAGTTCGCCCCGTGGTCGCTCGAAACCGCCCGTCCGGCGACGAGCAGGTGCTGGACGCCCTTGGGGATCATCGTGCCGAGCGGGATCGTGCCGACCTTGCCGGGCTCGTGGTACACCTGGTGCGAATCCTTCCACGCCGCGTTGTGCTCGTCGATGAACCAGTAGGAATAGCAAAGCGAATCCGGCTCGACGGTCCCCGCGAGATAGTCGGCCTCGGTCAAGGTCTTCTCGCCGACGACGCGGTAGGTCTCGCGGACGCCGACCTCAGGCGACGCCGAGACGATGGTCGCCTTCTCCAGCCCCGGCTGCCGCCGGATGAAGCGGATGACGCGGAGCATCGTCTCGCGTCCGCGGCGGTTAGTCTCGGCGCGCGCGGTAGCCGTCGAGTTGTCCGCGAGCGGCACATAACACCCCCAGCCGCCGCCGGCGCGGATGTAGTCCGACATCCTGATGTGGATGTCGGTGGGCTTCAGCTCGCCCGACGCGACCGCCTCGGCGTGCGCCTTGTCCACCGCCGCGGCGTCGAACTTCCACCCGCGCGTGTTGAGATGGAAGAAAAACGAGCCCGGCTGGCGCTGCACGTCGTCCGCGCGCACGCGCTCCGCGCCGGCGAACGCCGCGACCGTGGCGCTGCCCGTCGCGTCCACGACCTCCTTCGCCGTGATGTACTGGATCCCCTCGTCAGTCGCGAGCGAAATCTTCCAGCCATCGGAAGTCCGCTCGACGCCGCAGGCGGCGGCGTTGAACCGCAGCTCGACGCCGGCCTTCTCCATCGTCTCGGCCGCAAGCACGGAGTAGACGAAGGGATTCACCTGCAGGCAGTGGCGCCCCCAGTCGCGCGGGTTGAGCTTCGGGAAGTCCGGCAGCTTCCCGCCGCCGAAGACGTAGGCGTTCGTGACCAGCTCCCAGCACGGTCCGGCGATGACCTGCCGGTTCCAGGCGTGGAAGAGGCCGATCGGCAGCACTTCGGCGGAAACCGTGGTGCCGCCGAGCCGCGCGTCGCGCTCGACCAGCACCGTCTTCGCGCCGGACTTCGCGGACGCCAGCGCCGCGCCGATGCCGGCCGGCCCTCCGCCGACCACGGCGACGTCGAAAGTCGCCGCGCCTAAACTCCCGGCCAGCACTGCGGCCGCAACCAACGTGTAGTGTCTCATCTTGTTCATGTTCTGTATTATACCATATTCGCCTGTTACCTCAGGTAGTAGACCGAGCCGACGACCGGGAGCGTGGGCGAGTCGGGACCGGCCGTGAGCGCGCCCGTGCCGCCGTTTTCGTAGAAGTGCTTGACGGCGTTCGGCCTGACGTCGTAGAGGCCGACGGTCTCGACGCCGCCGACAGTCCTCACGCAGGGCACGAAGTCGCGCACCAGCACGCCGTTGTCCCAGATCTTCAGCCAGTAGAGGTCCATGATCGACGGCAGCGCCAACGTCGGGTCGCTCGCCGAATTCTGCGAGGCAAACACGTAGGCCGTGCAGTCGCAGGAGAACTGGAGCTGCGCCGGGGACTTGAAGGTGTAGACGTAGCCGTCGAGGTTGTAGACGTTCTGGTTGAGCGAAAAGACATGATGGCCAGTCGGCACCGGCTTGCCGGCCAGGATGCCGGCTCCCTTGTACCCGTCGCACCCGGACAGGTCCGTCCCGCCTTCCCCATGCCGGCTGAAGACGTACTTCGCGCCGGCGTTCCTGGGCGTCATGCCGGTAAAGAACTGCTTCGTGTTGCCGTTGCGGGCGCCGAACGGCGCCGAATACACGTTGTCGGCGGTCTGGTCGTATATCGTAAAGCGGAAGTCCGCGCGCGTCAGTTCGTTGGGCGTGAAGCCGGTGTCGACGTACTGCGCGCCAGAGGAATGGACATATTCCACTTCCCTGTAGCCCGCCGGCAGCCGCGCGACGATGCCGAATTCCGCCCTGGCCTGCCGGCCGGCGTTCTGGCCGAGCCCCGTCACCACGACCGCTCCCACGCCCACGACGGTGTTGCTCGCCCAGGCAAGCGAATAGTCCACGCCCTCGCGCAGCACCGCTCCGCCGACGTCCCTCACCACCGGATGCGGCTCGCACGCCCGTCCGCTCCGATAGCGCTGCACGGGGATGTCCTCGACGACGACGCTCAGCGCCGGCAGGGAGTAGAGCAGCGTTCCGTGGGGAACGACCTCGACGTCGCCGCCGCAGGCGTCCCACAGCGTCGGATTCCCCTGGTCGTCGAGGACCGGCACGAAGTCGTGGGTGAGCGCGCCGGCGCGGTAGACCCTCAGCGAATAGAGCTTGAAGCGGCCATAGCTGCCGACGGTCGAGCCATTGGTGACGAACACCAGCATCGGTCCGCCCACTGCGGTAAACGACGGGTTAGCCGTCTCCGTCACCACCTTGCCGTACGAGGTGCTGAAGACGTTGGTGACGGCGACGAGCGTCGTCCTGACGCCGACGTGCTGGCTGATCCAGGAATCCGACACATCCGCCCCGACGGTCGAATAGTCGTACCGCCAGCCGGCGTTGCTGGGACGGAGAATCACCCCCCAAGGATTTGAATTGTCCGCTGCCCGGCACATGAACAGCGACTGGTAGGTGGTGACGGATCCGGCGAGCGCGACCTCCAGCTCGATCGTGTCCGCCTGTGGATCGGGGTAGAGGTCGGTCGAGATGTAGCCGCTGGTGCCGTCGCTCTGGATGTACTCCAGCCTGGTGTAGTTCGCCGGCAGCGCGTAGTCGGTCTTGAACTCCCTGGCGGACGACTTCGCCCCGGCCGGCGGCGCGGCGTTGTTCACCGCCTCCAGCCAGCAGGTGTAGGCGGTGCGGCTGGCAAGTCCGCCGACGCGGGCGCGGACCGTCTGCGGGGCGGAGCTGGCCGTGCCGATCAGCGTCCGGTTGGTGGTGGCGCCGTCGGTGCAGACCAGATAGACGTTCGCCGAGCTCGCGCCCTGGCCGAGCGACATCACGGCGCCCTCGACGGCCACGTCCGTCGCCGCGGCATCCAGGATCTCCAGCCCGCCGACGCGCAGCACATCCGAGACATCCCCTTCCACGACCTCGCCGAACGCGACATAGCCCGCGTCCGTCACCGTCGCGTATTCCTCAGCGACCCACTCTGGCGTCGAAGCCGCCGCGCGGATGCGGATCTCGTCGAGCCCGCCGGGCCAGAAGCGCTGGGCGCCGTCGCCGTTGGCGCCGAGGTAGAGCGCGTTCTGCGGCGTGTAGACCTTCTTGATCGACCCGGTTTTCTTCACTACGCCGTCGACGAAGATCTTGCCGGTGGTGTTGTCGTAGACGCCGGCCAAATGCACCCAGCTGTTTGCCGGCCAGCCGGACCATTCGCTCGTTTCCAGGTAGATTTCGCTTGAATCCGACGAGCTGAGCACGATCCTATCCCTGGGATTGTGGGCGGCGAACGTATAGCCGTTCTTTTCGAGCCAGGACGCCGCGCAGCTGACCATGCGCGCATGGGTGTCAAGGACCAAGAGGTCAGGACGGGCCAGCAGCGTGATGGTGAGCGAGTTGTTCGCGCCAAGCGTCGCCCAGGCGGCGTCGTTGGAGTAGGAGAGGGTGGAGGCGCCGTCAAGCCAGAGGGCCTTGCCGATGCCGCCGGCGCTGGCGACGTAGGTCGGAGCGCCGATCGTCGCGGACACGGAAAGGTTGGTCGCGGACTCCGTCGCGTCGCCGGAGAAGTGCCAGACCGCGTTGTAGCCCGCGCGCTTCCAGACCTGCGCCGCGGCCGGCGAGGCGGGCACGTCGCCGCGGTTCTCCGACCAGTGCATCGCGATCACCGTGTCGCGCGAGAACTGCGGCACCGACACCCAGACGAGCGACTCGCCGTCCGGGTTCCAGGTGTCGACCTCAAACGGCAACGCGACGCGGTACTCGTCTGTGAACCAAAGGCACTCGCCGGATGGGCAGTCGACGTATTCAAAACCGTCGAGCCCGGCCTCGGAAATGCGCACCAGCACCGGGAAGTCGGCGAGCGCCTCCACCGGACCGTTCGGGAACGTAATCTCGCAGGACTTCTCCCCGTTGAACGGAAGGCGCTTGGTGGTGAAAACCGCGGCGGCGGAGACCGAGCTGGCCGCGGCGGCGTCGTTCGTCGCCGCGAACCAGCAGGTGTAGGAGGTCTGGGGCGCAAAACCGGCGACCGGCGCGGCGAGGGTGGACGGAGCGGAGGTCGCCGTGCCGATGGCGACTGAGTTCGTCGTCGCGCCGTCGGTGTAGACGAAATAGACGTCGGCCGAAGTCGCGCCCGCGCCGAGCGCCAAGACATCGCACGTAACGACGGCGTTCGTCGAAAATATCCCCGAGACCTCCGGCGCGGACAGCACCGGAACCAGGGACAGCACCTCGTAGCCGAAGCTCCCGCCGTCGCCGTTGTTCGTGTAGAACGCCAGCTCGGGGTCGGGCTCGCGGACGTCGTAGAGCCCCGCGACGAAGTCGGAATCCCTCACGCACGGCACAAACTCCTTCTTGACCACGCCGCCCTCCAGGATATTGAACGAATAGAGCTTCATCCCCACTCTCGCCCCGGTGTCGGGATACACCACGCCGTTGTTGTTCAGGCGGAAGAGGAAGAGGAGCGGATCCGACTCGACCGCCCACTGCACGAAGCTCGCGGTCTCGCCGTTGAGCGTAAAGGTGTTGTGGGTCATGTCGCGGTATTCCGTCGACAGGAACATTTCCGTTTTCACCGGCTGGTTCTGGAGCTGTATATAATTTTTGTTATTGCCGTTCGACAGGCGGTAGGCGCGGACGTTCTTGGTGCTGTCCGCGTTGGCCTCGAGTATGAAACCGTGGTCTATGGTCTGGCTGTTGCGCGCCCAGTAGAGGATGTTCTGGGTGGAGAAGTCCGGCACCTCGAAGTGGGCCTGGATGTCCGTCGACAGGCCGGGGGCGCATCTCGTGTTGATGTACTGGTTCCGGTTGGTCACGACGATGTAGCTGCACCGGGTGAACCCCGCGGGCAGCGCGGCCGGCGCCGGCGCCGCGCCGAAGGACACGTAGTCCGGGTCGGTGACCGTCGCGTACTCCGCGGCAATCCACGCGGCGGACGAGACGGCGTTGCGGATGCGAGCCTCGTCGATGTAGCCGTCGACGGTGTTTTTGCCGTTGATGAAGCAGCCGAGGCCGATGCCCTTGGAGAGCTTTATGCCCGTGAGGTTGACGTTCGAGACGCCGGGATGCCGGGGGACGCCGTCCGAATAGATCTGCGAGATGGAGGAGAACACGTCGGCGGCGAACACCCAGTCCGTACTGCCCTTGGGATGGTTCCAGGAGATGGCGGTTTGGGTGCCGGCCATGCAGTAGATCGAGTCGCTGCCGACCGCGAAGTTGGCCATGTCGTTATACGCATCGCCGAAGGCAATCACGCGGCAGCGGCCGTTGTTGGCAATCTGCTGCGAGTTGACGATGGCCGAAAGCGTAAAGCCGGAGCCGCCCAGCGTGAAGGAGGCGGTCTGGGCCATGGGGACAGCAAAGCCGCCGAATGCAGCGTTGTCCTTGCCGGCGCCGTAGGCGATGTTCATCGCCGTGCCGGTGGGCGGAGTGGGATTGGCGGTGACGCCGGTCGCATTCGTCACCGGCGCCGGGACGGCGTCGGTCTGCGTCACCTTGTAGGCGTTCCAGCCGCTCGCGGACGCGTCGGGCGTGTAGTGCTTTTCCTTGACCGGGTCGTAGACAAGCTCGTTCATGTGCCAGACGCCGACGTAGTTCGCGCGCGACCACACCTGCGACGACGCGGGCGAGGCCGGCGCGTCGGAAATGTCGTCCGACCAGTGCAGCGTCACCGTCGCCGAGGATGAGAACGACTGCACCGACACCCAGAAAAGCGACTCGCCGGCCGGATTCCAGGTGTCGACGTCGAACGGCAGCGCCTCGTCGTTCGCGTCGGTGAACCAGATGTTCGTCGCCGTCGGGCAGTATGCGTAGCTGAAGCCGTCGACATTGTCCTCGGAGACGCGCACCAGGACCGGGAAGTCCGCGAGCGCCGCCTCGGGCGCGCGCGGGAAGTAGAGCCCCACCGCGTGCTGTCCGCCAGTCGGCAGCGTCCTGGTCCTGAACGACACCGCGGCGGAATCGGCGGCAACCGGGACGGAGGCGTTGTTCGTCGCCGTGAACCAGCAGGTGAAGTCGGTCGCGGACGCAAGGCCGCCGACCAGCTTCGAGAACGAGCTCTGTCCGGAACTCATCGTGCCGATGGCGACGGAGTTCGTCGTCGCGCCGTCGGTGTAGACGAACCTCACGTCGGCCGAAGTCGCGCCCGCGCCGAAGGAGGACACGCTGCCGGAGACGAGGGCGTTCGTCGACGTCAGGTTGGAGATTTCCGGCGGATCCAGGACCGGCCCGGGCGTCAGGATTTCGTAGTCAAAGTTCCCGCCAGTACCCGTTGGGTTCTTGTAGAAAGCCTTCCTTTTGTCTTCCTCCAGGACATCGTAGAGCCCGACAGCGCCGTCGCTTGCCCTCCGGCAGGGCACGAAGTCCTTCACCGGCACCCGGTTCTCGAGGATCTTGAACGAATAGAGCTTCATCCCGACCACCGCATTTACGTTAACCGTCCCGACGTCGTTCAGCCGGAAGAGATATATCGAGTAGTCTATCGAATCAATCGCCTTCGCGGCGAAGTTAAGCGTATGCTCGTTGAGCGTATAGCTGTTGACGGTGCCGCCATTCGAATACTCCGTCGAGATCCAGATGTCGTGCGTGATGCTGTCGCTGGGGAAATCCGTCTGCGCCGTGCCGGCGGAAAAGCGGTAGACGCGGATTTTACCGAGGGTGTCTGCGTTTGCAGGGAAGACAAAGCCATAGGCGCAGTAATTATAGGCGGAGCCGAGACGCGTCCAGTACAACGTGGTCGTGTCGTTGAAGTTCGGCACGTAGAAGTGCCCCTCGACGTCGGTGGTAACATTGGGCTTGTAGCCGGTGTCGATATACTGCCGCACATCCGTCACGATGATGCTGGTGACTTCCTCATAGCCAGCCGGCAGCCGCCCGGCCGGCGCAGGGGTGTCGCCGCCCGGATCGTCTCCGTATACGATCCCGGTCGCGGCACCGTACGTGAACGATCCGCTGCCGGAGTTGGTCAGGAACAGGTCGCGGACGGTGTCGTACACGCCCGGCTCAGATCCGTTCTTGAGGCAGGGGACGAGGTTGCAGCATTGCTCCCCGCCCACAGTATCGACGGTTGCGCCGTAGAACTTCATCTTCGCCTTGTTGGTCCAGAGGAAGGCCGGCGAACCGCCCGACATGTCGTTGATGGCGAAGAGGTATGCGCTGCCGGCACAGGAGAAGGTGGCGGCGCAATTGTCGTCGTCGGACGACGAGTCGACCACATCCCCGCTCGCGTCGTACGCGGTCACCGTCCGCTCCGCCGCCGAGTTGACGAGGACATAGCGGTAGTCAGTCGAAACATTGCCCGCAATATGCCTGTAGGTTGAGTAGTCGCCGTTGTTGAAGTCAAGATTGAACGACGGCGTGTTGTTTGCAAAGTCGATGAACATGGTAATGTTCTGCGACTGGTAGCTGGTGCGGCAGCCATAGTAGGTCATCGACCCGCCGGCGCCGCTTCCGTCCGTAGTCGGCACCGCCGTCGGCTGAATGTTCAGCGTGACGACGTGGCTGCTCCCGTTCGTCCAGATCGTGTCGATGTACTGGTTGCCGTCGCTCCCGATATACTCTACGCCGACATAGTAGTCGGACGTCGCCCATGCGCTCGCCGCGCCCAGCGCAGCCACGGCAAAAACAACCCCATACGCGAGCTTTTTCACTCCGTTCATCTTGCTTCTCCTCTTGAGAACTTCTCTATGCGAACCATACCGCATTATTACGGTTTGTATTATACCAAAATACCCCTCGCGCGCGCAAGGGCGAGACGACCGCTCAAACTACTCCGCAAGCGCCTTCTCGGCAATCTTCGTATGGCCAAACTTCCGAAGACCGATGATAAAGACGTCCTGCGCCGTGCGGCATGTGTCAAGGAGGCGGGCGCGCCGCCCCTGCCGCCATTCCTGAAGCCCAAGATAATAGAACTTCCGCATGTCGTCGGCGATGATGAACGGCGTGATGTTGTACTTGAGGCATTCCTTGAGGAGGATCAAGCGCCCGACGCGGCCGTTGCCGTCCTGAAACGGATGGATCTGCTCGAAGCGCACATGCAGGTCAAGCAGGTTCGCCAACGTCTTGTCGGCGCCCTTCCACCACGCGAGCAGTTTCGCCATCTCGCGGGGTACGTCTTTGGCGGGGCACGTCTCCATTTCCCCGACCACGTTGTCGAGCCGCTTGTATTCGCCAACTGCGAACCAGTCCTTGCGGCTGTCGCTCGTCCCGCTCTTCAGGATTTCATGAAGCCGCTTTATGTATGCTTCCGTCAAAGCGGACGAGGCGGTCGTGATTACCCTGTCGACCGCGCGGAAGTGGTTTGCCGTCTCGACAATATCGTCGACGGGCACGTCCGCGCCGATCTCCCCAATCGTCTTCGTCTCGAATATCCACCGTGTCTGCTCGTGCGTGAGGCGGCTTCCCTCGATGTGGTTCGAGTTGTAGGTGATGTCGATTTGAAGGCGATGGTACAGTCCTCCGGAGATGCGTGAACTGCGCTCTGCCTCCAGGACGCCGAGAACTGTGGTGGGGAATGTCCGGCGGCGCTTGCGCTCTGGTTTGGAGGCATTGGCTGGTATCCGCCATTCTCCTCGCTCTAATGTAGCTCCGGCAATGCGGTTGTCGGCGCAATACGAGCGCACCTGACGGGGAGTTATTCCCCATCTGGCTGCAATCTCATCTATCGTCAGAAAATCCATCAACAAGCCTCCTTCGTGTTCTGCGGAAGTTTATCTCCCTCAATAGGAAGCATATCCAAGGGCAAGCCGCACCCTGTTTTGCCAATATAAACTTCCGGCACGCCCATATATTCCGTTTTTCACCTCCATTTGAAAGCTTTGATGCGTATTATACCACATTTTCGGTCCAAACTGCCGCGCAAACTGCCGCGCCCGTCCCACTTATTATAATATGTGGGCAAGGGCGGGGATCGCCAAACTGCCGCGGTGTCTGTCCCCGGCGCCGCTTGGGCAAACTGCCGCGGAAAGTGCCGCGGAGTGTGCCGGTCATTCCCACTTATTATAATATGTGGGCAAGGGTGGGGATAGCCAAACTGCCGCGGTGAGGTATAATGTAGAACGGCTTCTTTTCTGATGGTGGAGAAGAGTCGTTCTTTGACAACTGGCAGGAATATCATACGACTTGCAAACATGCCAACAC
>CADCCW010000023.1 GCA_902800055.1 uncultured bacterium
GGCCGCGCCGCCGCCGCGCGTCGCCTGGGAGCGCTCCGCCTGGCTGCCGTCCGCCGCCGCGCCCGCGCCGCAGCCGATTCCGCCCGGCGAGCGCGTCCGTCCGCCTGCCTTCTCCCGCGAGGAAATGCTTTCAATCGAAACCAGGAAAGGGGATATGCCATGACCGACAAGCAGGCCTTCGACGCGTTCCGCGACACCGGCGCGCTCCTTGAAGGGCATTTCGAGCTCCGCTCGAAGCTTCACTCCAACCGCTACTTCCAGTGCGCGAACGTGCTTAGGTTCCCGCGCATCGCCGAGAAGCTCTGCCGCGAGGTCACTCGCCGCGCGGTCAAGAGCGGCAAGCTCGGCAAGCGCATCGACGGCGTCATCTCGCCGGCCGTGGGCGGCATCCTCGTCGGCCACGAAGTCGCGCGCGAGCTGAACGTCAAGTGCATCTTCGCCGAGAAGGTGCAGGGCAAGGGCGTGGACGCGACCGGCAAGCCCAACACCGTCCTCGCGCTCCGCCGCTTCGCGATCAAGAAGGGCGAGCGCTACGTCGTCGCCGAGGACGTCGTCACCAAGGGCGGCCGCGTCCAGGAGACGATCGACCTCGTCAAGGCGGCGGGCGGCAAGGTTGCCGGCGTGGTGGTGCTGGTCGACCGCTCCGGCGGCAAGGCGAAGTTCGGGCGCGTCCCGATGTTCCCGCTCGTCCGCATGACCCCCGAGACCTGGACTGCCGCGGAATGCCCGATGTGCAAGTCTGGCTCCAAGCCCGTCCACCCCGGTTCGTGATCTTGCCAATTTTGCTATAATACGCCTGCCATGATGAAGAAGATCAAGACCTGGTGCCGCGGAGTCGTCAAGGGCTTCCTCGACAACCAATGCTCGATGCACGCCGCCGGCCTCACCTATTTCTCGATGCTGGCGATGATGCCCATCCTCTGCTGCATCCTCGTCGTCGCCAAGGCGGTCGGGGTCGACGACTACGCCCGCAACCACATCAACTCGCGCATCGACGCGCTCATCACCCACATCGAGAAGGGCCAGGACGACGAGCTCGCCGCCGCCGCGGGCGCGTTCTCCAGCGAGGAGGACGTCCAGAAGAAGCGCATCGCCGCCGAGGAGTTCGCCACCCAGGCCAGGACCATTTCCAACGCGCTCTTCGAGCGCATCGACGCGTTCGACGTGGCCACCTTCGGCTGGATCGGCTTCGGCCTCCTGCTCTGGACGGTCATCTCCTCGCTCGGTATGGTGGAGATGAGCTTCAACCGCATCTGGGGCGTCCCCAAGCCGCGTCCGGTGTGGAAGCGAGCCTACGTCTACCTTCTCGTCATGATCGTCATGCCCGTCCTCGCGGCAGTCGCGATGTCCTTCCCGATCATGGGCGCGGTGAAGAGCGTCATCACCGCCACCACCGGCGTCACCGACTACACCAAGTGGGTCGGCGACACGCTCCTCTGGCTCATCGACTCCTGGGCGGTCAAGTTCGCCATCGCCTTCGTCACCGCCACCTTGAACTTCGCCTTCATCTTCTGGTTCATGCCCAACTGCCGCGTGCCGTTCCGCGCTGCCGTCCGCGGCGGCGCGGCGACCGCGATCCTCTTCGGCTGCTGGATGAAGGCCTGCGCCGTCGCCCAGGTCGGCATCGCCAAGTCCTCGGCGCTCTACGGCTCCTTCGCCTTCATGCCGATCGTCCTCGCCTGGCTCTACATGAGCTGGCAGATCGTGCTGCTGGGCGCGAACATGGTGCGCGAGTTCGCGCGCTCGTCCGAGGAGGCCGGCAAGTGAAGATCCTCGTCACCGGCGGGAAGGGAATGCTCGGGCGTACGCTCCAGCATGAGCTCGCCGACCACGAAATCGTCGTCGCTGACCTGCCGGAATGGGACATCCTCGACGCCGACGCCTTCACCGCCAAGGCCGCCGCTGCCAAGCCCGACGTCGTCGTCCACTGCGCCGCGATGACCCGCGTCGACGACTGCGAGGAGAAGCGCGACCTCGCCTTCCGCCTCAACGAGGAAGGCTCGCGCAACGTCGCCGTCGCCGCCTCCGCCTGCGGCGCGCGGCTGATCGCGATCTCCACCGACTACGTCTTCTCCGGCGAGCCGCCGAGCGAGCCCTGGGCCTGGGGCGAGACCGACATCCCGCGCCCGCGCACCGTCTACGGCGCGTCGAAGCTCGCCGGCGAGCGCATGGTGCAGATGGTCCTGCCCGAGGCGGTCATCATGCGAATCGCCTGGCTCTACGGCCCCGGCGGCCCGTCCTTCGTCCACACCATGGCGCGCCTCGGCGCGCAGGACGGCGACCCGCTCAAGGTGGTGGACGACCAGGTCGGCAACCCGACCTCGACCAAGGCGGTCGCGGACGCCATCCGCTTCCTGCTCGGCAAGCCCGACGTGAGCGGGGTAGTCCACGCGACCTGCGAAGGACAGGTCAGCTGGTGCGGCTTCGCCAAGGAGCTCTTCCGGCTCCTGGGGCTCAAGCGCGAGATCGTTCCCTGCACCACTGCGGAGTTCCCGCGCCCTGCCCCGCGTCCGCGCAACTCGGCGCTTCGCAAAAGCGTCCTCAACCTGCTCGGCTACCGCACCCCGCCCTGGCAGGACGCGCTCGCCGACTTCGTCCGCGGCGAATTCGGAGTTTCGGCAGACCGATCGAGTTCGTTTGAAACTCCGATGGTTGGGGTTCTCGCTACCGCTCCACAGCTTCGCCCATGACAACCATGCCTACAATTCCTTCTTTGCCAGGTTTTATATCTGGGGGCAAGCCCCCAGACCCCCTGCGGCGAAGCCGCAGATATAAAACAAGGTCAGTATGGCTGTGTAATGATGAATGTCAAATGCGAAGCACATACCATTCTGCGGAGCGGTAGCGAGAGCCACACAGATCGGAGTTTCATAAACTAAACAGCAACCATCAACCAACAGGAAACGGAGAAAAAGAAAATGGCAGCTAATCTCAAGGGCAAGACGGCAATCGTCACCGGCGCCGCGCGCGGAATCGGCGCGGCAATCGCGAAGGAGCTCGCGTCGCGTGGGGCGGACGTCGCGATATGCGACCTCAAGGAGGAGTGGTGCGCCGACACCGTCGCCGCGCTCACCGCGCTGGGCGTGAAGGCGAAGGGCTACGGCGTCAACGTGGCGGTCTCGGCCGAGGTCGACGCCTGCGTCAAGGCCGTCCTCGCCGACTTCGGCAAGGTCGACATCATGGTCAACAACGCCGGCATCACCAAGGACGGTCTCCTGATGCGCATGTCCGACGAGGACTGGGACGCCGTCCTCAGCGTCAACCTGAAGGGCACCTTCCTCTTCACCCGCGCCGTCTCGCGCCCGATGATGAAGAACAAGGCGGCCGACGGCACGCAGCTCGGCGGCTCAATCATCAACATCGCCTCCGTGGTCGGCATCATGGGCAACGCCGGCCAGGCCAACTACACCGCGTCCAAGGGCGGCGTCATCGCGCTCACCAAGACGACCGCCAAGGAGCTCGGCTCGCGCAACATCCGCTGCAACGCCGTCGCCCCCGGCTTCATCCAGTCGAAGATGACCGACGTCCTCCCCGACGAAGTGAAGAAGGCGTACATGGACACAATTCCGCTCCGCCGCTTCGGCACCGCCGAGGACATCGCCAAGGCGGTGGCCTGGCTCGCCGGCGACGACGCCGCCTACGTCACCGGCCAGATCATCTCGGTCAACGGCGGCATGATCGGCTAAGGAGGTCGCTGATGAAGATTCTCGTCACCGGCGGAGCCGGTTATATCGGCAGCCACACCGTCGTCGAGCTTTTGAACGCCGGCCACGAAGTGGTCGTGGTCGACAACCTCTGCAACAGCTCGAAGAAGTCGCTTACGCGCGTGAAGCGCATCACCGGCAAGAAGCCGGCCTTCTACCGCGTCGACATCCGCGACGCGAAGCGCCTTGACGCCGTCCTCGACCGCGAAGGACCGTTCGACGCGGCCATCCACTTCGCCGCGCTCAAGGCCGTCGGCGAGTCGACCCAGATCCCGCTCAAGTACTACGCCAACAACCTCGGCGGAACTTTCACCCTCCTCGACCGCCTCGGCGCGCACGGCTGCAAGAACATCGTCTTCTCCTCCTCCGCCACCGTCTACGGCGAGCCGAAGACCGTGCCGATCCGCGAGGACTTCCCCACGCCAGGCTGCACCAACCCGTATGGCTGGACGAAGCTCATGATGGAGCAGGTGTTCAAGGACGTGCAGAAGGCCGATCCCGAGTGGAACGTCGTCCTGCTTAGGTATTTTAACCCGATTGGCGCGCACAAGTCGGGGCTGATCGGCGAAGACCCGGCTGGCATCCCCAACAACCTCCTGCCGTATGTCGCCCAGGTCGCGGTCGGTCGCCGTCCCGAGCTCAACGTCTTCGGCGACGACTACCCCACGCCAGACGGCACCGGAGTGCGCGACTACATCCACGTCGTCGACCTCGCCATCGGCCACCTGAAGGCGATCGAGAAGCTTGAGCGCGAGCCGAAGCTGGGGCTTAAGATCTACAACCTCGGCACTGGCCACGGATATTCCGTGCTGCAGGTCGTCAAGGCGTTCGAGAAGGCGTCGAAGCGTCCTGTCCCCTACAAGATCTGTCCGCGGCGCCCCGGCGACATCGCCGAGTGCTGGGCCGACCCCTCGCTCGCGGCGAAGGAGCTCGGGTGGAAGGCCGAGCGCGGCATCGACGAGATGTGCGCCGACGCCTGGCGCTGGCAGAAGAAGAACCCGTATGGCTACGCCGGGAAGGGCGGCAAGGCGGAGTGACGGCGCTCGACGCCATCCTCCTTGGCTTTGAAGCCGAGCTCGAGCTCGAGCGCGAGCTCGGCACCCGCACCATCCCCCTCGACCGCACCCTCCTCACCCCGCCTCCCACTGGCTGCTGGCCACTGGCTGCTGACCGCTGTCCACTCCCCCCGCCCTCCCCCTCCCCCACTTCTCTTCCCTCTTCCCTCTTCCCTCTTCCCTCTTCTCCCACCTACCTCTTCCTCCACCACCGCCCGCTTTCCCCCAAGGCCACGGCCATGATGGAGCGCATCTACGCGGCGCTGAAGCTCGCCCCCGGCAGCGCCAGCGTCGTCACCGAAGGGCCGGTTCCCGCGGCAGACAAGGTGGTGGTCCTTGGCGGCCTGGCGCTCAAGAAGTTCCTGCCTGGGGCCCAATGCCAGCCGGGCTCCTGGGTCAAGACGCCCTGGCCTGGCGGCTATGCGCTGGTCACCTACTCGCCCGAGTATATCCTCCGCTTCAGCGAGGGCTCGCGCGAGCAGCTCGCGGCCAAGCGCCAGCTCTGGACCGCCCTCAACTCCTCTCCCCCCGCCTCCCCCTGACCGCTGTCCACTGTCCATTGTCCACTGGCCGCTGTCCGCTGGCTGTTGGCTGCTGGCTGCTTCCCCCGTCCTCCCCGTCCTACTCGTCCCTTCCGTCCTTTCTGCCCCCTCCCTCCTTGCTGTCGTACGCTTGCTGTCCCCTCAGGCCAGCGTGCCTCCGCCCCCGCCTCTCCCCCGCCCCTCTCCCCCGCCTCCCACTGACCGCTGGCCGCTGGCTGCTGATTACTGGCTGCTTCCCCCGTCCTCCCCCGTCCTACTCGTCCTGCCTGTCCTACTCGTCCTTTCTGTCCCTTCTGTCCCTTCCGTCCCATCAAAAAAATAGCCCCCCCCCTTGACCTTCTTGTCTCAAATTTGTTACAATACCGCGTTGTGCAATTTAGCACAATGCTATTTTGCATAACTCACCCGCAGATTATCATAAGGAAAGGTTCAGCAAACCATGAGCCCGTTCAAATACGGATGCGCCGTCAGCAATGAATTCTTCTGCCCCCGCCCAGAACTGGAGCGGCGCCTGCGCGAGCATGTCCTGTCGGGCCAGCATGTCGCCGTCGTCGGCCCCCGCCGCACCGGAAAGAGCTCCCTTGTCCTTGAGACGGTCCGCAAGGTGAAGGGCGTGGCGCTGTTCCACGCCGATTTCCTCAGCGTGCGCAGCCGGGCGGAGCTGTGCAATCGCCTTGTCGCGTCCCTGTCCCGCCTCGAGCGCACCGATTCCTGGGTCGCCAAGATCATGAAGGCCCTGATGCGCCTCCGCCCCGCGCTTACCGTCGATCCCCGCGACGGATCCCCCGCCATTGTCATCGACTCGCGGGAGGCGGAGTCCCCGGGCTCGCTCGACTGCGTCCTCGACGCGCTTGCAGCCCAGACCTCCCGCCGCAAGGTCTGCGTGGTCTTCGACGAGTTCCAGGACATAATGAACGTCGAGGACGGCGAAAACGTGCTTGCCGTGATGCGCTCGCGCATCCAGCTTGACTCGCGCACGCCGTACATCTTCCTCGGCAGCGTCCGCCACCGCATGCTCGACATCTTCCTCGACCCCTCCAGTCCGTTCTACCACGGCGCCGCGATGCTGGAGGTCGGTGAAATAGCCGCCGACGACTTCTACGCCTTTCTCCGTCGCCGTTTCGCCAGCGGCCGCCGCACCTTCCCCCGCGATGCCTTTGACGCAATTGCCGCGGCGACGCGTAGCACCCCAGGCTATATCCAGGAGGTTTGCGATGCACTCTGGCAGTCCAGCTCCCGTGGCGACCGGCTGTCCTCCGCCGACATTCACAAGGCGCTTGACGTCATCTTCGCCAGGGAAGGGGAGCACTATGCCTTCGCCATCGGGCGGCTGACCGCGTTGCAGGTCCAGGTGCTGACCGCGATTGCGGTTCATGGTGGCAAGGGCGTATACTCCGGCGACTTCCTCCGCGCCGCCAATGTCAAGAGCACGGCTTCGGTTCGCAGGGCGGTTCAGCGCCTGGTCGACGACGGCCTCGTCGTCCCGGTATCTGGGGAGTATCTAATCGACAATCCATTCTTCGCCGAATGGCTCAAACTCCGCTAACCGCCCAATACCCCGCCCCTCCCACTGTCCGCTGGCTGTTGGCTGCTGGCTACTGGCTGCTTCCCCCGTCCTCCCCGTCCCTTCCGTCCCTTCCGTCCTTTCTGTTCTGTCCCTTCAAAAAAATCTCACTTAGCCCCCCCCTTGCATATCTCAGCAAGAATTTGGTAAAATACACGCGACGAAGGCCGAAAGGCTGGGGTCACCGAGATGCGGAGAAAGTTCTTCGCCTGGAGCGGCGGGTCTTCCCGTCGCTCTTGATTTTATTATGGAAGAAGAAGCAACAATCAGCGTTTTTGTCGATGAGTCGGGGAACCTGTCGTGTGCCAGGGATTCCTCGCGATTCTACATTGTCTCGCTTGTGGTACATAACCAGGCGGATTCCATTGGCGATCTCGTGCAAGGGCTTGACGCCGCCTATGCCGCTATGGGCTTCCCCAACCTATGCTTTCACGCCGGTCCGCTCATCCGCCGCGAAGACGGCTATGAGTACATGAGCTGGGAACTCCGCAGCCGCATCTTTTCGAAGATGATGGCGTTTGCCCGCAGAGCGCCGTTTCGTTATCGCTGCCTTTGCATCGACAAGCGCTTCGTCTCGTCCGAGGCACAGGTCCTGGCCGATCTCAAATTGGGCATTGTTGATTTCCTAGACACTGTTTGCCACGCCGGCAAGGTGAAGGTGTATTATGACTGCGGGCAGGCGGTGCTGACCAACTTGATCCACGACGTGATGTCTGAAAGGTATGGCGGCGGCTGGGAATTTGCGCATGGCGTCAGACCATCCAGATACAGGTTGTTTCAAGTTGCTGATCTTGTCTGCACGGTATCGCTTATCGAGCGCAGATTGTCCGAATGCTTGTCGATGACCAGGAGCGAATATGCGTTCTTTGGCGGCCCGCGAAATTTCAAGCGCATGGTGTTAAAGCCATTGAGGCGCAAGCTGGTCTAGCCCCTCCTGCCCCGGCCCTGCCTGCCTTCTCCCGGAGCTCCACCCAGCGGCGAGGCGGGGAGGGGGGTGAGTGAGGAGGCGGGTGCGCGTCGCCGTAAGAGTGGTAATATGCGCAACCAGCGATAGCGATAGGATTCAGGCAGCCAGTGTACGCGTGTCTGGTTGTCCTCGGTGCGAAAGGCGACGAAAGACACCCGCGACGAGACCGAACCCCCGCTCCCCGCCGAGCCGCAAATTTTTTCACTTACCCCCCTTGACACTTTGTCACCCGATAGGGTATAATACGCACCAGAAACTTGGAGGAGGTGTAGTTTGTGCAGACGTTGAGCAAGTGACTCGATGCTGATGCAACCCCGCCAAAGCCAAGCAAGCAAAGGAACAAAGCCATGAAGAAACTAATGTTTATCGCGAGCGCAATGCTCTGCGGCGCGGCGCTGGCCACTGGCCCGCTCACCACAGCCCTCACCTCCGGCATTGTGGGCTACGGTCAGGCCGACCTCAACAAGAACTACACCGGCGTGGGCCCGATGTTCTTCGCAATTGGTGAAGACGTCACCAGCGTCCAGAACCTTAAGGTCATTGGCCTTGACGCTGCCGAGGGCTCCGGCTATGAAATCTCACCTATCACTTCAGGTGGCAACATTCCCGTTTCTTACTTCTATTGGTGCGGTCACTTGGCTGACGGGCTTCCGGACGGCTGGTATACCACCGATGATAGCGACATCATTGAGGCCGCGATTGAGGCCGGCACCACCGCGGAGCTTCTCGCCCCGATTTCTATGGCCAAGGGCGAGGGCCTCGTCACTTATATGATGGATGCGAGCTTGGCCATGCAGGGCTCTGGTGAAGTGCTGTCGGGCGACGCTACTCGCCCGCTCAATAAGAACTACACCGGCGTCGCCAATCCCTTCCCCGCCAGCGTCAGCGTTCAGAGCTATGCGGTCACTGGTCTTTCTGCGGCCGAGGGTTCTGGGTATGAGATTTCGCCGATTACTTCTGGTGGCAATATCCCAGTCTCGTATTTTTGGTGGTGCGGTCACTTGGCTGATGGTCTGCCGGATGGTTGGTATACAACCGATGATAGCGACATCATCGAAGCCGCGATTGAGGCTGGCACTACTGCGGAGCTTCTCGCCGACTACACCTTCGCCCCTGGCGAGGCGGCCGTCACCTACATGATGGATTCTGGGCTGGGACTTTCGATTACTAGCCCGATTAACTAAAGGCTTTTACTCAGTGGGCGGCAAGGAGTCGTCTGCAAAAGTAAAATAAAAAAGGAAACAAAGAAATGAAGAAATTAATCATAGCGGCGGCGATGGTCTGCGCTGCTGCTTTTGCCCAAGCGGCAACCGTCAACTGGACCATTTCCAACGTGCTGGCAGAAGGCGGCGGAGCTCCGACCGCGGGTTGGGCCGTGATGGCGTTCTATACCGAGGTTGACGCTGGTTCCGGCGCGATTGTCAGCGCAATCGCGTCCAAGACCGCGGCATCTCTCGCCTTTGAGACGACCACGCTGGCCGTTTCAATGAGCAAGGGCAAGGTTGCGGCTCATGACTATGACGTTACTAGCATCATTGACACTTCCAAGAACTACGACCTCTACTTCGTGGTCTTCAACGGTTCTGATCCGACAACGGCTACCAAGTATGCTATTGTGAGCGACCTCAACAAAGAATATTCAAGCATGAAAGGTAACTACAAGGGCTCTGCCAATTTCAGCGGTGCGACCTGGACCGAGGCGGTTCCTGAGCCGACGACCGGCCTTCTGGTGCTGCTCGGCCTCGCCGGTCTGGCGCTCCGCCGCCGCCGCGCGTAATCGCGCCTCCACAGGCATCACACAAACACCCGCCATGCTGTGGCGGGTGTTTTGTTATTTCTGGGAAAACAGGTCAGGCCTCTTTTCCCAAATTTCCGCGGCAGTTTCCGCGGCAGTTTCCGCGGCAGTTCACGCGGCGGTTTGCGCGACAACCACTCCAATTTCATTAGAATTTAGGTCTGACCTATTTTCTAATATCTGTAAAACGCGCGAATGATGCGGATATAGTTGCAGATATTTCCAAACATTAGAATTTAGGTCTGACCTATTTTCTAATATTTGGAATACAGCGCGGCGGATTGCGCGGCACTTTCCGCGGCGGCTTTCGTCCTGCCCGTCCCTCCGTCCTGCTCGTCCTAGGGAACCCAAAAGCTCGTGCTATGGAACCGCCTTGCCCGTGCTAGGGAGATCAAACTGGCCGTGTAGGAAGGTCGTTCAAGCCGTGTAGAGAGGTTGAACCCCCCGTGTAGGGAGATCGCTTGGGCCGTGTAGGGAGCAGAAAAGGGGCGTGAGGGAAGGTCAAACCCCCCGTGCGGGGAAGTCAAACCCTGCGTGCGGGGAGATCAAACCCCCCGTGCGGGGAGAACGCTACCCCCGTGAGCCCACCTCTGCGGCAGTTTTGTCAGCCGCAAGGACGTATAGGACGCATAGGTTGTTAGCTCCGAGTGCCCGCTCCTCGCCGAGCCGCCGCCTTGGCATCGCGTCAGAGCGCCGTAAACGGCCATAGGAACGCACGGCAGATGCGAGACGATAAGAGATGTCCTTGCTCAGATACTGAAATCGTTTATACGGCATTTTAGACGCCTTCTACGCGATTCATTAATATAATTTATTATCTTACGCGCGCGCGCGCGAAAATGCGCGGTTTTTGCCTTACGCGTGAGCGCACGTGCGCGCGGGGTCTGAGAAACACAAAATATAATAACCGTATGCGTAGGGCCGTAAGGCATCATACCACGCATGCTCGCGCATATACGCGCGCGCGTGGTCTGGCTACAAGGGATATAATATATCCCGACTGACTACGAGGGTTTAGGTAGTCAGTCCCCGCACACGTACGCGTACGCGCGCGCGGTCTAAGAGGCTCTTGTTAATAATAAATTAAATCCGTCTACGCCTAGACCGCGCACGCGCGCGAGATGTTGATAACTTCGGCTGAGACATGCGGAAACACACAACTGCCGCGGAAACTGCCGCGGAAAAACAAAACACCCGCAGAGAACTGCGGGTGTTTGTGTGACGATTGTCGCTATGCCATTACGCGCGGCGACGGCGGAGGGCGAGGCCCGCAACGCCGAGCAGCACCAGAAGGCCGGTCGTCGGCTCAGGAACCGCAGTAGATTCCCACGCCGTCGAAGTCGAGAAAACACCAGAGGCCGAATAATTGCTGTTCAGGCTCGAGTATTCCTTGTTGAGGGCGCTCTCCATGGCATACTTGGTAGCCGACGCCGGATCAGCACCGTTGAAAACCACGAAGTAGAAGTCGTAGTTCTTCGAAGTGTCGAGGGCGGCAACGGTCGCATCATGAGCAGTAACCTTGCCCTTGCTCAACTGAACAGCGAGAGTTGTCGACTCAAAGGCGAGCGAGGATGCGGTCTTGGACTGGATTGCGCTGACAATCGCATCAGAACCAGCGCCAACTTCAGTATAGAACGCCATTACCGCCCAACCGGCAGTTGGAGATCCTCCGCCTTCGGCCTTAACGCCTGAGATGCCCCAGTTGACGGTTGCCGCCTGGGCAAAAGCAGCCGCGCAGACCATTGCCGCCGCTATAATTAATTTCTTCATTTTTTTGTTTCCTTTTTTATTTTACCTTAGCAGACGACTCCTTGCCGCCCACGGAGTAAAGTCTTAGTCGATCGGGCTAGTAATCGAAAGCCCCAGACTAGCTTGCGCCATAAAGGTGACGGCTGCTTCGCCGGGAGCGAAGGTGTAATTGGCGCGAACAGTATTGATCTGCCCTGCGCCAATCGCCTCCAGGATGATGTCGGCATCGTCAGTCGTGTACCAACCGTCGGGAATGTCGTCACCAGAGTGACCGCACCACCAGTAATACTTGGTCGGGATGTTGCCGCCAGAAGTAATTGGCGAAATCGTATAACCGGTACCTTCTGCCTCAGCAAGACCAGTGACGGCATAGCTTTGAACGCTGACACTGGCAGGGAAGGGATTGGCGACGCCCGTGTAGTCAAGATTGAGTGTACGAGTAGCATTCCCCGACAGCACTTCTCCAGAACCCTGGATAGCCAAGGACCCTAATGCCATAAAGGTGACGAGTCCCTCGCCCTTGGCCATCGTGATACTGGCATAAACCGTATCTAGCTCACCAGCATCAATCGCCTCTAGGATGATGTCGGCATCGTCGGTTGTGTACCAACCGTCCGGGATGCCGTCACCCGCGTGACCGCACCACCAATAATACTTGACGGGGATGTTGCCGCCAGAGGTGACGGGCGCAATCGTGTAGCCAGTGCCTTCGGCCTCGGCAACGCCCTTGACCTTAAGGTTCTGGATGCTCGTCACATCTTCGCCAATCGCGAAGAACATCGGGCCGACACCAGTGTAGTCGAGGTTGAGATCAGACTGACCGTAGCCCACAATGTCTGAAGGCAGCGAAGTGGCTGATTATAAAGGCTATGGGCAAATTTATCGTGCAGTCAAAGTGCAGAAAAAGGCAGTAAAAAACACGAAGCACCCGCGGCATTTGCGGGTGCTTCGAGGCGCTAAACGCCGTTATGTTCAGGCCTTTACGCGCGGCGGCGGCGGAGCGCCAGACCGGCGAGGCCGAGCAGCACCAGAAGGCCGGTCGTCGGCTCAGGAACCGCCTCGGTCCACGGAGTCGAAGACGAGAAGGTGCTGGCAACCGAATAATTGCCATCAAGGCTCGAATAGGCCTGGTTGAGGGCGCTCTGCATGGCATACTTGGTAGCCGACGCAGGATCAGCATCGTTGAAGACCACGAAGTAGAAGTCGTAGTTCTTCGAAGTGTCGGTGATGCCGGCAACGGCCACGTCAGCCGGACCATACTTGCCCTTGCTCATCGAGACTTTCAGTTGCTGGACGTCAAAGGCGAGCGATGCTGCGGTCTTGGACGCGATTGCGCTCTCAATCGCGCCAGAACCGGCGCCAACCTCGGTATAGAACGCCATCACTGCCCAACCCGCGGTCGGAGAGGTGTTGCCTTCGGCCTTGACGCCGGAGATCGTCCAGTTGACGGTCGCCGCCTGAGCAAACGCAGCCGCGCAGATCATCGCCGCCGCTATAATTAATTTCTTCATTTTTTGTTTCCTTTTTATTTTACCTTAGCGGGCGACTCCTTGCCGCCCACGGAGTAAAGCTTTAGTCAATCGGGTTGGTGATCTTAAGTTCCAGCCCGGCCTCCGCCATAAAGGTGACTGCCGCCTCGCCGGGCGCAAAGGTCTTGTCGGCGAGAAGCTCAGCCGTGGTGCCAGCCTCAATCGCCGCTTCGATGATGTCACTGTCAGCAGTAACATACCAACCATCCGGAAGGCCGTCAGCCAAATGGCCACACCACCAGAAATACTTGATGGGGATGTTGCCGCTATCGGTAATAGGCGCAATCGTGTAGCCCGAGCCCTCAGCCTCGGCAAGACCGAGGATGGAATAGTCCTGAACGCCGACATTGGCGGGGAAAGGATTGGCGACGCCAGTGTAGCGATAATTGAGCGGACGAGTAGCATCGCCCGGCAGCACTTCGCCCGAACCCCGAAGCGCCAAGGATCCTTCAGCCATAAAGGTAACGAGACCTTCGCCCTTGGCCATAGTGATGGGAGCGAGCAGCGAAGCGGTGGTGCCAGCCTCAATCGCGGCCTCAATGATATCGCTGTCAGCCGTGACATACCAACCATCCGGAAGGCCGTCAGCAGCGTGACCGCACCAATAGTAATACTTGACAGGGATGTTGCCGGTCGAGGTGACAGGAGCAATCGTATAGCCCGAGCCTTCGGCTTCGGCGAGACCATTGACCGTAAGGTTCTGGACACTGGCGACATCTTCGCCAATCGCGAAGAACATCGGGCCCACGCCGGTGTAGCGGTAGTTGAGGTCGGCCTGACCGTAGCCCACAACGCAAGGAGAAGGGGGAAATGTCGTAAAGTCGAGCAAGCCTTGTCGGCGTTGGTGCAGTAGATGTGCAGTAAAGTGCAGAAGGATTATGGATGCTAACCGCTAGTCACGAAAATATGGTATAATTCGCACCGTAATCCAGAAGGAGATTTTGAGATGGCATGGAACCGCAGCGATAACACGGGGTCTGTCCCCGTCAATCCCCGCGCCAAGGGCAGTCGGGCCGGCGGCGGCAGGAAACTGCTGCTGGCCGCGGCGGTTGTCGCGGCACTTTGCGCGGCAGTTGTTGTGCTGTGGGTCGGACGGTCGCGTGCGCCGGCTCCTGACGACGACGAGCAACCGTCGCGCATCAAGTCCGGCAAGCCGTCGCTGATTGCCGAGACGCCGGCCGTGACCAACAAGCTGGCGAACGGCGGCGCGGCGCTGGCCGACGCGGCGGAAGGTGCGGAGGATGAACTTCCGCCGGAGCCGCCGAAGGAGGAGAAGAAGCCTGGGGTGTTTGCGCCTGGGATGATCCGGCTGCCGAACGGATACGAGCTTCGGTTCAAGCTGCCGGCGGAGGGCGAGACGCGGCAGTTGCTGGCTGGCGGAGAGATTTGGGAGATCGACTCGAAGGGCAACATCGAGAACGTGACGCCGCCGCCAATCTTCGAGAAGCCGTTCGAGGGGATGATCTCGAGCCTCTACGAGCGCGACGGCATGGTGCTTCCGTTTGCGCTGAAGGGGTATTCCGAGGAGGATGTGCGCAGGATGTGCAAGGAGCCGACGCTGTCCTACGACGACGACACGCCGGAGATCACGATGAAGCGCGAGAACGTGGCGATGCTGAAGAAGGCGATCCTGGAGTTCATGGACGGCGGGGGCAAGTTCGAGGAGTTCGTGGACGACATGCTGCAGCATTCGCAGAAGGCGCAGGCTGCGCAGATCGAGGGGGTGCACGGCGTGCGCGACCTGCTGCTGGCGGGCAAGGACGAGGAGGCGGTGCAATACTACCGGCTCTTCTCGCAGGACATGTCCGACAAGGGCTATGGCGAGCTTAAGCTGCCGCGGTCGTATCATGCGGCGCTGGAGGAAATTGCGGCAAAGGGAAAAGGAGGTAACGGCAAATGAAGGCGAAGGCGGTAGTGGTGGCGGCGGCGGTTGTGTCCGCGGCAGTTGTGTTTGGCCAGGAGTTGGTGCCGGCGGGCAAGCCGCGGGTGCCGGCGAAGGAAAAGCCGGCGAAGGAGCTGACGCCGGAGGAGGTGGAGCAGAACCGCGCGAAGGCGGCGGCGTTCCGCAAGGCGATTGCCGACCGCGGCGGCTGGGTGTCGGTGCCGATGGCGGGACCGGCGCTGCGGCTGGTCGACGCGACGGCCAAGGGCTGGGCGCTTGAGGGGCTTGAGGCGGTCAAGGCGAACCTGGACCGATATGGGCTGTGCCCGGCTGAGGCGGTGCGCAGGGGTGTTCCCGTGAATGCGCTGGCGGAGGGACTCGAGGCGGCGAAGGGGACTTGCGGAGTCGTGATGCTGGTGGACGGCGCGGAGGACGCGCCGCTCATGGCGGTGTATCCGGAGGAGCGGCTGGCGCTCATCGACATGACGGCGCTTTCGAAGGGCGTCAAGGGGAGCGGAATGCGGCAGGACCGGGTCGAGAAGCTGACGTGGCGGGCGATCGGGCGCATCGTCGGGTGCGGGGCGCCGGAAGGGTACACATGCGTGATGAAGCCGCTCGGGAGCATGGCGGAGCTTGACGCGATGCCGAACAAGTTCATCCATCCGGCGACCTTCTTCAAGGCGCGGCCGTATTTCGACATGTGCGGCGTGACGCCGGCGCGCAAGGGCACATACGAGTCGGCCTGCCAGCAGGGCTGGGCGCCGGCGCCGACCAACGAGGTGCAGAAGGCGATCTGGGACAAGGTTCACGCCATCCCGACCGAGCCGCTGAAGATCAAGTATCAGAAGCCCGACCAGGCCACAGACTCCGGGAAATAGGCGGACGGCGTCGCGCGGCGATGTTCTATTTTGGGAAAACAGGTCAGACCTCTTTTCCCAGATTTCCGCGCCACCGCGTCATCCCAAACACCGGAATTTCGGTCAGACCTCTTTTCCGGGATTGCCGATGGGGACAGGCTCCGAAGGCCGCGGCATCTTGCTCGGCACCCGCCCCAATTTCATTAGAATTTAGGTCTGACCTATTTTCTAATATTCAGAAAACGCGATGACTGCCTACATTTTGCGGTAGATATTTCCAAATATTAGAATTTAGGTCTGACCTATTTTCCAATGTTTGGAAACAACCAAAGGCCCTTTCTTCGGTCGCGGTCAACAATTCCGCGCTTTTTCATCCGCGAAATGATGTTTGGGAAAACAGGTCAGACCTCTTTTCCCAAATTTCCGCGTCACCGCGTCATCCCAAACACCGGAATTTCGGTCAGACCTCTTTCCCGGTGTTTGGAACAGTTACCTGCTCCCATTCGCCGTATAGCGTCGTCTTGACGTTGTGAATACATTTTTGATATAATACCGTCCCAAAAGGAGGTAATTGGACATGGCACAGGTGAATTTCAGAATCGATGACGAAACCAAGCGGCAAGCCGAAGGCCTCTTCGGCAAGCTTGGCCTTACCATGACTTCGGCCATCATGGTGTTCATCCGCCAGTCAATCAACGAGCATGGACTGCCGTTCCGGGTGTGCGATCCGGATGCCTTTGCGTATCATGAGAAGCTGCTTCAGGCCAGGCAGGACTGGGAAGAAGGAAGAAGAAACTTCCACTACCACGACCTCGTTGATGCCGACGACGTCGAACTTGCTTCAGCATCCAAGCCTCGCCGTCCTGCTGGTCGCCGTCGGAGGACGGTATCGTGAAGAAGCTTTGGCATGACAGGGCGTGGGAGGAATACTCGTCGTGGCAAAGCCGTGACAAGAAGACACTCAAGCGCATAAACTCCCTGCTCCAGAGCATTGACCGCAACGGCTACGACTGCATAGGCAAGCCGGAACGGCTTTCCGGCGATCTTGCTGGATGGTGGAGTGTCCGAATCGACGAGAAGAACCGCCTTGTTTTTCAGATTGTCGATGGCGAGCTTGTCATCTACTCCTGCGCCGGCCATTACGAATAGCTCCCATTCTTTATCCATCCAGTGCCGGTGCCGACCAACGATGTGCAGAAGGCGATCTGGGACAAGGTGCACGCCATCCCGACCGAGCCGCTGAAGATCAAGTATCAGAAGCCCGACCAGGCCACAGACTCCGCGAAGTAGGTGGCCGGCGTCGCGCGGCGATGCTCTATTTTGGGAAAACAGGTCAGACCTCTTTTCCCAAATTTCCGCGCCACCTTCTGCGCCAGTTTGTGCGGCGCCTACTTGCGTCCGATTCCGAATTTGTGGTATAATACACGCGTTCTTTCCGAAAGGAGAAGGCGGCGATGTGTAACTACAAGGCAGTGATACACCACGAAGACGACCAGTATTGGGCGGAGTTCCCCGCCTTTCCTGGTTGTTACACTTCTGGCACGACGCTTGAAGAGGTGAGGGGAAATCTTTCGAAGGTGCTGCGTTTCCACATCCAGGGGCTGAATTCCGTCGACATCGATGCTTCCGACCTCGCCGAGGTGGCGGAGGTCGCGGTATGAAGCAATTGACCCCGCGCCAGCTGCAAAGCGAGCTTAACTGCCGGGGTTGGTCTTTCGTCCGTATGCGCGATGGGTCGCATGCCAACTTCAAGCATCCTGATTTTGCGCGGCTGATAACGATTCCAATGCATGGGAATCGGCCTATTCCGCCCGGGCTGTTGCGCAAGATACTCCGCGACGCGAACATCGATCCGCGCGAGCTGAGCTGACTCCGCCCGCCATCCCGACCGAGCCGCTGAAGATCAAGTATCAGAAGCCCGACCAGGCCACAGACTCCGGGAAATAGGCGGACGGCGTTGCGCGGCGATGCTCAATTTTGGGAAAACAGGTCAGACCTCTTTTCCCAAATTTCCGCGCCACCGCGTCATCCCAAACACCGGAATTTCGGTCAGACCTCTTTTCCGGTGTTTGGAACAGTTACCTGCTCCCATTCGCCGTATAGCGTCGTCTTGATTGCCGATGGGGACAGGCCCCGAAGGCCGCGGCATCTTGCTCGGCACCCGCCCCAATTTCATTGGAATTTAGGTCTGACCTATTTTCTAATATTAATAAACCGCAATGACTGCCTACATTTAGCGGTAGATATTTCCAAATATTAGAATTTAGGTCTGACCTATTTTCCAATATTTGGAAACAACCAAAGGCCCTTTCTTCGGTCGCGGTCAACAATTCCGCGCTTTTTCATCCGCGAAATGATGAGATATGCTGAACTGAGGGCAACTTGCATATGCTCTGCTAGCTGCGGCACATCCATCTCAGGGTTTGCTTTCAGCACGGCCAGCGCCTCTTCTTCTCGCAACTTCTTCCTTGGCGTGCGCCTTTTTTCATTATTCAGATCAATTTGGGTCTGAATCAACGCTTTTTGCACTTCTGCGATATGGGCGGCTCGCTGCGCAATCAGCGCCTCGGTCGTCAGCGGATCTGCCGGCACCTCATAGCCAGCCGCGCGCCTATGTGCAATCTCCTCTGCACGCCGACGCTTCTCCTCCTCAAGCAATGCCGACATCAACTCCTCATGTTGTTGCGCGATTTCGACTTCCGGAACATCTTCGCCATAGACAAACTTCATGCCAGCCGTTGCAGTAGGATCGCCTTTCTTGAACGCCGAGTAGCTGCTCCACGCATAGCCGTCGAACCGGTCCGATGTTGCCGCGCGGATCGGGTTGAGATGGATGTAGGCGAGGCACTTTGCTATGTCGGATTCACGTCTGATGAGCACGCGGTCGTAGTACGTCGATTCCCAGAGCGTTCCCTTGTGGCCGTTTCGCTTGTTGTATTCCGCGGTAAACCACTGCTTGACGATCTTCATGAAACTGGCAACACTGTACATTCGTTGCCTTTGCCGGCCAAGCCACTCCTCGACCTTGCGCTCGCCAGCCTCTCCGTCGATGCGCCATCTTGCAAATGTATCTTGCACGGAGTTCGTGGCTCCACGGCCCTTGAGAACGGTATAGCGACGCAGAATCTCGTTCTCGTCAACTGGCTCCGGCGCTGGAAGAAACACGAGGATGTGGAAATGATTCCCCATAACGCACCATCCCAACAGCCGAATACCGGTGAACTCCGCCGTGCGCCGCACAAACTCTAGGAAATCCATTCGCTCGGATTCCTTGAGGAAGTACACTCGGTGCGCAATGCGGCTCACGAGGTGGTGAACCGTATCATGTTCTTTGATTCTGTTGTTTGAATTGGCCATTTCGGTATTCTTTTGGGGCTATGCGGATGGTGGCGCGAATTATAGCATATTGTTCTGTGAGTTGTAAACATTGGAATTTAGGTCTGACCTATTTTCTAATATTTATAAAACATATGAACTGCTGACATTTAGTAGCAGATATTTCCAAATATTAGAATTTAGGTCTGACCTGTTTTCTAAAGTTTGGAGTGCGGCACGGCGGATTACGCGGTGGTTTGCGTTCATGATTATGGTGCGGACGAAATCGCATGGCGGCAAGGGAACCATAAGAATTGAGCTTCAGCCTTTGCAGACTTCGCGAACTTTGCGCGAGACATCCTCCTTCGCAAGGGTGAGTTAGCCGCGAGTCTCGCAAATATGGTATAATTCGCACCAATGCGATTCCTCTACGAGTATCGGACGAGCGGCAACGAGCCGCGGCAGGGCGAGATCCGCGCGGCGGACCGCGACGCGGCGTTCGCGGCGCTGAAGGCGCGGGGCATCCGGCCGAGCGCGGTGCGCGAGGCGCCGGGGTTCTTCAACTGGCTGTTCGGCAAGGGGAAGCGCTGGATCGCGATCGGCGCGCTTGCCTGCGCGGTGTGCGTCCTGCTCGCGTTCTGGGCGTCGGTCAGGGAGGAGATCGAGGTCGGCGCGGCGTTCGGCAACACGACGCGGCGGCAGGTGATCGGCGACGCGGCGGTGGTGCAGAAGGGGATTCTCGATGGCTGGAGCGACGTCTTTCCGGAGGAGGGCGAGCGGTTCCTCGCCGGGTTCGCGGTGCCCGGGGTGCCGGTCAGCGTGCGCAACACGACCGAGCTCGAGATCCGGGAGGCGCTGGGGCGGAAGGTCCCGGTGGCGAAGGACGACTCGCTGGAGGCGCGGCAGATCAAGGCGATGGTGGAGGGGATGAAGGAGGAGCTGCGCGAGTTCCTGGCCGACGGCGGCTCGATCGTCGGCTACGGGCAGTGCCTGGTGCAGCGCCAGGAGCAGGAAATCGGATATTACACGCGCGCGAAGACGGAGCTGGACGCGCTCGTCGAGGCGAAGGCGCCGCGGGAGGAGGTCGTCGCGCTCTGGGAGAAGAGCAACGACAAGCTCCGCCGCATGGGCATCCGCCTCCTTTCCCTGCCGGAAGACGAATCCGCGCCGTAGTCTTGCGCCGCCGCCGCGGCAGAGGAGGATGATATGAATGTTGATGCGAAATACACCAAGGGACTGAAGGCGTTTGCGCTGGCGGCGCTTGTTGGCGCTGCCTGCGCCTCCGCGACTGCCGCGGAGATCGACCTCGCCGGAAACTGGAACCTCGTCAAGGCGGACGACGCCAAGGTCGCCTGCCCGATTGCCGTTCCCGGCGGCGTCCATTCCGCGCTCCTGAAGGCGGGGCTGATGGACGACGCGTTCTGGGGCCGCAACGAGGAGAAGATCCAGTGGGTGGGGCGGTCCGACTGGAACATCTCGCGCAGCTTCGACGTCCCCGCTGACTTCGCGGCGAAGAAGGAGATCGTCCTTAGGCTCGAGGACTGCGACGCGTTCGCGACGATCCTCGTCAACGGCCAGAAGGTCGGCGAGACGACCGACCGCTTTCAGCGCTACGAGTTCGACGTCAAGCCGTTTCTGAAGGTGGGCGCGAACACGGTGGAAGGGCGCTTCCGCAGTCCCGAGCTGGAAGGCGACCGCCGCCGCGCGGCGAAAGGCAGGTCGTTCCCCATGTCGAACATGACCTGGGCGAAGAACCAGGCGTTCGTCCGCAAACCCGCCTGCCACGGCGGCTGGGACTGGGGGCCGGCGGTCGAGGTCATCGGATTCTGCGGCACAACGAAGCTGATCGCGACGGACGGCCCGCGCGTCGAATACGTCTACTCGACCCAGGACTTCAACGACGACTTCACCCACTGCACGCTGACCGTCACGGTTGAGCTGTCGGACGGCTCGAAGGTCGAGAAGAAGTTCGAGATCGACAATCCGCCGCTCTGGTGGCCGAACGGCGCGGGCGAGCAGAGGTTCTACACCTGCGAGTTCGAGCTGAACGGCGAGAAGATCGTCAAGCGTATCGGCCTCAGGAAGATCGAGGTGCTGAACGAGAAGACGGTTTCGAAGGAGGGGAAGGAGGAGCTGTCGCTCGTCTTCCGCGTCAACGGACGGCGGCTGTTCATGAAGGGCGCGAACTGGATTCCGTGCTCGGCCTACGAGAACGAGCAGACCCCTGCCCGCTACCGCGACCTCCTCGAAAGCGCGAAGGCCGCGAACATGAACATGCTCCGCGTCTGGGGCGGCGGGCAGTACGAGAAGGACGTCTTCTACGACACCTGCGACGAGCTTGGCATCCTCATCTGGCACGACATGATGTGCTCGTGCGCTGTCTATCCCGGCGACGACGCGTTCCTCGGCGAGATCCGCGCCGAGCTCGCGCACCAGCTCCGCCGACTCCGCGACCACGCCTCGATCGCGATGTGGTGCGGCGACAACGAGTGCCTCGGCGCGGTCAAGTGGTTCAAGGAGACGCGCGCCGACCCCGACTTCTACCGCGGCGAATGGATCAAGCGCTCGAAGATGCAGGGCGAGCTCGTGAGGAAATACGACCCCGCGCGCACCTACTGGCCGTCCTCGCCGTGCTGCGGCCCCGGCGACTTCGGCGACGGCTGGAAGGAGGACTCGAAGGGCGACATGCACAACTGGGACGTGTGGCACGAGAACGCGCCGTTCGCGAAGTACTACGACTACCATCCGCGCTTCTGCTCCGAGTTCGGCTACCAGTCGTTTCCGTCGATGGAGGTCGCCGAGACGTTCGCCTCGAAGGAGCAGATCCTCGCGCGCGGGCCCGACTTCGAGTGGCACCAGAAGAACGACGGCGGCAACCGCCGCATCCGCGAGAACTTCCAGCGCTATTTCCGCGAGCCGAAGGATGTTCCCTCCGAGCTCCTGCTCTCGCAGTTCCAGCAGGCGATGGCGATCCAGATGGCCGTCGACGCCTGGCGCTCTGAACAGCCGCGCTGCATGGGCACCTTGTTCTGGCAGCTGAACGACAACTGGCCCGTCGCCTCGTGGAGCTCGATCGAGTACGGCGGCAAGTGGAAGCCGCTCCATTACCTCGCCAAGCGCTTCTTCGAGCCGGTACACGTGACGCTCTCGCCCGACGGGACGGTGAAGGTAGTCAACGACACCGACAGGCACATCAAAGGCGATGTCCTGGCCATCTTCCATCCTTTTGACGGCGGTGCGGAGGAGAAGATGATCCTTCCCGCAAACGGGATCGACGCTCGTTCGGCGGCTGCTTTCGGCAAGGTAGCGCAGCGCAAGAACGCAGTGCTGCGTCTCGTCTTCCGAGGCAGCGTGTCGGGGACGACCATGGGGGTCCACGTGTGGAACCTCCCCGTTCGCTCCGACTACAAGGGCGACTTGCCGAAGGCGAACGTCAAGGCGGAGATCGACGGCTTCAAGGTGACGCTCACCACCGACAGGCCGGCGTTCTGGGTCTGGATGAACGCGAAGGGCATCCGCGGCGAATTCGACGACAACGCGGTGACGCTCGTCCCCGGTTGGCCCCGCACATTCACCTTCAAGCCCAAGGACCCGGTCACGCCCGCGGCGTTCAAGGACGCGTTCTCCGTCACGCACCTAACCGAGCTTTACTGACTCAAGCGCGGCGGAATTATAGTATAATCTCGTTATATTCAACTGGAGACCAGATATGAAGAACTGCATGAAGAGGGTATTGTGTTCGGCGCTGGCGGTGGCGATGGCCTGGATGGCCGCGGCCGCCGAGAGGCGCATTTCCGTGGATGAATACCGCGACCGGATGAGGGCCGGCTGGCTCGGGCAGATCGCCGGCGTCGCCTGGGGCTGGCCCACGGAGTTCAAGTTCTGCCACAAGATCATCCCCGACGACCAGCTCGGGCCCTGGAAGCCGGAGTACCTCAACGGCGCGTTCGACCAGGACGACCTCTACGTGGAGATGACCTTCCTCGAGCTCCTGGAGAAGCACGGACTCGGCGTCCCCCAGCGCCGGTGCGGCATCGCCTTCGCCAACTCCCGCTACCGCCTCTGGCACGCGAACGCGCGCGGACGCGACGCGCTCCGCCGCGGCATCGCGCCGCCCGACAGCGGCCATCCGCAGTTCAACGCCTGCGCGAACGACATCGACTACCAGATCGAGTCCGACTTCTCCGGACTCGTCGCGCCCGGCTGCTTCAACCAGGTCGTCGCGCTGGGCGAGAAGTTCGGCGGCATCATGAACTACGGCGACGGGCTCTACGCCGGGCAGTTCGTGGGCGCGATGTACGCCGCGGCGTTCTTCGAGTCCGACCGCGCAAAGGTGGTCGAGCGGGCGCTCGCGTGCATCCCGTCCGGGTGCCGCTACGCCGAGATGGTGCGCGACTGCCTCGCCTGGCACGCCGAGGACCCGAAGGACTGGGAGAAGGGCTGGGCGAAGGTCGAGGCGAAGTACGGGCGCCTCGGCGGCTGCACCGACATGCCGGACGTCATCGAGGCGATCCTCAACGGCGCGCAGGTGCTGCTCGGCTTCCTCTGGGGCGACGGCGACCCGGAGCGGACGATCCGCATCGCCTGCCGCGGCGGCTACGACTCGGACTGCAATCCGTCTACCGCCGGTGGCGTGCTCTTCACGATGCTCGGCGAGCGGCGGCTGCCCGAGAAGTTCAAGCGGGGGATCGACGAGACGAAGACGTTCGAGTTCACCGACTACACCTTCCCGCGGCTCGTTGCCGCGAGCGAGAAGGTGGCGCGCGAAGTCGTCGTCGCCGAGGGCGGGCGCATCGAGCGCGACGCGTCCGGCGCGGAGTGGTTCGTGATCCCCGAGCGGCCCGTGAAGCCCAGCAAGCTCGTCTCCTTCGCGAAGCCCGGACCGATCGCCGGATCGCGCTTCACCGCAGAGGAGATGCGGGAGATCCGCTTCCTGCCCTGCAAGGAGTGGGGCGGCCAGTCGGAGCCGAAGCCCCAGCCCGTCAACCCCGACGCCATCGACCTCGTCCCCATTCCGCGGCCAGTGGAGATGACGCTTGACAGCGACCGTCCTGTCGCGTTCGACAAGGTCAAGCTGCAGGTCGACACGCCCGGCTCAGCGGCTGAGAAGGAATGCGCCGCGTGGCTCGAGTCGCACTTCAGGGAGTGGTTCGGCGAGTTCGCGCCCAAGGTGGAGTCCGTACAGGATTGTCAGGCCTACTGGGAGGGCGACGAGGCGTATTTCATCTCCGCCGACGCGGCGCACGGCGTGCGGATCGTGGCGAACACGCTCACGGGCGTCCGCTGGGCGGCCTACACGCTCCGCCAGCTGGCGACGGCGAAGCGCGGCACTTTCAAGACGGCTGGCTACCAGGTGCCGACGATGCGCATCGTGGACAAGCCGCTCCTCAAGTTCCGCGGCATCCACCTCTGCCTCATCGACCCGATGCGCGTGACGCAGATCGAGCGCGCGATCCGGCTCGCGGCGTTGATGAAGTTCAACTACGTCGTCCTCGAGCCGTGGGGGACGTACAGGTCGGCGCGGCATCCATGGTGGGGCTGGCCGGAAGGAACGCTCGACAAGGCGACAATCCGTCGACTGGTAGACGTCGGGCGGGATCTCGGCATCACGCTCATTCCGCAGATCAACATGTTCGGCCACGCCTCGTCGGCGCGCGGTGTCGCGATGAAGCACTGCGTCCTCGACTTCCATCCCGAGTACGAGCCATTGTTCGAGCCGGGTGGCTGGAACTGGTGCCTCTCGAACCCCGAGACGCAGCGCGTCCTGCGCGAGCTCGTCGCCGAGATGCACGAGGACTTCGGCAACCCTCCGTACTTCCACATCGGCTGCGACGAGGCCCAGCCGCCGACGTGCGCGGAGTGCCGCAAGGTTCCCTACGGCGAGCTCGTCTGCAAGCACATCACGGGGATCGCCGAGTTCATCAAGTCGCGCGGCGCCCAGGCGATGATGTGGCACGACATGCTGATCGACAAGGACGACCCGCGCTGGAAGGGGTTCGTCGCCATGGGCTCGAAGGCGACGGCGACGCTGGCCGACACGCTCCCGCGCGACGTGATCGTCTGCGACTGGCAGTATTCCTACGGCGACATGAAGGAGACGCGCGCGGACTGGCCGACGATCGGCTACTTCAAGGAGAAGGGCTTCAGGGTCTGCGGTGCGCCGTGGCGCAACTTCAACGCGATGAAGCCGATGGCGGACTACATTGCCAGGGTCGGCGGCTTCGGCATCCTGGAAACGACCTGGAACCACCTCCGCGGCAGTGACTGGCGCGACATGTATGTCTACGGCGCGGGCGCGGCGTGGGGGACGAGCCCCGTCGGCAAGCCGCCGCTCTTTGACACGCATTTTGCGCGGGCGCTGCGCTTCGTGGGGCACGACATGCACGTATCCGACAAGCGCGACACCGGCATCTACGACGAGGAGATCCCTGAGCTCTGGTGGCCGATGTGGTGAAAAGATGGGGGTGTAACCTTTCCCGGTCTTAAGTGTAGACTGGGTAGAAAGCGAGCGCCAGAAGAGCGCCAGAAGATTTACCCCCCGCGCCCCCCGGTTGAACCGGGGGGCCTTTTTTTGGTATAATTAACCCTCAATATGTGGGAATATTCAGAAAAAGTCATGGACCACTTCCGAAATCCGCGGAACGTGGGGTCCATTGAGAAGCCCGACGGCACGGCTACGGTGGGGTCGCTCGCCTGCGGCGACGCGCTCCGCTTCCAGTTCCGGCTGGGGCCTGACGGCCGCATCGCCGAGGCGAAGTTCCAGACCTTCGGCTGCGCGAGCGCGATCGCGAGCTCCTCGGCGCTGACCGAGATGGTGATCGGCAAGACGCTCGAGGAGGCCAAGAAGATCACCAACAAGGACATCGCCGACTACCTCGGCGGGTTGCCGCCGCAGAAGATGCACTGCTCGGTGATGGGCCGCGAGGCGATGGAGGCGGCGATCAAGAACTACGAGACGGGCGAGAACGCCGACCGCAACCTCGAGGACGAGAAGCTCTGCACCTGCTACGACGTCTCCGAGAACGAGGTGAGGCGGGTGATCGCCGAGAACTCGCTTACCTCGGTCGAGGAGGTGACCAACTTCACCAAGGCGGGCGGCGGCTGCGGGCGGTGCCGGCCGAAGATACAGGCGATCCTCGACGAGATCAACGGGGGCGCGAAATGAAGATCGGCTTCGACAACGACAAGTACCTCAAGGAGCAGTCGGAGGAGATCCGCCGCCGCGCGAGCAAGTTCGGGCGGCTCTACCTCGAGTTCGGCGGCAAGCTGATGAACGACTACCACGCGGCGCGGTGCCTGCCCGGCTACCACCCGAACGTGAAGCTGAGGCTGCTGCAGTCGCTCAAGGACCAGGCGGAGGTGATCCTCTGCATCTACTCCGGCGACATCGAGAAGAAGAAGATGCGCGCCGACTTCGGCATTTCCTACGCCGACGACGCGTTCCGGCTCATCGACGAGCTTTCCTCGCTCGGGCTGGTCGTGCGCGGGGTGGTGATCACCCGCTACGAAGGGCAGCTCGCGGCGCAGCAGTTTGGCAAGAAGCTCGAGTCGCGCGGGGTGAAGTGCTACTTCCACGGCAAGACGCTCGGCTATCCGGCCGACGTGGACACGGTCGTCTCCGACGAGGGCTACGGCCGCAATCCGCACATTCCGGTGGAGCGGCCGATCGTGGTCGTCACCGCGCCCGGTCCGGGCTCGGGCAAGTTCGCCACCTGCCTCAACCAGATCTACCACGAGTACCGCCAGGGGCGGGTGGCCGGCTACTCGAAGTTCGAGAGCTTCCCGGTCTGGAACCTGCCGCTCCACCACCCGCTCAACATCGCCTACGAGGCGGCGACGATCGACCTGAAGGACAAGAACATGATCGACCCGTACCACCTCGCGGCGTACGGGAAGACGGCGGTGAACTACAACCGCGACGTGGACGCGTATCCGCTGCTGAAGGCGATCTGGGAGCGGATGACGAAGGGGGAGTGCCCGTACAAGTCGCCGACTGACATGGGCGTCAACCGCATCGGCTTCGGCATCGTCGACGACGCGGTGGTGCAGGAGGCGTCGAAGCAGGAGGTGATCCGCCGCTACATGCGCTACCAGTGCCTCTACGCCGAGGGCGCGACGGACGTCGAGAGCGTGGGCAGGGCGAAGATGCTGATGGACTCGCTCGGGCTCAAGACCGAGAACCGCCTCGTCGCGCTCGCCGCGCGCGGCGCCGCGGAGACCGCGCGCCAGCAGGGCAAGGGCAAGGCGGGCGGGCTCATCGTCTCCGCCGCGGCGCTCCAGCTGCACAACGGAGAGATCGTGACCGGCCGCAACTCGGACGAGCTGCACGCCTGCTCGGCGGTGATCCTGAACGCGGTGAAGAAGCTCGCCGGCATCCCCGACCGGCTGCCGCTCATCGCGCCGTCAATCCTGCAGTCGATCGCGCACATGAAGCACGACATCCTCAAGGGCGGCTACACCTCGCTCAACCTCGACGAGGCGCTCATAGCGCTGGCGATCTCGGCGACGACGAACCCCGCCGCGGCGCTGGCGATGGAGAAGCTCGGGGAGCTTTCGACCTGCGAGGTGCACATGACGCACATGGTGACGCCGGGCGACGAGGCGGGGCTGAGGCGGCTCGCCTGCCGCTACACCTCCGACCCGTTCTACGCCTCGACCCAGCTTTTCACCGGAGGCCAGTAGCCAGGATGAAGTGCGAAATCTGCCATCAGGCCGACGCGGCGAAGGCGATCCGGCGGGAAGGCGCCGACGGAGAGGAGGACGAGCTCTACGTCTGCGAGGCGTGCGCCCGCGCCGAGCGCCAGCGCCGCCAGCGCAAGAGCTCCCGCACCCGCAAGGTGACTGGGCTCAACGGCGGCGTGGAGATGAGCGTCACCGAGGTCTCGGGCGACGGCGACTCGCCGCCGCCGATCGTTGGCGCGATCCTCAATGCCTTCCAGGACATGGTGAACGACCTCGAGCGCGCCAGCAAGGGCGGCGAGGAGAAGAAGGACGAGCGCAAGCTCGTGGAGATTGGGGCCGACGGCGCCGACGCGGCCTACCGCCTGCGCGGCGGCTTCCACCTCGAGGGACTGCACCTCATCGGCGAGCTGGACGCGGTGCGCCGCGCCCTGCACGCGCTGGATATGGAGCTCGTTGGCGTTGAGGCGGACGGTGTCAAGGACGCCGGGCACGTCTACCGCATCGGCCACTACGGCGACGCCGAGCGCGCCGGCCGCGTCGCCAAGGACCTCGTGCGCGAGGAGCGCAACGCGCGCGTCCGCCTCTTCGAGGAGCTGCCGCGGGTCTACGGCGACTCGCTCTGCCGCGCGCTCGCGATCCTCAAGAACTGCCGGCTGCTGTCGCAGGGCGAGTACTTCGACCTCCTCTCGCCGCTGAGGCTGGCGGCGAAGGAGAAGATGCTCGACGGCATCACCTCCGCCGAGATCGAGAAGCTGATGGCGAAGCTGGACCTCTCCGGCGGCGACGCCAAGCTCGAGCAGGAGGAGCGCGACCGCGTCGATGCCGAGCGCGCCGACGCGGCGAACCGGCGGTTCGAGGACGTGATGCTGAACGAGCGGGCGGAGGAGAAGTTCCTGTGAACCTGAGGCTTACGAAGAACGCGACGGACGCGATGAACGCGTCGGCGAGCTGCGCGAGGCAGCTCGGCCACGACCACATCGGCAGCGAGCACATCCTCCTGTCGATCCTGGCGATACCGCAGTGCCAGGCGGTGAAGCGCTTCCGGTCGATGGGGCTCGACCCGGCGGAGCTCTCCGAGTCGCTCCGCCAGACGGTCTCCGGCGCGGTCTCCGACGCGGTGATGCAGCGCGGCCCGCTGCCGCTCAGCTCCCGCACCCGCAAGGTGCTGGAAATCGCCGCGCTCGAAGCGGGCAAGGACGCGCCCGTTGGCACGGTCCACCTGGTGCAGGCGATGCTGAAGGAGGGCGAGAACGCCGCCGCGCAGCTGCTCTTCAACGCCGGCGTCACTTTGCAGGCGTTCGTCGCCGCCGGCGCGCAGGCGAACGCGGGCGAGGCGGACGCCGCCGCGCCCGCCGAAGGCGAGCCCGGCGAGGCCGAGGGGGACGGCGAGGGCCGGACGAAGCACGGCGAGAACGGCAAGGCGCAGAAGACCCCGACCGTCAACACCTTCGGGCGCGACCTCACCGACCTCGCGCGGCAGGGCAGGCTCGATCCGGTGATCGGCCGCGACAAGGAGCTGAAGCGCCTGATGCAGGTGCTCTCGCGGCGCACCAAGAACAACGCGGTGCTGGTGGGCGAGGCCGGCGTGGGCAAGACCGCCGTGGTCGAGGGCCTCGCGCAGGCGATCCACCTCGGCACGGTGCCGGAGAAGATGCAGCGCAAGCGGGTGGTGGCGCTCGACATGGCGCGGGTGGTCGCTGGCACCCAGTACCGCGGCCAGTTCGAGGAGCGGCTGAAGAAGATCATCGACGAGACGAAGCGCGCCGGCAACATCATCCTCTTCCTGGACGAGATCCACACCATGGTCGGGGCCGGCGGCGCCGAGGGCGCGATGGACGCGGCGAACATCCTCAAGCCGGCGCTTGCGCGCGGCGAGCTGCAGTGCGTCGGCGCCACCACGCTCCGCGAGTTCCACAAGTCGATCGAGAAGGACGCCGCGCTCGAGCGCAGGTTCCAGCCGGTGATGGTGGAGGAGCCGACGGTGGCCGACACCGTGGCGATCCTCGAGGGCATTGCGCCCAAGTACTCCGAGTTCCACGCCGTCCGCTACTCGCCGGCGGCGCTGCGCGCGGCGGCCGAGCTCACCGCCCGCTACCTGCCCGCGCGGCAGCTGCCGGACAAGGCGATCGACGCGATCGACGAGACCGGCGCGAGGCTCCGCGCCGGCGCGAGTGCGCGTCCGAAGAAGCTCGTCTCGATGCAGGAGGGGCTGGACGCGCTCAGGGCGCGCAAGGACGCCGCGGTGGAGGCGGGAGACTTCGACGGCGCGGCGAAGGTGCGCGACGAGCTGCGCGAGGCGTCCGCCGCCTTCCGCCAGGCGCTAGATGCCTGGCGGAGCGAACATGCCGAAGAGACGATCGACGCCACCGAGAACGACGTCGCCGAGACCGTCTCGTCGATGAGCGGCGTGCCGGTGGAGAAGATCAGCGCCACCACCGCCGAGCGGCTGGTTGGCATGGAGAAGACGCTCGGCGAGGCGGTGGTCGGCCAGGCCGAGGCGATCGGCGCGATTGCCCGCGCGCTCCGGCGCTCGCGGGCGCTGATGGCCGACCCGAAGCGCCCAATCGGCTCGTTCCTGTTCCTCGGGCCGACTGGCGTGGGCAAGACCCACCTCGCGAAGATGCTCGCCGACCGCGTCTACGGCGACGACAAGGCGCTCGTCGCGCTCGACATGTCGGAATACCAGGAGAAGTATTCTTCCTCGCGGCTCGTCGGCGCGCCTCCGGGCTACGTCGGCTACGACGAAGGCGGTCAGCTCACCGAGAAGGTGCGGCGGCGGCCGTATTCGGTGGTGCTCTTCGACGAGTTCGAGAAGGCGAACGCCGACGTCTGCAACATGCTCCTGCAGATCCTCGACGAGGGGCGGCTCACCGACGGCCAGGGCAGGATAGTCGACTTCCGCAACACCATCGTCATCTGCACCGCCAACCTCGGCTTCGACTTCGCGCGCGGGGGACGGCCGCTCGGCTTCGCCTCCGAGACCGCCGCCAACAGCCACGACGCGCTCAAGCGCAAGCTGATGGACGAGGCGAAGAGGGCGTTCCGCCCCGAGCTTCTCAACCGCTTCGACGAGACGGTGGTCTTCCGCCGGCTCGAGCGCGACGACGTGAAGGCGATCCTCAGGCTCGAGCTCGCGAAGCTGCAGGAGCGGCTCAAGGGCCAGCACATCCAGCTTTCGCTTGACCGCAAGGCCGAGGACTTCCTCGTCGACAAGGGCTACGACAGCGCCCTCGGCGCGAGGCCGCTCCGCCGCGTGGTGCAGGAGTTCGTGGAGGATCCGCTCGCCGACCTGGTTCTCGCGGGGAAGACGCGCCCGCGGATGCGCGGGCGGCTCGCGAAGGACGGCAAGAGCGTCAAGTTCTGATTTTTGAAAGGAGAAACAGGAAATGTCCAAGAGTTGCTGCATGTTCGCCGGCCAGGGGGCGCAGGTCCCCGGCATGGGTCGTGACTTCGCCGAGGCCGACGCCGAGGCGATGGGGTTCTTCGAGAAGGCGAACGCCGTGCTGGGCTTCGACCTCATGAAGGTCTGCTTCGAGGGCCCGGCGGAGGAGCTCACCAAGTCCAACGTCTGCCAGCCCGCGATCTTCGTGACGAGCTACGCCGCGTACACGGCGTTCCAGAAGCGCACTAAGGCGGAGTTCGCCGTCGCCGCCGGCCTCTCGCTCGGCGAGTGGGGCGCTCTCTGCGCGGCGGGCGCGCTCGACTTCGAGGAGACGCTGAAGGTGCTCGAGGCGCGCGGGCGCTTCATGCAGGAGGCGTGCGAGGCGACGCCCTCGGGGATGGTCGCGGTGGTGGGCGCCACGCCCGACCAGCTCGCGGCGGTCTGCGAGAAAAGCGGCTGCACGGTGGCGAACGTCAACTCAGCGGCGCAGCAGGTGCTGAGCGGCTCGAAGGACGAGGTCGCGGCGGCGGTTGCCGCGGCGAAGGAGCTGGGCATCAAGCGTGCGATTCCGCTCGCGACCGCCGGCGCGTTCCATTCGAAGTACATGGCGAGCGCCCGCGAGAAGCTCGCTCCGGTGCTCGACACAATCGAGTTCCGCGCGCCGCGGTTCCCGGTCCTCTCCAACGTCACCGGCAAGCCGCATCCCGCCGACGGCGGGGCGATCAGGGCGCTGATGCTCGAGCAGGTGACCGGCACCACCAACTGGGCGGCGGACGTGGAGTGCGCGCGCTCGATGGGGGCGGAGCTGTTTGTGGAGTTCGGTCCCGGCAAGGTGCTTTCGGGGCTGGTCAAGAAGATCGACCCCGCGCTCGCCACGGCGAACGTCTCCGACCTCGCGGGGCTCGATGCCGCCGCGGCGCTTTTCTGAGGACGGTGAAACGGTGAGAACGGTAGTCAAGGTAGGCACGCACGCGATCGCCGCGAAGTCGGGGCGTCCCGACTACGCGGCGCTCAAGCGGCTCGTCGGGCAGATCTGCGCGCTTCGGCGCGACGGCCACGAGGTGGTGTTCGTCTCCTCCGGCGCGGTCGCGGCGGGCGTGGAGGCGCTGGGGCTTTCGTCCCGCCCCGCCTCGGTCCACGACGTGCAGATGTGCGCGGCGGTGGGACAGGCGCGGTTCATCTACGAGTACGAGAAGCTCTTCGCCGAGCACGGGGTGAAGATCGGGCAGCTGCTGCTCACCCACTACGACTTCGAGGACCACTCGCGGGCGCAGAACGTGAAGCAGGCGATCGCGCGGCTGCTGGAGTCCGGCATCGTGCCGATCGTGAACGAGAACGACGTCGTCGCCGACGAGGAGCTCAAGGGCCAGACCTTCGGCGACAACGACTGGCTTTCCTACCTGATCGCCAAGCTGGTGCGGGCCGACGCGCTGGTGCTGCTGACCACGGTGGACGGGTTGCTCGGCCCCGACGGCCGGCGCATCCGCGAGATCTCGCGCTTCCGCAACGTCGCGAAGCTGGTGCATCCCGGCGAGAAGGGCAACCTCTCGCGTGGCGGAATGTCGTCCAAGCTCAAGGCGGTGCGCGCGGCGGTGGCGAGCGGAATCGACACCTGGATCGCGAACGGCCGCCGCGCGTCGCTGGTGCCGATCTTCGCTGGCAAGAGCGTCGGAACCTTCTTCCCCGCCAGCACCGCCGGCTGATCTGGAGGGGGAGGTCACCTGGTTGCTTTGACGGATTTGCCGAAATTTGATAAAATACACACCCAAAGCCAAAAACGAGCGAAAGAACAAGCACTATGACTGAAATCAACGGAGCACTGAGCGCCAAGGGGCTGAAAATCGCCCTGGTGGCAAGTCGTTTCAACAGTTTTCTCACCGAGCAGCTGGTGAAGGGCGCGGTCGACGCGTTCACGCGGCTGGGCGGGAGCGAGAAGGATCTCAAGCTGGTGCGCGTTCCCGGCGCCTACGAGCTGCCGCTCGCGGCGAAGAAGCTCGCGGCCTCGAAGGTCGACGCGGTGGTCGCGCTCGGCGCGGTGGTGCGCGGGGCGACTCCGCACGCCGACCTCATCAACGAGACGACGGCGCGCGCGTTCAGCGAGATCTCGCTCGAATCTGGCGTGCCGGTGGTCGACGGCGTCGTTTCGGCCGACAACCTCGAGCAGGCGGTCGAGCGCTGCGGCACCAAGCAGGGCAACAAGGGCTCCTCGGCGATGTTCGCCGCGGTGGAGATGGCCGACGTGCTGAAGCGGATCTAGGCTGATATTCAGGCAAAAGAACGAACAAGGAGAAGAAAATGAAGGAAGTGAAGAAGGTTGCGTTCCTCACCGCCGGTGGACTGGCGCCGTGCCTTTCGAGCTCGATCGGGTTCATGATCGACGAGTATACGAAGAAGGCGCCGCAGGTGGAAATGATCGGCTACATCAACGGCTACATGGGGCTTTTGAAGGGCGTGTCGATCCCGGTGACGCCCGAGGTGCGCAAGCGCGCGCTGGTGCTCACCCGGCACGGCGGCAGCCCGATCGGCAACAGCCGCGTGAAGCTCACCAACGTCGCGGACTGCGTCAAGCGCGGGCTCGTCAAGGAGGGCGAGGACCCGCTCAAGGTTGCGGCCGACCAGCTGGTGAAGGACGGCGTCGACGTCCTCCACACCATCGGCGGCGACGACACCAACACGACCGCGGCGGACCTGGCGGCTTATCTCGAGAAGAACGGCTATCCGCTGATCGTGGTGGGGCTGCCCAAGACGATCGACAACGACGTCTATCCGATCAAGCAGTCGCTCGGCGCGTGGACTGCCGCCGAGGAGGGGGCGAAGTTCTTCCTCAACGTGGTCAAGGAGAACAGCGCCAACCCGCGCGCGCTCACGATCCACGAGGTGATGGGCCGCAACTGCGGCTGGCTCACCTACAAGACGGCGCAGTACTACCGCAAGATGCTCAAGTCGATGGAGCGCAAGGGCCTGTTCCTCGACGAGTTCGGCCTGACGATGGGCCGCCAGGACGTCCACGCGGTCTACATCCCCGAGTGCGCGATCGACTTCAAGGCCGAGGCGGCCCGCCTCTCCAAGGTGATGGACAAGTACGACGCGGTCAACGTGTTCGTCTCCGAGGGCGCCGGCGTCAAGGACATCATCCGCGAGATGCGCCGCCGCGGCGAGGAGGTGCCGGTGGACGCGTTCGGCCATCCGCGGCTCGACAAGGTTAACGTCGGCCAGTACGTGGGCAAGCGCCTCGGCGAGCTGCTCGGCGCCGAGAAGGTGCAGGTCTTCAAGTCCGGCTACTTCGCGCGCTCCGCGGCGCCGAACCACAAGGACCTCAGGCTCATCGAGAAGTGCGCCCGCAAGGCGGTCGAGTGTGCGCTCGGCGGCGTCTCCGGCGTGGTCGGGCCCGACGAGAACAACCACGCCAAGATCGGCGCGTGCGCGTTCTCGCGCATCAAGGGCGGCAAGATCTTCAACGTGCGCAAGGGCTCGTTCCGCACCCTCGTCAAGGACATCGGCCAGCCCAAGCTCCGCAAGAAGAGGGTTGCCGTCTGAGCGGCACGCATGCGTCAAAGGTGACAACAAAAACAACAGCAGGAAAGAAGCGAAGAAATGGCTAACAGTTCGTCAGTTCGCAACAACATCTGGAAGTGGGTGGTGCTGGGCGTCATCGCCGCAGTGTCCTTCTACGTCTGCAACCCGCCGTCGGAGAAGCTCCGCTTCGGCCTCGACCTGAAAGGCGGCACGTCCTTCACGCTCGGCGTCGACACCGACCGGCTGACGGAGTCGATCATCGCCGCCAACCCCGGCATCACCAACACGCCCGGCGCGGTCGAGCGCAAGGTGGCCGAGACGCTCAAGGGCTGCGACGAGCGCATCATCCAGGTGATCCGCCGCCGCGTGGACGCGATGGGCACCAACGAGCCGGTGATCCAGGGGATGAAGGACCACCGCCTGCTGGTGCAGCTCCCGGGCGCCGACGAGGAGGTGCGCAAGGCCGCCAAGGCCAACCTCCAGAGCGCGGCGTTCCTTGAGTTCCGCCTCACCCACCCGAAGAACGACCAGCTCGTCGCCAAGCTGCTCGGCAAGGAGGTCGCCCCTCCCGGCTACGTGAAGAGCGGCCGCGGCTACGCCAAGGCGCCTGACTGGGCCGAGGTCTCGAAGCAGCCCGGCTACGCCGCGCGCCTTGCCGCGTTCGAGACGCCCGACGCGCGCTACCGCTTCATGCTCGAGGACAACGGCGACGGCACCTACTCGCCCTCGTTCGTCTCGCGCAAGACCGAGCTCACCGGCGAGTCGCTCGTCTCCGCCGCGGTCGAGCGCGACCCGACCACCGGCACGCTCGCGATCGGCTTCCGTCTCAACTCCGAGGGCGCGCGGATCTTCTCGACCCTCACGCGCAACTACAAGGCGCACGGGCCCAAGAACCCGGGCGACCGCGGCCGCCAGCTGGCGATCGTTCTCGACGAGCAGCTCGTCTCCGCGCCGGTCATCAACGGCGAGATCGGCGCCAACGGCCAGATCACCGGACACTTCGACCCCGCGAGCGCCCGCAAGCTCGCCGCGGAGCTCAACGCCGGCGCGCTGCCCGCGCCGATGAAGATCCTCGCCGAGACCTCGGTATCGCCGACGGTCGGCGAGGACGCGAAGGAGGCCGGGATCGTGGCTGCCGCGCTCGGCTTCTCGCTGGTCGCGATCTTCATGCTGATCTACTACTGGTACGCCGGCCTCGTCGCCGACATCGCGCTCTTCCTCGACGTCGCGCTGCTGCCGACGGCGCTCGTGGTCGTCGCCAACGTGCTCGGCGTCTTCGCCCACGACCCCTCGATGGGCGGCGGCGGCTCGATGCAGCTGCCGGTGCTCACCATGCCCGGCATCGCCGGCCTGGTGCTGACGCTCGGCATGGCGGTCGACGCGAACGTGCTCATCTTCGAGCGCATCCGCGAGGAGTTCGCCGCCGGCAAGGCGGCCGGCGAGTCGGTCCGCAACGGCTACGCCCGCGCGTTCACCGCGATCTTCGACTCCAACCTCACCACCATCATCACCGGCGTCATCCTCTTCGTGGTCGGCACCGGCCCGGTGCGCGGGTTCGCGATCACCCTCACCGCCGGCGTCGCGATCTCGATGTTCACCGCGCTCGTGGTGACGCGGCTCGTGTTCGACCACACGGTCAACCCCGACTCGATGAAGCCGTTCAGGATGCTCCACTTCTTCAAGGACGCGAAGTACGACTTCATGAAGGTCACCAAGCTCACGGTCGGCGGCTCGTTCGCCTTCATCGCCGTGGCGATCGCGATCTTCTTCGTCCGCCTCTCGAACGACCGCGCGTCGGTGCTCTCCGTCGACCTCACCGGCGGCACCTCGATCGTCTACAACCTCAAGAGCGAGGCGAAGCCGGCCGTCGCCGACGTGCGCGCGACGCTGAAGGAGTTCGACAACGCGGCGATCATCCAGTACCAGGAGGGCGTCGGCTCCACCACCCTGCTCGTCAAGACCGGCGAGACCGCCGAGACCGAGAAGGGCTCCAAGGTGGAGAACAAGGACGTCGGCGCGTACGTGACCAAGCTCCTGCAGGAGAAGTTCCCGGACGCCGCCCTCGTGCCCGCGTCGGTCGACGAAGTCGGCTCGATGGTCGGCGCGGACCTCAAGCGGAGCGGCACCTACGCGGTGCTCTTCTCGCTCGCGGCGATCCTCGTCTACGTCGGCTTCCGCTTCCGCTTCGGCTTCGGCCTCGGCGCGCTGGTCGCGCTCGCCCACGACGCGCTCATCTCGCTCGGCCTCTTCTCGCTCTGCGGCCGCCAGGTGTCGCTCATCGTGATCACCGCGGTGCTGACGATCATCGGCTACTCGGTCAACGACACGGTGGTCGTGTTCGACCGCATCCGCGAGCTGCTGCGCCATGACCGCCGGATGTCCTTCTACGACCTCTGCAACGCGGCGGTCAACCAGTGCCTCTCGCGCACGGTCGTCACCTCGCTCACCACCTTCTTCGCGGTGGCGGCGCTCTTCGCGTTCGGCGACGGGTCGATCTTCGACTTCGCGCTGATCATGCTCTTCGGCGTCGCGGCGGGCACGTTCTCGTCCGTCTTCATCGCGACGCCGGTGATGTTCTGGTGGTACAAGGGCAAGCGCCCGGCGACGGACGACGAGCCCAAGAAGGAGGTTGCCCAGTGAGACGCATCGCGATCGCCGCGGCAGTGATTGCCGCGGCGGCGCTGGTGGCCGAGGCGCGCCCGTGGGGCCCGCCCCCGCCGGCCTGGGGCCCGCGGCCCCGCTACTACGGCCACCACCACCATCACCACGACGCCGCGGTGGCTGCTGGCGTGATCGGCGGCGCCATCCTCGGCGCGGCGCTCATTGACGCGATTACGCCCGATCCGCCGCCGGTGGTTGCGCCGGTCGTGGTGCAGCAGCCGGTCGTCGTGCAGCCTGCGGTCGTCGCCCCTGCGCCGGTCGTGGTGCAGCAGCCCGTCGTCGTGCAGCAGCAGCCGGTGGTGGTGCAGACTGTCCAGCGCCAGGTCTGGGTGCCGGGTCGTTACGTCGACCAGATCCAGCCCAACGGCACAGTCGTGCGCGTCTGGCAGCCGGGGCACTACGAGGTCCGCTGACCGGGTCGGCAAGGAGGTTTCTCCATGGGCAAGGTCGAGTCAATCCGCGGCGGAGTCGTCTCTGCGGCGGGATTCCGCGCCGCCGGAGTTCCGGCGGCGATCAAGTATCAGGGCAGGAAAGATGTCGCGCTGATCGTTGCGGACGAGCCCTGCGCCGCCGCGGCGGTTTTCACCACCAACCAGGTGGCGGCCGCGCCGGTCGTCTATGACCGCGAGATCGTCAAGGGCGGCAAGGTGCAGGCGATTCTTGCCAACTCCGGCTGCGCCAACGCCTGCACCGGTGCGGAGGGGATGCGGGACGCGAAGGTCTCGGCCCTCGCGACCGCTGGCGAGCTGGGGATCGACCCGGCGCATGTGCTCGTCGCCTCGACCGGGGTGATAGGCCGCCGCCTGCCGCTCGACCGGCTGCTCGCGGGGATGCGCAAGGCGAAGCAGGCGCTGGGGCGCACTGCGGCGCACGGGCTCGCGGCCGAGCGCGCGGTGATGACCACCGACACCCGCCCCAAGCAGGCGTGCGTGCGCACGACCGTGGGCGGACGCCGCGTGACCGTCGGCGGCATGTGCAAGGGCTCGGGCATGATCGAGCCGAACATGGCCACGATGCTCGGCTTCATCACCACCGACTGCGCGATTTCGCCGGCGATGCTCCGCCGCGCGCTCCTCCTTGCGATCGCCAAGAGCTTCAACCGGGTGGTGGTGGACGGCGACGAGTCCACCAACGACTCCGTCTTCCTGCTCGCCTCCGGCAAGGCCGGCAACGCGCCAATAACGCGCGGCGGCGCCGATTTCGAGGCCTTCCGCGCCGCGCTCGAGGCGGTGTGCATCTCCTTGGCGAAGCAGATGGCGGCGGACGGCGAGGGCGCCACCAAGTTCGTCACCGTCACCGTCAGGGGCGCGAAGAGCGAGAAGGACGCCGCCCGCGCCGCGCGAGCGGTGGCGAAGAGTCCGCTCGCGAAGACGAGCTGGTTCGGCAAGGACCCCAACTGGGGACGCGTCCTCGCGGCGGCAGGCTACTCCGGTGCGGACGTGGACGACATGCGCGCCGAGGTGTACTACGACGGCGTCTGGGCTTTCCGCCGCGGCGAGACCGCTGGCGAGGCCCAGCTGAAGAAGCTTGCGAAGGTGCTGAAGAAGAAGGCGTTCGAGGTCGTGGTCGACCTCCGCCTCGGCAAAGGCGAAAGCTCCGTCTACACCTGCGATTTCTCGCTCGACTACGTGCACATCAACGCCGACTACACCACCTAAGGCGGCACTTTCCGCGGCGGTTAAACAGGTTGAAAAGTTGAAAGGTTGAAAAGTTGAAAAGTTGAAAGGCCGCGGCGGTTTGCGCGGCAAGTTGCGCGGCGGATTACGCGGCGGTTTTGGTTTAACACGCGGATTTGTTCGCGTCTAACGACGCTCACTTTTCGCGGCCACGGAAATCTGCCGCGAAAGCCAACACGGAGCGCGGCAAAAATGGTATAATATTTGGAGAGCTTATTGACAAGCTGAGCTCGAAGCTCGGCGTCGAGATCGAGGATGCTGGCGGCGCCGTAGCCATTCAGATTGACGGCGAGACGGTCATTGTGCAACTGGCGGACGACGATCTTGTGCTTCTGCGCGCTGATTTAGGCGAAATACCGCCCGACCGGCGCGATGCTTTGGCCTCCGCCGCGCTCGAGGGCAACTTTCTGTACAGGGGCACCGGCGGCGCAACGCTCGCCGTCAATTCCGCGGATTCGCACCTGCACCTGCAGAAATACAACTGGCTGGGCCGTCTTGACGCGGACAAGGCGCTCGACATGCTCTCGCGCTTCGCCGATACCATCGCTTTTTGGAAACGGATTGTCCACGAGGCCTCGGCTGCCCGCGACGACATCACGTTCCAGTCGCAAGGGTTTATCTCGGAATCGTTCATCCAGGTGTAACCTTTGGCGACTTGCGGTGTATTCAGATTGACAGCAGAAATGTCAAAACGCCTAAAAAGGAGATAGGAACATGCCTTTGCCCGACATAAGCCTCGCGCAGTTCAACAGAATCGCAACCGGCGACTACAACGCCGGCCAGATTGACTTCAAGACGAAGGACGACGGCACGACCGAGCTTGTCAAGATAAACAACCACGTCTGGCAGAAGTCCAAGAACAACGTCGAGCTTTCGCCCGAGCGCATTCTGGAGGTCAAGGAGGCGTTTCTGAATGCGCTCCAGAAGGGTGGCGTCAGCGAAGAGGCGATAAACGAGATCCGCGACAGGCTCGGCCTGTCGCCGGAGTTAGACGTCTCGGCCGACGCCACGCAGCGCCTCGGGATAATAAAGGCCCGGTTCACCCCGCTGACGCGCGCGCAGGTGCGGTCTATCCTCGACGAATACGCCAACAGCGGTCTCGGGTTTACGCAGGAGTCGCGCGCAGCCGTCTCGCGTAACGATTTGAGGGAGGCCGCCAATACCGCGAACATGAGCGCCAGTCGCTCCAGGACGCGCGACCTCGTGAACGGCGAATCGCTGAACATTTACGACAAACTCGGGACGTCGGCCGCGAAATTCACGATGACGGACGCGATAAGCCTTCTTTCGACGTCGCGTTCGCTGGCGGACTTCGAAGCCAGCCGGAACAAGCGCTGCAAGACCGGGAATGCCGTGAACGAGCGGATGAAACTCCATACGGCCATGGTCAACTCGTTCCAGGGCCTCGTGGCGCAGGCGCTCAAGCTTCTAACGCCCGAATTCAAGCTCGCTGGCGAGACGGTGAAGCTCGTCAAGGACGGCAACGGCAATATCTCGGCCATGGTCGGCAAGGGCGCCCTCGCGACGAAAGTCGCCATCAACATGGATGCGGACACGTTCGCCAAGCGACTTCTGGGTCGCGTAGTGACCGATGCGAAGACGCTGGGCTCCTCGGCTTCGAAGAACATCCTCGGGATGGTGTACGACCGCGATCTCGAAGTCGGCCTCATGGCGACCGAGAAAAAGAGCCTCACGCGCCAGTTCGCCTGCCTCATACTCGAGCAGAACATGGAAGACGCCGTAAACCTCGTGCGCGAGGACTATAATACCGGCATACTCGTGGAGCTCGCCGAGCGCGCGCTCGACGGCAAGGACGTCGGCAATACGAAGGCGAAGCTCGACGCATTCCACGCGAAGCTCGTGAGCGACAACGCGGACCTGCCCCCGGAGATGAAGGAGATGCTCGGCAAGGTCGCGAACATC
>CADCCW010000024.1 GCA_902800055.1 uncultured bacterium
GCGCTCGGGACGCTGGAACGACCCCGCGTGCGCGGCGTCCTTGGTGAACACCCTGTCGCCTTCGTTGTAGTCGAGCTTCATGATGTGGCGCTCGTCGAAATGCTTGAAGATCGGCGAGAGCAGGTAGAAGTCGTTTCCGTCCCGCACGCCCATCACCGCATCGCGGACCTGCGCGAAGAGCTCGCGCTTGATCTCCTTCATCACATCCGCGGTCCCCTTGTCCGTGCCGCCGGTGATGAGGCGTTCCAGGTCGCGCGGATTCAGGTTGTAGTTCTTGATGGCCGTTGCGAGCGGGCCAAACGAATGCGTGTCCGCGATCTTTCCGTTCTTCACCATTATGGCCGCCTCCTGGATGGCGAATTCCGCGACGGCCGCGATTCCCGCGGGGTGCGCGCGCCCGGCGAGCATTATCTGTTCGCAGAGCGTCTTGCCCTCGCACTTCTGCGCGAAGTCGGGGTCCTTCTCCTTGAGCTTATCGAGCGCGAAGCGGCTCTCGTCGGAGTTGATGTCGGCCATCATTCCGCGCGTGTCGTCCGGCGACCAGTCGTTGCGGTAGATGAAGCCCGGCTCCACGCCGTTCGTCTTGAGCTTCTCGAAGAGGATGGTGTTCGTGTCGGACCGGTTGACGCTCATTCCCGCGCCGATGAGGCCCTTCTTGATCTGGTCCTCGACGGAGGTCGAGCCCGCCTTGAGAATCGTGTTGAGGTTCCTGAGGCCCGTCGGCTCCTTTGCGCCCGCGGCCGTCTCGACGGACTTGCGCGCACCAAGCGTGTTCTCGTGAAGGCCTGCGTCACTCTCCTTACGGAGCTTGTTGATCGCCGCGTCGATGCGGCGTGCGGCGGCGGCCGACAGGTCCTCAGGCGTGCGGCACGCCGCAAGGTCAACGTCCTTGAATGGCTCGTCCTTCAGTTTCTGGAACACCGCCATCCTCTCGTTGTCGGACAGTTCGAGCATCTTCGGGGAGACACCGCCATCCTCTCGTTGTCGGACAGTTCGAGCATCTTCGGGGAGGTGGCGATCTGGCGGTTAACCTCGCCCAAGAAGCGGTTCTCGCGGATGGGCACGAGCTTGGAGAGCGTCTGCTGGATGTCGCAGGCGCGCAGTGACTTGTTGAGCTGGCTGCGCGACCCGAGCACCGTGTCGAAGGCGTGGGTTCCGAGCGAGCCATATTCCTTCTCGAGGGCCTCCTTGAAGGCCTTCATCGTCGCGTTGTTGACGGCCTTTCCCTGGGAGAAGAAGAAGTTGCCGAGGCGCGCGGTCGCGTTCTTCCCCTCGCCGCTGACGACTATGTCGCGGTTTCCGTAATGCGTCTGGCCGACCAGACTGCGGAATGTTTCAAGTTTTTTTCTGCCCGCACATTGCGGTTTCCACGCCCTGTCTACACGCGAGCTCCGAAAAGGTTACATCGCCGCGTTGGACTTTTTGGATTTCAGGCGCGGATCATCGACCCCGGAAAATGCAGATTATGTTCGACATTCTCGCGAGAAACGACGTCCTCCGCGTCCTCGCCCGAGAGACTGCGGCGGATTCTCTCCGCCCAGATGTCGCAGAGCTGGAGAATCTTCTCCACGGTATGGATGAAATCCTCGACGTCCTTCCCCGCCTCCTCGAGGTCGAAGAAGTAGTTGTAGACGACCGTCTCCGACTCCGGCTCGATGGCGAAGTAGCCGCCCGCGGTGTCCCTGCCGAAGAGCCCGCCGACAAGCAGGTCGCGATAGACCGCGCGCGACGCATCCGCCGGCAGCGCCGCCACCTCCACAAAGCAGAGCACCCTGCCCGTCGCCTCGACGTACTGCAGGTTCACATTGTACTTGTCGTCGACACGGACGCTGACCAGCCCGGTGTCGTCGGGCGCAAACGCCTCTATGCCGGATGCCTTGCGCACTTGGTCCAGAAAGCTCCTGTAGTCGTCGATGTTTGCCATGATACCTCTCTTGCGGTCAGCCGACCTGGCGGCTGCGGCGGGCGTCGTCCGCGCCGCGGCAGAACGGCTACATGTTGTTCACGTTGCCGGTGAGGACGGTGTTGATCGACTTGAGCGCGTTGGAGATGAGGTCGTAGGCCTGGTCGCGCTTGTTCGTCAGGGACTGGAGCTTGATCATCGTCTGCTGCGAGAACGAGTTCTTCGAGTCCATCGCCGACTCCAGGCCGGCCAGGAAATCGGCCGAAGACGCGTCGGCCGTGCCGGACGGCACCTCCTCCATCCCCGCGATCTCGGTCAGGAACGCGTAGTAGGAGTAGGAGGCGCCCTTGTACGTGACGTAGGTGGACGACATGTTGACCGAGCTCTCGAGGACCTCGCTCTCGATCTTCGTCATGATCTCCAGCTGCTGCGAAGAGTCCTCGATGTCGTCCATGAGGCCGTTGTAGTACCTGTCGCCCTTCCGGCAGCCGACGATCCCCTGGACGTAGTTGTTGTCGGCGTCGAAGTACCCGTTCTCCAGCTGCGCCGCGCGCTGCAGGCAGAGCGCCATGATGAGCTGGCCGATGGAGAGCTTCCTCAACGTCACGCCGTCCGCCTCGTACACCCCGTCCACCATGTAGACGTTGGCGGTCAGGAACTCGCCCGTCTCCGGGCTGGTCATGGAAAGATATATCTGGTCTACTTCGATTGCCATGGCTGCTCCTTTCACTCTATGCGAAGTTCGCCGAGTCCTTGCTCATCGACGTGCCGATGGTGCGGACGATGTTGGAAGACGTCGAATAGGCCACGTCGCGCCGGTTCACGAGCGTCTGCAGGTCGATCATGGTCGTCTGCTGCACCTGCGTGAGCTCGTCGACCTTGGCCTTGATGGCGTTGATCGCCTCCATGCGCTTCGTGTAGCTGTCGACCGCCTCCGGCAGGTCCTCGGCGTCGATCCCCAGCTCGTCGATCAGATACGCCCTGGCCGCCCCCCATTCGACCATGCTGTCGTCCGCGAGATGCCCGATGTATTCCGACGCCTTGTCGAGCTTCAGCGAGCCGCTCGACATCTTGTTCATCTTGATCACGCTCTCGGCCTCGCACACCGCCGCCGACCGCATCGACACCGCGATGGCGAGCTGCCCGATGGTCAGGCCGGAGCCGCCGTCGAGGCCGTTGGAGTAGAGCCTGATCTCCTGGCTCCCCCGGGGAGCGTAGCGGTTTATCGCGATTGTCGTGGAGTCGATCACGGTGCCTCCTTCGGTTCACGGCCGCCTACATGTTCCCGATCAGGGTGCTCCTCGTGTCGCTGACCTTGTTCATCAGGTCGGACGCCGTGGAGTACGCCTCGTCGCGGCGGTCGACCAGCGACTCGAGGCGCGTCATGTCCTTGTTCGCCTCGTTGTTCAGGGAGTCGATCTTGCTCTTGACCATCTGCAGCCAGTACTCGACCTCGGACTTCGTCATCTTCAGCTCGGTGAAGTCCACCTGGTCGCCGAACACCTCCTGCAGCGTCTCGTAGGACGACTGCTTCAGCGTGCCCTTGCGGTCGGTCCCCTTCGCGTCGCTGTCGAACTGCGACTGGAGCTTGGTGAGGTCCGCGAGCGCGCTGCCGAGCTTGTCGAGCCTCCGGTTGCGGTTCATTATCCGCGTCGACAGCGGCTGCACCTCGGACTCGACGGTCACGGCGCGGTTCTCGGATATCTCGACCAGCAGGTCCTGGAAGTCGAACCGCGTCTTCACGCTCCCGTCCCACTTGACGTAGTTGTAGTCGCCGAACGAAGCCCCCCAGGCCTGCGAAAGCCTTACCGTATCCTGCGATATCTCCGACATCGTCCGCCTCCTTTCAAACCGGCTCAGCCGCCGATGTTCGCGATTGTGCTCGAAGCCGCGTTGTTGGTCTTCCTGATGATCTTGGACGCAGTCGAGAACGCGTTGTCGCGCTTCGAGACGAACGACTGCATCGAGACCATGTCCTGCTGCAGGAGGTTGTCCTCCTTGTCGATCTGGTACTGCACCTCGGTCAGGGCCTTCTGCACGTCGCCGCGGACCATCGTGGAGGAGAGGCCCTGGATCGAGATTCCGTAGTAGTCGGCGACGCTCTTGACGAACGTGAACCGCTTGATCTCCACCGTGTCGGTGGACTGGCTCTTCGTGGGCAGGTTTGCGTTCGCGTCGTCAAAGCAGGCCAGCACCTCGCCCAGCTGGTCGATCTTCTTCTGCCGCGCCGTGATCACCGCGGAGTAGGCGGACGTGGAATCCTCGATCGCGGTGGCGACCTTGAACGACGCAATCGCAATCGCGTCGGCGAAGTTCAGCCCCGGCTGTCCGTCCACGATATACTCGACCTGGGCGATGCCGTAGACGGAATCGCCGGGAATATTGCTGGCCTCTATCGCCTTATCCATAGGTGACAGTTATCCTTTTGCGTGCATTATATCAAATTATCCCCTTCGTGTTCAATGGCAAATTTTGGGAAAAGCGCAGGCGCGGGCTATACCCTCAGCGCGCCGTCCGGCGCGGACAATGAGCCGGAATCGTCCGGCGGCGCGTCGCGGAAGTCGGCTATGAGCATCTTCCACGCGGCGGCGGTGTTGGCGAACGCCGTGAGCGCCTTAGCGGGACCGGTCGCCGCGAGCGCGTCCATGTCGTCGAACCGCTGCAGGCGGGCGCGGCCGTTGCCGGGGTTCAGCGAGATCGTCGACCCCGCCGTGTCGCCGAGGAAGTCGTTGGCCTCCAGGAGCGTCTTGAAGAGCCGCTCCCTGCCGACCGGCGGCGGCTCGCCGATGTCCGCGCACGTCAGCAGTTTGCCGTGCTCGTTGGAGCCGTGGATGAGGATGTCGATCTTGAAGTTCTTCTTCGCGCCGTACGAGAACGCGCAGGCGTCGTCCTCGACCTGGATCTCCACCCCGAGCTCGCGCTCGAGCGTCCCGACATATTCCCTGAACGTCATTTTCGCACCTCCTGTCTTAAAGCTTCATCTCGTCGAGGATCCGCCGGACCTCGGCGCGCGAGAGCGGGCTGAACGAGCGGCTGGCGAGGTCGTCTTCGCTTTCGCCCTCCTTCGGGGCGAGGCCGAGCCGCTGGCGGATGGAGTTGAGCTTGTTCTTGTCCTTGAAGCCGTATTCGGAAAGCGCAGAGAGAAGCGCGTGCTTGATGGCGATGATCTCGCTGCGGTCGATCTCCGCCGGGACGAGCCCCGCGGCTGCCGCGGAAGTGCCGGCGAGCGCAGTCTCGCTGGAGAGCCTGACGTAGCCGGCGTCCTGCTGGCCGGACGCCACCTCGTGGAACTGCTGCAGCGGGATGTGCACGTTGCTCAGGTTGACTTGCATCTACTTGCCTCCTTGGTGTTTTCCGTTGTCGAACCGGTCCTTGCTATACCGACATGAAGCCTCTGGCGACGAACTCGTTGCCGTCGGCCGAGAATTTCCAGACTCCGCCCACCGACGGGGTCCTTTCGATCCCGGCGTTGTCGGCAAACTTCCCTATCAGCTCTTTCAGTTCCATGCTTGATGTGAATTATACCAAAAATCCCCGCCTAAATGGGCTGGATTTCCGCGATAGCGGTGGAATGCGGCCACTTCGAGCATACGATCATTGCCGGGCATGGCGCGAGACGATGTCCGCCATTAAGCCGCTCGCGGAGATCGACCAGCACCGCCGCCAAGGTCCTCCCACTCCTCCTCGCCGTACAGGTTCACGAACTCGGCGTTCAGCTGGCCGGTGAATTCGCAGAGCCGCCGCGGTCAGGGCGGTACTGGACGCTCACGTCGACGCCGTCCACGACAAGGTCGACGCTGCCGTCCTTTCCGGACTGCAGCGCCAACCCCGCCTTCCCGGCGAATTCGGAAACCAGTGACTCGAATGGGTCCATCAGGCCTGGATCGCGTCCCTCATCGACTGGCTTTCCGCCTGGATCACCGCCTGGCAGAGCTGGATCACCTGGTCGATGACTTTCTGCTCCTGGGAGAAGAGGTCCTTCGTCTGGTCGAGCATCTCCTCCTGCTTGGCGGTTTCCGCGCCCTGGCGGGTCGCGTCGGACGCGTACACCGTGTTCAGGTTCTGCGTCATGGACTGCAGCACGCCGCCGATCGCCTGGTTGATGTTGCCGATGCCCTGGAGGGTGGACAACTTGCGGTCGAGCGCCTTGACGTCCATGCGCCTGTAGGCGCTGTCCATCGTCGCGTCGACGTTGGCCCTCGCCGAGGCCAGGAGGTCCTGCCGCTGCGCGGCGGTCATGACGCCGTCCGTGGCGAGCATGTCGGCCTCTGCCGCATACGCCATCTCCAGGTTCGCCCGGGCCGACTGGACATTTGCCTCGAGCTCGGCCTTGGTAGTGCCTTCCGGCGGGTTGGACAGGCGGTCGATTGCGGTCTGATACTCCTGCCTGTACCCCTCGGCGACGCCATGGACGGTCTTCTGGTAGTCGGCGCGGGCGTTCGCAAGGGCGGTGTCGGCGGTCTTGACCTCCTCCTGCGCGATCCTGACGTTGCCCTGTTTCGTCTGGACGTCGTTCTTGGCGACGTTGACTTCCTGGGTGGCGGCGTCGAGCTGCGCCTTCACGCTCTTGATCTCGGCACCCTGTTCGATCTGGGCGTCGTAGTTCGCGAGCGTGGCCGGATCGGGCTGTCTGCCGGCATTGATCTCTCCAACGATGTAGTTCTGCCTGTTGACGGACGCGGTGCGCGCATTGTTCAACGCCTGGTCTCCGCCCAGCTCGTTGTAGCGCGCCTGGAGCGCGTCCATCGTCTGCGTCTTCGTCGTGAGGGTGCTCTGCGCCGCCGCGAGCTCGGCCTTGGCGGTGTCGAGCCGCGCGTCGGCATTGGTCTTGTTCGCCAAGGCCTCGCCGAGGTTGCCCCTGAGGTCGCCGGACGGCGAGTTGCGCAAGGCGTTGTCGAACTTGCCGCAGACATCCGTGGCCACGCGGTCGCCGACCTTGTTCATCGTGTTCTGGAGCTGCGCCTGCGCCGTGGCCTTGGAATCGGTGTTCTGGAGCATGGACGCCTGCAGCTTGGCCGCGTCCGCGCCGGACTCCGTCACGAGCTTGTTCTGCTGGGAGGCGGCGACGCCCTGCGAGGCCATCACGATGCCGGAGACGCCGGCCGAGAGGAGCCCCGTCCCGATGCCGACCCACATGCCGATCTGCGCCGCCAGATGCTGCTGGTCGGCCTGGTCCTGGATCGACTTCTGCACCGCGAGGTTCTCCGACGTCCTCATCTCGCGCGTCGCGTTGCGCTGGGTCTGCGCCACCTCGACCATCAGCGCCATGAGGGCGTAGATGTCGTACATCGCCAAGGACCTCTTCTTGGTCGCCGACGCCGACACCTCGTTCAGCGACCTCGCCGCCTCGGTGTACAGCCTGGTGATCTCGTCCTTCATCTGCGAGATCTGCTCTTCGGTGAGGTTGAGCCCGCACGAGCCGAGCTTCGACACGAGCGACGAGAGCGACTCGGCGGTGACCGTCTCCGGAAGCTCGAGGTCGTCCGGGATGCTGATGGTCGCCGTGCGAACCCCGTCGTCGGTTTTCATGGTGATGGTGAAGGACTCCTTCCCGTCTTCACCGGTCGTCTTCTGCACGTCGCCAAGCTTGGAGAGGACCTTCTCCCAGTCCACGTTCTTGACGCCTGCGTTCGCGTTGACTCCTATGCTCATGGCAAGATTCCTTTCTTCAAATTGGTTAGGTGGTTTAGGTGGTTAGGTAGTTAGGTGGTTGATTTATTGATTGGTTCACTCTGTCTACACGCTACATTCATTTAGGTTACACAAATTTTCCCAAGAACTACCCAACCACCTAACCACCCAACTACCTAACCGTTTTACGCCATCTGCCCGATGTTTTTGGCGATTTCATCACTCGTATCAGTGACCGAACCGACTATCTGGGCGATATCGCTCAAGCCGGCCTCGATCTGCTGGAGCAGCTGCTGAAGCTCCTCCTCACTCTCATCGAGTCGCTGCTGGAGCTGGGTGATGAACTTCTGCAGCTCGGTCGTGTCGGCCTTCGCATCATCCGACCTCTTGGTGTAGTAGGTGTTGATGCCGCCGGTGGCGAGCGCGCTCGCGGCGGTCGCGGTGCTGGCGACCGAGATCACGTTCTGCACCGTCTTGGCCGTCTGCGTCGTCATGCCGAGGATCGTCGTCGCCCCGCTCGCCGCGTTCGCGGACTTGTTCGCCACGTTCGCGGCTTCCGCCGCGGCCTTGGCGACGTTGGCCGCGCTCGATGCGGCGCTGCTGAAGCCGGCGACCATGCCGCCGATGCTGCACCCCGCGGAAAGCGCGATGATCCCGATGTTGATGATGAGCGTGGCCGCGAGCTGAGCGTCGCTCTTGCTCGAGCCGAACGAGCTCTGTATCGACTCGGCCAGCTTCTTGGTTATGGTTTCCATCGCCCCTGTCTCGTTCAGGGTGAGCGCCGTAACCGCCAGAACCGCGCCCGCGATGGCGAAGCCGGCCGCCGCGCCGCCGGTCACAATCGTCAGCGCAACCGCCGCGACGACCGAGAGGATCGCCCCGATCCAGCTGAACGCACGGCTCCACTTGGAGGCGGACTCGGAGTCCTTCATCTTCTTGATGGACTCGTCGATCTGCTTCATGCGATCGTCGTGCTCGGCATCAAGGGTGTTCTGCTGCATCTCGATGCGGTCCTTGGCCATCTCCGTCTGCCGCTGCTCGTTGTCGAGCTGCAGGTAGGCGATGAGCTTCTCGAGATTCGCCTCGCGCGCGGACGGGTCGCCTGGGTTGTCGAGCGACGGCGTGCTTGTGCCGCCGTTGGTCCGGGTGGTGTCCCTGTTGCCGTCGACGCCGGAAGTGCCGCCGTTGGACACTCTAACGCTTACGCCGGAGATGATGTTCGCAACCTCCCTGAAGAGCTCCTTGGTCTTCTCCGCATCGCCGCCGGTCAGCTTCGCTACCGTGTTGTCGATGCTCTGGAGGATGTCAGCCGAAGTCCTCTGCGTTGTAGCCGGTGTTGGTGTTATGTCAGACATGGTTTTTCTCCTTTCTTGCCCTGTCTACACGACAGACTGGAAAAGGTTACGACTTTTTCGCAAGTTTTTCCTTCGCGAGCTTCGCGTCCTCGGCGGCAAGCCCCTCAAACGCGTCCTCGCCGATCTGCTCGCGCAGCTTCGCGGCCTTGGCGCGGTATTCGCGGCCGATGTCGGTGTCCTTGGGGCAGAACTCCTCCAGCGCGAACAGCGCGCTCGCCGCGTTGCGCCGGTCGCCCATCGCCAGGAAGCACTCCGCCGCGTGGAACTGCGGCTTCGGGTTCTTGAGGTCGAGGAACGAGCTGTAGCCGTAGGACACGATCGCCCCCTGGAAGTCCTTCAGCACCTGCTGCACCGCTCCGAGGCCCATCCAGTACTTCTTGTTCAGGTGGTCGAAGAGGACCAGGAACTGGAAGAGCTTCAGCGCCTCGTTGAACTTGCCGGTCTGGTAGTAGCCGAAGGCCAGCGAATAGACCGCCTCGAGCTCGGCGTTGGTCACGCCCTTCAGCTGCTTGAGAGTGGCGTTGTCCTTGATGATAGCCTTCACGCGCTCCGCGATCTGGGCGGCGTCGATTTTCTTCTCCATTTTCTTGTTCTCCTGTTTTTGGTTAGGTAGTTGGGTAGTTAGGTGGTTAGGTGGTTAGGTGGTTTGAGGGTTGGGTGGTTAGGTGGCTACGCCTTCACGACCTTCGCCTCGTCCAGCGCCTTGTCGATCTGTTCGATGATCTTGTCGAGCGCCTCGCGGATGACGTTCCCGATGTCGGTCGCCTCCGCCCTCTTCTCCTCCATATCGCGCTTCGCGGTGCTGTCCGGCCGGTCCACGGCGGTCGACGAATCGACCTTGGTGGCGTCGTGCAGCGCCTTGGACACTTCGCTCAGGGTGGACGCCGCGATCGTCTCGCTGCATTCCGCGATCCTGGCGTCGATTCCGGCGATCTTCGCGGAAACGGATTCGATGGACGCGTTGACGCTGTCGAGCTTCTCCTGCTCCCGCGCGCGCTGCTCCTTGAGCTTCGCCACCTGCTCGCGGTGGTCCGCGCCGTCCTGCACCGCCTGCTTCACCTGCCGCTCAAGCGACTCGATCAGCAAGTCGATCTCGGCGATGCGGCCTTCGGACGCGGCCTTCTCGGCCTTCAGGTCGGCAAGCTCGCCCTCGGACTCGGTCTTCTCGCAATTGAGCGCCTCGATGTCGACCAGGGCGTCCCGCTCCGCCTGCGTGACGCGGTCCTTCATCGAGTCCAGCACCGTATTGAGGACCGAGATGCGCACCTGGCTGACGCTTGTCTTGGCGTTGTCCGTCTCGTTCTTGAGGTGGGCGACGAGCGCCTCCAGGTCGGACATCGCGCCGGACGATACCGTCAGCGAGCTGCCGGAGAGGATGGGGGAGGACTTCTTCGCCCCCTGTGCGGAGGGCGCGTCTTCCTGCGTAGCGGCCGCGGTGGTGGTCTGCGCCGCGATCCGGGATATGTCGAGTTGAATGGCCATAGTTGTTCTCCTTTCTACGCGGTATACACGTCAGAGCTGAAAAGGTTTCATCATCATGCCGAATTTTCGCTGGCGGTTCTCCAGCTCGGCGTCGGTGGAGGGCGGCTCGTCGGGCTGCGGAGGCGGCGTTTCGGCCGGCGGCTCCTCCCCCGCCAGCGCCCAGCGCTCCAGCGGATCGAGCCCGCGGCGCCTCAGTTCCGCGTTCACGGACTCGATCTGCGCCTCGGAGAAGTGCATGGCCATCACCTGCTCGCGCGTCAGCCCCTGCCGCTCCAGCAGGCGGTCGGTCTCGGCGATGCGCAGCGCCGCCTGCTCCACGATACGGTTCGACTGCTCAATCGTCGTGCGTATGCGGGCAAGGTACGCTTTCGTATCCTCGCTCTTGCCCGGCAGGCCTTTTGAACCGTTATGTTCCGTCGTTTGCATGAGTTTTTTACGCGCTTGTTCCCCATTTTAAGGTATGGCTAACCTTATAATTACAGTTATTATACCAAAAAACTAAGCGCCGCAAACGAGAAAGTTTGAAAAATCCAAAAAATTCTCCGCCGGCTTTCCCGCAAGTTACCGCGCGGCGTTGTGGTCGACGGTCCTGAAGTTCCGGCCGTCGCCATCGCGCCAGAAGCGGCCGGGCTTGAAGTTCCCGGTCCCCAGGCCGTATGCCGTCCCCTGCAAGGTGTAGGAGATGTAGCCGCTCCAGCCGCCCGACGTCTCCTCGGTCGCGGCGCGCTCGCCGTCGCCGTCGGGGTCGTCGGGGATGTAGTCGGCGTTGAAGCGCTCGGCATTGAAGTCGATCGCCGTCAGGTGCCCGCGCCCGCGGAAGCGCGGCAGATGCGCGCAGCCCTCGTCGCAGCAGTTGATCATCGTGAGCGTCTTGGGGCTGCCGCGCTCGAACCAGTAGCCGTAGACGCAGCGCGCCGCCATGCAGCCGGTCATCACTAGGTGGTCTACCTCGTCGAACACGAAGCCGGTGTGCATTCCGCCCACGTTGACCTCGTTGTAGCGGCTACGCGCGCTTTCGTCGTTGCTCCCCGGGAGCGAATAGACGCCGATCGACCCCTTCGCCGGCGTCGCCGGCTTCCGGTGCTCGTAGCGGTCGGGGAAGTAGCGCTCGGTGTAGACGCCCACGAGGTCGAGCTCCATCGAGCCGAAGTGGCGGCCGTCGATGCCGACGAGCGGCTTCGAGGCGTCGTGGAAGAGGATGCGGAAATTGACGAAGTTCACGTTGTTGACGTGGGTGTAGGTGTAGGTGTCGCCGGGGCCCTCGGGGATGCGCCCGGCGCCGAAGAACACGCGGTAGACGCCGTTCGTCGCCATCGCGTCCATCGCGCGCTTGGTGACGTGCAGCGTGGCGCCGCGGTAGGCGCCGTAGACCTTGCCCTCGGTGGTGCCCTTCACCGTCAACACGCGGGTTATGCCGTCGTTGTAGCCGAAGAGGATGGCGGAGTTCCCCTCGTTCGTGCAGGCGTCGAGCTGGTAGTCGCCGTCCGCGAGGCGCACCGTGCCGCCGTACTTCAGCCGCGCGATCGCCGCGTTGATGACGGCCTCGTCGTTCGTCCCGGTGCAGACGAAGTCCGCCGCCTGTTTCTCGAACGCGCGAGAATTCGCCGCCGCGACGACGACTTCCGTCGGCAGCTCGGACTCCGCCGGCGCAACCGCCGCGGCGGTGCCAGCCGCCAGGACGAGGACTGCAAACATAGAGCGTCTTTTCATAAACAGGTATTATACGCCTATAGGTGCATACGCGTCAAGTAGGCGCTGGCGATTCTTTGCCTGCAATATCGGCGCGCGGTTAGAACACGCGGATGAAGAAGCCCTGACCGCCGAGAATGCGGTCGGACGGCGCCCACGGCTTCCAGCCCCAGACAATCCTGTCGTCCGCCCCTGCGGGATGGACATAGGCGCAGTCCAGCAACGCCTTCTGATCAACAAGCGCCCCGTTGCGGTAGAGTTTCCAGCCGGTGCAAGTGTATTTGTCGCCAGTCGAAGAATCAGTCCATGTCGCATCAGCGCGGAACGATGCTTTCCATCCCGCCGCGGGATCGACATACACCCGCGGCGAAGGTGTCATACCCCCAGTCACCGCCGGATTCTGGGAGGCGACGATCACCTCGTTCGTCCACTCCTCCTTCGCAAGCGGCATGAGCGTGATATCGTCATAGCAGCCCGAGGTACTCTCAGTTGAATTGATTGTCTGTTTGATTGTAAACGTCGCCGGCCCCTGCACAAGATTGGCAATAGTGTTGTCAGGAACGAACTGCGTCGTTTTGGCGGTGACGTTATTAATCGACCAGACCGTATTCGTCACGCCGTTCTGCGCGATATTGACCTCGATATTGATGCTCGGGCTGTAGTTTGAGGCCAGGCCATACCTAAATCCCAACCGGTAGCGACCGGTGAGCGGAACGATAATGTCCTGTTCGAAAGACCCTTCCTTCCAAATAAACCCAGAATACCCGCCCAGGGTAAAGTTCGCATTGGGAGTGAAAAATGTATTGGGCTTCGAAATTCCGTTATTATATACGGCCTTGACTGCGTTCACTTTCCAAACGGTCGTTGTCGCAGGCCACACGCCTTTGTTATCGTAAAGATCTCCGACATTGCCAGATGCGATGGACGACCCTTCTTCAAACCCGCCATTACCGATGATTGATGCCGGAGTCGAGAACGTCCCATTCACGAAGGCTTCGCCGCCACTGTTGTTGCGCACGCGCAGACGGCAGGCGTAGGTCACGTTCATGTCCAACCCGGCGATCGTCGCAGTGTAGATGCCGGGAGCGGAAAGTCCGCTTAGGATCGGTTCGTAGTAATCACCAATCGGCTGGTTCGTCGGCGCAAAGGCAATTGCGATGTCCACGATTGCATCGGGTGCGCCGAGGGCCGAGAGGTTTAAGTCGAGCGTTACGCGGTCAATGCCCTCACCGCTCGTCGAAAGCGACAAAGCCGGATTGACGTTGGCCTCGACAAGCTGCAGCGAAATGTCGTCGTAGCAGGTCGCGATGCCGATGTCGGCCGGCGGAATGCCGCGCATCTGGAACGTCAGGTTGCCAGCCGGCAGCGTAACCTCTTGCTCGCACTGGTGGAGCGTGTAATCCGAGCTATTGCCCGACTCGACGAAAAGCGTGGTCGTGACGTCCCCCTCGCTCACCACCTCAACCGCAGTGCTGTGATCCGAACGGTTGTAGTTCTGCGCCGCCGCATACTTGAAAGCGACCTTGTAGGTGCCGTTTACCGGCACGGTAATCGACTGCTTAAGATCCTTGTCCTTCCAGATAAAGCCGTAGACGTTGCCCGTAATCAGCCCACTCGCCGAACTCGTCTTGGGGGCGATGACGTTTGAGGCGGACGCCCTGGCGCGGTTCGCAACCTCGCCAATCCCAAACCAGGGGCAATCGTTGCAATCCACGACATTCTTGTAGAGACTGGTCGAGACCGAGAGGAAGTCGGGGAGTTCGTCAAAGCCGCCGTTCAGCAGCAGCTCCTTCGTCGTCCGGAACGACTTCGCCGCCACAAAGCTGTCCCCAGCAGCGGAGAAACGCACTTCCAGATCGTATTCTGTGTCGATTTCAAGGCCGGTGACGAGATAGGCAAGCTCCGTCTCCTTGTCGAGTCCAGCGGAGATTGCCGTCCAGTCGGGGCCAAAGGACTGCCCGTGCTTCACGAGCCGGTAGTCAACCTGGGTGAGATCGTCACCTTGGCCATAGTCGAGCGGTCGCACCTTGACAAGCACGCGATCATAGCGCGGCAATTTGAGATCGACAGCGCCAAAGGGAGACGAGGCGTCTTTCAGCACCACGGAAACATCGTCGAAGCACACTGTCTTGCTGGTTCCCTGACCCTCGATCCTCAACCGGTAGCGTCCGGCCGCAGTAATCGTGGCGGTGCCAGTATAGGTGCCGACCGATGCCCCCGGCGAGATATTGCCGGAGGAAAAGGCCGTTGCCCCCGTCTCGTCGATCATGCTGGCCGTAAGCTGCTCTACATCATCCTTGTCCTCCTTCCGCATACAATGACGGAAGGAGACTTCATACGTTCCCGCCACCGGCAATTCAAGCGTCTGCTCGACATACTCTGACTTGTATATGGTGAAACAGCGCTCGCCAGTATAGAGCGACGTGTCATTGGGTAGCGGCGAGCCGCTTCCGGCATCTTTGTCGGTGACGCCGCCCGTCCCTGTCCAGTGTTCGAGCCGAGCCTGCGGGGTGTTGATATTGCCGTATTCGGTTGTGCGCAGGTTGTACGGGTTGCTGCCGCTACTGATCCAGTAGATGTAGGATTCCTCGAAGCCGCCGTTCCAAACAAAGTTGCCGGCGTCCGCGCCAAAGGCGGAGGCAACGGGCAGGGTCGCGGCAATCGCGGCGGCGAGAATTGACGGGCGGGTATTCTTGTTCATGGACTGCTCCTCTTGTTCTTGAGAAATCAAAGGTTCGGCGACCGCTACTTCGGCGGCCATCTCGGGCGGTTCTGCCGAGATTGGCGGCTCTTCCGCCGCCGGTTGCGCTTCCGTCGCCTGATGCTCTTCCGACGCCGGCTCCGATTCCGCCACCGGCTGGCTCGAAGCGCTCGACTCCACTTTCGCCGCGGGTTCTGCCGCGGAGCGAATCGCCGCGACGCCGACCGCGCCCACTGCGGCCAGCGCCGAAAGCGCCAGCGCGAGCAGGACTGCCTTCACGCCCGGCCTCTTGACAACGGCACCAAGCTTCACGGCCAGTATCTGGCGGGCATAGTGCAGCCGCCACTTGACCGTGCCGACCGGAATGGCGAACAGCCGCGCAATGTCCTTCACCGAGAAATCCATGAAGTAGTGCAGCGTGAGCGTCTTGCGGATATCCTTCGGCAGCGTGTCGATCGACTCGCGCAGGAAAGTGGCGTCAAGGGCGCTGTAGATGCCTTCTGCCGCCGCCTCGTCGACGCCGTCCGGCACTTCGCCGGGATAGACGATTTCGGCATTCGACTTCCGGCGGATGTCGTTGGCATGGAGGTTCACCAGAATCTGGCACATCCAGGTGAAGAAGGACGAATGCTCCAAATAGCCGTCTATGCCCTTGATTACCGCGGCAAAAGTGCGGTTCACCAGCTCCTCGGCGTCGCCTACATCCGGGCAAAAGCGCGACGCCAGCGACATAAGGCCGACTTTGTATTCCTCGACCAGCCTTTTTGCGCCGTTCTCGCGGTTTCGCCTAAGCTCCTCGACAATATCCATCCAACCTCATCTCCTTGCTATTAGAGTTAGTAACCGAATGACTGAATTTGGTTGGGTGAAATTTTCCGCTTATTTTCCGCGCTGGCAGTCCTTGCATGGCCAGCCCTTCGGCGGCTCGTAGCCAGGGCGCCCGACCGGGCGCTTCTGCTCCAGCAAGTGGTAGAAGCCGTTCATACGGATGTCCGTGAGCCCTTCCCTGAGCCCCGCGCCCGGCTCGGGCCAGAGGCGCACGAGCTGCGTTGCCAGCGGCGGCACGTCGCACGAGTACTCGGCGCCGTAGACGCCGAGGTCCTGCTGCCGCCAGAGGTCGCGGACGCGCCACTTGCCGTCAAGCCCGAGCGAGCGGAAGTCAGCGGTGACCGTGGTCGTCTTGCGGACGGCGTTGACGAGCGCAAGGACGAAGGATCCGTCGCTCATCGGCTTCGCCCAGATCTCTGCGCGCGGACCCTCGGCGACGAGCGCGGCCTGGGCGCCGAGCTCGTCCTGGTTCGTCTCGATCACCTCGTCGTTGGAAAGCAACGCGAGGGTAAAGTCGTCAAGCTGGGTGAGGTCGCAGCCGATCAGCAGCGGCGAGCAGAGCATGCACCAGAGCGACATGTGCGTATACTGCATGTTGTGGTTGAGGCGCGTCGGGCGGCGGAACTTCCAGGGCCCGCCGATTACGCCCACGATGAGCATGTCGGGGTCGTTCCACGCGCCTGGCCGCGCATACGGCCAGAGGTAGCGCTGCGCCGCGAGGATGGACTTGACCCGTTTCCAGGCGTCGTTGATGTCGCCGGTGGTGCGCCAGCTCGAGGCCCACGCCGCCGCCGCGCCGCCGTAGGGCAGCGTCAGCTCGCTGCCGGCGCCGAAGGGATTGATCGAGTAGACGATGTCGCGGTCCTGCGCCCGCAGCGCCTCGCCCATGACCGCGAACGGCAGGAAGTCGCGCTCTGCTCCCTTTCCGACCGCCACCGCAAGATAGCTGCAGCCGTCGTACTTGAGGTAGTCGTAGCCCCACTTCGCATAGGTCTCGGCGTCCTTCCATTCGTGCCCCCACGACCCTTCGCAGCCACCGCACGTCTGCGCGGCGGGCGAGGAGTAGAGGCCGGCCTTGAGCCCCTTGGCGTGGATGTAGTCGGCGAGTTCCTTCATCGAGGGGAACTTGACGTTGGAGACGACCGTGCCGTCCGCCGTGCGCAGTGGCCCCTTGAGCGTCGGCTCGTCGGTCGCGGCGACGCTGTTCTGCCAGAAGTCGTCGATGTTGACGTAGCTCCAGCCGTGGTCGGCGAGGCCGGTCGCGACCAGCGCGTCGGCGGCGGCGCGGATGTCCGCGGCGGTCACGAACGAGCCGAAGACATTCCAGCTGTTCCAGCCCATCGGCGGGGTGAGCGCGATCTTGTCGCCGACGACGAGCCTGAGCGATCCGGTCGCCGTGCCCGCGGCGTTCTTCGCGGTAAAGACGATGACATGCTCGCCCGGCTGCGCAACGCGCCCGGAAAGGAGCCCAGTCTGCGGATCGAAGACGACGCCGGCGGGCAGGTTCTCGGCGCGGAACTCCATCGGGCGCTCGCCCGTCGCCGAGAGCCGCCAGAGGATGTCGTGGCCGGGACGGACGCCAAAGACCTTCGCGCCGTTGATCCGCGGCGCGGGCGACGGCTTCGGGGTGAGGACGCCAAGCTGGGGCTCGGTCCCGGTCCACGGCGTCACGGACGCGCCGTCGGCGAGGACGAACTTCGCGTCGCCCCAGACGGCGAGGTCCCAGCTCGAGGAGCCGCAGTCGTCGACCTCGAGCATCACCGTCTTGGCGCCGCGGAGGTCGACCTTGATGTCATAAGCGGGAGTATCCACCTTCATTACCGGCGATTCGGCGACTGTCTTGCCGTCCGCCACCACGCGGAAGCGCATCTTCGCGTCGACCGGAGTGCCGTCCTTCGAGCGCTCCAGCACCCAGGCGTCGACGCCGACCGAGGCCTCGAACGAAACGGCCTCGCCCTCGAACTCGTAGGCGGACTGCGAAGGCGCGTGGGCGCCGATGCCGCGCGCGAAGGCGCGGCCAACCACCTTGAGCGGCACGGCCGGGCCGAACTTGCTCGCCACGGACGCGCGCGGCGTCGGGTCGAAGTGCGCGACGCCGATGTCAAAGCCCTCCAGCGAAAGCTCGTCCACCCAGACGACGCGGTCGGCCAGCGCAGAAAAGGCGAAAAGCGACGCCGCGAGAAACGCGGGCGTCGCCAGTGCATTCGTCTTCAAGGGAACCCCTTACTTCTTCGGCGCGTTGCGCATCACGACCGTGACGGACTGCGCGGTGTGCGGGCCGATCTCGATCTTGAGGGTGTCATAGCCGCCCTTGGGGCCTTCGTAGGCACCGCCGCCGGCAAAGCCAGTCTGCGTGTCCTCGTACGCCAGCTCCTCCCAGAGATTCGCTTCGCCGGGGACCTCGCGGCAGTCGATGTACTTCGGGTCCTTGATGCGGACGATGCGGTAGGTCGGCGCCGCGAACTGCCTGCCGGGAACGGTGACATTGACCTTCTCGGCGGTGGACTTGGTGTTGACCATCACGAGGCAGAGTTCATTGCCCTTGGTGAGCGCGACCCACTCGACTTCGCCGGGGACTTCCGGCGCCTTGGAGCCCTCCTTGAGCGCTTTGCGGCGCTCGTAGACCTGGTCGCAGACGCGGGAGGAGGTGTAGAAGCTGTCCTCGGTGTCGATGTCCTTCGAGGTGCCGTGATGCCAGAGGAGCGGGTGCGAGCAGAGCGCGTTGGCGATGACGTGGTAGACCGCGCCCTGCGCGCCGACCTCCATGCGCGGACGGTTGAGCGGGCTGTCGTAGTCGGGATATTCGCCGCCCTCGTCCATCCACTGGACGTTCCAGCTCTTGCCGTTCGAGATGTAGAGCCCGCCGGCGAGGTTGCAGAGGTTGTGGTGGTAAAATCCGTCCACCTCGGGCTGGCACATCATCATCATCGAGTAGTGGCCCATGATCAGCGCCTCGCGGAAGATGCGCTGGCAGCGGTTGTCTTCGTCGGAGCGCGGGCGGATCTCCGTCCACCAGGTGCGCTTGTCCTTGATCTCGGGGAACGCCTCAGCGAAGCCGCGGATGCGCTTCACGCCGTAGTAGGAGCAGCTGTACGGGGTCTCCGCGCCGTAGGTATGGTAGGTGACGTGCGAGATCTTGTCGAGGACGTTGTTCGTCGCAAGCCCCATGATGAAGTAGGCCGAGTACTGGTTGAACGCAGCCGCCGCGAAATAGGTGTCGCGCTTGATCTCGCCGGCGGCGAGCATGCGCTCGCGGACGTGGGCGATGTCGGGGTTGAGCTCGAAGTTCTCAGCGACCGGCACGCCCATGTAGCAGTTAGGCCACAGCTTCAGGATCTCCGGGACGAGCGCCGTCCAGAGCTTGATCAGCGCGTCCTGGCGGTCGTAGGCGCCGTAGTACGTCTCGCAGCCGAGCTCAAAGCCCTGCACGACGTCCTTGTAGCCATTGTCGATGATCCACTTCACAAACTCGAGCCGGCTGTCCACGGCCGCCTTGAACTGCGCCGCGTCGGCGGCCTGCTTCGGGCCGATGCCGGTAAGCCCGATCAGCACCTTGAAGCCGTTCTCCTTCCAGAAGTCAAACTGCGCCTTCGGATTCGTGCGATTCTTTGGGTTCTTGTCGTTGCGGCGGGCGAACCACATGTCGGAGCTCCAGGTCGCCGTGTTGTAGCAGCCTGCCTTCTTCATCACCGCGGCGGTTTCGTACTTGTTGGTAACGAACCAGTAGTCGTCGCCGTAGGCGTGCATCGCGCTGATGTAGCCGACGATCGCCTTGGAGGTCGACTTCGAGAGGTCGCGCATGGGCTTGCCCGACAAGTCGAGGTTGAGGTTGAAGTCGGCGAACGCGCCGCCGGCGATAATCGCCGCAAAAGCGGATACGATGGTCTTGGTAGTCATTGCGAACTCCTTGTATGGTCGTGTGGTTGTGTGTATTATACCATAAAACCGCGACGAGTTCGCGGAGATGGGCCTACTTGAGGAGCAGGTCGGAGAGGCGCTTGGCGAACGCGGCGCCGTCGGCCACGGGCGAGCCCTCGGCGATCAGCGCGCCGTCGTAGAGGAGCGAGGCCATGTCGGCGAGAGCGTCGCCCTCGAGACCCTTCATCTTCTCGACCAGCGGATGCGACGCGTTGAGCTCGAGGATGCGCTTCTCCTCCGGGACGTCCTGCTTCATCGCCCGCATCATGCGCACCATCGACGGCGGCAACGCGTGCTCCTGGCTGACGAGGCAGCAGGGCGAGTCGGTGAGGCGGGTCGAGAGGCGCACCTCCGAGACGCGCTCCCCGAGCGCCTTCTTCACCGCCTCGAGGAGCGGCTTCAGGTCGCCGGCGGCCTTGTCGGACGCCTCCTTCTCGGCCTTGCGCTCCTCCTCGGTGCCGAACGCCACGTCGCCGCGGCCGACGTCGACGAACTTGCGGCCGTCGAACTCGCGCAGCGACTCGACGAGATACTCGTCCACCGGGTCGCACCATAGGAGAACGTCGCACCCGTGCTTGCGGGCGGATTCGATCACCGGCGAGCGGCGCGCGTCCGCCTCGCGCTCGGCGAGGATGTAGTAGATGTCCTTCTGCGAGGACGGCATGTCCTTGACGTAGTCCTCGAGAAACACCGTCTTCCCGGCCTCGCCGCGCGCGGTCGGGTACTTCAGCAGCTTCTTGATCCGGTCGGCGCGGGAGTAGTCGACGTGGACGCCCTCCTTGAGCAGGCTGCCGAACGCGCCGTAGAACTCGTCGTAGCGCTTCGGGTCCTTCTTCTTGATCTCCTCGAGGGTGGAGAGCACCTTGGCGGCGACGGCGTCCTTGATCTTGCGGATGACCGCGTCGTCCTGCAGCATCTCGCGGGAGACGTTGAGCGGCAGGTCGGAGGAGTCGACGACGCCGCGGACGAAGCGCAGGTAGCCCGGGAGGAGCATCTCGATGTCGTCGCCGATGAAGACGTTCCTGACGTAGAGCGAGAGCCCGCGCTTGCGGTCGGGCATGTAGAGGTCCATCGTGGCCTTCTTCGGCAGGAACAGAAGCGCCTTGAACTCGACGGCGCCCTCGCCGGAGAACGGAATCGTCTCGAACGGCTCCTCCCAGTCGTGGGTGAGGTGGCGGTAGAACTCCGCGTACTCGGAGTCCTTGACGTCCTTTTTCGGCCGCTTCCAGAGCGCGACCATGGTGTTGAGCGGCTTCGCCTCGCGCTCCTCGCGCGACTTGCGGTCCTCCTCCTTCTCGTCCGCGGGGACGTCGACGCGGCGGAAGGTGACGGGGTAGGCGATGAAGTCGGAGTACTTGCGGATGAGCTCGGAGACGCGCCAGTAGTCGAGGTACTCGGCCTGGTCCTCGCGGAGGTGCAGGGTGACCGAGGTGCCGGGGAAGTCGCGATCGCCGTCGGAGACGGAATACGAGCCGGAGAGGTCCGACTCCCACTTGAACGACGCGTCGCCGCCGCGCTTGCGGGTCTCCACGGTGACGCGGTCGGCGACCATGAACGCGGCGTAGAAGCCGACGCCGAACTGGCCGATCAGCTCGGGCAGGGAGTCCCCGCCCTTCTCCTTGAGCATTTCGCGGAACTTCTTGGTGCCGGAGCTGGCGATGGTGCCGAGGTTGCGCTCGAGCTCCTCGGCGTCCATGCCGATGCCGTTGTCGGAGACGGTGAGGGTGCGCTCGGACGCGTTCGCCGCGATCTGGATCTTCCACTCCGGCGAGTCGGCGGCGATCGACTTGTCGGTGAGGGCGAGGAACTTGGCGCGGTCGATGGCGTCCGAGGCGTTGGACACGAGCTCGCGCAGGAATATCTCCTTCTTCGAGTAGAGCGAATTTACGACGAGGTCGAGCATTTCCGCGATCTCGGCCTTGAACTTGCTGGTCTTCTTCTCCATTTTCCCTGCCCTTTCCTATTTGCAATAAAAGCGAAACGGCCGGCGGAGATGGCTCCGCCGGCCGCCGAATGCGGCATTACATCATGCCGTCCATGCCGGGCTGGCCGTGGCCGCCGCAGCCGCAGGCATCCTTCTTCTCGGGGATGTCGGTGACCATGCAGTCGGTCGTGAGCAGCAGGCCGGCGATCGACGCGGCGTTCTGCAGCGCCGAGCGCGTGACCTTGGCCGGGTCGACGACGCCGTCCTTGAACAGGTCGACGTACTCGCCGGTGCGCACGTTGTAGCCGTTGTTGCCCGTCGCCTTCTTGACGTTGGCGATGACGAGAGCGGCCTCGAGGCCGGCGTTGTCGACGAGCTTGCGGAGCGGGGCCTCGATCGCGCGGGCGATGATGCTCGCGCCGACGGCCTCGTCGCCCTCGAGCTTGAGCGCGTCGATGGCCTTCTGGGCGCGGAGGTAGGCGACGCCGCCGCCGGGCACGATGCCTTCCTCGACGGCCGCGCGGGTCGCGTGGAGGGCGTCGTCGACGCGATCCTTCTTCTCCTTCATCGCCGCCTCGGTCGCGGCGCCGACCTTGATGAGGGCGACGCCGCCGGCGAGCTTGGCGAGGCGCTCCTGTAGCTTCTCGCGGTCGTAGTCGGAAGTGGTGTCCTCGATCTGCTTCTTGATCTGCTCGACGCGGGCCTTGATGTCGGCCGACTTGCCGAGGCCCTCGACGATGGTGGTGTTGTCCTTGTCGACGACCACCTTCTTAGCGCGGCCGAGCATGTCGACGCCCACGTTCTCGAGCTTGACGCCGATGTCCTCGCTGACCAGCGTGCCGCCGGTGAGGATCGCGATGTCCTCGAGGATCGCCTTGCGGCGGTCGCCGAAGCCCGGGGCCTTGACGGCGCACACCTGGAAGGTGCCGCGCAGGCGGTTGACGACGAGCGTGGCGAGCGCTTCGCCCTCGACGTCCTCGGCGATGATCATCAGCGGACGGCCCGACTTCGCCACCGTCTGCAGGAGCGGCAGCATGTCCTGGAGGCTCGAGATCTTCTTCTCGAACAGCAGGATGAACGGGTTCTCGAGCTCGCACTCCATCGACTCGGCGTCGGTCACGAAGTACGGCGAGAGGTAGCCCTTGTCGAACTGCATGCCCTCGACGACGTCGAGCGAGCTGTCGAGCGTCTTGGCCTCCTCGACCGTGATCGTGCCCTCCTTGCCGACCTTGTCCATCGCCTCGGAGATCATCTTGCCGATCTCGGCGTCGCCGTTCGCGGAGAGCGTCGCCACCTGGGCGATCTCGTCGGCCGACTTCACCTTCTTCGAGAGCTTGGCGATCGCCTCGACGACCGCGGCGGTCGCCTTGTCGATGCCGCGCTTCAGCGCCATGCCGTTGGCGCCGGCGGTGAGGTTCTTCAGCCCCTCGCGGTAGATCGCCTCGGCGAGCAGCGTCGCGGTGGTGGTGCCGTCGCCGGCGACGTCGTTCGTCTTCGACGCGACTTCCTTCACCATCTGCGCGCCCATGTTCTCGAACGGGTCGGGCAGCTCGATCTCCTTGGCGACGGTCACGCCGTCCTTGGTGATCTGCGGCGAGCCGAACTTCTTGTCCAGGATGACGTTGCGGCCGGACGGGCCGAGGGTGGACGACACCGCGGTCGAGAGCTTCTCGACGCCGGCGAGGATCTTCTGACGCGCTTCGGCGTCGAACTTGATCTGCTTAGCCATTTTCTTTAATCTCCAATTCCTTTGGTTACTTCTCAATCACTCCCAGGAGGTCCTCCTCGCGGACGAGCTGGAGCTTCTTGCCGTCGAGCTTCACCTCGGTGCCGCCGTACTTCGGCAGCAGGACGGTGTCGCCCTTCTTGACGTCGAACTTGATCTCCTTGCCCTCCTTGTCGACCTTCTTGCCGACGGCGAGCACCTTGCCCTGCATGGGCTTCTCCTTGGCCGAGTCGGGGATGATGATCCCGCCGACGACCTGGTCCTTCTCCTCGATCGGCTCAATGAGAACGCGATCGCCCAGTGGTCTGATGTTCATTGTTGTTTTTCTCCTTGCTTCTTTTTCCTGGTTAATTTTCTAGACATCCTAGGAATCCTAGACCATCTAGAACTCCGAAACTACTTCATCGTGAAGTCCGCGTCGACGACATCGTCGCCGCCCTTCGCGGAGCCTCCGTTGTTGCTGTCCGGCGGAGGCGTGCCCGCGCCCGGGGGCGGCGTGCCGGCACCGGCGGCGCCCTGGGCCTGCTGGGCCGAGGAGTACATCTCCTGGGCCACCGGCTCCATCGCCTTCATGAGCGCCTCCTGCTTCGACTTGATCTCGTCGAGCGGGGCGGGCGGCTGCTTGGCGAGCGCGTCCTTGAGCTCCTTGAGCGCGGCCTCGACCGGCGCCTTCTTGTCCGCGGCGATCTTGTCGCCCGCGTCCTTCAGCGTCTTCTCGACCTGGAAGGCGAGGCCGTCGGCCTTGTTGCGCTCCTCGACCTCAGCGTGGCGCCGCTCGTCCTCGGCCGCGTGGGCCTCGGCGTCCTTGCGCATCTTCTCGATCTCCTCCTTGGAGAGGCCGCCCGCGGCGGTGATGGTGATCTTCTGCTCCTTCTGGGTGCCGAGGTCCTTAGCCGAGACATTGAGGATGCCGTTCGCGTCGATGTCGAACGTCACCTCGATCTGCGGCACGCCGCGCGGCGCCGGCGGGATGCCGTCGAGGTTGAAGTTGCCGAGCGCCTTGTTGTCGCGCGCCATCTTGCGGTCGCCCTGGAAGATCGCGATCGTCACCGCCGGCTGGTTGTCCGCCGCGGTCGAGAAGACCTGGGACTTCTTCGTCGGGATCGTGGTGTTGCGCTCGATGAGCGGGGTGAGCACGCCGCCGAGCGTCTCGATGCCGAGCGTGAGCGGGGTCACGTCGAGGAGCAGCACGTCCTTCACCTCGCCCTTCAGGATGCCGCCCTGGATCGCCGCGCCCATCGCCACCACCTCGTCGGGGTTGACGCCCTTGTGCGGCTCCTTGCCGAAGAGGCTCTTAGCCTTCTCCTGGATGAGCGGCATGCGGGTCTGGCCGCCGACGAGCACCACCTCGTCGACGCTCGAAAGCTCCGCGTCGGCCATGCACTTGCGGCACGGCTCGGAGGTGCGGTTGACGAGGTCCATCGTCAGCGTCTCCAGCTTCTGCTTCGTGAGCGTCGCGGTGAGGTGCTTCGGGCCCGTCGCGTCCGCCGTGATGAACGGCAGGTTGATGTCGTAGGTGCCGGCGCTCGAGAGCGCACACTTCGCCTTCTCGGCCTCCTCCTTGAGGCGCTGGAGCGCCATCATGTCGTTCGAGAGGTCGATCCCCTGCTGCGCCTTGAAGTCGTCGATCATCCACTTCATGATCGCCTGGTCCAGGTCGTCGCCGCCGAGGTGCGTGTCGCCGTTCGTCGCCTTCACTTCGAAGACGCCGTCGCCGATGTCAAGAACGGAAATATCGAACGTGCCGCCGCCGAAGTCGTAGACCGCGATCTTCTCGTTCTTCTTCTTGTCGAGGCCGTAGGCGAGCGACGCCGCCGTCGGCTCGTTGACGATGCGCTTCACATCCAGCCCGGCGATGCGGCCGGCGTCCTTTGTCGCCTGGCGCTGCTGGTCGTTGAAGTAGGCCGGCACGGTGATAACCGCCTCGGTGATCTTCTCGCCCAGGAACGCCTCCGCGTCCTCCTTAAGCTTGCGGAGGATCATCGCCGAGATCTCCTGCGCGGTGTAAACCTTGTCGTTCACCTTCACCGCCGCGTCGCCGTTAGGCGCCGCCACGACCTCGTAGGGGACCATCTTGATCTCGTCGGTCATCTCGCTGAACCGGCGGCCGATGAAGCGCTTGATCGAGTAGATCGTCGACTTCGGGTTGGTCACCGCCTGGCGCTTCGCCGCCTGGCCGACCAGCGTCTCGCCGTTCTTCGTGAACGCCACGATCGAAGGCGTCGTGCGCGCGCCCTCCTTGTTGGGGATGACCGTCGCCTCGCCGCCCTCCATCACCGCCATGCAGCTGTTGGTCGTGCCCAAGTCGATTCCAAGAACCTTTGCCATTTTCTTTTTCTCCTTTCAGATTGTCGTTTCGATTGCGATCGGCAGTCGAAAGCAATCGCCCTTACCGTAGCAGAGGGCGTGCCAATGTCAGGCCAACTGGAACAAATCCCAGATTCTACGCGACAAACCTCAAATTTTCAGGGTCGGTCCCCTTCAAGTGTGACATATTGTCGCGCCATAATGTCACATCTGCCGCGCAAGGCCGGCTTTCTCTTAGCCTCAAAGAACACGAAGGTCGCAAAGCTTTCTCTACGTCCTCTGCGTTCTTTGCGGCTTACAGAACCGCCGCAGGAACTGCCACGCTACCGGAGGTAGTAGACCGAGCCGATGCCGGTCAGGACCTCCCAGCAGCCGATGTCGATGATCTTGCCCTGAATGCGAGGGGCGCCATCAAGGTCAGTCGTTGAAGTCGCGTAGGACGAGTAGCGGTCGTTGTCGCCGGCGTTGTAGAGCGCGCCATCGCGCTTCGGGCGGTAGTTGCCGTTCGCGGCATCCCTAAAGGCCGCGTCCGTGAGGTCCTTCACCGTGGAGTTGGCTCCCGTGAAGGCAGCGTCAGCCGAGAATGCGCAGCTGTAGAACGTCGCCGGGTTCTTGTTGGCCCATTCGGCCAAGGCCGTGCCGCCGTTGTTGTAGACAACACAGTTCACGACGGAAGCCGATGCGTTGTTCACATAGACGCCTCCAGTGCCACCGCCGACGCCGCTATCCGGAGTGTTGCCGACTACGGTGCAGTTTACGGCCCTGGCGGAGGCGGCATCCAGATAGATCGCGCCCTTTCCGGCGTGGTTGTCGCGAACGAGGCAGTTCTCAATGACGCCGCCCTTCAGGTAAGCACCAGAACCAATCGCCAGCCAGGTACTAGTCTTCGCGGGCGCCTTTTCGATGATGCAGCGCGAAACGACGCCACCCGCGATGTAGGCGCCTGGGCCAAGCGGTCCGCTTCCTACCAATGGACTCGTCAGCAGGCTGTCAACGGCCACGCCGTTGCGGATGTAGAGGTTTAGCCCCTTGCCGTCCTGCACCGTGGAGGAGCCTCGGGCAAGAACGCAGTTCGTCACGGTTCCGTTTTCCAGTCGGACGTTGCCGCCGGCGTAGGATATGTCTGCGGCCGTCACCGTCCCGTTCGTGACGGTGAGGTTCCTGAGCACCGCGTCCTCGTCAGTGAGGCGGAAGATTCGCGCCCCCGACTTGCCGATCTTGACGGCGGTGCGGTCAGAGGCAATGCCCTCGACCGTCACCCGAGACCCGATGGCAGGAAGGCCGTTTTCCTCGTATGTCCCGGCGGCGATGTGGATCGCGACCCCGTCCACGTCCGTGGAGCAAGCCGAAGTCACGTTCGTAAGCGAGGCGAGGGCTCGGGCGACCGTGAGGAACGGCGCGGCGGCGGTGCCGGCGTTCGCGTCGTTGCCTTCTGGCGACACGTAGATGTCGGGCTCCGACACGCGAATGGGTACGACCATCGTCTCCCAATCGCCATATTCTCCATCCCCATCCTTCGCTCTGATCCTCGTGGGGAACAAACCGCAGACGTCGAACCGATGGGAAATCTGAGTGTCGGTGGTCACAAGATGCGCAGAGCCGTCGCCAAAGTCCAGCTCGAACGTCACCGTGCCAGCTGCGCCGGCCGCATGGCAGACAAAGTCAACCGTGGCACCCTTCAGCACCGACGGATAGGACGCCACCGTGGCAACGACGTTGAAGCTGCTCTGGTCGAGCTCGCTGCATCCAATGTCGATGTGGCTGCCGGAAATGCGCGCATTCCCGGCAATGTCAGTCTGGGAACTGGTGGACGGATAGCGCGAGTCGTCGCCTGCGTCAACCATCGGCGACCCGAGAAGCGGCGTCCAGAACTCGTCGTCCTCGAAATAGGTCGATCTGGTTGCGAACGGCAACTTGGTCCAGTTGACGCCATTGGCGTTTTCGACGGTGGAGACGCAGTTGAAGAAGCGTGCGCCGTTATTGTTTCCCCATTCGGCGAGTTCCGTGCCGCCGTTGTCGAAGATGACGCAGTTGATGACGGAGGCTGACGCGTTGTTCACATATACGCCGCCAACATTCCCTTCCGGCGTATTGCCGACAATGGTGCAGTTTACGGCCTTGGCGGCGGAACTACTCAGATAGAGGGCACCCCTTCCACAGCGGTTGTCGCGGATGAGGCAGTTCTCGATGACGCCGCCCGTCAGATACGCGCCGGCGCCAAGCGCCGTGTAGTTGCCGCTGGCCTTTGGCGATTGCTCGATGATGCAGCGCGAAACGGTGCCGCCGGTAATATAGGCGCTGCCACCGAATGCGCCATTCCCGACCAAGGGGCTCGTCATGAGACAATCAACGACGAGACCGCCGCCGATGTAGAGGTTGCCGCCCTTGCCGTCCGTAATCGACGAGTTGCCGCCTCCCGTCAAGACGCAGTTCGCCACGGTTCCATTTTCCAGGCGGACGTTGCCGCCAGCGTAGGCTATGTTTACAGCCGTCACCGTTCCGTTCTGGACAGTGAGGTTCTTGAGCGCCGCGTCGGCGTGGGCGATGCGAAAGACCCGCGCGCCGGACTTGCCGATCTTGACGGCAGTGCGGTCTGCCGCGTTGCCGGCGATGACAATCGCGTTCGTGACCACGAGACCGTTTTCGGGATAGGATCCGTCCGCGGCATTGATTATCACGTGCTGCGCGCCGCCCGCGATGGCCGCATCCGCCTTCTCGATCGCGTTGGAGATGGTGGCGAAGGGATGCTCCGCCGAGCCGTCGTCGTCGTCACTACCGGTCGTCGCCACGCAGAAGCCCACGCCGAAGTTCGCCGTCATCTCGAACGGCGCAGTCGGCGTGAAGGTGGCGGACGCCGAGGTGTCGGTGATGCCCGAAGGCAGCGTTCCAGTCCAATTGATGAACGCCTTGCCGGAATCCGGCGTCGCCGTCACGGTGATCGGCGTGTCGGCGGCGTACCAGGCGGTGCCGGACGGCGAAACCGAGCCGTCAGCGCCGGCGACGACATTCCCCTTCACCGCCGACGGCTGCCACACCCACTCGAGCCGGCGAAACGCCGCTGGCGTCGGATGGGCATAGACGAAAGACAGGGTGTTGCCGCTGTCGACGATGCTGTCGTTCGCGTCGTAGAGCCTCCAGCCCGCGCAGGAATATTCGATGGTCTCCGCGGCGTTCGTCCAGGTAATCGCGCCGCCGCAGGTGACGATGAAGTTGGTGCCGGCGGCAAGGCCGGTGAGGTAGCCGTTGGCGGGACTCGGCCTGCCGGCGCCCTCCGGCGTGCTGGAGATCACGAGGCGCGAATTGTCGACGGATTGCGAGAAGCGCTGCTGGTCAATCGACTGGTTGGCGAGGATTTCCGAGTCCGTCAGCTGGCGGTCGTAGAGGCGAATCGCGTAGATGGAGCCAGGGAATGAGTTTGCACTGGCCTTGGTGTACCGGTTCCCGATTATGGTCTCCGACCCGGGGCTCGCCCAGCTACTGGCATTGGCCGGCGACAGCGCCGAGCCGTTGGCGATCGCAGTGACGGGCGCACCGGATACATAGCGCACCGCGGCAAAATTGACCTCGGTTCCCGATGTGAACGAAAACGACAGCTGTGCGGCCTGGGAACTGGAGGTGTAGGGAAGGATTTTGGAAGTCTCCCATATCGAGAATGCCATTCCGGCGGCGCCCGTGGACTGCATGATAACCTGGCTGCCGGTGCCTGTGCGCGAACGATAGACGATCTCCAGCGTACCGCTTTTCGCGGCAAGGAAGGTCGAAGCCGTGTCGGTGGCGGAGAGTGTGCCGTAGGAGGATGTGCTCCCGGCGAAGGTCATGCAGTTGGCGTCCACGGTAACGTTGTTGAGGGTGAACTCATATCCGCCGACGATGCTTTTCCAGACCGCCACATTGTCCTCATGGACGCCAGCACCGGCGTTCTCGATGCCGTCCCAGCAGGCGATGAGGCCATCCTGGACGTATCGCGTAGGCGGTGATTTAATCTCCCACTGCCATTCGAGCTTGCGGTAGGCGGCAGGAGTCGGATGCACGTAGGTAAAAGCCGATTCTGTCCCGTTCGAGACCACGGCATCGTTCTCGTTGTAGAGCTTCCAGCCAGTGCAAGAATAGACGGATCCGTTCGAGTTCGTTACCTCCGTATGACCGCACGTGGCAGGGACGGCAGCGCCGGCGGCAAGCCCGTAAACAGGTCCGTAATCCGGCGACGGCGAACTGCTTATCCCTTCCACCGAGGACGACACCTGGAGGGTGGATTCGTCGGTTCGGAGAATGAACCGTTTTTGGTCAATCTCGTAGTTGGCGGCGATTTCCTCGTCCGACAGATGGCGATTGTAGAGACGAATGCAGTAGATGGAGCCAAGAAAGCCAGAGGCATTGGAGGCCCTTTTGCCGATAACGGTCGTCGTTCCGGGAGAGCCCCAGTAGTTACTGCCTGACAAGGCCATCTTGCCGCCGTTGACGACTGCGGAAACAGGCACACGAGAGGTATAGAACACCGAGACGCAGTTCGTATTGGCCCCCGACGTGAACGGTAACATCTGCGCGGCCGTCGAACTGGAAGAACGAAGGATGATGTTGTTGCCGCTGAAAATGCCGAACGCCAGTCCGGAACTATCCGTGGACTGCAACAAGACCTGTGTACCAGCACCGGTGTCCGAGCGATAGACGATTTCCATCGTGCCGTCCTTTGCCGCAACAAAGGACGATGTCGTGTCAGCGGCGGAGAGCGTGCCGTAGGAGGACGTGCTCCCGGCGAAGGTCATGCGGTCGGCATTGACCGTGACGCCGTTTAAGGTAAACTCGTAGCCGCCGATTGCGTCCTTCCAGACCGTCGCGGCGGCGTCATGCTGACCAGCCCCGGCGTTCTCGATGCCGTCCCAGCAGGCGATGAGCCCGTCCTGGACGTATGCCGTGACGCCGCCATGCGGCAAAGAGGTAAGTTCCCACTGCCACTCGAGCCTGCGGTATGCAGCGGGAGTCGGGTGGGTGTAGGTGAAGGCGGTTTCCGTTCCGTTCGAGACCACGACGTCGTTCTCGTCGTAGAGCTTCCAGCCGGTGCAGGAATACACGGTGCCAATGGAGTTCCTCCAGGTCGGGCTGCAGGAGACGGCGCGGGTGTCGCCGGCCTCGAGGCCGGTGAGGTCGCCGTATGCCGGCGAAGCCGTACCATACTGCTCGGGGCTGCCGTCGATCGCAAGCGTATTTTCCGGGAAAATCAAATCATCGTAGAAATGCCCTACGGAACCGGCGGTAAATGTGCCTTCCATGTCCAATGCCGCGTTGTAGCAGATGTCAACCATCGTCGCCACGCCGTTCGGATCCTTGCACGGCACAAAATAGTGGATGAGCTTACCCGACCGCCAGACCTTGAAGGAATAAAGCCGGTGCGTGCCCCAGTCGCCCACGTTGTTTGCGGTTCCGTTGTAGTAGGCCGAGAAGAGCACGACCGGCCCACCGGCCGTGTAATCGTTCACTTTGGTGTGGGTGTAGCCGCCAGACTGCGACGCGCTGACAAAGCTGAACTGATTGCTTGCGGCGGTCACCGTGTACCTTTGATCTGTCGTGAGGACGACATCGGCGATCTGGGAGACGGTATTGCCATAGTCAAAGCGAAACTTCTTTCCGGCGTTGACGAAAAGAGTCCAAGTCGAGGAGTTGAAACTAGCACGCGCACACCAGATGGCGCGCTGGGTGGTGTCGAGCGTCGGGAATTCGACCACCGCCTCGATCTTGTCGGCGTTCGGCGTCGGCGTGTAGTCGGTGATGATCCGCGCGTTGCCGGACGGCTGGATGTACTCGACTTCGGTGTAGCCGGCCGGCAGCGTCCCCGCCGCCCATGCGCTTGCCGCGCCCAGCGCGACCGCGGCACACACAACACCACACGCGAGTTTCTTGACCATGTTCATCTGGATCCTCCAGCTGGTTTTTGGGTATGTAAACGGCAAGGGAAGTAGACTATAACGCCCACTCCCGGCAGAATCGTTATATGGTTTCAGCCGTCACTGGTGAGAATATTACCATATCCCCCCGAATCTGTCAACCGCCGCGGCCGCGGAGCCTTGGGAAGGTTATGACACACGGATTTGCTCAGGTCTACGACCTTCGCCATCTGTGAGCGACGTAGTCGCGAACAAATCCGTGTGTTAACTCAACGCAGGCGGATGAAGAAGCCCTGGTTGGAGTAGACTTCCCAGCAGCCGAGGTCGATCGTCTTGTCGTCGACGCGCAGGTTGCCGTCCAGGTCGACCGCCGAGCTGTCGGCGGGACGGTAAGCCGTATCGGTCGTGCCGCGGTCGATCAGCTGCGAATGGCGCTTCTGGTGCCAGTCGAACGTCGAATACTCCTCGCTGCCAAAATAGGTCTTGAGCTGGGCTTCGGTCGACCCCGTGAACGAACTGTACTTGACGAAGTCCGCGTCCGTCAGCATCGTCCACGTCGCGCAGGACGCGTTCGTGAAGGCCGCGCCGCAGTAGAAGTAGCGATCGTAGTTCGCGTTGCCGAAGTTCGCCACGGCGGTGCTGGTGATAGTGCCCTTCCCGATATAGTTGCCGTAGGCGACGCAGTTCACCGCCTTCGCGCTGGCGCTGGCGATATGGATGCCGGCGCCCCTGCCATTGTAATTGCGAGTCCAGCCGCCGGTCACCGTGCAGTTCACCATCGTGACCGGGCCGTTGAGGTAGACGCTGGCGGTGTTCTGCCCGTCGCTGCTGTCGGTCTTGTTGTCCTTGAAGAAGCAGCTGTCGATGACGCCGCCAGTGGCGTAAAGCCCCATGCCGCAGCTCTCGTGATTGGGGAAGGTGCCCCAGTTGGCGGTGCCGCCTGAGACGAGGCAGCGCTCGACGCGCCCGCCCGACATCCAGACGTTGCCGCCGTTGCCGTAGCTCTTCTGTCCGCTGGCGCGGCCGTTCTTGATGACGCAGTTGGCGACAAGCCCGCCAGTCATCCGGATATGTCCGCCTTCGCCGTTGCATGGCGGGGCCGTCATTCTAAGCCCAAGGCCGGAGATGGTGAGGTTGGAGACGACAACGTCAGGATGGGTGATCGTGAACGCGCGGGAACCGACGACGTCGTCCACGATCTCCGCATCCGCGGGGTTGACGGACTCGCCGCGGATCCTGACGGCGGTCGCGAGGAAGAAGCCGGTGTCGTTGGAGCGAGACCCCTTCAGCACCACGATGTCCACGTCGTCGACGACCGTCTGGTTTTCCGAGACGTTGTTGGTGAGCGCCCCCACCGCCGCGCCAAGTGTATTCGCCGCCGTCGCCCGCGTCTTGTAGGGGAAGGCCGGCGTCGCGCAGTTGGAGTCAACAAACATCTGCGCCGGCGCGACGGCGATGCGCGTCGGCACCGTGAACCAGTCGGTCCAGGTGTTGCCGCCGTCGGGCGAAGCCTGGACCTTCACGGTGAAGTAGCCGGCCGCCGGATAGCTGTAGGAGTGATGGGCCTCCTGCGTCTCCTCGGTCACGCCGTTGCCGTAGTCCCAGCGGAAGACGACGTCGATCGACGGTCCGGCCGCGAACCCGTTGAACGTGACCGTCTCGCTCTCGAGCGCACCGTATTTCGACAGGCTGCCGCCGCAGGTGAACTGCGACTGCGCGTATTCCCAGCAACCAATGTCGATGGACGTGCCGGCAACGCGGGGGTTGCCGTCCAAATCGAGCGTCGCGCCGTCGGCGGGACGGTAATCCGGATCGGTCGTGCCGCCTTCGACCAACGGCGAAGAAAGCCGCTGGTGCCAGTCAAAGCCCGCATACTCTTCGCTGCCGAAGTAGGCGGAGAGTTCGGTATCCTTAGTCCCGGAGAATGTCCTGAACTTGACCAGGTCGTCGTCCTTCAGCACCGTCCAGGTCGCGCAGGACGTGTTGGTGAAGGCCGCGGCGCAGTAGAAATAGCGGCCGTAGTTCGCCGAGCCGAAGTTTGCCGCGGCGGTATGGTAGATGTTGGGCTTCGTCACGATGTAGTTGCCGCAGGCGATGCAGTTCACGACCTTCGCGTTGGCGTTGCCAATATAGATGCCCGAGCCCTTGCCTTTGAAATTTCGCGTCAAGCCGCCGGTCACCGTGCAGTTCACCAGCGTGGCCGCGCCGTCGAGGTAGACGACCGCGGCGTTGTTCCCGTCGCTGTTGTCGGTCTTGTTGTCCTTGAAGAAGCAGCTGTCGATGACGCCGCCCGTGGCGTAAAGCCCCATGCCGCAGCTCTCAGACTGGGAAAAGCCGCCCCAGTTGGCCGTGCCGCCGGTGACGAGGCAGCGCTCGAACCGCCCACCCGACATCCAGACATTGCCGCCATTGCCGTAGCCCTTGCTCGCGCCAGCGCGACCGTTCTTGATGGCGCAGTTGGAGACGAGTCCCGCCGTCATCTTGAGGTGGCCGCCCTGTCCTCCGTTGGTACGGAGACCGCTGCCGGAGATGGTGAGGTTGGAGACGACCGCGTCCGGATGCGTGATTGTGAACGCCCTGCTGCCGACGACGCTGTCCACGATCTCCGCGTCCGCGGGGTCGGACGACTCGCCTCGGATCGTGACGGCAGTCGCAAGGAACATGCCGGTGTCGTTGGAGCGCGACCCGCTCAGGACCACGATTTCCACGCCGCCGATGATCGTCTTGTTCACCGAGACGTTGTTGGTGAGCACCCCCACCGCCGCGCCGAGCGTATTCGCCGCCGTCGCCCGCGTCTTGTAGGGGAAGGTCGGCGTCGCGCAGTTGGAGTCCACGTACATCACCTCAGGCGCGACGGCGACGCGCGTCGGCACCGTGTACCAGTCGCTCCAGGTCGAGCCGCCGTCGGACGAAGCCTGGACCCGCGCGGTGTAGTAGCCGGCCGCCGGATAGCTGTAGGTATGGTCGGCGTTTGGCGTTTCCACGGTCACGCCGTTGCCGTAGTCCCAGCGGTAGAGGACTGCGCCCGACGCGCCGGCGGCGGTGGCATGGAACGTGAGGGTGCCGTTCTCGAGCGTACCGTAGCCGTCCAGGTATGCGCCGCAAGTAAGATACGACTGGTCGTACTCCCAGCAGCCGAGGTCGATGGACGGACCGGAAACGCGGGCGTTGCCGTCCAGGTCGAGCGTCGCGCAGCCGGCGGGACGGTAGTCGGTGTCCGTCGTGCCGGCGTCGATGGCGGACGAGGTGAGGCGTAGCCGCCAGTCGAAGTTCTCGTACTCCTCGCTGGTCAAGTAGGCTTGCAAGTCGCTGAAGGTCGGACTCCTCTGCGTCGGGGGCGAATACGTACGGTAGTTGACGAAGTCTTCGTCCTTCAGCACCGTCCACGTCGCGCAGGACGCGTTCGTGATAACCGATGCGCAGTAGAAGTAGCGGCCAAGGTTCTTATTGCCGAAGTTCGAGTCAGCCGTGCTGGAGGTGGTGTTGTAGTTGCCGTAGGCAATGCAGTTCACCACCTTCGCGCTGGCGTTGTTGATGACGATGCCGCATGCCTCGCCATAGCGCGAATATCCGCCGGTCACCGTGCAGTTCACCATCGTGACCGCGCCGTTGAGGTAGACGCTGCCGCGGTTGCGGCCATTGTCGTTGTCGTCCCGGTTGTTCTTGAAGAAGCAGCTGTCGACGACGCCGCCCGAGGCGTAGAGTCCCATACCATAGCTTTCCGCCGTACCATTCCAGCCGCCCCAGTTGGCCCTGCCGTTCACCACGTAGCAGCGCTCGAGCCGCCCGCCCGACATCCAGACGTTGCCGCCGTTGCCGTAGCCCTTGCTCGGGGCGACGCGGCCGTCCTTGATGACGCAGTCGGACACCGTGCCCGCCGTCATCTTGATGTGCCCGCCCTGTCCACCGTTCGTGCGAAGGCCGAAGTTCGTGATCGTCAAAGTCGACACCAGGGCCTCGTCGTGCGAAAGCGTGAAGGCGCGCTTGCCGACAATGCCGTCGTTGATGATGACGCCCTCGCGGCTCGCGCCGATTACGGAAATCGCCTTGTCGAGGACCAACCCCGACTCTGTGTAGGTGCCGTTGGCGATGTTGATGACCGCACGCCCGCCGTTCAGGTCGATTGCCGCGGCGGCCTTCTCGACCGCATTGGAAACGGTGGCGAAGGGATGCTCCTCGCTGCCATCGTTATCATCGCTACCGGTCGTCGCCACATAGTAGGCCGAACCGAAACTGGCCGTCAACTCGAACGGCGCCGTCGGCGTAAAGGTAAAAGATGCGGACATATCAGAAACGCCCGTAGGCAGATCTCCCGACCACTTGATGAACCCATTCCCTGCGTTCGGCGTTGCCGTCAGGGTGACAGGGGTATTGACCGCGAACCAGGCGGTGCCGGACGGCGAAACCGAGCCGCCAACACCGGCCGTGACCGTGCCCTTGACCGAACTCACCGCCCACTGCCACACGAGGCGACGGTATTCAGCCGGCGACGGATGCGTGTAGGCGAAGGAGGTCGCCGACCCTGACGAATCCTCGTTGCCGTCGTAGTCGTAGAGCTTCCAGCCGATGCAGGTATACTCTAGATTCTCGGATGCGTTCGTCACTACTGGCGTGCCGCAGGAGACAGACTCCGTCTGACCGGCCGTGAGATTGGACAGGAGCCCGTAGGCAGGAGATGGAGTCCCGATATCGGCAGGCGATCCTTGGATGTCGAGCAGGCCGTCGGTGTTGAAGAACGAGTCGTCGTAGTAGTGGCCTTCGGGTCCGGCGGTGAACACTCGGCTGTCGGCGGGGGCGGCGGCGGCATATTTGACAGTCAACGTTGCCCGGTTGTCGCAGATGTCCGCCAGCGTCGCCACGCCGTTCGCATCCTTGCACGGGACGAAGTAGTGGATGAGCTCGCCCGACCGCCAGACCTTGAAGGAATAGAGCTTGTGCTTGCCCCAGTTGTTAAGGCTGTTGTCAATGCCGTTCTGGTGCGACGCAAACAGCTGGAGCGGACTGCCGGCGGCGGTGAATCCCGCAACCTCAGTATGCGTCTGCCCCTCGCCGCCGGACCAGGTGATCTCATTGCGATCCACGGTGACGGTGTATTTCGTATCCTCCGCAACCGCAGGAGTCAGATAATTGCCGGCCGCATTGCTGTAGTCGAAGCGGAACTTGTAGCCGCTGCTGTTGAGCAGAAAGAGCGTCCAGCTCGCGTTGTTCGCGCCGGAGCCGACACGGGCGCACCAGACCGCCTGGTTATTGTTGAGTGTCCCGTTAGGCCACTCTACCACCACCTCGACCTTGTCGGCGGAGGGATTCGGCGTGTAGTCCGTCGTGATTCGGACATTGCCGTTGCCCAGGATGTACTGGACTTCGGTATATCCGGCCGGCAGCGTCCCCGCCGCCCACGCGCTCGCCGCGCCCAGCGCAACCGCGGCACACACAATACCACACGCAAGTTTCTTGACCATGTTCATCTGGATCCTCCAGCTGGTTTTTGGGTATGTAAACGGCAAGGGAAGTAGACTATAACGCCCACTCCCGGCAGAATCGTTAGCGTCGCGGACGACCTGTGTTAGAGCAGATGCACGGCGAAGCCGCTTACGGGCAGACGGGTGATCTTCAGGAATCCGGCATTCGTGGCGTTGTCGTACTCGGCCTTCACCCAATCCGCCGACGCGACGCCGGAGCGGATGCGGATCTCGTCGATCTCGCCCTGGAAGTTGCCTGTGTCGCCCGGCTGCGCGTTGGTGAATCCGCCGAGCCCGAAGACCGTCCGCGAGGTGCTCAGCGTATCCAGCTGATGATAGTCGCTGCTGTCCTGGGGTATGAGGACGCCGTCCAGGTAGGTCTTGGAAGACGTGCTTTGGTAGACGCCGGTCACGAACTGCCAGGTGTCCTTCTTGCAACGAGACTTCGCCTTCGTCTGCTCGTCGGTGTCGCCAGCCGCCGCCTTCTGGAACGGCAGGTACTTGGCCAGATCGCTGTTGTTTGTGTCACCCATCACAAAGCCCTGTTTCCAGTTGAAGAAGATATTGGCGGCTTGGTTGTTCGTGCCGCAGGTCCAGATGCGTCCGCTGCCGGAGGCGCAATCCCAGCGACTGGCCGGATATCGGCTCCAGCAGGAGACGGAGAACGGCTGGGAGAAGACATAGCCCGCCCCCTGCGCCAGCAGCGGATAGTCGCCGTAGATGCCGGCCGCGGAACCCTGCGCGCCGGCGACAACCGTCGGAGCAGTCCCGACCGGCTTGGCGGGATAGTTCGTCGAGACCGAGTTGGCATAGCCGCCGATAGTCGAGTCGTAGCGGTCGAGGTGCCAGACGAACTTGTATCCAGCCGCCGTCCAGACGGCGGAAGCTGGCATCGGAGGCAGAACGGCCAACGGGTTCTTCTTGTGCCAACGCATCGTCACCACCGTATCGCGGGAAAGGCGCGGGACGCTCACGTAGAGCACGGACTCGCCCGCCTGGTTCCACGAGGCGACTTCGTGAAAGAGCGGCTTGTCGTTCGCGTCGAAGAAGCGGACGTCCGAGCCGTCCACCGCCGCGTCGGCGTATGAGAAGCCGTACTTGTTGCTCGCCGTCAGCTTCACCATCAGCGGGAAATTCGTCAGCACCACGCCCGCAGCGAGGTTGGTGGCCGCGATTGTGCAGCCCCTGCTTAGGCTGGAAGGCTGCGCCATCGGAACGACGAAGCCCGGCTGCAGAGTGGCGTATTCCGCGGCGACCCATTCGTCGGACGAAGCGACGTTGCGGATGCGGGCCTCGTCGATATAGCCGTTCAACGAATAACTGCCATCTGTGAAGCAACCGAGACCGATACCATTTGTGGGCTTGTGGCTGGCGTAATTGGCGGGGTTGCCGCCGGCGCTGCCGGTCAAGTTCACCCCGTCGGCGAAGATGAACGAATTCTTGGTGCTGCCGCGGCCAAAGACAGCCGCAGCACAGACCCAGCCGGTGGATCCCGCAGGATTGGCCTTGTTGTGGTAGCTGTTGCCGCCCATGCAGTAGATGTCGTCGCTGCCAACCGAGATGTTGGCCATCTGGCTGTAGGTGACCCCGGTGGTAATGATGCGGCTGTAGCTTGCCGTCTGCCGCGCGTTGACGATGGCGGAGAACACGAAGCCAGGGCCGTTGAGCGTCGTCGACGAGGTTACACCCGCCGGCACGAGAAAGCCGCCTTTTACGTAGTGTGCCTTCCCGGCTCCGCAGGCGATGTTCATCGCCGTGCCGGTGAGCGGCGTCGGATGCGCGGTGACGGTGGGAGCGTTGTTCGTTGGGACTGGATAGTTGGCGTCGTCCTCGTCTTGCTTGTAGGCGTGCCAGCCCTTCCCGGAGGCATCAGGGGTGTAGTGCTTGCCTTCACCATCCTCGAGGATCACGTTCATGTGCCAAACGGCGTAATAGCCGGCGCGGGACCAGACATTGGTCGAATCCGGAGAGACTGGCGCCTCCACCGAGTTGGCCGAACAGTGCATGGTGATCGTCGCAGTCGTGGAGAGCGACGGCACGGAAACCCAGACGAGAGACTCGCCGGTCGTGTCCCAGGTATCGACGTCGAAGGGAAGCGTTTCGTCGTTCCTGTCGGTGAACCAGAGGCAGCTGGCAGTCGGACATTCCGCATAGGAGAAGCCGTCCAGCGCGGCCGGGGAGATGCGCACGAGCACCGGGAAGTTCTCAAGCTCGGTCGATGATGCGCCGGGGAACGATAGTTCGCATTTGTATTCCGCGAGCGCGCCCAGCACGAGCGCGGCACCCACGACCCCACACACAAGTTTCTTCGCCATGTTCATATGGTTCCTTCTGTTGATGCGTGCATTATACCAAAATCCCCCTCGCGCGCGCAAGGGCTCCGCAAACTGCCGCGGAAAGTGCCGCGGAGCCCCACCAAAAGTGCACCCCTGCCAGGGCATCCGCGTTGCGGACGACCTTTGGTCGGGGGATATGCGCAAACCGCCGCGCAAACTGCCGCGAGGGTGTTGCAAACATGATAAAATAGGTCAGACCTAAATTATCACTTCTGCTTCTGACCTACCACCGGATTTATATAAACACCCAAATTGCCGCGGAAACCGCCACGCGTTGATACCATGAGATAACTACAGGTATTGATGCCATCATGCTCAGAAGCGTATCTTGCCGCGTTCACAAGGTGTCGGCAACTCGTCGACAACATGTCGGCAAGTGGCCAGAAAAAGCGGGGTCCATAGTCTCACTGTGAGAATACCCCTGTCTCACCCTGCGACTACCCCCTGTCTCACTGTGAGACACCCCCTGTCTCACTGTGAGACAGTATCATATATAGAACATCCATATATCATCCCGAATATCATAACCCGCCAAGGGCGGGAGAATGACCGGGTTGCTTGTCGCTTATTGTTGTTCGGTTGAGGTGGGCTCACGGGGGTAGCGCTCTCCCCGCACGGGGGGTTTGATCTGCCCGCACGCGGGGTTTGGGTTTCCCGCACGCCCCTTTTCCGCTCCCTAGCACCGGCAAACGGATTCCCTAGCACCGGCAAAGCCCTTCCCTAGCACGAGGTTTTTGGTTCCCCATAAACAGGGTTTACCGCAGAGGCGCAAAGCGCGGCTGCACCATCTTGATCATGTCGGCGACTACCAGCGGATTGCGGAAGGTAAAGGCGAGCTCGCCGCCGGAGGCGACGGAAAAGAACAGCCCGCCAGGATAGTCGCGGCAGGACTTTAGCTCGGAGGAAAGCTGGATCGCGCGGTCGAGCTCCTTGCCCTGGAAGACAAGCCGGCGGTCGGTCAGGTAGAAGTGGACGCGCTGGATCTTGCGGCGCAGGTGCCGAAGGCGGGGAAAGGCGACGTCGCCCGGCAAGCCGCGGACGGATACCTCGTCGAAGCCGCAGCCCTTGCGGACATACAAAGTGCCGCGCTCATGGTAAAACACCTGCTCGCCGTCGGCGAGCTGCAGGCGCCCGCCGCCCTTCGCGAGCGGCTTCAGGCCGCCGGGCCCGAGGGCCGCGCGCCATTCGGCGTAGCGGGCGGAGTTCTGGCGGCGACGCGCGACGATGCGGAAATGCACCACGACCATGGGGATGAGCAGCCAGAAGAATGCGAACGCGATGACGATGAGGCCAAGCGCATGCATGAACCACGGCTGGTCGAGGTTGTCCAGGTCCTGGTAGATGAACCAGAACATCCCGCCGAGGAACACGAAGGCGATCAGTTTTCGCAGGGCATAGATCATGATTTGCGGGTGTATTATAGCATATTCCGCCCGCAAATATGCACCGTCACAGCAATTCGCGGATCAGCGGCAGGAGAGCAGACTTCACCGTGTCGGCGTTGAGGCGATGGCCGCCTGCGAAGCTGCGCGACATGCCGGGGAAGTGCCGCTCGAAGATCTCCCTGCCGCCGGCGGTGAGCTCGTCCTGGTCGCCGAAAAGGCCATGGCAGAAGAGGGTGTCCTCCTCGGGAATGTCGTCGAACTGGTGCGCCTCCATCTCCCGGAAATGCTCGATCGTCTCCTTGTAGACGTGGAACTCGACCGAGCCGTCGCGGCGTTCGTTAAGCCACTTGTACTTGCCGACGTGAAGCACGTGGAAGAGCCGCGAGGTGTCGAACGACGGATTCACGCAGATGCGCTCGATGCCGCGCATCTGCTGGGCGTAGGCGCCGCCCATCGAGGTGCCGACCACCAGGTCCGGCGCCTCCTTCGCCACCAGCGCCTTCAGCATCGGCAGCGCCTCGGCGGGGTCGACCGGGATGTCCGGCGCGACGACGCGCACATCGCTCGCCAGGAGCTCGCGCCGGAGCAGCGCCACGGTGCCGCTGGCGCCGGACGAGGCGAAGCCGTGGAAATAGACGATCTTCTTCATCCGAGCGATTTCTCGGCGAGGTCGCAGACTTCGTCCGCCGCCTTGCCGGCGCCGATTTCGCCGAGGAACCGCCGGCGGAAGGCGAGGTGCCCGCGGTCGCGGCAGATTCGCCGCGAAGTCCGGAAGTAGAGCCCGCTGACCATCCACCCCACCTGGATCAGCACGAAGTCGGCGAGCGAGCGGATGTGCTGGTAGTCGACGGGGCGGCGCTCCGCGATGGCCTTGACGACCTCAGGGTTCGGACGGTCGTCCGGCGACAGGTTCCAGAACGCGGTGCGGTCGCGCCGCCAGTCGGTGGTCGCGACGAGGTTCTCCAGCACGCGGAAGATGTCGAGCTTGTCCGCGTCCCGCACCGTGTGGGCGACGTCGCGCAGGAGCGCGAGGTCGGCCGGCAGGTCCTCGCCCGCCAGCTCCGGCGGCAGGTCGCGGCGGTTGTGGTAGAGGACGGCCTTGAGGATTGCGCCGGCGGTCGCGGGGTCGACGCAGACGGCGGCGAGCCAGCCCTTCTCGGCGACGATGTCGTGCGAGAAGACGGCATGGTCGACGGAGTCGGAGTCGCGGAAGGTGTTGTATCGGCGCAGCTGCTCGTAGCGGCCGGTGTCGTGCAGCAGCGCGGCGGCGCGGGCGGCGAACGCGGCAAGCGGCGAGAATCCCTCGCCGACGGCGATGGCCTCGGCGTTGCGCACCACCTCGTCGGTGTGGCGGCGCTTAAGCGCCATCATCTCCGGAAGCGAGCCGTCCGGCGAGCGGTACGAGGCTACGTAACCATCGTAGAGCCTGAGCAGCTCGCCGAACCTGTCCATCGCGTGGCTCAGCCGCGCTCCGCGTTGCGGCGCTCGAGCTCCGCGCGATAGGCGGTTGGGTCCTTGGGCGCCCTGGCGACGCCGGAGGCGGCCGCGGCCGCGGCCACGGCGGCGGGGATCTCGACGAACAGGCGCCGGTCGAACGGCTTGGGGATGATGTACCCGTCGCCGAACTCCAGCCGCTCGTCGGGGTAGATCGCCTTCACTTCGTCCGGCACCGGCTGCCGCGCCAGCTCCGCGAGCGCGTGCGCGGCGGCCACCTTCATCCCCTTGTCGATCGTGGTGGCGCGCACGTCGAGCGCGCCGCGGAAGAGGTAGGGGAAGCCGAGCACGTTGTTGATCTGGTTGGGATAGTCGCTGCGGCCGGTCACCATCACGTAGCGGCGGCCGGCGAGCGCGGAAGCGACTTCGGCGGGCGAGATCTCGGGGTCCGGGTTGGCCATCGCGAAGATCGCGGGGAAGCCGGCCATGCGCTTCACGTCCTCGCCGGCGAGCACGTTGGCGGCGGAGACGCCGATGAAGACGTCGGCGCCGGCAATCGCGTCCTTGAGCCTGCGCCCGGCCATGCCGCGCACGGCGTGGCGGCGCTTGAAGGGATTGAGGTCGGTGCGCTCCTCGCTGATGACGCCCTTCGAGTCGCACATCGTGACGTCCTCCACCCCGGCGGCCTTGAGCATCTCGCAGATGCGGATGCCGGCGGCGCCGGCGCCGTTCATGACCACCTTGAGCGCGGAGAGCGGGCGGTCCGCGAGCATGGCGTAGTTCATGACGCCCGAGAGCGCGATGACGGCGGTTCCCCACTGGTCGTCGTGAAAGACGGGGATGTCGAGCTCGGCGTCGAGCCGGTCCTCGATCTCGAAGCAGGCGGGGGAGGCGATGTCCTCGAGGTTGATGCCGCCGTACTGCGGGGCGATCGCCTTCACCGCGGCGATCACGCGCTCCGGGTCAGTGCGGCCGGTGTCCGCGCCGCCCTCGCGGCAGCATGCGAGCGGCACCGGCCACGCGTCGACGTCGCCGAAGGCCTTGAAGAGCACCGCCTTGCCCTCCATCACCGGGATGGAGGCGGCGGCCCCGAGGTCGCCGAGGCCGAGGATGGCGGTGCCGTCGGAGACGACGGCGACGAGATTCCCCTTCGCCGTCGCCTCGTAGACCGCCTCGGGGCGCTCGGCGATCGCGCGGACCGCGTGGGCCACCCCGGGCGTGTAGGCGAGGCAGAGGTCGTCCTTGGTCCTGAGCGGCCTCGGCAGCCTGACCGCGACCTTTCCGCCGCGGTGGTATGCAAGAACCTCTTCGCGTCCGAACCCGGCCATCGACCCGCCTCAGCCGTTGGCCTTCTCGAAGTCCTTCATGAAGGAGACGAGCGCGTCCACGCCCTCCATCGGGAAGGCGTTGTAGATCGAGGCGCGGATGCCGCCGACGGAGCGGTGACCCTTGAGCGAGCTCATGCCGAGCTTCTTGGCCTCGTCGATGAACTTCTTCTCCAGCTCCTCGTTGTTGCCGTGGATGCGCCAGGTGACGTTCATGTTGGAGCGGAACTCGGGGAGCGCCGTGCCGGTCCAGAAGTCCGAGCCGTCGATGACGTCGTAGATCTTCTTCGCCTTCTCGGCGTTGAGCTTGAAGAGGTTCTCCTTGCCCATCTTCTTGACCCACTTCATCGTCTCGCCGAAGATGTAGATGCCCCAGGTCGGCGGCGTGTTGAAGAGCGAGTTCTCGTCCACGTAGGTGCGGTACTGTAGCATCGTCGGAATCTTGTCATCGCCCTTGGCGGCGAGCTCCTTCCTGATCGCGACGACGGCCATACCGGAGGGACCGAGGTTCTTCTGGGCGCCGGCGTAGAACATGTCGAACTGGTTGTAGTCGCGCTCGCAGCTGAGGATGTCGGACGACATGTCGCAGATGAGCGGGCCGCCGACCTTTGGGAAGTCCTTGATCTCGGCGCCGGCGATGGTCTCGTTCGAGCAGAGATGGTAGTAGGCGGAACCAGCGGCCCACTTCCACTCGTCGGCCTTGGGCATGCGGGTCGGGATGTCCTTCGCGCAGTCGCAGGCGACATTGACGGTGGCGCCGCGGAGAGCCGCGACCTTCTGGCCTTCCTTGAGGGCCTTGCCGGACCAGGTGCCCTGCTTGGCGTAGTCAGCCGCCCCGCCCTTCGGGAGGAAGTTCATCGGAATCATCGCGAACTGCATCGAGGCGCCGCCCTGGATGAAGCACACCGCCCAGTCGTCGCCGAGGCCGCAGAGTTCCTTGAACGTGGCAATCGCCTCCTGGTGGATGGCGTCGTAGTCCTTGCCGCGGTGGGACATCTCCATCACGGACATTCCGCAGCCCTTGTAGTCGACAAGGTCCTTCTGCGCGTCCTGGAGGACTTCGAGCGGCAGGACAGCGGGGCCCGCAGAGAAGTTGTATGCACGAGACATTTCTGTATCCTTTCTTTCTGGTTAGAGTTTATCTTCTGCCGCCCTAAGAGATTATCTGGCGAGCGGCATTGGGTGCGTATTATACTCTTTTCACATCGCCGAGGCAAGGGCGGCGGCGAACTCGGAGCACTTGACCTCCCTTGCGCCCTCCATCTGGCGGGCGAAGTCGTAGGTCACCGTGCCGGAGGCGATCACCTTGTCCATCGCCGCGATCACCAGGTCCGCCGCCTCGGTCCAGCCCATGTACCTGAGCATCATCTCGCCGGAGAGGATGAGCGAGCCGGGGTTGACCTTGTCGAGGCCGGCGTACTTCGGCGCAGTGCCGTGGGTCGCCTCGAAGACGGCGATGCCGGTCTGGTAGTTGATGTTCGCGCCGGGCGCGATGCCGATGCCGCCGACGGTCGCGGCGAGCGCGTCGGAGACGTAGTCGCCGTTGAGGTTGAGGGTCGCGATAACGTCGTACTCGGCGGGGCGCGTCAGGATCTGCTGCAGGAACGCGTCGCAGATGCAGTCCTTGACCGTGATCGTCCGGCCGGTCTTCGGGTTCCTGAACTCGCACCACGGTCCCTTGTCGATCAGCGTCGCGCCGTATTCGCGCTGCGCGAGCGCGTAGCCCCAGTCGCGGAAGGCGCCCTCGGTGAACTTCTGGATGTTGCCCTTGTGGACGAGCGTCACCGACTTGCGGTCGTTGGCGACCGCGTAGTCGAGCGCGGCGCGGACGAGCCGCTCGGTGCCTTCCTGCGAGACCGGCTTGATGCCGATCGAGGCGGTCTTCGGGAAGCGGATCTTCTTCACCCCCATCTCGCCGAGCAGGAACGCCTTCACCTTCTCCACCTCCGGCGTCCCGTTCATCCACTCGATGCCGGCGTAGATGTCCTCGGTGTTCTCGCGGAAGATCACCATGTCGGTGAGCTCGGGGCGCTTCACCGGCGAGGGCACGCCCCTGAACCACCGCACCGGCCTCAGGCACACGTAGAGGTCGAGCTCCTGGCGCATCGTCACGTTGATCGAGCGGATGCCGCCGCCGACCGGAGTGGTCAAGGGGCCCTTGATGGAGACGAGGCAGTCGCGGCAGGCGTCGAGCGTCGCCTTGGGGAGCCACTCGCCGGTCTGGTCGTGCGCCTTGCCGCCGGCGAGCACCTCGCGCCAGGCAATGGCGCGGCTGCCGCCGTAGGCCTTCGCGACCGCGGCGTCGAGGACGACGTGCGCCGCGCGGGTGATGTCGGGGCCGATGCCGTCGCCCTCGATGAATGGGATTTCGGGATTCGCGGGCACGTTGAGACGCCCGCCCTGCATGGTGATTCTTTCGCTCATGGCGCGTAGTATACCAAAAATTCGGCCCATGGAAATGGTGGAGGTGTGGACGCCAAAACGGAACTTTCTCTATTTATTATGGAATAGGGACCATTGATTCTATGATACATTCCTGCTTGCCGCATATTCCTACCAAGGCCAAACAAACATTAGTGCCACGACAACGCAATACAGCCAAAAGCGGTTGAAGAGTGATGCGGCAAGTGCAGAAAAAGAAAGGCAAATTTTGCAAAGAGCTGGCAACATCCCATTGGGAGTCTGTTTCCAAAGAAAGCCCCCGCCCATGCGTATGCTCCGACCAAATGCGAGGCTGCAATATGGCTCATCACCGCTCAACGCATTCCAGATCGACGCATAGGCGGAGTTGTCTCTCATCCAGGAAATGAGTCCGTATGCCAACATCACGATGCCGACAATCCCCAGCAAACCGCAGGCGAGGCGAATGATAAGCCAGCCAATCTTGCCGTCCATCTCGCCAATTTCAATCGCCATACAATATTATGTAGGTGTAGTACATAGCATCCAGTTTGTTTTATCTATCATCACGGTCTTCGGTCCTCCTTCGCGGCTGCGCCGGCTACGGAGGACACCATCCTTCGCACGGCCTGCCATCCGTAGCCACGGCCGGCAGGCCGTGCGAAGGATGGTGGAGGTGAGGCAACTCGAACCCAGTGTCCGAAAAATAGGGGAAACATTATGTTGAGATAACCCCATCTGTCGGTTTCTGGGACTGCCGCACCACCGATTTCCTCTATTTTTCAAGAGCCGTTTCAGTTGTTTCGTCCATTGTTTTCAAGGTTTTATGCTCCTTTCGTTCAGATGGGATTTCGGATGATTCCAGCTCATCCCAAGTAAGGCAACACGGCTAGCGACCCAGAGTATCGCCCCACGCGGCTATTCAGACTACCTCCCAATGCTCGCCTTTGTCCGGGATTTCCTTGTTAGTTTTCTTGTTAGTTTTCTTGTTAGTTTTCTCGGTAGTTTTTCCCATCTTCATTTTCCGCCATACGTCAGATTTACACCAACATTTACATCGACACACAGCGTTGATAAATCATCACAAGAGCGATCACGACCAGCACGCTAAAACCTACGCAGATGAGAAATTTGTCACTCTTGATCATAGCAAAAATCGACCAGTACCATTGGGGCGAAGTACATTCTTGTGCTGTTCTGATTTCACCAACTTCTTCCTCATTTGATAGTTGTGCCTTAATCGAACCATTAATTGACTCGTCAATTTCTTTTTCATAACTATAAAACGAGAAAGTGTACGAACAGGAATATGGTTCAACCTTACCGATGTCAGACCAGTCCTCAAGCGTCATGAGACACAGAATTGATGTGCCTTTCATGAACCGAATTTCGGTCGGCACATCTATCCCAAATTCTGGATCTGATGCAGCCTGTTTTTTCTGCCATGTTCGCAACTCTTCCAGAGATTGCATTTCGCCCGTTTCAGATTCTGGGCAGATGATTCTTATAGAGGCGTTCAAATCAATGGTTATCCGCTGAATAATACGCCAGAACAACGCATCGTACACATCCCATTCGTCATAAAAATCTCGTTTTTTTATGACAATAGCTGTGCGAAAGGTTACTGGCGTTCTCCCATCTGCTTTTGGGGCATCGAAGAACTTGTTAAAACCGCGACAGATAACGCAGATTAGTTTACTTTTGTTCACAGCCGACCTCCACGTTCGTTTCTACGGTCACTATATGCCCCCAATCTGGCATTCCTCGTTTTACCCAAGTATTGTAATCAACATATACATTAAACCAGTCCGAACACAGAATCAGCATCGAGCACAATAACGAAACGCATATCCCGACTTTTAAACCCTTAAATAGGAACCCATGAACAAACGATACGGCAAGCAATCCACAGACAGGATACAGATAACAATAAAACCCCGCGCCATGATTACATGGATATCGGAAAGCTATTTCTCCACACATCAGCAACAACAATATCGCCGATGACCAAAATGAAACTACTTCAAAAACCTTTCTCATTGTCATCCTTTGAAATGATTTGATTCACCATTACGGACCTTCATACGTAGGTGCGTATCTTGCTGCGTATGAATAAACGAATACCTTGTCATCTTGACATCGTTCAATCTCTATGTCGCCCTTTACTGCGTGAAATGAATACGGTTCAAAGCCGACAATTTTCATGCGATACGTTGCAATCACACGTCTTTCTGAAATGCCATTTTGGTCGCAAAGTGTGCGAACAATGTCATACGGCACAAACTCCCATGTGTTTGCAGCATCGCGCCATGAAATGATGTTGGGACATACCCGTTTTGCTTCATCAAAGTCAATTGAAAACAACAACTTCGGTTTAAGATTTGCCTTGTAGTCAATGTACCAGCAAAGGCAACTTATCGCTGTTAACGCTACAACAATGGCAAATGCAAGAACAATGCGTTTAATAATCATTTTGTCACCTCGATTCGCTTTACTTCACCTACAGGGCGTGGCCACCCTCGGTTGAATACCCGTCCATTTGAAACCCCAAGCTCTGAACAGGTATTTGTACAGGCGAACGATGCGCAAGGCAAAGGCCTTTGACTTGGTGAACATGATGCTGGATTTCATTTCGTTGCTTTCCGTTCTTTCTTTAGTTGTGCCGTCGTAGGTTATAGGTTATAGTGAATAACGAACAACTTCCACCATTAGGGAATAAGTCCATCTGCGACCTATTCACAACCTATTCACTATTCACCATCACCTATTCCCTAATGGTGGAGGTGGCGGGAGTCGAACCCGCGTCCGAAATGGAATCAACCGAGCGTCTACGCGTGTATCCGACCTTTGATCTCGGAAGAGGTATGCCAGCCGGCGGGCTTATCCCCAACCATCCGATCGGTTCGGCACCCTGCAGCGCCCGAGCGGAGAGCCCTGCAGCGTGGCCTGCTAAATTATGCCTCGGCGCTCAGCAGACATCGGCGCTTCGACATCGCGCCCTCGTTTTTAACGTGGCCAACGAGGATCCACGACGCGCAACCCGACCTCAACGCATCCCGTCGAAACCGGATCACCCCCATTTGGGCTTGGTGCGCGTATTATACCATAATTCTGACGCGGCATGTGCGATTATGTTATACTACACACAACCCCAAAGGAAAGGAACGCCCATGAGCGAAGAGAACTCCAATGTCAGCGAAGAGCCGGTGAACGCCGAGGCCGCAGCCGGAAACGAAACCACCGCTGGAACCGAGACCGCTGGTGCCGAGACTGAGGACGCCAAGTGCGAATGCGGCTGCAGCTGCCAGTCCGTCGCCGAGAAGATCACCGAGTACAACGGAAAGGTCGACGCCTGCGTCGAAAGCGCCATCGGCTTCGTCGGGAACCGTCCGTGGGAAGACTGGCTGAAGGTCGCCAACACCTACATCACGCGACTCCTGCCCGCAGCCATCGCGGTCGCCGGCGTACTAGCGTTCGTGACCGCTCTCGTCTCGACGATCCGGATGAATGCGCCATTCTCCGATGTGGTGAATA
>CADCCW010000025.1 GCA_902800055.1 uncultured bacterium
GTCGCTTACCAAACCAAGATGCGCCTCTATTCCTGCCAGATCTACGACGGCGCCTCGCTTGTGCGAGACTTCGTCCCGGTGCGCCGCGTCTCCGATTCGACGCTGGGTTTCTACGACTGTGTGGCCGGCAGCTTCTTCGTCAATGCCGGGTCGGGTTCATTCAGCGCCGGTTCCGAGGCCGGCCTGGTGCCGCCGGGTGAGTTGATCAATACCAATGATTTCGAGAGGGCAATGGAGATTTCGATTGGCGAGGACAAGGTGCCGGCCGCGAACGTCTACACGAACTTCCAGGTGCTGGTGCGCTTGAGCGAGACGCGGCAGAGCGGCTTCCATTACGCCGACTGCGGCGAGAAGGGCGCGGACATCCGCTTCACCCTGCCGGACGGCTCGCTTCTCGCCCACGAGGTCGACACCTGGAATACCTCCGGCGAGTCGCTCGTCTGGGTGAACATCTCGAACCTGACCGCCGCGACGAAGTTCCGCATGTACTGGAAGCCGCGGCAGGGCAAGACATCCCCGGTTGTGTCGCCGAGTTTCACTTGGCCTGGCTATGCTGGCGTCTGGCATTTCAACGACGCCTATCCCACCAATTCCCCGGACTCGTCCGCAAGCCACTACCATGCCGTCTGCACCGCCAGTCGCGAATGTCCAGAACTTCACCATTTCCGGCTGGATGAAGGCCGATTCATCCTCCTGCGGCTATGCGATTCTGGCAATAAAAGGTGGTGTTGACACGGACGGCTGGGGAATCAATATGCAGAACAAGGCCACGCAGGTCACCTTCCGCGGCAGAAATAACATGAGGTATTTTGATTGCCCCTCCATAACCACGTGGCGGTATTTCACCTGCGTTTACACTTGGGGAGGCAACGTGACTGTGTGGGTTGACGGGACGAACAAGAAAAGTTCTTCACCAGTCTATGCGTCAGAAAGCCCTGGAATTGAATTCACCTTCGCCGGCGGCCTCGTCGGCAGCAGCGACGAACTCCGCATCCGCAACGGCGCGACCTCGGAAGCCCATGCCCAGGCGGACTACAAGACGCAGACCGATGCGGGCTTCCTCTCCTATGGCCCTGTGGAGACGCAGCGCGCCCCGGGCACGGCCATCCACCTGATCTAACCGCCGCCAGGCTACGCGGCACCACGAGGCCGCTGCGCATCGTGCCTCGTGCGGTTGCATTTGAGGGAGAGGAAATGGTATAATGCCCGCAAAAGAGGCTTAGGCGATGGTACTTAGGCATAGAGATCGAGAGCTGCTGCGGTTTGAATGGGTCGAGCCGCAGGGGGTGCGAGTCGTCTCCGTCAACGAGGCGCTTGCCGATCCACGGTTCGCGGATATATTCTTCTTCGACGCCGTAACCTTCAACACTGACCGGCACATGGGCAACTTTGGCTACCTTGTCGACAACGACACCAACGAGATTGTCGGAGCGGCCCCAATATTCGACAACGGCTATGGGCTCTTCTCGCTTGCGCTGGACAGGAAGGGAGATGCGCATGACGAGTTCTGCGACCTACGAAGGTTTGTTTCTCGTGTGAATCCAGCTCTTTACATGAAGTGGCTGGGCTTCCCTGGTGGATTGACGAAGAAGATGAAAGAGAGTCTTGAGGAATTGCGAGGCTTTCGCATAAAGCGCCACCCGCGATATAATTTGTCTGCGCGACGCATTGAGGCCATAGAGGACTTTACACAGAAACGCATTCATGAAATTTGCAAATACGGCGTTAAGGCTGATGATTTGCTGAAGATAGCCGCAGTTTCTGACAGTGTAAATCATGTAACCGACGGGTCGCTTGCATTGCAAATCAAGTCTAATCTAAAGGCAGATCCGTTTATGACGTATGTAGAGCTTGCGGAGCAGCTTCAAGTATCAGAGAGCAGCATCGCCCGCAAGATGAAGGATCTTCCGGCGTCTGGCGAAATCCGCCGCGTTGGCGCCGACAAGAACGGTCACTGGGAAGTGCTCAAGTAGACCTGCACACGAGCATTCGTGAGGAAGATTTTTGATATAATTAACTTAACAACGAGGGAATACCATGAACATCCAATCTGTCAAATCTGCCGCGGTCAAGGCACTGGCGGCTAGCGCAATGTCTGCACCGAGCAGTTCGACGAGGTGCGCGTGCGCGCGGAGAAGACCTCTTCCGCCCGCCAGAGCGTCGAGATCGCAAACATGACCGACCCGGCGTTCCTGGCCTTCGAGATCATGCGCGACGCCGGCACGGTGATCTACCTGAAGTAGTCCGCCGCCGGATTTGGTATAATACGCGCATGAAGAATGCGAAAGTCTTGATGTTGGGCATGGCGGTGGCAGCGGCGTTCGCCGCATCGGCGTTTGCGGAGCGGACTGATCCGTGGCCGAAGGAGAAGGCGTGGGCGTGGCACGATGCGCAGCCGTGGCTCCGTGGGTGCAACTACATGCCGGCGAGCGCGGCGAACCGCGTGGACCAGTGGCAGTCCTACGGCAGCGAGGCGCGCTTCGCCGAGATGGAGCGCGAGATGGCGCTCGCCGAGGAGGTTGGCTTCAACGCGATGCGCATCCTGATCCTCGAAGACGGCTTCTGCGTCTGGCTGGACGAACACGACGCATTCATGGCCAACTTCGAGCGGACGCTCTCCATCATGGCGAAGCACGGCATCCGTGCGGTTGTCGTCTTCGGCAACGACTGCTCGCGTCCGAAGTCGGTCTGGAAGCGCCCGCAACTCGGCGAGCAGAGCTACGACGTGGGCTACCACGGCGGCCGCCGCCAGACCCAGCACGGCGGCTTCAGCGAGCCTGGCTACCTGATGGTGGACGAGCCCGAGTGGCGCGCGAAGTTCTACGAAATGTGCCGCGAGATCATCTCTAAGTACGCTGCGGACGACCGCGTCGTCGTCTGGAACCTCTGGAACGAGCCCGGCGCCGGCAACCGCGGCGACAAGTCCGCGCCGATAATGCGCGCTCTCTTTGAACTCGCCTGGAAGATTGACCCGAAGCAGCCGCTCTGCGCCGACACGTGGTCCCGCAGCCTCGGCAAGATCGCCGCGGGCGAGGACCCCGAGCCGATCGAGAAGCTGGCGCTCGAGCTTTCGGACGTCATCAGCTACCACGGCTACTGTTCGCTGGAGACGCAGGTGAAGGTGACGGACGCTCTGGCGAAGAAGTACGCCCGCCCGCTCCTCAACACCGAGTGGCTGCTGCGCGGACACGGCTGCGAGTTCGCGGACAACTACGCCTTCCTCGCCCAGCGGAAGATCGCCTCGTTCAACTGGGGGTTCGTCAACGGCAAGTACCAGACGCACGAGCCGTATGAGCCGATGTGGAAGACGAAGTTCGACTTCCAGGGCGGCGACCCGACGCGCTGGTTCCACGACCTCTTCCGCATCTCGCACCATCCTTGGGATCCATACGAGATCGCCGTGGCGCGCAACCTCAACGCCTGGGCGGAACTCGACGCGAAGGGCGAGTCGCTGCGCGCGAAGGTGGCGAAGTCGCATAAGATCACCGGCGAGGACATGTGGTACGGCTACCGGCGGACGAAGTTCGACTTCGGCGGGCGCGAGGCGTGGGTCGTCGAGCCTTCGGTCGCCGCGGCGGATGGGATGCCGTGGACCTGGACGATGCAGTGGGCCGAGGCGTTCGTCGAGCGGACTGGCGTCCTGGACCTGCTCAGGCGCGGCTATCACCACGTGACGATCGACCTCTTCGACACGCGCATGGACGAGAAGGGGATCGAGGCCGCCGCCGCGTACCAGAAGTTCCTCGTGGAGGAGCTCGGCTTCGCGCCGAAGGCCAACCTCGTTGGCATGAGCTGGGGCGGGTTCTTCTCCACGCGCTACGCGGCGGCGCATCCCGAGAACGTGCGGAAGATCTACCTTGACGCGCCGCTCATGAACTTCGAAGACTTCGGCAACCCCGACTATGGGGTAATCGGAATCTGGGCCGAGCGCAAGCCTGCCGATGGCAATTGGACGGCCGACCCCGAGATGCCGGTCAACAAGGCGGCGGCGATCGCGGCGGCTAAAATCCCCGTCCTCCTTGTCTACGGTGGCTGTGATACCATCGTCCCGCCGAAGCAGAACTGCCTGCTCTTCGCGGAGCGCTTCAAGGCGGCCGGCGGCGAGCTCAAGGTAATCCCGCGCGATCTATTTGGCCACCATCCCCACGGCCTCGACCCCGACAAGACGCAGCCAATCGTCGACTTTTTTGCAAGGTGATGTAAAACCGCCAACATGCCGTGGAGCCGGGCGGGTGACTTGACCTAAGCGCGCGGTTTATGGTATTATACGCAAGTTTTTCGGCGATCCGGCGGGTCGATCCGTGGGGTTTTCATTACTAAACGCAAAAAGAAAAGGCAAGGAGCTTCGAAAAATGGCGATGAACAACCAGCTGCTGGCGGTGGTCCAGCACATCGAGAACGAGCGTGGCGTGAGCCGCGAGGTCGTGCTCACGGCGATAGAGAGCGCCATCCTGCAGGCGGCGGAGAAGAACGTCAACGTCACCAACGACCTGAAGGTGGTGATCGACCGCAAGGACCTCTCGCTGCACGTCTACGACAAGCTTGTCTGCTCCGACGAGGAGACCGGCCCTGGCTTCATCTCCCTGGCGGCGGCGGCGCGCTACAACCACGGCAACCCGGTGAAAGAGGGCCAGACGATCACCATCGAGATGCCCGCGTCGCGGCTCGGGCGCATCGCGGCCCAGACCTCGCGCCAGCTGATCATGCAGAAGATCCGCGAGGCCGAGCGCAGCAACACCTACTCCGAGTACAAGGACCGCGTGGGTGACATTGTCTCCGGCACCGTGAGCGCAATCTCCCACCGCGACACCTACGTGACCGTGGGCAAGACCGAGATGCTGCTGCCGGGCAAGGAGCGGATTCCGACCGAGGAATACCAGGTCGGCGACCCGATCAAGGCGATCATCAAGCGCGTGGACCAGAAGCCGACGAAGGGCCCGAGCGTGATCCTGAGCCGCGCTGACCCGAAGTTCGTCGAGGCGCTCTTCCGGCTCGAGGTGAGCGAGATCGCCGACGGCGTGGTGGAGATCATGGGCGTGAGCCGCGACCCGGGCTACCGGGCGAAGCTCGCGGTGCGCACCTCGAACGAGAACGTGGACCCGGTCGGCGCGTGCGTCGGCCAGCGCGGCAGCCGCGTGCGGACGATCGTCAACGAGCTGGCGGGCGAGAAGATCGACATCGTGCGGTGGAACGAGGACATCCGCCAGTACGTGGCCGGGGCGCTGGCGCCGGCGAGGCTCGAGTCGATCGAGGTCGACCCCGTCGCGCCGAACACGGTGCACGTGGTGGTGGCGGCCGACCAGTATTCGCTGGCGATCGGCAAGCGCGGCCAGAACGTGAGGCTGACGACGAAGCTCACCGGCTGGCACATCGAGGTCAAGCGCTCGATGGCGACGGCGTCCTTCGAAGACCAGAAGGCCGAGGCGATCAAGGAACTCGCCGAGATGTTCTCGGTGTCGATCGCGGCGGCGACCAAGATGGCCGACGCGGGCTTCCTCGACGTCGAGGGCATCGCCGACGCCGACGAGGCGAACTTCATCGCCTCCTCCGGTCTTGACGAGGTGCAGGCCAAGGGCGTCTACGCCGCCGCCAAGGCGGTGGCGGCGCTCACGTCGGGCGGCGCGGAAGCCGAGGAAGGCAAGTAGCAGCAGGGTCCATTCCAATGAGAGTATACGAACTGGCGAAAGAGGCGGGCGTTACGAGCGCCGACGTCATCAAGGCGGCGGAAGCCGCCGGCGTCGCGGTCTCGAGCGCGATCAGCACTGTCGACGACGCGGCGGCGGAGCGCCTGCGCGGCGCGCTCGGCGCCGGTGCCGGAGATGCCGCCGCGAAGCGCGGCGAAAAGCGTCGCCGCGCGGCCGAGCTCAACGCGAAGTTCTTCGCCGAGCAGCGCGAGAAGCTCGCCGAGCACCTGCGCATCGCGGCGGAGGCCGCGAATGGCGGGAAAGTGGCGCCGGCCAAGGCGGCGAAGCCTGTGCCCGTCGCGCCCGCGGCGCCCGCGGAGGAGGCGAAGCCCGCCGCGCCCGCAAAGCCAGTGATCCGCATGGCGCCCGGCTACAAGCCGAAGACGCCCGCGACTACGCCGGCGTTCGCCAAGACTGGCCTCACCCACGCCGGCTTCAAGCCGCTTCAGAAGGCGAAGCCGGCCCCCTCGATCTCCATTTCCGTCGCCGCGCCGCCGAAGCCCAAGCCGCCGAAGCAGCCCAACTACGACGACTACTACGAGCGCGGCAACCGCAAGGGCAAGAAGGACCGCGAGGGACAGAAGAGCTTCGACAAGCGCGTGCCGCGCGTCGCCCAGGTGGTGCCGCAGCAAGGCGGCAGGATCTCGGTGGACGAGACCAACCGCGAGATCTCCATCCGCGGCGCGGTGATCGTGAAGGACCTCGCCGCCAAGCTGAACATCAAGCCCAACCGGCTCATCGCCGATCTGATGGGGCTGAAGATCCTCGCCTCCATCAACCAGCGCGTCGAGCCCGACGTCGCCACCAAGGTGGCCGAGAAGTACGGCTTCAAGGTGACGATCGAGCATGCGCGCGACAAGGCGGCCGCGAAGCCGGTCCTGAAGGCCATCGACGCGGACGACCTCATCCCCGAGGATCCGCCCGAGACGCTGCGCCCGCGCGCGCCGGTGATCACCTTCCTCGGCCACGTCGACCACGGCAAGACCACGCTGATGGACTACATCCGCAAGGAGCGCGTCGCCGCGGGCGAGGCCGGCGGCATCACCCAGCAGATCTCCGCCTACCAGGTGGACGTCGCCGGGCGCAAGATCACCTTCCTCGACACCCCCGGCCACGCCGCCTTCAGCGCGATGCGCGCGCGCGGCGCCCAGATCACCGACATCGCCGTCCTCATCATCGCGGCGGACGACGGCATCATGCCCCAGACCGAGGAGTGCATCAAGGTCTGCCGCCAGGCCGGCGTCCAGATCATGGTGGCGATCACCAAGTGCGACAAGCCCACCGCCAACGTCGACCGCGTCAAGCAGCAGCTGCAGAAGCGCGGCCTCACGCCCGAGGACTGGGGCGGCGACATCATCTGCTGCCCGGTCTCCGGCGTCTCCGGCGAGGGCGTGGACGCGCTCCTCGAGAACATCCTCGTCCAGGCCGAGGTGCTGGAGCTCCAGGCCAACCCCAACCGCCGCGCCAACGGCTTCGTGATCGAGTCCGAGCTGCAGCAGGGCCTCGGCCCCTGCGCCACGCTGCTCGTCACCGGCGGAACGCTCAAGGTGGGCGACGCCATCCTCATCGGCGAGCACTTCGGCAAGGTCCGCGCGCTCATCGACGACCGCGGCCGCCGCGTCAAGGAGGCGCCGCCGGCGACGCCGGTGAAGTGCACGGGCCTCTCGGGCGTCCCCGAGGCCGGCGCCGAGTTCCGCGTGATGCTCGACGAGAAGCGCGCGCGCACCCTCGCCGAGCAGACGGCGCAGGAGAAGAAGGAGGAGGCGCTCGCCAACTCCAAGACCGTCACCCTCGACGCGCTCATGAGCGCGATGGCGGCGGAGGGCCAGCGCGAGCTCAACGTCATCGTCAAGTCCGACACCCAGGGCTCGCTCGAGGCGATCGTCCAGGCGCTCAACGAGATCAAGTCCGACAAGGTCTCGCTCAGCGTCATCGGCACCGGCACCGGCAACGTCTCGCTCACCGACGTCAAGTCCGCCGCCGCCGGCAAGGCGGTGATCGTCGGCTTCGACATCGGCAACGATGCGGGCGTGCAGAACCAGGCCCGCCACGACGGCGTCAGGATCAACTCCTTCCGCATCATCTACGAGCTCATCGACCACGTCAAGAGCTGCATGCTCGACCTGCTGCCGCCGGAGTACAAGGAGGTGGTGCTCGGCCACGCCGAGATCAAGGCCATCTACGACATCGGCAAGCTCGGCAAGATCGCCGGCTCCCAGATGCTCGACGGCCGCCTCGTCGCCAAGGAGAAGTACCGCATCCTGCGCAACGGCGAGAAGGTGTGGGACGGCAAGGTGCAGACCCTGCGCCACTTCAAGGACGAGGTCAAGGAGGTCACCGGTCAGCAGGAGTGCGGCGTGTGCTTCGCCGGCTACGAGGGCTTCCAGACCGGCGACACGATCGAGTGCTACTCGCTCGAGGAGCTGCCGCGCTCGCTCTGACCAGGGTGCGTTTCGTTCGTGCCCGTCGGCTCTTTTTAGGACCAAAAACAATCAAAAACTGAAAGGAAGTCAAAAATGGCACAGACAGTGTTCACCCACAACGGTTTCCCCAAGGTCGGCATCCGCCCGATCATCGACGGCCGCCGGCGCGGCGTCAGGGAGTCGCTCGAGGTCCAGACCATGGACATGGCCAAGGCCGCGGCGAAGCTCATCTCCGACAACCTCAGGTACCCCGACGGGTCGAAGGTGGAGTGCGTCATCGCCGACACCACGATCGGCGGCAGGTTCGAGGCGGCGATGTGCGCGAACAAGTTCCGCGACAACAACGTGGGCGTCTCGCTCTCGGTTACGCCGTGCTGGTGCTACGGCACCGAGACGATGGACCTCGACCCGCAGATGCCGAAGGCCGTCTGGGGCTTCAACGGCACCGAGCGCCCCGGCGCGGTCTACCTCGCCTGCATGCTCGCCGGCTACGCGCAGCGCGGCATGCCCGCATATGGCATCTACGGCCACGAGGTGCAGAACCGCGACGAGTCCTCGAAGATCCCCGCCGACGTCGCCGAGAAGATCCTCCGGTTCGCCAAGGCCGGTCTCGCCGTCGCGATGATGAAGGGCAAGAGCTATCTCTCCATCGGCACCTCGGCGATGGGCATCGCGGGCTCGTTCGTGGACGTCAACTTCATGCAGGACTACCTCGGCATCGCCCCGGAGAACATGGACGAGTGCGAGATCCTCCGCCGCATCGAGGAGGGCATCTACGACAAGGAGGAGTACAAGAAGGCCATCGCGTGGATGCGCAAGAACCTCAAGGAGGGCAAGGACTACAACCCCGCGAAGATCCAGAAGTCGCGCGCCGAGAAGGACAAGGACTGGGAGTTCATCGCCAAGATGGCGATCATCGTCCGCGACATGATGGCCGGCAATCCCAAGCTGAAGGAGATGGGCTTCGGCGAGGAGGCGGTCGGCAGGAACGCGATCGCCGGCGGCTTCCAGGGCCAGCGGCAGTGGACCGACCACTGGCCGAACGGCGACGTCGCCGAGGTGATGTGCAACACGTCGTTCGACTGGAACGGCAAGAAGATGCCGCAGATCCTCGCGACCGAGAACGACTCGCTCAACGGCATCTGCATGCTGCTGATGTGGCTCCTCACCAACAAGGCGTCGATGTTCGCCGACGTCCGTACGTACTGGAGCGACGCGGCGGTTAAGCGCGCGACCGGCAAGGGGCTTCCCAAGGACGCCAAGGCGGGCATCATCCACCTGCTCAACTCCGGCTCCTGCTGCCTTGACGCGGCGGGCGAGATGAAGGAGAAGGGCAAGGCCGTCTTCAAGAACTGGTGGGACGTCACCCAGAAGGACATCGACGCCACCTTGAAGGCGACGAAGTGGGTGCCGGCTGGCGTCGAGTACTTCCGCGGCGGCGGCTTCTCGAGCTCGTTCCTGACGCCGAAGGGGATGCCGCTGACGATGACGCGCATCTCGATCGTCAAGGGCCAGGGCCCCGTCCTCCAGATCGCCGAGGGCTGGTCGGTCACGCTCGACCCGAAGCAGCAGAAGACGCTGATGGAGCGCACCAACCCCGAGTGGCCGTGCACGTGGTTCACGCCGCGGCTCACCGGCAAGGGCTTCTTCAAGGACGTCTACTCGGTGATGAACGCCTGGGCCGCGAACCACGGCGCGATCGCCTACGGCCACATCGGCGCGGACCTCATCACGCTCGCCTCGATGCTCCGCATCCCGGTCGCCATGCACAACGTGCCAGAGGACAAGGTGTTCCAGCCGCACTGCTGGGGGCTCTTCGGCGCGTCCGACGACCCGACCGGCGCGGACTACCGCGCGTGCGCGAACTTCGGTCCGCTCTATGCGACCAACCGGTAGGGCTGTCGCGATGTCGCTTCTCGCGCAGGTCGCGGCACTTTCGCAGGCGCTTTCAGCTCTGGCGGCGCCCACGTCGCCGGGACTGGACTTTGCGACCGTCGTGCGCGAGGAGCGGCAGGTCTCGCCCGGCGTCACCGTCGTCTCGATGCGCATCCCCGAGACTCCGTGCGAGGTGAGGATGGCGAAATTCGACCTCGCCGCCGACCCGAAGCTGAAGCTCAGGTTCGTGCTGGGGAAGGAGGGCAGGGCCACGCGCCTCACGCCCGAGGCGCTGGCGAAGAAGGCGGCCCGCGAATCCGGCGGCAAGCCGGTCGCCGCGCTCAACGGCGACTTCTTCCTCTACGAGAAGGGCGCCAAGGACGGCAAGCCGGCCGAGCCGGCGCGCCCGTTCGGCATCACCCTCGTCGACGGCAGGCTCGAGGAGATCGGCTGCTGGGGACCGTCGGGCTACGAGGTTGTCGGCCGCCGCGCCGACGGTTCGCTCGGTTTCGGCAAGCTCTCGTCGAAGGGCAAGGGCGCTGAATTCAGGGCGTTCATGGACGGCGCGGAGCTGGTCGACGCCATCCGCGTCTGGAACCGTCCGCTCCAGAACGGCAAGGTTATCGACGGCAAGAACCACGTCTGCTATCCGAATGACGAGCAGAAGAACTACCCGCGCTCGCTCGTCGGGCTCGGCACCAACCTGGTGGTGTTCCTCGTCGCCGACGCGCGGCAGTTCGGCTGGTCGCTCGGCATGCCCTCCACTCACGCGGCGGAGATCCTCCGGCGCGAGGGCTGCACCGACGCCGGGCAGTTCGACGGCGGTGGCTCCACCGCGCTCTGGGTCGAAGGCGAATATCTCAACCGGCCGAGCGACGGCAAGCCGCGCGCCGTGGCCAACGGTCTCGTGATTACCCGATGAAGCTCTACGTCGCCACCCACAACGAGCACAAGCTCCGCGAGATTTCCCAGATCCTGCCGAAGTTCGAAATCGTCGCCGACGACCCCGCCGGCGTCGTGGAGGACGCGCCGGATTTTGCCGGCAACGCACTCATAAAGGTGCGGGCGATCGCGTCGCGACACCGCGGCGAGTGGTGCATGGCGGACGACTCCGGTCTCGAGGTCGCCGCGCTCGGCGGTGCGCCGGGGGTGAGGAGCGCGCGCTACGCGGGCGAGCCGACGAACACGCCCGCGAACAACGCGCTCCTCCTCAAGAACCTTGCTGGCGTCTCGGACCGCCGCGCCAACTTCACCTGCGCGGTGGCGCTCGTCGGGCCCGACGGCCGCGAGCACGTCGCCGTCGGCCGCGTCTTCGGACGCATCGCCATCGCGCCGAGCGGCGCGGAGGGATTCGGCTACGACCCGCTCTTCGTGCCGGACGGCTTTGAGAAGAGCTTCGCGGAGCTTTCCGCGGCGGAGAAGAACGCGATCTCGCACCGCGGCCGCGCGCTCGCGGAGGCGCGGCGGATCATCGCCGGCGAAGGCGAGGACTGATTTTCAAATATGAGAAAGGAAGCATCAAGATGAGTAAAAGCATCCCCTACAAGACCTACCTCGGCGAAGACGAAGTGCCGAAGTGCTGGTACAACATGCGCGCGGACATGAAGAAGAAGCCCGCGCCGCTCGTCGTGCCCGCGACCGGCAAGCCCTGCACCGCCGCGGACCTCGAGCCGGTGTTCTGCAAGGAGCTGATCCGCCAGGAGCTGGACAACGACACCGCCCAGTTCGAGATCCCCCGCGAGATACGCGACTTCTACCGCATGTTCCGCCCCTCGCCGCTCGTGCGCGCGTACTTCCTCGAGAAGGCGCTCGGCACCCCGGCGAAGATCTACTACAAGTTCGAGGGCAACAACACCTCCGGCTCGCACAAGCTCAACTCCGCCGTCGCCCAGGCGTTCTACGCCAAGGCGCAGGGGCTCAAGGGCGTGACCACCGAGACCGGCGCGGGGCAGTGGGGCACGGCGCTCTCGATGGCCTGCGCGTTCTTCGGCCTCGACTGCAAGGTCTTCATGGTGAAGTGCTCCTACGAGCAGAAGCCGTTCCGCCGCGAGGTGATGCGCACCTACGGCGCGGAGGTGACGCCGTCGCCGTCGATGACCACCGAGATCGGCAAGCTCATCAACGCCGAGCACCCCGGCACCACCGGCTCGCTCGGCTGCGCGATCTCCGAGGCGGTGGAGACGGCGGTCAAGAACCCGGGCTACCGCTACGTTCTCGGCTCGGTGCTCAACCAGGTGCTCCTGCACCAGTCCATCATCGGCCTCGAGGCGCACGCCGCCTTCGAGAAGCTCGGCGAGCGCCCGGACGTGATCATCGGCTGCGCCGGCGGCGGCTCCAACCTCGGCGGGCTCATCGCTCCGTTCATGGGCGAGAAGCTCCGCGGCGAGCGCGACTACCGCATCGTCGCCGTCGAGCCGTCGAGCTGCCCGTCGTTCACCCGCGGCAAGTACGCCTACGACTACTGCGACACCGGCCGCATCTGCCCGCTCGCGAAGATGTACACCATCGGCGCGGACTACATCCCCTCGCCCAGCCACGCCGGCGGGCTCCGCTTCCACGGCATGAGCTCCACCCTGTCGGAGCTCTATGACCAGAAGCTCATGGAGGCCGTCTCGGTGAAGCAGACCGACGTCTTCGCCGCCGCGGTGCAGTTCGCCCGCGTCGAGGGCATCCTGCCCGCGCCGGAGTCCAGCCACGCCATCCGCGCGGCGATCGACGAGGCGCTGAAGTGCAAGGCCGAGGGGCGCGAGGAGACCATCCTCTTCGGGCTCACCGGCACCGGCTACTTCGACCTCACCGCCTACCAGGCGTTCAACGACGGCAGGATGGAGGACCGCGAGCCGACCGACGAGGACATCCGGCTCAGCCTCGAGAAGCTGCCCAAGGTCAAGGAGTAGGCTTCAGAAATGACAGGCGCGCTTCTAATCGCGGCGGCTCTTTCCGCCGCGACCAATTCCGTTCAGGAGCTCCAGCCGGTCGAGGTCTGGGGCGAGCGCCCTGCGCCCGCCGCGGCCGGGGCGGTGGACTCCGTCTGGCGCGGCGCGAGCGCTGCGTTTGCGGCGCGCGAGCAGGGCCCGGCGGGCGGGCTCGCCGACCTCAGCGTCAACGCCGGCGCGTTCTCCGAGTCAGGACTCGTCCTCGCCGGCGCGCCGCTTCGCAACGCGCACACCGAGCACTTCAACGCCGATCTGCCGGTTCCTTCGGCGTGGATCGGTGCCGCGGCCGTGCCGACCGCGCTCGATCTCGCGCGGCGCACCGCCGGGCACACCGCCGGCGCGCTTGCGCTCGAGCTTTCCGCGCCGTCGGGACGCGAGGGCTCCGTCACCGCCGGCGCCGGTCTGCGCGGCCTCGCCTTCGTCCGCGCCGACGCGGCGGAGGGTTTTGCGATTTCCGATTCCGTGCGCGGCTGGGCGGGTGCGTTCGTCGACTCGGCCCACGCCGACCGCGTGGACGGCTACGACGACAATTCCCTCTGGCGGGTGACTGCAGGCGGACGCGTCGGCGCGCTGGCGGAGAACTGGCGCGCGGACCTGCTCGTCGCCGGGTTCTGGCGCGACTTCGGCGTGCGCGGCGCCTACGGCGCGAACGAGAAGTACCCTGCTTGGGAAGAGGACGCCGGCGGTATGCTCTTCGGTTCCTGGAAGTACGATGCCGGCGACGGACAGCCCGCCGAGCTGACGGTGTCCTGGCAGCGCGAGCACGACGTCTACTGGCTCGACCGCTACGACCACGAGTTCTACGAAAACCGCCACACCTCCGACACCGTCGTCCTCCACGGCGCGACGCGGCGCGTTTTCGCCGAGCGGTTTTTCATCGACCTGCGCAGCGACACGCTCTTCGAGATCATCCGCTCCAGATCGCTCGGCGACCATTCCCGCGTCCAGGAGTCGCTTGCCGCGATCCCCGGCGTCGCCGTCGGCGACTGGGAGTTTTCGCTCGGACCGGCGGCCGACCTCTTCAGCAACTACAACAGCCGCTTTTCCGGAGCCGGCGGAATCGCCTACCGCTTCGACGAGCGCACCAAGGCGCAGCTCTCGTACCGCGAGGCGTACCGCGCGCCGAGCTACACCGAGCTCAACTACGAGTCGCCGTCCTCGCTCGGCAACTCCGGCCTGCCGCTCAAGGGACGCCGCACCGTCGCGTTCGACCTGGTGCGCGACCGCGCGCGCATCGGTCTCTTCTACGCGCGCAGCTCGCATCTCGTCGACTGGCTCAAGGGCTCGCCGTCGTCGGCGTGGTACGCGACCGACCTGGGCGAGGTCGACGTCTTCGGCGCGTCGGGCGAAGGGGAGTGGAAACTCGGCGGCGGGGTGACGCTGCGCGCGGAGGGCGAGCTTGCGAAGAAGTTCTCCGACGCCGACTACTACGCCTCGCGCTATGCGCTCGACTATCCGCTCGCCGGGATCGTGGGGACGCTCAAGTGGGAGATCGTCGAGGGTCTCGCGGTGTCCTGGCGGCAGGGCGTGGAGGTCTGGGAGCGCAACCAGATCCGCCGCGGCGGACGCATCCGCAACGTCTCGCGGGCGGAGGCGAGCTGGGAGCTGTCGTTCCTCCGCGGCGTTACCGCCCGGCTCGGCGTGGACGACATCTTCGACCAGGGCTTCGAGGTCTTCCCCGGCCAGCGCGCCGCCGGCATCTCCGCCTACGCGTCGCTCACCTGGTGCTGGTGACGAGCGCCCGGGTTAGCTCCGCGAGCTTGGCCTTGAAGGTCTTGCCCTTGAGGAACTCCACGAAGGCGATCTCGCGCGAGCCAGCGCGGTAGAAGACCGCCCGTCCGTCCTTGACGTCGAGGTTGGAGATCCCGGCGCGGGCGCAGCGCACGCGGAGCGCGGCGACGGCCACGAACTCGTCGGCGTCGCGCGGCGGCGGTCCGAAGCGGTCCTTCATCTCCAGTGCGAGCGCGGTGACCGACCTTATGTCCTGCGCCTCCGCGAACCTGCGGATGAGCTCCAGTCGCTGGGAGTCGTCCTCGATGTACTCGTAGGGGAGATGGGGCTGGACGAAGTCAAGGTTGAGTTTCACATCCACCGTCTCCTTCGCCTGCTCGCCCTTCATCAGCGCGATGGTGCGCTTGAGGAGCTGGCAGTAGAGCCCGAAGCCGACCGCCGCGATGTGCCCAGACTGCTGCGAGCCGAGGAGGTTGCCGGCGCCGCGCAGCTCGAGGTCGCGCACTGCCAGGTTGAAGCCGGCCCCGAGCCCGCCGTGGCGGCGGAGCGCGGCGAGGCGTTCCCTGGCGTCGGAGTCGATGTCGCCCGAGGCAGGGATCATCAGGTAGGCGTAGCCCTGGCGCGACGAGCGCCCTACGCGTCCGCGCAGCTGGTAGAGGTCGGCGAGGCCGAAGGTGTCGGCGCGGTCGACGATGATGGTGTTCGCGCGCGGGATGTCGAGGCCCGACTCCACGATCGTCGTCGAGAGCAGCACGTCGTAGAGGCCGCGCTCGAAGTCGCGCATCTTCGCGGCGAGGCTGCGCGCGTCCATGCGGCCGTGCGCGACGACTACGCGCGCCTTTGGCGCGACGGCGTGGATGCGCCGCTCGGCGAGGTGGATGGTGGAGATGCGGTTGTGGAGGTAGTAGACCTGCCCGCCGCGCGAGAGCTCGGCGGAGATGGCGGCGGCGACCGCGGCGTCGGAGTCGCGCGTGACTTTCGTCTCCACCGCAACCCGCTCTCGCGGCGGCGACCGGAGGAGCGAGAGGTCGCGCGCGCCGGTCATCGAGAGGTAGAGCGTGCGCGGGATCGGCGTCGCCGAGAGGGTGAGCACGTCCGCCGTCGCGCGCAGGCGCTTGAGGAACTCCTTGTGCCTGACGCCGAAGCGCTGCTCCTCGTCGATCACGATGAGCCCGAGGTCGCGGAACATGGTCCGCCCGGTCAGCAGCGCGTGGGTGCCGATCACGATGTCGCAGGTGCCGGCGGCGAGGCGGTTGAAGGTGCCGCGGCGGGTCTCTTCGCCCTGGAAGCGCGAGACCGACTCGATGCGGATGGGCGTGCCGTCGAAGCGCGAGGAGAAGGTCTCGAAGTGCTGCTCGGCGAGCACGGTGGTGGGCGCGAGCACGGCGACCTGCTTGCCGTTCATCGCCGCGATGTAGGCCGCGCGCATCGCCACCTCGGTCTTGCCGTAGCCGGCGTCGCCGCAGACGAGCCGGTCCATTGGCTTGGCCGAGGCGAGATCGCGCTTGACCGCCTCGATTGCCTCGGCCTGGTCTGGCGTCTCCTCGTAGGGGAACGCCGCCTCGAACGCGTCAAGCCCGTCGCACGCGACGTCGTAGGCGAAGCCGGGCGTGGTGGCGCGGCGGGCCTGGGTCTCCAGCAGGGCGGCGGCGAGGTCGGTCACCGCCTTCTGCGCGTTGAGCCGGTCCTTCTCCCAGCGCCGCCCGTCCAGCCGGTGGAGGCGCACCTCCTCGCCGCGCACGCCGATGTAGCGCGAGAGGAGGTGGGCGTGGGCCGCCGGCACGTGGAGCTTGCCGCCGTCGGCGTACTCGACGGTGAACACTTCGCTGCGGCGTCCGTTGACGGTGATTTCCGACGATCCGATGTAGCGGCCGACGCCATAGTCGACGTGCACCACGTATTCACCGGGCTCGAGTTCGTCGAAGTCGGAGATCCGCGCCCCCGTGCTGGCGGCGAGCCCCCGGCGCGGCGGCGCGGCGCGGCGGCGCGCGAAGACGCGGTCGGCCTTGGAGACGGCGATGACCGCCTTGCCGCCTTTTGCGCCCGGCAGCTCGAAGCCGCCGGAGAGGTCGTCGATCCGCACCACCCGCGCGCCGAGCCTTTCAGAAGCGTCGAGGTGGCGCTCGAGCCGGGCGCGGGACTGCTCGAAGAGCTCCGGGTGGCGCGCGGCGTCGGCCCCGAGTTCGGCGAAGCCGGGGAGCGGCACGGTCTGGAAGTCGTAGGTCGGCACGCCGCGGGGCGCGGGGTCGCCGGAGAAGACGAACGAGAGCCGGTCGCGCGCCGACTCCGGCAACCGGTACTCGTTGTGCTCGAGCGCAAGCACGACGGAGCCTTCCGGCATGCGCTCGAGCAAGGTGCCGCCGCCGTCTGCGTCCGGGAGGCCGTTTTCAATCGGCATGAACTCCGCCTGGTCGACGCCGCCGACCGAGACCTGGGTGGCGGAGGAAAACGAGCGCAGCCCCTCCAGCTCGTCGCCGAAGAACTCGGCCCGCACCGGCAGCTCCTCGCCCGGCGACCAGGCGTCGATGATGCCGCCGCGCACGGAGTAGTCGCCTTCCTGCGCGACCTGGGGGACGCGCGAGTAGCCGAGCGCGGCAAGGCGCGCGGCGAAGTCGTTGAACGAAACCGCGCTCCCGCGTCCGCCGCCGGCTGCTACCCTAAGCGGCTCCGGCGCGTGCGCCGGCAGCGGCGCGGCGACCGCCGCGGCTGGGGCGACGACCACGCAGGGATATGGCGAAAGCTCCCACGCGCCGAGCGCGGCCGCCGTCTTCAGCCGCAGCGAGAAGGCGGCGCGGTCGCCATCCGACGGCAAGGGAAACTCGAGGACGCGCAGCTGGCCGCGTCCGCGCTTGCGCGGCACGGACGGGGCCAGCAGGTTCAGGTCGGCGAGCAGTCGGTCGGAGTCGGGGATGCCGGGGACGACGGCGAGGACTGCGCGCGGCTTTGTGGCGAGCGCGAGCGCGAGGAAGGCGTCCGCCGCGCCGGTGAGCGAGGGAATGGAAACCCCGCCCCCGGTTTTCCAGCCGGGGGGTGCAAAGCGTTTCGTAAATGTCTCCAGCGCCGTTTCCATCGCTTGGGTGGTGGTATTATACCACATAATTGTGCTATAATACGCCACATGGACATGATTGACACTTTGGGCAAGGCGGGCATTGTGCCCGTCATCGTGATAGAAAAGGCGGAGCAGGCGGTTCCGCTCGCCAAGGCGCTGGTCGGCGGCGGGCTGCCGGTTTTGGAGGTGACCTTTCGCACCGCGGCGGCGCCGGAGGCAATCGAGGTGATCCGCCGCGAAGTGCCCGAGGCCGTAGTCGGTGCGGGAACGCTGCTCGACGAAAGCATGGTGCGTCGCGCGAAGGCGGCGGGCGCGGTCTTCGGCGTGGCGCCGGGCTTCGACCCTGCGGTCGTCGCGGCGGCGAAGGCCGTGGATCTGCCGTTCTGCCCCGGCATCGCCACCGCGAGCGAGCTCAGCCAGGCGCTCACCGCCGGCTACCGGATGGTGAAGTTCTTCCCGGCCGAGGCCGCGGGCGGCGTTAAGATGATCAAGAACCTGCTCGGCGCGTTCCGCTTCACCGGGGTCAAGTTCATGCCCACCGGCGGAGTCAAGCCGGACAATGTCGGCGACTACCTCGCCGTCCCGGAGATCGTCTGCTGCGGCGGCACCTGGCTGGTGCCGAAGGACGCGCTGGCGGCGGGCGACTGGGCCGCGATCGGCAAGCTCGCCGCCGAGGCCGCGGCGATCGTGGCGCGCCTGCGCGGCTGAGCCATGGAGTTCTGCGGACACGATTTTGCCGACGCGGCGCTGCTCGCCGAGGCGCTTACCACGCCGTCGTGCAGGATGGCGGACGCCGCCGTGCGCGACAACCAGCGCCTCGAGTTCCTCGGCGACGCGGTCCTCGGTATGGTCGCGGCGGAGCGGCTCTACGCCGCGATGCCGGGCGAGAACGAAGGCTCGCTCACCGTGCGCCGCACGCGGATGGTCTCCACTGCCGCGCTCGCCGCCGCCGCCGCGCGCGCGGGGATTGCCGCGCACCTCAAGGTCGGCCGCGGCGCGCCTCCGGTCGCGGATGGGTCCAAGACGCTGGCGGACGCGGTCGAGGCGGTCATCGGCGCGGCGTATCTCGACGGCGGAATCGCGGCGGCGCGCGAGGTGTTCGCGGCGCTCGGCCTCGGCGAGGAACCGGCGGCGGCCGAGTGGGGCGGCAACCCCAAGGGCGAGCTGCAGGTGCGCGCGCAGGCGATGAAGCCGCCGCGCCATCCCGAGTACACTCTCGTCTCGGTGGCGGGGAAGTCGCACGAGCCGGTCTTCACTTCGCGTGTGCGGGTCGAGGGCATGGGCGAGGCCGAGGCGTCGGCCCGCACCCACAAGGAGGCGGAGGCCGCCGCTGCCGCCAAGCTGCTTGCCAGCATGTCTGAACGCCAGAATATGGTATAATACACCTCCTATGAAAAGGAGGATCTGATGGGCGGATTATGCGGGGTGGTGTCGAAGAACGACTGCGTGGACGATCTCTTCTACGCCACCGACTATCATTCACATCTCGGAACCCACCGCGGCGGAATGGCGGTGCTGGGGCCGGACGGTTTCAGGAGGTCGATCCACAACATCCAGAACGCGCCGTTCCGCTCGAAGTTCGAGCATGACGTTGGGCGCTTCGCGGGCCGCGTGGGAATCGGCGTCATCTCCGACACCGACCCGCAGCCGCTCGTCATGTTCACCCGCACCGGGTCGTTCGCCATCGTCACCGTGGGGCTGATCGACAACCTCGAGGAGCTAAAGGCGGAGCTCTTCGCCACCAGTTGCGTGCAGTTGCAGTACTCGACGACGAGCAGGATGGTGGGGCCGACGGAGGTCGTGTCGGCGTTGATCGCCACCAAGGAGAGTCTCGTCGAGGGGGTGAAGTACGTGCAGAGCCGCGTCCGCGGCAGCTGCACCATGCTGATTGTCACCGGCGACGGGCGCTTCTTCGCCGTGCGCGACCGCTACGGCCGCACGCCCGTCGTGATCGGTCGCAAGGACGGGGCGATGGTCGCGGTGCAGGAGTCGTGCGCGCTTTTGAACCTCGGCTACGAGCATGTGCGCGACCTCGGCCCCGGCGAGATGGTCGAGCTCACGCCGGAGGGCGAGAAGACGCTGATCGCGCCGGGCGGGGAGATGGCGATATGCTCCTTCCTCTGGGTCTACTACGGCTTTCCGGCCTCGTCCTACGAAGGGCGCAACGTGGAGATGGCGCGCTACCGCTGCGGCTCGGCGCTCGCCAAGCGCGACGAGTTCAAGCCCGACGTCGCCTGCGGCATCCCGGACTCCGGCACTTCGCACGCGCTCGGCTATGCGCACGAGAAGGGGGTGAAGTACTCGCGTCCGTTCGTCAAGTACACGCCGACCTGGGCGCGGTCGTTCATGCCGTCGGAGCAGCGCGAGCGCGAGCATGTCGCCTCGATGAAGCTCATCCCGATCCCGGGGCTTATCCGCAACCGCCGGCTCGTGTTCTGCGACGACTCGATCGTGCGCGGCACCCAGCTCGGCAAGCAGGCTGACCGCCTCTACGCCGAGGGCTGCAGCGAGGTGAACGTGCGCATCGCCTGTCCGCCGCTGCTCTATCCCTGCCGCTTCATCAACTTCTCGCGCTCCAAGAGCGAGTACGACCTCATCACCCGGCGCTACATCCGCGAGTGCGAGGGCGAGGGGGCGGACGTCTCGAAGTACGTCGATCCGGAAGGCGAGCCGTACAAGGGGATGGTGGAGTACATCCGCAGGAAGCTCAACCTCACCTCGCTCAAGTTCCAGACCGTGGACGACCTCGTCGCCGCGATCGGTTTGCCGCGCGAGAAGCTCTGCACCTACTGCTGGACTGGCGAGGACGTCTCCTGCCGCGGCGGCTGCCCCGGCTGCATCCACAGCGGTCGCCCCGCGCAGGAAGCGCGTTGAGTTCCTTCGCGCGGTAAAGGCGCTTGACATATTCGGCGCGATATGGTACTATTCACAATGTGAAGTTTAAAAGTGTAAGTATTTTGAGGGGTGGGGGCGGAATTTATAGTTTTCCCGCCCGGCCGAATACTACACCAAAGTTCACCTTCCGTCCAATGTCCAATGTCCAAAGTCCTGCTGTCGAGCTTGGATTTTGGACATTGGACTTTGGCATGGCTTTGAATGGACAAGAGGGGCAATGAAATGAAAAGGAGTAATGACATGAAGAAACTCGCGTATGGCATTGTTTTGGCGGCCGCGGTCGCGCTGGGCGCGGCGAGCGTTTATGCGGCGGATGCCGACGTAACGGGGCTCGTGCCGAGGCTCTGCATGACGTTCGACAACCAGAGTCTTGCCAACACCGGCACCGGGTCGGCGACCTGGAACAACGAGGGGACGGCGACGTGGTCCCAGACCCCGTGCGGCTACGCCATCGACACCTCGAAGTACGTGCCGTATGCGACTTACTCCGGCGTGTTCACGGCCAACCATGCCTCCTCGATCGCCGTCGTCGCGACGCTCAGCGAGAAGTCCACGGCGATCATGGTGCACGTCAAGTACAGCGGTACCGAGCTCCTGCTTCGCCGCGGAACGACCCCCGGATCACTCGTCCTTACCCGCGACAGCTCCGTGTCGCCGGTAATCACCGTTGAGGGCATCGAGGACGGCGACACGGAATATCACCTCTACGTCGTGAACATCAAGTCGGACGGCACCGACCTCTACGTCGATGGAGAGCTGAAGGGGACCACGTCCTCGACGCCGTACGCTGCGCCCTTCAATAACGGCCAGCTCGGCAGCCGCCACGGCGGAGCAAAGCCCGGCGAGTCGAAGTTCGGCGGGCTCATCGACGACTTCCGCGTCTATCCCGACGTGCTCACCACCGACCAGATGGTTGCGCTCGGGAAGAGCCTGGGGGTGAAGTACGTGTCGGGCTTCTCGATTCTGCCGATCCCCGCCCGGCTTTGCCTGCCCGACACCTTGCCGGAGCCCGGCTTCACGCTCACAAATATTCAATCCGGTGCGAGCTGGATTTTCGCCGAGGGCGGCGTCGCGCCCGCCGGGTGCCCGTTCGAGGTGTCGTACGGTCGTGTCGGCGACGTCGGCACCGTAACCGTGACCGGCAAGGCCGGCGAAGGCTACGAGGGCGTGACGGTCATACGTAACTATGCTGTGAGCGGCGAACTGCTCGTCAACGGCGGCTTCGAGTCCGGCAACTGGGCGCCAGGCTGGACGGCTTCGGGAAACTACGCGAAGATTGACACTTCGGGCAGCGCATACGGCCCCAACGTGACCACGACCTTCATCTCCGGAAGTTATTGCGCGATTCTCCAGAAGCGGAACGTGGCGACGCAGGTCTTCACTAACGACAGCCCGTATGGCGTCGAAGTTTCGTGGAAGTGCAAGCAGCGCGGCGGCTACTCCGGTGTTCCCTACGAGGTGACGATTGACGGTAACCGGATCTTCTATGAAGATTTCCCGACATCTACCAGCGAAGTCCACTACCGGACGGTCGAGGATGTCTTGCTGCCGCCCGGCGAGCATACGCTCAAATTCGAGACCTTCGCGACCGCCGACCGGACGCTCTTTCTCGACGACGTTTCGCTCAAAATAGTGTCGAAGAGGTACGTCGCGGCTTTGCCGATTCCTGATCAGGTCTGCGGCTTTGTCGGCGGCTGCCGTCCCGAGTTCACGGTCTCGAATGTCGTCAACGCGCAGACATGGACGATCGGCGGCGACATCGTGAGTGAGGACTTCGACGTCACCTACTCCAACAATGCCGATCCGGGCGTCGCGACGGTGACGGTGACCGGCAAGGGAGAACTTGCGGACAATGTGTTTACCACGACCTTCAACGTCTACCGGCGCGTGAAGTCCATCACCTCCACCAATAGCCAGTACATCGACACCGGCATCGTCCCGGGCCCGAATACCGCCGTCGAGATGTACTTCAACACCACCAACAGCGTGGACAACACGGCGTACTTCGGCGCGGGCGCCTACAACGCCAACAACAGCTACGTGTTCTATCCGGCCGGCGGATTCTACTATTTCCGCGGCGCAGGTACGACAACGGGCTTGCAGACTGAGCAGGGTGTCGATGGCTTCGTCTCCATCAGCACCAACGCCGCGGACAACCTCCACTTCAGCCTCGGCGGAAACGCCGTCACCAAGACCGTGGCGCTGACCAACGCCGGGTCGAACAAGCTCAACATTTTCGCGTCCAACAATGGCGGCAACAAGTCCAGACTCACGCTCTACTCGTTCAAAATCTGGCAGGACGGCGAACTCGTCCGCGACTTCGTTCCCGTCCGCGGCAATGCTGTCGGACTCTGGGATTTCGTGACATCCACCTTCTTCAAGAATGCCGGCACGGGGGCGTTCATCGCAGGACCCGACGAGACGGACATTGCCGTCGCGCGGATTCCCAACCAGTTCTATTCGGGCGCCGCGCTCGAGCCGTCGGTCGTCGTCTCCAACCTCGCCGGCACCGCGCTGCTCGTGAAGGACGTCGACTACACCGTCGCCTACGAGGACAATGACGCCGTCGGGACGGGCAAGGCGATCGTGACCGGCATCGGCGCGTACGGGAGCGTCGTCACCAACGAGTTTGCGATCTACACCACGCCGGCTCCCGCGATGCCCGCGACCGCCTACGTCCAGCACGGGCTCATGAACCACTGGGACGCCATAGACAATGTCGGGACAGGTACATTCGATCCTACGGCGAAGACCTGGAAGGACCTCAAGGGTAGCCTCGACTTCGCGCTTAACGGCAACGCGGACTGGGGCGAAGGATTCCTCGAGACGCATGGCTATTCCGGCGCGGCGCCGGGCAAGACGGGCAAGTACCTCACGATTGACGTGAAGTACCGCAACACCAAAGCCCGGCGCGGCATGATGTTTGCCTCCGGCTACTCCCTGTTCCGCGTGCTTTGGAACCGCTCTATAAACCAGTTGTGGTTCCACCAAGCAAACAATGAAACCCGCAACACCCTGACCGGCCTGGATGCCGCCGGCACGACCTACGACTTCTCCGTCGTGTATGGCGCGGGTGGTGGCGGGAGCGATGCGCCGATGCTGTTCTACGAGGGTGGAGTCCCGCGCACCACCGGTATCAGCAACCAGAAGTTTCAGACTGCCGATTTTGGATGGATCTCCAGCTTCCCGAACGCCACCATCGGCGGCGGGTCGGAAAACCAGTGCAACTACGAAGGGCGCATCTACTCGATTCGCCTCTACGACTGCCCGCTTTCGGCGCGTGAAATCGCCTACAATGCCGCAGTGGACAAGGTGCGCTTCGACGGCGTCGCGCCGGCGGAGGCGTTCAACGCGCCCGACATGCGCTGGAACGCGACGAGCGGCAAGGTCGAGGTGTTCATCGACCTCAGCACGCTGCATGGCGATGGTACGCTCTCCATTAACGGCGGCGGCGCGAGCGCATGGGTGAGCGTCGGCGACGAGGTGTCGATCGTCTATGCGCCGGCGACCGGCGAGAAGGCGCTGGAGTGGTTTGGCCTGCCGGACGGCGCGCCGCGCTCCGCCGACCTCTTCACCGTCAACTTCACCGCCGAGGCGCCGGTCGCGGCGAAACTGCAGATGCTCAAGAAAATCGACATCGCGCGCGCGCTCAACGCCGATCCCGGCATCGAGGAGGGCTCGGGATCCTTCAATGACGGGGTCAACAGGTACTTCATGCCGGTGAGCTGGAACCGGACTCACAGCGGTGCAGGGATCGGGACCTATTCGACGACGAGCGACGAGCGCGGCTGGCATTATTTGAGTCCCTACCAGGGCCCTGCCTTCTTCCAGGAAGGGCTTGCCCTGCCCGCCGGCAACTACACGCTGACGTTCGACCACGCCGCGAACAACACCGACCACACGATCTACTCCTGGCAGCTCGTCGACACGAACAATGCTGTCCAGTCGATTTGCAACGTCACGAACGAGATGCGCATCTACGGGACGTCGTGGCACACCGTGCAGGCCGACTTCACGGTTGCCGAGGGCGGCATCTACAAGCTCCAGACCGTCAAGATCGCGGTCGGCGCGCACGGCAACTGCTATTCGCTCTTCGACAATGTCTCGATCACGTCCGACACCGACCTCCACATCGAAGTCGAGAAGTGCTACCCGTATTTCGGAGAGGCGCAGGTGCGGCCGCCGGTCGTCGTCCGCGACGACGACGGCAACATCCTCACGGAAGGGGTGGACTACGAGCTTCTCTACGGCGCGAACAATTCGCCCGGCGTCAATCTCTACAACGCGGTCGCGCTCCGGCACGGCAACGGCTATGTCGCGGCAAAGGGCATTGGTGCCCACCATGGCGTCGCGGGCGCGAACTTCCGCATCGGAACGCCGATCTACGTGAAGCCGGACGGCCTGCCTTCAAACGGCGGCACCTCGTGGGCGGACGCGGTCGATTTCGCGACGGCGCTTAACCTCGCCGCTGCTACGAATATCAACCACGAAATCTGGATCGCCGGCTCGAACGTGCTTGCGTCTGCCGCGACTGAGAAATTGTTCTATGGCAACAAGATCTTCCGCGGCGGCTTCAAGGGGACGGAATCGACGATCGAGGAACGCGAAGAGGGCTCATACTCCGTTATCGACGGCGACGGCCAGTTCTCCGCCGTGGTCTTTAGAATCAGCTGCAACGCGCATTTCGAGCGGCTCCACTTCTGCGGCTCGCCGGCAAGGGCGGTCTCCAAGACCGGCTGGACCGGCGACGTGTTCGTCAACGACTGCGTCTTCGAGGAGAACGGCAACGCGCTTTTTGTGCGTGGTGTCGACAAAACTCCATACGACGAGGGCTCAGTGTATGTCAAGGACAGTATTTTCAAAAACAACTCCTCGACGGACGCGGCGGACGGCGCGGCGGCAATCTATTCCTATCAGACCCGGCGCGTCTCGGTCGAGAATACGCTTTTCTACGGCAACACGCTCGCGACCTCGTCGAAGGTAAAGACGAGCGCGATCTACGCGAACAGCGCGGCGGTCGAGCTCAAGGAGTGCGACTTCATCGGCAACATCGGCAGCGGCGTGACCTACGGCACGGTGCGCGCGTCGGGCATCAACGCGCCGAACATAATCGAGAACTGCCTCTTCCGCGGCAACCAGACTGACGGCGCGAACGGCGCGGCGGTGATGATTGAACATTCCTCAGACGCTGGCCGCACCGAGATTGCCAACTGCACCTTCACGGCGAACGCCAACGCCACCGCGGGCGGCTGCGCGGGCGTGAAGGGCGTGAAGGGCCAGATCGTCGTCCGCAACTCGATCTTCGTCGGGAACGGCGTTGACTTCGCGGACGGCGCCAACGCGTCGTTCGACATCGACTACACGCTCCTCGCGGACGACACCGGCGCGACCTACTCGTTCGTCAACGGCGTGTCGAAGCTTGGCGACGCGATGACCTATGGCGACCCGCTCTTCGTGGCGGCGGACGACTGCCACCTTCTTTCCGAGGCGGGCTACTTCGACTCCGAAGGCGACATCCACTATGCCGAAGCGGGCGTCCGCTCGCCGGCGATCGACGCGGGCGATCCCGAGAGCGACTTCTCGCGCGAGAGCGCGCCCAACGGCGAATGTGTCAATCTCGGGCGTTACGGCAACACCGAGCAGGCGTCGCGCACTCCTTCCGCCTCGCCCGAGGTTGTCGGTGCGCCTACGGTCACGTGGGACGACCCCGACGGCTACTCAATCCCGACCGTCTCGTTCACGATGGGCGGAAGCGGCTCCTACACCGCGCATGGCGTTGTTTATGTCTCGACAGACGGCGGCACGACCTGGGAGAATGTCTCCGGAGCGATTGGCGGACTGGTCAACGGGCAGACCAAGACCTTCTTGGTCCCCGTTTACTACATCCCCGGCGACACCATCCAGGTGAAGGTAGTGGTCTCTGGAGCGGGGCAGACGAGTGAGTCGACCGTGGCGAGCTCCGTCGTTTCGGGGACGCTTCCGCCGTGGTGGGGCAAGAAGGGGCCCGACAACGTGATTCACTTGCGTCCTGGCGCGATTGGCGGCAAGAACGACGGCACGAGCTGGTCCGACGCGTTCACGTCGTGGGCGGACGCGCTCGCGGCGTTGACTGAACTCAGGAACGAAATCTGGATTGCCGGCGACATCGCGCTCAACGCCAGCCCCGCGACCTTCGCCTTTGCCGTTCCGACCGTGATCCGCGGCGGATTTACCGGTGCCGAGACCATCCCCGGCGAGCGTATCGCCGGCGCGAAGTCGACACTCGACGGGCAGGCCGCCTATACGGTCCTGCCGTTTTCCAATGCGGCGGGGGTGCCCGTCGTCCTCGATGGCCTCAGGATATTCAACGGTGTGCGCGGCATCGTCAAGACTGGCGCCGGCGACCTCTCGATCCTCAATTGCGAGATTGTCGGCAACCATACATCGTCTGCCAGCCAGAACGGCATCGGCCTTTCGCTTACGGGAACTGCCGACGCCAAACTTGTCATCTCCAACAGCGTCGTTTCCGGCAACTATGGCACTGCCACCATTGTCGGCAATGGCCAGGGTCTCTATGTTTCGACTTTCGGCTCCGTCGTCATCGAGGACTCGACCTTCCTCACCAACGGTCTCGCGTGGACGGCAGCAAACCTGTGGAACGAGGGGCGCGACGGACAGGCTGGCGCGGCATTGTACATCAACAATGCTGCGGCGACCGTGAAAGGCTGCACGTTCCGCGGCAACCGCGGCAGCTGCTACAGCAACCGCGGCGGCATTGTGCGCGTCGCCGGGACGAGCGGCGGGACGCTCTTCGACCACTGCGTCTTCGCCGGCAACGAAGAAGACTACCACTGGCGCGACGAGACTGCGATTCCAGTTGGCGGAATCAACGGCGGGCAGATCGCCATCAACTTGGCCGCAGAGACCGACCGCGTCACCATCAGCAACTGCACGCTCGCCTGCAACTTCTCGGACAACTCGCAATCCGCCGCCGGCGTCACCGTCGCGAAGGGCACGGCCGTGATCAAGAACTCGATTATCGCCAACAACATCGTCCATTCCTCCAACTCCGGCGGCGCGGACCTCGCGCTGATGGCCGATGTTGCTCATGCCGAGGTCTCCTATTCGCTTTTGTCGGCCGATGGCCCGTCTTCGTATTCGTCTGTAGTCGATGGCACCCTTTTGTTTGGCTCGGGTGTTAGGTTCGGCAATCCCGAGCTTGTCTCCTCCACCAATGACGTCAGCGGTCTTCTGGTCATTATCAGCAACGCAAGAAAACTTCGCCAGTTCGACAAGGCGAAGCTCGACGAGGTGCTGGGCATAGACGTCCATGCGCTTTCGTCGACGGGCTACTTCACCAATGACGGCGTCGAGCACGTTTCGGGCGAGACCAATTCGCCGGCTATCGACGCCGGCGACCCTCTGGATCCGGTCGGCAGCGAGCCGACGCCCAACGGTGGAATCGTGAACGCGGGAGCCTACGGCGGAACGGCGCAGGCGTCCAAGAGCGCCGCCGGCGAGCCTGCGGTCGACGGCCCGGTGACTATCACTTTCGACGAGGAATACTCCAGGCCAACGGTGCATTTCACCGTCGGCGGCGAAGGGGCGTTCTTCGCGACGGCGAATGTGCTTGTCTCCACGGACGGCAGCAGCTGGATGCTGATGAACACGCTCTCCGGGCTTGCGAACGGCACTGTCGTCGACTGCCCGATCAACGCCTACTATGAGCCGGGGTCGATCTGGGCGAAGGTCATCCTTTCCGCCAACGGCACCGTCGCCGAGGCGACGAGCGCGGAGACTCCGGTCACGAAGGATCTGCCGCCGTGGTGGGGCAAGGGCGGTCCGGCGAACGTCATCCACGTGCGTCCCGGTGCGATTGGCGCGGGAACGGGCGAGAACTGGTCGGACGCCGTGCCGAACCTGAGGTCTGCGTTCTCGCTCGTGAGCGCGTCGAAGAACGAGATCTGGATTGCCGGAACGAACGTGCTCACGGTCGGATCGGTCACGCTGAACGCCGCCAATCCGCTTTCCGTGAAAGGCGGCTTCCACGGCTGGGAGAATTCGGCGGCGGAGCGAGAGCCCGGGTTCCGTTCGGTGATCGACGGCGTCGAAGTGACCGACTGCCTGACCATCGACAACTCGGCGTCCGTCTCCATCGAGCGCATCTACTTTACGCGGTCGCTCAACTGCGGACTCATCAAGACCGGCGCCGGCGACATGCTCGTCTCGGACTGCCACTTCATCACGAACGGCATGGGTCGGGCGACGGATCCCTCCGGCAAGGGAGCACGCGTCTCGGGCACGGCGGCGACGACGGTCGTCACCTTTGCCAACTGTCTCTTCCGCGGCAATCGAGTCAAGACCGGGATGGATGGCGGCATCGCTCCGCAGGGCGGCGGCATCAAAGCCTCGTCGCTCAAGTCCCTCCGCATCGAGAATTGCTATTTCGTCCATAACGGCATCTATCTCCGCTCCCCTGGCGGTGCAAACTCGGGCGATCCGTCAACCGGCAACTGCTCCGGCAGCGCCGTCTATTCCTCCGCCCCGGTCTCTGCCGTCGGCTGCCGGTTTGCGGCGAATTTCGGCACCGTGCGCAATTCGGCGGGCTATGGCGGAACGGTGCGGCTCGTTTCCGGCGCCGAGGGGTCCGCGTTCACCAACTGCGCATGGGTGGCGAACGGCGACGAAGTTGTCTGGAAGGGCTTCTCCGGACCCAACAATGCCGCGGGTCCGCTGGTGGTCCTGTTTGGCAGCGCTTCGGGCACGGTTGACCTGGAACGGTGCACCTTCGCCTACAACCTTGCGGACGGGTACGAAACAACGGCGGGTCTGAATCTCATCCTCGGTACGGCGAACGTCCACAACTCGATCTTCTTCGGGAACATCCTTGGCAGATTGTCTTCGACCCGCGGCAAAGATATCTCGCTGCGCGGCGATAGCGTCTGCAACGTCTCCTATACGCTCTTCGGCGAGGAAGGCACCAATTCCATCACCTGCGCCGCGACCGCGACCACGAACTTCCTGGACGGCGTTGTCTTCGGCGATCCGCTCTTCGTGACGGAATACGTCGCAATGACGAATCTCGTCAAGGTGAGTGGTGATTTAACCTTCTGGGACTGGACGGACGCGACGCAACCTGCGGTTTACGCGGCACTCGAGAACGTCAACTGCCACCTGCGCGGCGGACTCGGCTACATCGACGAGCGGACCGGAGCGCTGGAGAAGGCGTATGCGCGCGGCGTGAAGTCGCCGGGAATCGACAAGGGCGACCCGAAGAGCGACTACCGGGGCGAGCCGGCCGGCTACAACGGCCGCTGCGTCAACATGGGCGCGTACGGCAACACGCCGTGGGCGACGATGACCCAGCCCTCCGGATCGGTGTACTATATCCGGTAGGAAGTAACAAGCGGATTTGTTCGCGTCTAACGACGCTCACTTCTCGGAATGGCGAACCTCGTTAGGTGTGAGCAAATCCGTTTGTTAACTCACCATATTTTAATTCGATGGGGGCTACCCTTGCGCCGGGAGTGGGCGTAGACATTCTGAGCACGATTATGGTATAATTCACAAAACTAAACGAAAAAAGAAGAAAGAAAAGAAAACCATGGATAAGAATCAAAAGAAGTATGTCTACTTCTTCGGAGCCGGCCAGACCGAAGGCAATGCGAACATGCGCGAGCTGCTGGGCGGCAAGGGCGCGAACCTGGCGGAGATGGCGGGCCTCGGGCTCCCGGTGCCGCAGGGCTTCACCATCACGACCGAGGCCTGTACACGCTACTACGACGACGGCAAGGTGATCGGCGACGACATCATGGCCCAGGTCATGGAGTACATCGACAAGCTCGAGAAGTCCGCCGGCAAGAAGTTCGGCGACGCCAAGAACCCGCTGCTCGTCTCCGTCCGCTCCGGCGCCCGCGCGTCGATGCCGGGCATGATGGACACGATCCTCAACCTCGGCCTCAACGAGACGGTGGTCGAGTCGCTCGCCGAGCAGACGAAGAACCCGCGCTGGGCGTGGGACTGCTACCGCCGCTTCATCCAGATGTTCTCCGACGTCGTCATGGAGGTCGGCAAGAAGTACTTCGAGAA